>CAZGAO010000001.1:0-25482 GCA_964523795.1 uncultured Lentimicrobiaceae bacterium
GTTTGCTGCGATGCCGAACCCTTTCCGCTCGAAGGTGCTACGCCCGATGGTGGAACTTATTATTTGGATGGAGATACTATCTACGAATTTACGCCGGATTGTAACAATATTGGGGATTTTGAAATTATTTACAAATACAAAAACCCAGACACCGGATGCGAAAACTCATGCAGTTTTACCATTACCGTAAATCCGCTGCCTGTGCCTTATGCCGGCCCGGATGCAGAAATCCTGCAGGAAGAAAGTCTTAACCTTGCCCAGGCAACAATTGAAGGTTTGCTACCCGGCGATAACTTTTATTGGTCCAGCACCGGTGATGGTGTTTTCGCGCCCGATGAATTTGTCCTCAACCCGGTTTATACACCCGGCTCACTGGACATCCAAAATGGCAGTATTGAACTCTGCCTCCACGTATATTCTGCTGCCTGCGACCAGGAAGTCGTGGATTGTTTAACGGTAACGATTCTTAGCTGTATCGATCCTCCTGTTGCTTTTGCCGGCAACGATGCAACCCTTTGTGGCAATGGAGCTTATTATTTGGTTGAGGCCAATGCCGAATTTTATGCGGAGCTACAATGGCAAACCAGCGGCGACGGGATCTTTGATAATGCAACAATGCTGAATCCTTCGTATTATCCTGGAGAGGCGGATTTTGCAAGTGGGACGGTTGAACTTTGCCTAACTGCGATTTCCGCAAATCCCGGCTGCCCGCAAGCAATCGATTGCATGGTTTTAAGTCTGGGGGTCATCCCCGAAGTAAGCTGTCCAGACACCATGGTGGTATGCAGCAATACTCCGGCCTTCGCATTGCAAGGAGCCAGCCCGGAAGGTGGTCAATATTCAGGAACGGGAGTAACGAATAATGTTTTTGACCCGGCAGTATCGGGAGAAGGCACCTTCGATATTACTTATACCTACACCAACGCTGTTGGCTGCCAGAATATCTGCACTTTCGCCGTTGTGGTCAATCCGGCTCCTATGGTTTTTGCAGGTGAAGATACCACCATTTTTGCGGACGATACATACACATTGGCACAGGCTTCTGCCCAGCATTACACCTATCTTTCGTGGTACACCGGCGGCGATGGAACTTTTAGTAATAGGAATAATCCAAATCCTGTTTACACACCCGGCGCTGAGGATATTGCGGACGGTGGAGCTACTTTAATCCTGTCTGTGTTGGGTTTTGAGGGCTGTGCTCTAACTTCCTCCACCATGCACCTTAGCATCGAAACACTGCCATCAGCACAGGCATCCATCAGCCCTGCCTGCTATACGCTTACCTTGCTGCCCGGAGAAATAGTGAATCGCTCATTCGTTATCAAAAACTCTGGTGACGAGATTTTAGATTATACTATTTCAAGTACAGTTCCATGGATAGCTAATATTATACCCGATGATGGCATAGTAGAGATTGGTGGCCAACAAACTATCAATTTTGAAATTCAAAGTTCCGACTTGGAATATGGAATTTATTACGGAGATATTGTTGTCGAAAGCAACGACCTGCTAAATCCTGAACTATTCCTGCCCGTTGAATTGACGATAAGCGATACCATTGCCGGACAAGCCATAGAAATACCCCGGGGATGGTCGTACATTTCGAGTTACATCGAGCCGATAAACCCCTTGATAGATACTATTTTTAAAGATTTGGCCTCGTGCCAAACCATCGAATTGATGATTAGCAAAAATGCGATTTACTGGCCAAGAAAACACACCAACACCATCGGAAATTGGAATCCTCATTCCGGATATAAAATCAACATGAATTTTAGCGATCAGTTAATTATTGAAGGGGAGGAAGTTGCCGACCAATGGTTGTTGATACCCCAAGGCATAAGCATTCTGCCGGTATTAAGCCCTTGCGCGCTATCTGCTGAGGAGGTACTCGAGAGTGAGGGCATTGCCGAAAGATTGCTTTTCGCCTACGATATAATCGACAACGAAATCTACTTCCCACTCGGCGGTTTATACACGCTTCAAACGCTTCGTCCCGGAAGAGCCTACCTGATCTCAATGCTCCAGGGTGGTTATGTGGACTATGACGAATTTGAATGTGACAAACAAATGCCCGAATCCAAGCAAGGGACGTATCTTAATTCTGGCATCAAAAAAACCGGGAGTCAGCATATCATTTCCATCTATCCTTCGGCTATGCGCGATTTTGAAACGGGGGATATCCTCGCGGCTTACAACGAAGCAGGTCGCTGTGTGGGCATTTCCCAGATCGAATATCTAAACACAGCATTAGGTCTGGTAATTATGGGCGATGATCCCTACACCACCGAAATAGATGGTCTGATAAACAACGATCTGATACAACTAAGGCGCATCGAAGGCAAAACCGGGATAAGTTCAAACCTTGATTTTGAATTCGATCCTGCCCTACCCGACTACCTGCCCTATTACAGCGAAAACGGGCTTTCGGGGATTTTGAAGTTTTATGGAAACACCGGAACTGTTTCTCCTGCATCTGCAAGTTCAGCAGCCGTTAAAATCTATCCCAATCCTGCTAAAGACTACTTTGTTCTGTCCATCGAAAACGAAAGTGCTTTTACATCCTGCCATGCAAAGCTGATAGACAGCTATGGGCAGGTGATTCGGAGTATGGATATTACAGATAGCCAAACCCGAATCGACATCAGCGGACTGAGCAAAGGCGTTTATGTATTGATGATCAACATGGATAAACAGATCATCAGCCGCAGGATCATTGTGGAATAGGGAGTTAATGTGCCAGCCTTTAAATTAATTGCATCAAAACACCCGTTGTCATGCTCTTTGGGTATGGATCAAATTGAAAGTGGAATCATAAAATTCAATAATCCCCGTTCGCCGGTTGACGGACGGGGCTATTGAAAAGCAATGACTTTATGGACAAACACTAAATTACATAGTGTTTTTTATTACCTTTGATTTAAATTTTCAAAGCAGATGAAACGAAGCAGCAACATACGTAAGTTCCCTAACATACTTTTATTTGTGTTGCTGCTGATGGCTTCATTTGCAGCCAGCGGCCAAGATTTTAGTGTCTCCATTTCATTTGAGCCTGAAGTGCTGTGTTCGGGAGAAGTAGTGAATTTTTCGTGCGAAGTTCTGGGTGGAACCGGGCCATTTATCTATTTATGGAATTTTGATGACCCGGCTTCACCACCCAACGCATCCACAGTTCCCTCTCCATCAAACACTTACAATCCGATGGCTTGTGGCCTGCAGATTTATTCAGTGAACCTTTTGGTAACGGATACCACGGACGGGCAAAATATTCAGACCTCAGCAAATGCACAGGTATCCGTAAAAAAAAGACCCAATCCCCAGTTGACCGAAAGCCTTAATACTCCCCCTTTCAGCAATTGCTACGGCAATCCGCCGCCAACACCCACAAATCCGGACTTTACAATAATTGTGGATAATAATACCGGTAATACTTCCTGCATTGTCCCGGATAGTTATGCCATCGATTGGGATGATGGCAGCCCACCGCTTACCGGCCTGGCGGATGCCGATTTCCCCATAGAACACACTTACACAGCCCTTGGTGCTTTTAATCTTAATTTTAGCTGTGCCGGAACAAATGGTTGTGTGGGTGAAACAATTCACGTTGTTAAAAATGAATCCAATCCCGCCATTGGAATCAGCTCCAGCGGCAATACCGAAGGTTGCGCCCCGATTACCTTCGACTTTAGCCTCGACATGAATAAAGTCCTGCTTAATTCGGAATACACCACCTATTCATGGAATTTTGGAGACGGCTTATTTGAAGTTTGGGATCAGGAAACCGCAATCGACAATAATGGAATTGTCGAACACAACTATATCTCATCATCTTGTCCGGGTTCAGATTTTACCGTTAGTGTTACCGCCTCCAATTCCTGTTCAAATACCGATGCCAGCGTAAATGGCGTAATTGTTTGGGCTGTCGGCGAAGTAGAAATGGATACAACGATTGGGGGCTGCGTTGGCCAACCGGTAGCATTTACTAATCTATCGATAAATGGATGGGGGCCTGGCTGCACTAATACCTCAATGTATGAATGGGACTTTGGCAATGGTAACACGTATGTAGGTTTTTATCCGCCACCACAAGTCTATAATGTTCCGGGGCTGTATAATGTTTTGCTGCAGGATAGTAGTTTTTGTGGAATTGTTACGATTATTCTGCCCCTTGTAATCGACGAACCACCTACCGCCAGCGGCCAGGCTTCGCCACTCACGGGATGTGTTGACGATAGCCTCGTGGTTAATTTCACCAATCAATCCACCGGCGATAACCTGGAATACCTTTGGACTGTTGAACCGGAATCAGGATTTGTTTTTGTTAATAATTCAGACTCAGCTTCGGCAAGCCCGACAATTTACTTTTCTGATTATGGCGTTTTTGAGGTCTTACTGAAAACTTTTAATAATTGTGATGAAGATTTTAAGTTATTTACCATTCATTGCAACGATAAGCCAACGGCTGATTTTGTTCACGAAGTGCTCACCACCTGCGATTCCCCATTTGTTTATCAGGCAGGCTCGGGCATTTTAGAATATGACGACCATGGCGATGAAATTTCGAGTTACCAGTGGTCTTTCCCGGGAGCCTCGCCCAATAGCTCAACCGAGGCCTATCCCGAAAATATCGTTTACAATACTTCGGGCACTTTTCAAATTATCTTGATCATCGAAAATAACTGTGGCATTGATACTGCCATCCAACAAATCGAAATCGTGTCGCAAATTGCCCCATCGCTCCCACCTGATACAGCGGTATGTTTGAATAGCCCCCAGTTTTTATTAAATGCTTATCCCAATATTGGCGCATGGAGCGGCGATATTGTTGATGCCAGCGGCCTGGTTAACCCCTCCATACTTGGATCATTTTACCTAAGGTATTCGGGCGAATGCCTGGTGGTCGACAGCGTTTTGCTAACGGTAAATCCGGTACCCGAAGTACAGGTGCTAACGCCGGATACAGGAATGTGCATCTATGATCCACAAATATTGCTTTCAAGTTTTCCCGAAGGTGGCCACTGGCAAGGCCCCGGAATTACAAACCCTGAAACCGGAAATTTCGATCCGCAGGCAAGTGGCTCCGGAGAGTTTCAAATTCATTACTACTATACCGATTCTTTTCCCGGCTGTACTTGTACTAATTCTGATTTTTTAAACATCACGGTCGATTCCAGACCATTGCCGGATTTTTTGCCCAACGACACCATCTTTTGCACTGAAATAGAATATGCTTTCACCAACAATACGTTTGGAGGAAATCAAAATGAAATCGAATGGGTTTTCAGCGATGGCTTTACCGCAAGCGACCCCGATGAAGTAAACCATACATTTACGGACTTAGGCATTCAAACCATAAGCATTTCAGCGCAATCGCTGTATGGATGTTTTGATACTTATGAACGCCAGATCCGGGTTATCGAAAAACCACCAGACCCTGTCTTTAGCATGGATTACTCTCCCGAAAATCTATGCAGCCCGGTGGATGTAAGCCTATCATTCAACCCTACGGTATATGATGAATCGGTAAGATTTTACTGGGATTTTGGAAATGGAACCTATTTTTATTCCTATCAAAGTTTTACCGATACCCTTATCACCTATACCCAAGGCGTGTCTGACTCGACTTATTACATTACCCTTGACGTGGAAAACCAATGTGGCATCTTAACTTTTACTGATTCAATCACTGTTTACGCTCCACCCATTGCGCAATTTGCTCAGGATTACAACTGGAATTGCTCCCCGGTTCCTGTTAATTATATCAACAAAAGCCTGGGCGTGTGCGATAGCATGTTTTGGGACTTTGGTGATGGCAACGATACCACCATTTACTATCCGATACCTGATCAAATATTGCAGCATAGTTTTTATACCGGGGAGAACGATACCAGTTACACAGCTACAATAATTGTTTATAATCCTTGCGGAACAGATACCAGTATTAATAGCATTGAAGTATTTCCAAATACATTAACGGCCTTTTTTAATACCGATACCACTTTTGGATGCAGCCCGCTCACGGTAAATTTTACCAATTACTCAAGCCCTCATGCTTTGCACCACACCTGGGCAGTGATAAATGATGAGGATACCCTGAAATATCTGGGGGAGAATTTTGAATTTACCTTTGTTAACGAAACAAACCAAACAGATACTGTTTCGGTTCAGCTTTGGATTGACGATAACTGTAGCCGCGATTCTGCTTATGCCCGGGTAATTATTTATCCACAACCCAATCTTAGTTTTCAAATGAGTACGAATGAAATTTGTGCCGACCAAACGGTTTTGTTCGAGAATTTTTCGGATGTAGCTGATATGTATTGGGAATTTGGCGATGGCAACGTTTCTTATCCAAGCACAGATATTATCGAGCATACTTACGCATCGAGTGGCGAATATTGGGTTTCATTAATCGGCCGATCGGTGGACTTTGGCTGCTGGGATACCCTTCAAAAGTTAATTACGATAAAACCAACTCCTGACGCATTCATCCTGACTGATGAAACGGTGGGGTGCGTTCCCTTTACCATCAACCTGAGTTCCGATAGCAGTTTTAATCAGCTATGGGATTTTGGCGACTTAAGTCAACTCTCCACTGATCCACGACACACCTACCTCGACCCCGGCTTATACACCATTATTTTGGTTTCCGAATATCAAAACCTTTGTACCGATACGGCTTATCTTGATGTTAGGGCATTACCAAAGCCCAAGAGCGAATTTAGCATCAACAGCCTTGGAGGCTATCCCGAAAGGGTGCAATTTATTAATGAAACCAATGATGTTTTAAATTGCGAGTGGCTGCTCCCCAATGGCGAATCGGAACATAATTGCCAAAGCATCGAATATGCTTTCGACATGATCGGGGTTTATGATTTTACCTTAGTTACCTTTAACGAATACGATTGTTCGGACAGCATCACCAAGAGCTATGAAGTGGTTTATAAGGGTTTGTTTATACCCAATGCCTTTTCCCCCAATAATACTGATGATGACATTGGGATATTTAAAGCGGTAGGCATTGGATTGAAATCATATTCGCTGCAGGTATTCGATACTTATGGAAATTTACTTTGGACTACCAACAGTATTATCGATACCAAGCCTGCGGAAGGATGGGACGGCACTTATGATGGAGCACCCTTGCAGCAGGATGTTTATATTTGGAAAGCAGAGGCTATGTTTTTCGACAATTCTATATGGCAAGGCATGGAAGATGAAAAAGGGGATCGAAAAAAATACGGTACGGTAAGCCTGATAAGGTAGTGTTTGGATAATTGTAAGAGGCAATTGTATAAAGCCAGAAGAAACTTTGTGAACCTTCGTGCCTTTGCGCCTAGGTGGCAATTCGGATATAAATTGGCGCAAAAGCACTGGGAAACACAAAGGAAAAATAGATCAGGAGTTCTCAACGCTCAAAGATCCAACTATCATCTTTGCAGCTTTCGCATTCATTAAAGATGAAGAAATCATCCAAATTAAAACGTATCCCTATTTCGTGCGAGCCTGAATCATGATTGTTTAACTTAGAAACCGTGGAATCATAAGTATAAAATACGCTAACTCTGGAGGATGAATTTTCGTTTAATCCAAATTGATAGCCAAACATAAAAATCAAATCCGTAGTATTTTTTGGATTGAAGTTTTTGTTTCTTATCCAAAAACCAATGCTCAACGGGTTTCTGTTCAACGATAAACCAAGGATATAACTGCTAAACGTACCTTGCTTTTCGTAAATAATACCGGGCATCAAATAGATGCTTTCCCGCTGATAATAGCCTTTTTTTAATGGAAATCTACCGTCAAAATGAACAACAATTTTTGAGCTTAGAAAATAAGGCATCCCCAAAAACGACATTTGTGGTTCCGGCACATGAGATACCGAAAAGCCCGCGTTGATAATCGAATTCATCGATTGATTCTCTTTTTCAGGATGGCTTTCATAAGTGAATAATATTCCATAGCCCAGGTCAAAAAACGAAGCCGAATTTACCACATCATAATTAAAGCCCGGGGATTGCTGCAAAATTTTTCCTAATCGGGGATCAAGTTGATCCGAAAACACAAGCTCGTCCCAGTTGATTCGTTTCATCTGGTACTGCGGCATAATAGCCAACTGTGTGGTAAATTTTTCAGTCATCCTGATTCTTGAAGAAATCGGAAGCCCCAAAATCATCGTTGCTAAAGCTCCGGCACCTTCGATATTATTCAATGCCAAAAGACCAATACCACCAACACCTTTGAGATTCCAAAAACTCTTATCCAAAGTTACAAGGTAGGATTGTGGACTGTTAGGAATAGCCATCCAGTTTTTTCGCACATCAAGATTAATTTCCATACCCTCTCTTGACCCAACGTTAGCAGGGTTATAGTAAACCTTGCTACTCAGAAATTGCGAAAAATTGGGATCCTGAGCAAAAGCCGATTTTAGTATAAAAAGAAATAAAATCGATAAACAGATATTTTTGAATTGCATCATCCTATTCAACAAATCGAATCTGTGTTGTAGCGTTTTTGTATAAAACAAAAATAGCATTATTATTCTATTGCGCAACATTTTTCTTCCTTAACCCCAAAACTATTTTCCCTACCTTTGGCCTTCAACAAAAACAACAAACATGAAAACAAAACATTTTCTCCTCACCGTGTTTTTTGCAACATTAAGCACTGCTTTATTTGCGCAGGTTAAACAAACACAAATCCAACCGGACAAAATACCATCATATCAACTCCATCAAAGGCAGGGTAATAACCATGAATTCGATCATCCTCCAATAGATGATCTCTTTAATGAGTACGATTTTTATGGGCTTGGCGTACATCAAAATTTCTTTATGCCGGAAAATGACCCATGGAAAAACGTCCAAAATACGGATGACCCGGTGTATTATTGCGATAGTGCTTTTACTTACTCCACTAACAATGTGCAAAACAAAACGATCTATACCCGTGATGCGAATGGGCGAGTGCTGGTTTTACTTCGTCAAATATGGAATACGGGAAATGTAGTTTGGTTAAATATCACCCAAGAACTCTACGCCTACTATGCCTCGGGAAACATGCTTTGGCATATTACTCAGGATTGGAACATCGAGATGAATGCCTGGGTCAACAATTCGAAAGTTAGCTATACCTACGATGATTCGCTAAGACCAATTGATCGTCTTCAACAGATTTGGGATATCGAAACCAATGCCTGGATAAACCAATCCAAAATCAGCCTCAGTTTCAACAGTTCGGGAAACATACTGAGCTATCTCGAACAAATTTGGAATATTGAAATCGGGGATTGGGAAAACCAAACCAAATATAGTTTCAGTTACGATACCTCGGAAAACACGCTTTCACAGCTTATACAGCAATGGGATACTGAAACCGGATCATGGGAAAATGAGATGCTTAACAGCTATTCGTATGATGCTTCCGGAAACCTGCTTACGCAGCTTAGGCAATGGTGGAATACCGATGAGGGATTATGGATAAATAATGATAGGTTCACAAGGACTTATGATTTGTTGGGATACATAGAAACGGTGCTTTATCAGTTTTGGGAAAATGGTGACTGGGATATTGTGTATTATGAAATTTACACCAACACCGCATCAGGGAAACCACTCACTTGCATAGACCAGAAATGGGATAGCACAATCGGAGATTATGTTAACAACTGGAAATTGAAATACACCTACGATGGATCGGAAAACGAACTTTCACGACTTTATCAGGACTGGAATTCCAATTCCGGTGAGTGGAAAAACGTACATAAAGAAAGCCATACCTACGATGCCTCAGGGAATATGCTTTCGGAACTTTCGCAGAGTTGGAGCAGCAGTTTGGGCGATTGGAAAAACAATTACAGGTATAGCTACACTTATGACACCTCGGGCAACCAGCTTTCGAAACTTTCTCAGGACTGGGACATCGACCTGGATGAGTGGATAAACCTTTGGAAAAAGGATTATGAATATGATTATGGCTTGCAAAAAGTTACCGGCATGTATTACCTGTGTTCGGGGGTGTGGGTAGCCGATGATGATAACGTTACACTTTATTTGTTTAACAGACAATTGTTTTCCAGCACGGACTGCTTTAAAGCTGTTGCCTGGTACTCCGACTATATCACGGCAATAAACGATGAAGCAAAACCGGAAACAATGAATACTTCCTTTTGCAGCCCCAATCCTGCAAAAGATCAGATTGTTGTTAGCAACCCTTTTAATAAAGATGCGAGCCTGAAAATATTTAATTTGAATGGGAAGCTGGTAAAAGAGAAGCAGCTCGGCAAAGGCCAAAATCAGATACCCGTCCAAAATCTTCCGGCTGGAATTTATCTTTTTGCGATTCAATCAGGGAATGAAATTATGAAGAATAAAGTAGCGGTTTATTAAAAGAACAGCACTCAGGGTTTGCAAAATAATGGACAACAAGCAAACAATAGATATTGAAAATAGGTGGATTAAAAGTTTGAGCAAAAAACCACGTCTGAAAATATACAAGTCGTTTACACCGTAAAGTATTATCTTTGGCTTTTATTGAAAAATGATCGCAATAAGCTAAATAGCATGAACACACGAACGATTCAAACAAAATTAGAAAGTAATGTGATACAACTGTATGGCATTGAAAGCCTTATTGGCAAAGAAGTTATTATCTCCATAGTTGAAATGCCAAATTATTCCAAAAAGAAAAAACGCAAGTGGAATTATCTTGGTGCATTAGATTTAAAAAACGCAATGGATAAAACTAACATCAGGGATTTGGCCTATGAATAACATTCTGGTTGACACAAATATCTTTATCTATGCGTTTGACAAATCCTCTGAATTCTATCAGAAATCACAAAGCATTTTTCGAGATGGGGAGTATGAACTATTCACTACATCAAAAAATATATCAGAATTTTTTTGCGTTTGTTCAAAACTTAATTTTGATTTAACCCTCACGCTTGGCTTTTATGCAGATATTAAAGACAATTTTAATATTTTGACACCTTGCCAAAATAGCTTAAATATTTTTGAATCTTTAATCAAGAAATATAATCCCCGTGGAAACAGAGTCTATGATATTGAAATCGTTTCAATTATGCTGGCCAATGGTCTTTCAAAAGTGGTAACGGCAAATATTGGCGATTTTAAAAATATTGAAGAAATTGAATTAATTGAAATTGTGTAAAATAACCATTCCGTTTTCAGAAAATCCAAAATAAAATAGCGGTTTATTAAAAAACCTCAAACCCCGCATACTCTGCAAAAGGCATCATCTGCATCTTTACCTCATCCACCCTTGCCCACGTTGGCCCCGAGTGGCACCACAGGATAAACTGATCCAGATTTTCTTCTTCGCCGGCGGCCTCAGCATAAACGCTGCCATCAGTCTGGTTTTTTACAAAACCGGTGATACCCATCTTTTGGGCTGCTTGGCGGGTATGATAGCGAAAGCCCACATTTTGTACCCGTCCTGAAATTGTTAATCGAACTGCCTTCTTCATCTAATTTTAAAAATATGAATTAACTTTTAGCATGACCTGCAGATTTTAATATTACCCGAATTAATTATATCACATCATCAGGCGTTTCATCATCAAGGCTTCGATGCGCTGATAAAGTTGCTTGGGTGTAAAAATCCGCCATTCTACCGTATCCAGCAATCCGCCAAAGGCGATATAATAATCGATACGCGCTTGGGCAAATTCCTCGATGACGTGCTCGCGAAAATTAAGTCCGGCAATCCAGCCGTCTTCAATCTCATCAAACCACTCCTGATAATAATCGTCTTCGGAGGCGAAAAAGTTCAGCACATTTTCGCCAACAAGAATAAAGCGGGTGATGCCTTCCGCTATCAGAAGTTCGATGATGTTGCGTTTGAGGTACATGATGTCGTTGTGCAAACAGTCGTTCCACTCGCCCATCATCTCAATTATAGCGTAGCCCTCCGCGTAATCGGCATAGAGGATTTTGATGTAGAGTGTTGAGGAGCCAATTTCGTCCCACTGGGGATGGATTAAATAATTGTAAATAGCCTGCGAAAACTCAAGTTCGCTATAACTTCGTTGATAAAATGGCGACCTGTCGTCATCGGCCGCAACATACAGATGCCGCCACGAATAGAAAGGTTCGATTTCGTGCATAGTAAAAATATTTTATTTTAAAGCGGCAGAGCCGCGCAACATTTGTAGAAAAAAGATACGCAGTTATCGTAAGGTGCAGAGCACCGTAATATCTTCTTTTTGAGTTTTTCAGCAAGCACTAATTAGTCTCTGTTCATAAAGTCGATGCTTTGAATTGCCCTGGATTACAGCCTGAGCTTGTCGAAGGCTAACCCGGGGAAAAATGAACTTGCCAATAGCCCCCGCAATTTAATCCCCGCCTAAAGGGCGAGGCAATTCATAATTCAAATACTTTACTAAAAAGACAGACACTAATTAGCAACGCCGAAAATAAGATTTATTTTGCCTGCACAGCATGAACAAGATTTGTATTGAATTGTTTGGCTTGATTGTACTCAAAAACAAAAAGGAATGAATATTGGGATATTACAAGAGCAAGCCCCCGAAACCAGGGTGGCCATGTTGCCCGAAACGGTTGAGGCCTTTATTGCCTTAAAAAACATCGTCCGCATCCAAAAAGATGCAGGCATCCATGCCCACATCAGCGATGCTGCCTACCGCGATGCAGGTGCAGAAGTACTCGAAAAAGACGCAGTCATTCAGCAATCATCGCTGATACTCAAAGTGGGTGCTCCGACGGATGTAGAAATCGGGAAGCTAAAAAGCGATCAGGTGCTTGTGGGCACCTTGAATCCTCTTTCACACCCCGACCTGGTTCGCACGCTCAAAGCCCATGGAATGACCACATTTAGCCTGGATGCGATACCACGTATTTCGCGGGCGCAGGCCATGGATGTACTCTCGTCGATGGCCACCATTGCCGGCTACCGCGCTGTGTTGGATGCAGCTTTTCATTTGCCGGTTTTCTTCCCTATGTTTATGTCGGCTGCCGGAACCATCCGCCCGGCCAAGGTACTGGTTTTGGGTGCCGGAGTAGCGGGATTACAGGCCATTGCCACGGCACGCAAGCTGGGTGCAGTAGTAGAGGTTTTTGATGTACGTGCCGCCGTTAAAGAAGAGGTGCAAAGTCTGGGAGCAAAGTTTGTTGAAGTGCAGGGTGCTAAAGATGATGCCGCCGCCGGAGGTTATGCCGTGGAGCAAAACGAGGAGTTTAAACAAAAGCAAAGCCAGATGATTCAGGATCACGCCATCAAATCTGACGTGCTGATATGTACTGCGCAAATTCCCGGGCGCAAGGCTCCCCTGCTTATCAAAAAAGAAACCGTTGCCAGCATGAAAGCCGGATCGGTGATCGTGGATCTGGCAGCAGCATCGGGAGGAAACTGCGAGCTTAGCCAAAACGACAAAACCATCGTAAGCGAAGGCGTTACCATTATTGGTAACTCCAACTATACTGCAGGCATGCCCATCGATGCCAGCCGCATGTATGGCAAAAACATGCTTAACTTCCTTAAGCTGATAATCAACGAGGAAGGCCAACTTAATCTTAACTTCGATGATGAGGTGGTTAAAGGTGCCTGCATTACCCACAAATCGGAGGTGATAAACCCGCGCGTAAAAGCCATCCTCGAATAAATGAGACCAAATTTTTCAGGTATCCAATTTCAAAATATTTAAAACAATACAGCTATGGATGAAATCATCGTGTTTTTCTACTCCTTTCGCGAGCCTATCTTTATCATGGTGCTCTCTGTTTTTCTGGGCATCGAAGTTATCTCCAACGTTCCCTCCGTATTGCACACGCCTTTGATGTCGGGAGCCAATGCCATTAGTGGGGTTATTATTATCGGCGGCATTATCCTGGTGGGTCATGCCGATGTATCCCATTTTTCACTACCTCTGGTACTGGGTGTTTTAGCCGTATTCTTCGGCACCTTGAATGTGGTGGGCGGCTTTGCGGTAACCGACCGTATGCTCGAAATGTTTAAAAAGAAAAAGAGTAATCAAAAATCCTAACCGTTTTATCTTTAATTTTCGCTGACCATGGATCATATTTTAAAAACCTTCGATGGCATCTCATTTACAACAGGCGCAGCTTTGTTGGAATTTAGTTATTTGATGGCTGCAATATTATTTGTTGTAGGATTAAAACTACTGAGCCATCCCGAAACAGCACGCAAGGGAAACTTTTGGGCGGCATCAGGAATGGTGCTCGCGGCGGTAACCACGCTTTTGCTGCACAAAAATGACGCAGGAGTCGGGATAGGCTGGCTCAATTTGCTCATCATCGGAATCACCATTTTGGTGGGTGCTGCTGTGGGCTTTGTCATTAGCAAAAAGATAAAAATGACCGCCATGCCCGAGTTGGTTTCCTTTTTTAATGCTACTGGTGGTGCCGCCTCGGCATTGGTTGGACTACTCGAATTTATGAATCCCGAAAACGAATCGCTGCTGGTAACGCTCCTGGGGCTTATTATCGGAGCCATTGCCTTTAGCGGCAGTATGATCGCTTACGGCAAACTGAGTGGTAAAGTCGGTAATCTGAAAGCCGGGATTATGAAATTTGTCAACATCGCCCTGCTCCTCCTTTTGATTGCACTCACGGTTTACGTGCTCATACAGCCCGTTCCACAGGAATATACCATGTTGGTGTATGCCATCTTTGGCCTCTCGCTGATATATGGCGTTTTGTTCGTTTTCCCAATTGGCGGAGCGGACATGCCCGTGGTGATATCTTTGCTCAATTCGCTTACCGGTATCGCCGCTGCTTTGGCCGGCTTTATTTATCACAACCTGGCCATGATTCTGGGTGGTATATTTGTGGGTGCTGCCGGCTCTATCCTCACGCTGCTAATGTGCAAAGCCATGAACCGCTCTTTAATCAGTGTTATTCTAGGAGGATTTGGCGGTAGCTCCGGTGTTGGTGCCACCAGCGAGCAGGGAGGAAATATTAAAGAAATTAGTCTTAGCGATGCAGCCGTGCTGCTCTCTTACAGCCAATCAGTGGTGATAGTTCCCGGTTATGGCCTCGCCGTAGCCCAAGCGCAACACGCCATCCACGAAGTGGAAAAACTACTCGCTGAGAAGGGCGTAAAAGTGCGTTATGGCATTCATCCGGTGGCAGGAAGAATGCCGGGACACATGAACGTGCTGCTTGCCGAAGCCGATGTACCCTACGATATGCTGGCAGAAATGGACGATGTAAACAAGGATATGACCAATACCGATGTGGTGATAGTGGTGGGGGCCAACGATGTGGTAAACCCTGCCGCCAACGAAACTCCTGGCAGTCCGATTTATGGTATGCCGATCATTAACACCAACAAGGCCAAAAATGTGATTGTGATGAAACGCGGCATGGGCACAGGCTATGCAGGCATCGAAAACCCGCTATTCTTTAAGGATAATACCCGCATGTTGTTTGGCAATGCAAAAACAACGCTCCAACAACTGATTGGCGAGATTAATGCCTTGTAGGCAATAACTTTGTAAAATACACAGGTATCCATAGCCTGAAGCTTTAGCTCCGGAATTTTATAGGAAATGTTGGCAAAAGAAAAGGGCGTTAACGCCCTTTTCTTTTTATTTGGGATCATTCTTTTATCCCCGTCCCAGTTCGACACAGTTCGACAGACTTACTGGCCGCAAGCTCACTGGCCCTTGCGGACTGTGGACTGAATACTGCCTATCCCGAAAAATAGAAAATGTCCCATTTTCGTGATTTTTCGAGGATGCACGAGCGAAGCTCGGCACTAATCACCGCTCACCGCTCACTACTTCTTCGCCCGATACAATTTCACGTTAATTTTCTCTTGCGTTACCATGCCTTGCTTCATGGCTTCGTCGAGGAAGGGCATTATTTTTTGGATGTTTTCTTCGCTATCCACCAACTCGATAAGCACGGGCAAGTCTTCGGAGAGGCGCAAAATTTTGCTCGTATGAATGTAACTGCTGGCTCCGTAGCCCATTATCCCTCTGAACACCGATGCCCCGGCAAGTTTCAATTCTTTGGCTTTTAATACAATGGCTGAATACAAATTTTCACCTTTCCAGGTATCGGATTCGCCAATATAAACACGCAGTTTTACTCCGTTTTCCAAAAGGCTCATGATTATTATATTTTAAAATTCAGGATTACTTTTGATAAAAGAAAGCCAGCAAACACCAGCAGGATTCCAAAAACATTACTGGCGATCATATTAATTAAAGCCAGCTTGATGTTGCCATCGCGAATCAGGTTAAGGCTCTCGAAGGCGAAAGTAGAAAAGGTGGTGAAGCTCCCAAAAAGGCCGATAAACAAAAAAGATCGCACGTTGGTGCTAATATTTTCGCGCCCCAGCAAGCCCCAAAAAAAGCCTATCAGAAAAGAGCCTGAAAGGTTAACGATGAGCGTACCCCAAGGAAAAACGCCGCTGTAAATTTTGTAGGGCAATCCCGAAATCCAATATCTGAGTATGGCTCCGCTGGCACCACCCAGCGCCAGATATGCAAGTTTTATCATCTAAGATTTTTTTATAATTGACAAAATTACCATTTATTCGGAATCGTAATAATCTAAGAGCCACCCAAATTGAGCGGCTTTACACACACCAATTTCCGCTAGTTGGCTTATATTTTAACTTTGTGGTTCTTTGTGCCTTGGAGCCTTTGTGGCTGCATGGTTTGCTGGCTTCGAAGCTCCGGTTAAAGGGCAAAGCGAATTCCTGGCAACAACTTTAACCGCTGATAAAGATATTCCATCTGCTTTGCATCATCGATAGTAACATTCATAGTAAGACTTACAAAATTCCCCTTGCGACTATTTTTGACTTTCACAAAGGCGTGAGGTACTTCCGCGTCTTCGAGCACCAGCTCCAGGTTTCGTTGCAATATCCCGGATTCTTCATCGCTGTTAAAAATTACCTTCAGATCGTAGTTTACCGGATAGTTTATCTCAGCTTTATCTTCCCCTTCCCCGAAAGGGGCATTCATAAAATTAATATTCTCCAAAATTGCTCCTTGATTATAAATTTTTATTCTAACGGAACAAAAGGGGTATTCGTTCAATAAAAAGGAAGAATAAGACCGATTTTTAAAATAGCACTTGCTTAAATCCAGAGGTTTTAATATTTCGGTGCTCCGCACCTTGGGGGCTTTGTTAATTTCCGTTACTACAAATAATCGGCAACGACTTTTTATGACACTTCACGGTCATAAAACAAAGGTGCAGCGCACCGACAATATTTGTAGAAAAGATGCTCCCTGATGGAAAGATAAGGTGCGGAGCACCGTAATATTGAATCGAAAAACACCACGTTTTTATTCTGACTCTAAACATCAGATTTAAGCTTTCTATGTTTTTTTAGCATCCAAGCTGGCCCACACCAGCCGTATCTCACCATAGCCGTAGTCATCGCCCAAAACATTTCGCACCTCCGACACCGTTACCGACCCAGTTTCCTCGATACATTCAGTGATTTTTTGTACGCGCCCGGCATCAATCAAATCTGTAATTTCCAGCGTTCCGTCTTTCAGGTAGGGCGCAAAATGCCCCTGGATTGTTCCCAGGGTCAGGCCGCGCTCCTTAGCAATTTCTTCCAGGCTTTTTCCCTTGCGATACAGCTCAAGGCTAATTTCGCGGGTTTTGCCCTTGGGTGCTTTTTTATGGCCATCGTCCTCCCGGCTTTGACGCTCCCGGCCAACCTTCGCTGAGGAGGCTTCTACATAAACAGCCTTCCTGTCGCGATAAAGATCGCTTTGCTGCAGCGATTCTTTGGAAAGCTCGGTATCCTCGATGGTAGATTTGATAAGAGCTTCGCATTTATAAATAAAATAAAGCTGCCTGAAAAAATGATTCTCCAGGTCTGTTAATTCGCTGAGGTAGGTTTTGATTTTTTTCTCGCTCCTCAAATCCTTGATGTGCGCTTTGATGGTGGCCGAGAAATCTTTGAGGATGGGTTCGAAATAGGCCTTGGCCGCCTCGATTCGTTTTTGAAGAAACAGGAGGTCCGTTTCTGGCTTTTCAGCAATGGCGGCAATCTGTTGCAAAAATTTCTGCGCCACTTCCAGCGGGCTATCCATTTTGTTGAGCAGCTCGCCGGCCCACAGCTTGTGCTTTTGCTTGGCCGACTTGCTCTGATCCTTGTCGTAGCTCTGAAAATGATAAACCAGTTCTCGCTTGAGGGGCGCAAAGTAAAAAGCCTGGCGTGCCATATCACCCACAAATTTTACGCGCTCCGATTCCAAATTCTGGGTCAGCTGATCGGGTACTTTTTTGTTTTCGGCGTAGCTACACACATGGCTGTCGATTTGGAGGCTGTTGGGTGCGAGGCGCGATGAAAGGGCTAATCCTTCGGAGCTGCGCAAGCGCGAAAGTGCCACATACACCTGCCCGGGGGCAAAGGCTCCCGAAAGATCCAAAACTGCCTTGTCGAAGGTTAGACCCTGGCTTTTATGTACCGTAACGGCCCAGGCCAGCTTGATGGGATAATGCGAAAACGAGCCGATAACCTTCTCCTCAATCTCGCCATTTTCCTGATTCAAGGTGTAGCGCTTGTTTTCCCAGATATGGCGTTCAAGCACTACCGGCTCGCTGCCATCTTCAAACGAAACTTCGATATCCTCCTTATCCACCTGCGACACGCTACCGATTTTACCATTGTAAAATCGGCTCTCGCCCGAGAGGTCGTTTTTGATAAACATCACCCGTGCTCCCTGCTTAATTTTTAGCTCGTAATCGAGCGGGAAATTATTCTCCGGGTAATCATCTTCAACAGCGGCCTTGAAGGTGTAAGTTTTCCCTTTCAGGTTATCCAGAGCATTGCGGTTTACCTCATCCGCCTTATAGTTGTGGGTGGTGAGCAGGATATAACCGTCTTTGATTTTTGCTTTATAGTCGGGTGTAAATTTTTGATTAAGTCTCTCCAAATCCTGAGGGCTAGGATTATTATTACGAAAACGCCCAAGGAGTTCGATAAAATCCTGGTCGCTTTGCCTATAAATTTTTTCAAGTTCGATATAAACGGGTTCGTTATTTTTAAGCGCGTGAGCCTCAAAAAAGTAGGCCGACTTATAATAGGGGCGCAAATATCGCCATTCGCGGTCTTTTATTACCGGCGGCAGTTGCAGCAGGTCGCCGATAAAAAGCATTTGCACACCGCCAAAAGGCACATATCGTTGCTTGCGTATCGAGCGCAGCATGGCATCAATGGCATCCAGCAGGTCGGCGCGCAACATACTCACCTCATCGATAACCAGGAGTTCCACCTCGCGCAGCAATGCTTGCTTGGATTTATTCATGCGCCGGTTGCGGGCTATCGAAGCCGGGGTGTTAATTTCAACGTCTATTTCGCCCATGCCGGGCGGCAACTCGGCAGGAATGAAACAGCCGAAGGGCAGCTGCAAAAGCGAGTGCAGGGTAACGCCACCCGCGTTGATGGCGGCAATACCTGTGGGCGCGGCCACCACGCATTTTTTGTGGGTTTTGTTGACAAAACTTCTTAAAAAAGTGGTCTTTCCTGTGCCGGCTCTTCCGGTTAAAAAAATGTTGCGGCTGGTACTGTTTGCATATTGCGCAGCAATCTGAGCAAGTTTTTCCGAATCAATTTCGTTCATTATCTAATCAGGGTTTTGAATAAAGAAGCGTAAAGGTAGGAATTTTTGCACAACTATACTTTTTGTTCTGTTTTATTGATGAAAGGATAGGATGCTCTGTAAAGACGCATGGGATATTGTACAGACGTGTGGGATTTCGTACAGACGCAATAGGTTTTGTTCAGACACTATGGGTTTCGTTCAGACGCGATGCTGTACCTATTAAAATAAAAAAGCCACCTCAATAGGTGGCTTTAGTTGCTCCTCCTCTTGGACTTGAACCAAGGACCCTCTGATTAACAGTCAGATGCTCTAACCAACTGAGCTAAGGAGGAATAATATTTCAATTCTAAGAACGATCGCCTTTTTTCAAAAGCGGTTGCAAAAATAGATATGTTTTCTAAAATAGCAATACTTTTGGCAAAATTTTTTACAAAACAATTAAAAAGTATTTTTTCAATGGCTAAAGTTTTAGGAATGGGCAATGCCCTCGTGGATATTATGATCCGAATAGAAGATGAATCGATCTTTGAAAAATTTAAACTCGAAAAAGGCGGAATGCGACTGGTTGACGCTGAAACCGTACAGCAAGTGATGAACGACCTGCAAGACTTGCCCGCCGAAAAGGCTCCGGGCGGATCGGCGGCTAACACCATCAACGGCATTTCAAACCTTGGGATGGAAACAGGTTTTATCGGTAAAGTAGCCCACGACATCAATGGAGATTTTATGAAAAAGGATATGCTCACAAACAAAATCGAGCCGCTGCTGCTTCAGGGTGAATCGCCCACCGGACTTGCCGTAGCAATGGTTACACCCGATTCGGAGCGTACTTTTGCCGTTAATCTGGGCTGTGCCATCGAGCTTTCGCCCGATGATATTCGCACAGAAATGTTCGAGGGCTATGATTATTTTCATATCGAAGGCTACCTGGTTCAAAATCATGACTTGCTGCGCAAAGCCGTAAAACTGGCCAAAGAAAACAGCGTAAAAGTTTCGCTCGACCTGGCCAGCTTCGATGTGGTGCGCGACAATCTCGACTTCCTCAAAGAAATCATTGGTGAATATGTGGACATCCTTTTTGCCAATGAGGATGAGGCCAAGGCCTTTACTGGCCTCGAACCCGAGATGGCGCTGCACAAATTGTACGAAGACAGCGAGGTAGCTGTGGTAAAAATTGGCAAAAAGGGTTCGATGATCAAACACAACGACACCGTACATCATATTGGCGTTATCGAAGCCCGCAGCATCGACACCACCGGTGCCGGCGATTTGTATGCAGGAGGTTTTTTGTATGGCATGGCCAATGGTTTGCCTCTGGACAAGTGCGGACAAATTGGATCGCTGCTTGCCGGTAAGGTAATCGAGGTGATGGGCGCGAAAATGGCTGAGGCTGCCTGGGAGCAAATCAGGGCTGAAGTGAAGGAAATCATTAATAATTAAAACTCCAAAATTTTCCAAAGAAAAAGCTTACCCGATTTGGGTGAGCTTTCTTTTTTTGGAACTTCTCGCCGAAAAATCAAGGGCTTTCCTAATATTCAGGGATAGTTTTCGTTAAGGTGTGATTATTATAAAAACTCAAATCGTAATCATTAAAGCAATGTTAGCAAACCTATTATTACAAATAAACAATGCAGGTCAGGCGATTAGCGATACGGCGGCCGGCGCAATGAGCGGTGAAGCCGGAGAGCTTTCGATGTCGGTGTGGGAACTGGTGCTTAAGGGCGGCTGGATTATGGCCATCCTCGCCGTGTTTTCGGTAATTGCCATTTACATTTTTATCGAGCGTTTCCTTATTATCAACAATGCTTCACGCGAGGACAACAATTTTATGAATCACATCCGCGATTTTATCCACGATGGTAAGATTGATGCTGCCCTGGCCTTGTGCCGCAAAACCCAAAACCCCATCGCCCGCATGATCGAAAAAGGGCTGCTGCGCATAGGCAAGCCCTTGAACGACATCAATGCGGCCATCGAAAATGTGGGTAAACTGGAAGTATCGCGCCTCGAGAAAAATATTGCCACCCTGGCCACCATTGCCGGTGCCGGCCCTATGCTGGGCTTTTTGGGTACGGTGATTGGGATGATTCGCGCCTTTTACGATATGTCGATGGCCGGAAACAACATCGACATTGCCCTGCTGTCCACCGGTATTTATCAGGCGATGATAACCACGGTTGCCGGTCTGATAGTAGGTATCATAGCTTTTATCTGTTACAATATTCTGGTGTCGAGGGTTGAAAAGCTGGTATTTAAACTCGAAGCCACTGCTACCGAGTTTATGGATGTGCTCAACGAGCCTGTTGAATAATTTAGCAAAACACTATTACAGATGGCAATCGAAACAAGAAATAAAAGAAGCATCCAATTCAGCATGGCCTCCATGTCGGATTTGGTGTTTCTGCTTTTGATATTTTTTATGCTTACATCCACACTGGTTGCGCCCAACGCCATAAAATTACTTCTGCCACAAAGCAGCAGCAAGACCCTGGCCAAGCAAACCATTACAGTGTATGTAAACGACCGGGCCGAATATTTCATTGGCGAAACGCCAGTGGCTTCCGACCAGTTGCCTACCTTGTTGGGCAATGCCCTGGCCGGACAGATAGAAGGTTCTGTAGTACTGCGTGCCGACCAATCGGTGGAAGTACAATATGTGATTAACGTAATTGATGCCGTGAATAAGGTGAACGACAAGTACAATACCAAGCACAAAGTGATTATGGCTACCCGGCCGAGGTAGGAGCGGAATATTTGTTAATGGTTAAAACAATGAACGAAAATAAATACAACAAGCATGCGGTAATCGGAACTGTGATTTTTCACGCTCTGATACTTGTTGCTTTGATTTTTCTGGCCTTGCGCACCCCTTTGCCGCTGCCTGGCGAGGAAGGCGTGGAAGTAAGCCTGGGCTATGATATTACTGGTTCGGGGCTTAGTCAACCCAAGAAACTGCAAGCTATTCAGCAAATACAAGCCAAAATATCCAAACCCGAACCCAAAGAAATCATTACTCAGGAGGTAGAAGAAACGCCCAAAATTGCTGAAGAAACCACCAAAACAATTGTACCGGAAGAGCCTGTGGAAAAACAGGTGATAGAAGAGGAAGTAAAAGAAGATCCCAAGGTAAACCCCAACGCGCTTTATACGCCACTCAAAAAAGATCAGGAACAGACCAATAACCAGGGTGATGGGACTAAGGCAGCAGATCAGGGCAAGGAAACCGGATCGAGTGAGAGCAAAAAGAAAGAAGGTCTTGCCGGAATGGGCGAGGGAGTATCCTTCGACCTCGAAGGACGCGGCTCCATTCATCTACCTAAACCTGCTTACAACTCGATGGAGCAGGGCAAAGTAGTCGTTAAAATTTGGGTAAACAAACAGGGAAAGGTAGTCCGTGTGCAATCGGGCGTTAAGGGTTCTACCATTGCTGATGCACAACTTAGGCAACTGGCCGAAGATGCCGCCAAAAAATCAGTCTTCACCCCCGACATTAATGCCACCGATCAGCAGGTGGGCACCATCACCTACAATTTTATTCGCAGAAATTAGCGCACATTAATTTACCCGCTCCTTAGCCCGAAAAACTTTTTAGGCATTCAGGACACAGGCACTTGTCGTATTTTTCGTTGATTTCGATGAGCTTATCGGGCGGTACAAAAACCTCTACACACCAGCATTTGCCCGAAGGGCTGCAATAAAAATCCTTTCCACAACGCGGGCATTTCGAGCTTTCGCGAATGATTTCGGGTTTATTCTTCATCTTCGGTGCTTAACGTTATACTCACATTGCCCACCTTACCACCCAAGGGTGGATTCATTTTGGCTACCTTTATTTCGGCGTACTCGATACCCGGAAAATTTTCGTGCACTGCGGTTAATATCCTGCGCGCCACATGTTCGAGCAGGTTTGCCTTTTTGGCCATCTGGGCTTTCACCAGCAAAAAAACTTCCTGGTAGTTGATGGTTTGCGAAAGTTTATCGCTTAGCTCGGCCTCAGCCGTGTTGGTTTCGATATACAAATCAACAATGAATCGAGTGCCTATTATTTGTTCTTCGCTAAAACAACCGTGATAGGCAAAAAACTCCATGTTTTCTATCGAGATCAGTCCCATTGTATTTTTCTTTTTATTGATGTTTTCTTATTCGGAAATTGCAGTAATGCCGGCATTGATTCTATCGATCACCTCACCCCTACCCAGGAGTTCGGCAATTTGCATCAGGTCAGGGCCAAAGCCACCGCCCACCAAAACCAGTCGCAGGGCATTCATTACCGCGCCCATTCCATGCGTTCCGGCTTCTACAAATTTTACAATTTCTGCTTTAATAATATCTGCTTTAAAATCTTCAATTCCAGCTATTATCACAAGTAAATCTGTCATCATTTGGGGTGTTTGCGCTTTCCAGCGTTTTTTCACCACCTGGGGGTCGTAGCTCGAGGGTGTCTGGAAAAAGAAGAAACTTTGATCCCACAGGTCTTTCACAAATTCGGCACGCTCCTTTACCAGGAAAACAATTTGCTTTACAAAATCGTGATCCACATCAATATTTCGGTTTTTTAGATCAATCAAAAATAAATCTGCAAGTTCATCATCGGATTTTTGTATCAGGTATTGATGATTGAACCAGCGTGCTTTCGCAGGGTCGAATTTTGAACCGGACTTCCCTACCCTCTCCAACGAAAAATGCTCGATAAGTTCATCCATCGAAAACACCTCCTGCTCGGTACCGGGACTCCATCCCAACAAAGCCAGCATATTGATGAAGGCATCAGCGAAATAGCCTTCTTCGCGATAGCCACTCGACAGCTCACCCGATTTGGGATCCTTCCATTGCAGGGGGAAAACCGGAAATCCCAGTCGGTCGCCATCGCGTTTGCTAAGTTTGCCATTGCCATCGGGTTTGAGCAAAAGCGGAAGGTGCGCAAACTGCGGGGCCTCCCATCCCAGGTAACGATAAAGCAAAACGTGAAGCGGTGCCGAGGGCAACCACTCTTCGCCACGAATCACATGGCTTATTTTCATCAGGTGATCGTCCACAATATTTGCCAAATGGTAGGTGGGCATGCCATCAGATTTGAAAAGCACCTTATCATCCAGCAAATTGGATTGCACCTCTACCCTACCCCTTATCAAATCTTCCACCACAATGGTTTCATCGTCAGGCATTTTTATACGAATCACATAAGGATCGCCGGCCTCAATTCGCAGTGTAGCTTCCGCTTCGCCCAGGTTCAGGGCATTGGTCATGCTTTGGCGGGTTTCAGGACCGTACTGCTGGCTGCTTGCGCCTTCACTTTTTAAGCGTTCGCGCATGGCATCCAGTTCCTCGGCAGTATCAAAAGCATAATAAGCCTTTCCTTCAGCTACTAGTTGTTCGGCATACTGGCGATACAAATCCTTGCGCTCCGACTGGCGGTAAGGTGCATGTTGTCCTCCCTTGTCGGGGCCTTCATCGTAAATAATGCCGCTCCATTTTAACGCTTCCACGATATAATCCTCCGCTCCGGGCACATAGCGATTTTGGTCGGTATCTTCGATGCGAAGGATAAACGTTCCTTTATTTTTCTTTGCAAAAAGATAATTGTACAGGGCTGTCCGCACACCTCCAATGTGCAAGGGTCCTGTAGGGCTGGGAGCAAATCTTACGCGTACTTTTTGTGTATCTGTCATAATATGTCGTTTTTTGAGCGGCAAAGATAGAATTTGATGAGTTTCTTTTGATAGGTAAGTTTTACTTTCTTGCAGATGACTTGGGAATATTTACTACGAAACAGATTTCTCCTGCCGCAACTGCGGCATCGAAATGACAGTGGCCGTTAAATGGGAGGGGGAGTTGAATCGGGTGCTTAGCGCCCCATTAAAAACCCCCACAACCCCCACCCAAGGTGTCATTTAGACCAA
>CAZGAO010000001.1:25492-131396 GCA_964523795.1 uncultured Lentimicrobiaceae bacterium
ACTAACTTTTTTGCGCGGGCCGCACGGGGGGAATCTATTTGCGGGGGGGCTTTTTTGGGGTGGGTGTGTTTCCGGGGGGGCGTCGCCCCCCATACAACTCCCCCTCTACCCGCACCGATGGTGTCATTTCGACCAACGGGAGAAATCCCCTTGAATAAGACATTTTGTTGTTTATCGAGACAGTAGTATAAATAAAATTGCTTTTTGTGCTTGACCGCTCTACCTTTGTTGGTCAAATTCAAAAATCTCAAACGTCATGAAAAATCTTATTTTTATTCTTCTTTTTGCGCTGCTTTCGGGAAGCACTATGGCAAATCCTATCGTTGCCGCCGACACCCTGCGCATAGATGGCAAACTGGTACTCTGGCTCAAAGTTGATGGCTACTATGCCGGGTGGCATTACGGAATGTTTTTGGGCGATCGGATAGCCGATGTTATGGAGAATTATGTAATCAACCATACCTTTGGTGGTGCCAACGGCTATAATTACGCAAGTCAGATTTTTGACCAAAAGTTCGTCTATGACTATAAATATGAAGAAATTGCCCAGGGCATGATCGATGGCATGGAAGACACGGATGTGGATATTTTTTCTCCTACGCTGCAACGCGATCTCACTTTTAAAGACGTGCTTATCGCCAACTCGATTCCTGATTTCACTGCCTTTAGCAAATTAAATATTAAGGGTCCCGGCTGCTCCGACCTTATGAGCTGGGGTGAAGCCACCCTCGATTCCGACCTGGACGGCGAGCTGGTCATCAGCCGCAATCTGGACTGGGATAACAATCCCTACCTCATCGATAATGCGCTGATCATCGTTTGGGGAAACTGGAACGGCGATGGGCAACGGATTATTACCTTTGGTTTTACCGGGCTTATCGGTGCCTTGTCGGGGTTTAACGAAACCGGTATCACCACTTTTCAAAACATGGGAAATTACATCAGCACACCCACTGGAGGCGGCTTTTATCCGGTTAACCTGGCGCAGCGCGATGGCCTCGAAAGCTGGGATTATAACAACGACGGGGTATGCTCGCCCCGCGATGTGAGCGATGCAGTAAGAGCACACAGCGTTTCCTCCTCCTTTATCATAAATACCGCCGGCCCTAATTATTTCGACACCCCCGCTGAAATTCTGGAAATTCACAACAGTTATGGCGACACCATCCGCACCATAGCGAATAATCCTGATTTCTTTGGTGATAATTTGGTATCAACCAACCATTTCAGGGTGTTAAAACAAGCAACACCTTGCTACCGCTACAGCCGAATTACCGACTCTTTGCAAAACTCCAACCTGCTCGACATTTCGCGTAACTGGAGTGTGCTGAAAGCTGCGGGTGTAAATACCAATTTGCAAACCATCCAGTATATTCCAGCACAACATTTTTTGCGCTTTTCGTTTGCCGAAATCGATACCCCGGCCTACATGATCGAAGCCACCGAATTGCATGTGGATTCGCTTTTCGCACTTGTGGGTATCAACGATTTGGAAAAGAAGGCAGGAAGCCACGTAAGCATTTCGCCCAACCCTTGCAGCCAACAATGCCAAATTGAAATACAAGCTCCGGCGGATGGCACAGCTAATTGCAAAATTATAGATGTAAGCGGCAAGCTTATTTTTGAGAAACAGACCCAAGTTTACGGTGATGTGCCGGTAGGGATTAGATGGGGGAGTTCTGAAATTTCGCCAGGAATATATTTTTGTAATATTGAATTTCGCGATCAAAGCCACGGTAAAATAGCGCAGGAAAGCCGAAAAATAATAGTAACGAGGTAAGCAGAATTCAAAAAGCCCGACCCAGTGCCGGGCTATTTTTTTTTTTGACCAATTTGCTTTATTAAAAACCCTGCCTGAATTCCAGGATAAACTATGTCCGCATATTGTTGTTATTAAAGCCTGAATAGTGTCTGTCTTTAAAGTAACCGTTAAAAAAATATACGATTTTAGATTAACGATTTTAGATTTAAGATGTTGGTGATATTCAACACAATCTAATATCTCCGATCGTCCCGAAAAGTCAAAAATTAAATTTTTGTTTCTTTTCGTGGGTGCACGAGCATTGCTCGGCATTAATCATCAATCTTAAATCAAAAAAACTTGACTTTATGGACAAGCACTAAATAGCCAATACAAGCATTAAGGCATACCACGATATAATTATACCTTTGCAATTTAAATTTTAAAATAATTAATTGAATCCTTGCGTTTTTACTTGCTGAATTTCGACCGATAAAATGCTTAATTGCCAATTTTAGAATATGACAGATAATTATCAAATACTCATCCATAAGCTTGATGCCTTTATCAGGAAATATTATAAAAACCAGATAATCAGAGGTGTAATCTATAGCGTTACTGCTTTATTGCTTTTTTTTCTCGGCATAACGCTAATCGAATATTTTGCATGGATGGGCACCACAACCCGTACTATATTATTCTATTTATATCTGATTGTCAGTTCATTAATAATATTTTCATTAATCCTGATTCCGGTTTTTAAACTTTTTAGAATTGGGAAGATTATTTCGCACAATCAGGCGGCAGCTATTATCGGAAAACACTTTCCAAATGTGGCCGATAAACTCCTGAATACCCTCCAGTTAAAGGCTTTGAGCGATCAACAAGGAGCAAATTCTCAGCTTATCAATGCAAGTATCGACCAGCGGATTGCAGGCTTGAAACCAGTGCCCTTTACCAACGCCATCGATCTGAAAGGAAACCGTAAATACCTGAAATTTGCCATACCCCCGGTTTTGGTCGTACTGGTATTTTTACTTGCAGCACCCAACATCATTACCGAGCCAACCACGCGAATTATTCAACATGCTAACTATTTTGAAAAAGAAGCTCCTTTCCAATTCATTCTCGAAAACGAGGAACTAAAGGCAATACAGCAAGATGATTATCAGGTTAAGCTGCACATCGAAGGCGAAACTGTTCCTGAATCAGTCTTGATTTTCAACGGAAAAAATCCTTTCCGTATGAAAAAAAACAACAACGTTAGCTTTAGTTATACCTTTCGTAATTTGCAAAAAGATCTGCAATTTAATTTTGAGGCCGGAGGTTTTTCGTCTAAGGTTTATGAAATTAAAGTGCTTCCCAAGCCAATCATTTTAAATTTTGAGACTGCGCTTAGCTATCCATCTTACACCAAAAAGGACAACGGAATCTTAGAAAACACCGGCGATTTGGTAGTACCCGAAGGAACTGTAATCCATTGGAAATTCAATACCCGCGATACCGAAAAAGTAAATATCCGATTCAGCGATAGCTCATACATTCTGCTTCCGGACAGCGATAATACGTTTTCGTATCAAAGTCTTTTTTTCAAAAGCCAGCCATACAGCATCACCAGTCAAAATGCATATTTAACCAATAGCGATTCGCTGCAGTTTGCCATAAGTGTTATTCCCGATATCTATCCCACCATCAGCATCGAAGAATTTAGTGATTCGCTGTCAGATGAACGGCTTTACTTTCGAGGATTTATCAAAGATGACTGGGGCTTTAAGCGATTAGGATTTTTCTACAAACGTAGTAAAGCAAACAATCCAGATGAAACAGGGACTTTCAAAGCTGATTATTTAAGCCTTCAAAAAAACATTAATCAGCAACAGTTTTTCCATTATTTTGATTTAAACGAACTCGAGCTGGAAGCAGGTGAGGAGGTAGAATATTTTTTCGAGGTTTGGGATAACGATGCTATAAATGGTAGCAAATCATCTCGTTCCCAAAAAATGATTTATCAGGCTCCCTCGATGGAAGAGCTGGAAGAAAAGGCTGAAACCGCCAGTACGGAAATGAAAAATGACATGGAAGGAGCACTCAAAGATTTGAAACTCCTGCAGCGCGAAATAGATGAATTGAATAAAAATCTTTTTGAGAAAAAAACCATATCGTGGCAGGATAAACAGCAAATTGAAGACCTTTTTAATCGTCATAAATCGGTGCAAAAACAAATTGAAAACCTGCAGGAACAAAACAAACAAAAACTCGAAGATCAGCAAAAAATCAACGAAACCGATGAAGCTTTGATGGAAAAACAAAAACAGCTTCAGGAAATGATGGAGGATTTGATGACCGATGAGATGAAAGAAATGATGGAGGAAATCCAAAAGCTGCTCGATGAACTGGATAAAGACAAGGTGAGCGAGATGATGGAGGAAATGAAGATGACGAATGAGGAAATGGAGGAAAATCTCGACCGGAATTTGGAACTTTTTAAGCAATTGGAGTTTGAGCAAAAAATGCAGGAAGCCATCGATGAGCTTAAAAAGCTAGCCGAAGAACAAGAAAAACTTTCGGAAGAAAGCAAGCAAAACGAAGATGGCTCGGAGAATGAGGAGATGAAAGAAAAACAGGAAGAACTCAACAAAAAGTTTGAGGAACTAAGAAAAGACCTGGACGAGTTGGAAAAGAAGAATGAGGCGTTGGAAAATCCGAACAAAATGGAAAATACCGATTCAAAGGAGGAAAGTATAGAGGAATCGATGGAGCAAAGCAGCGAGCAACTCGAGCAAAATCAAAACTCGAAAGCCTCGGAAAGTCAGAAAAGCTCGTCACAAAAAATGCAGGAACTTTCGGAACAGATGCAGCAAATGATGGATTCGATGGCTGCTGAGCAGATGGGAGAAGATGTAAATGCACTTAGGGAAATACTTGAAAACTTAATTCAGATTTCCTTTAACCAGGAAGACTTGCTGCGCGATTACAACGACATAAACAACAACGACCCCAAATACAATTCTTACATCAAAGAGCAGCAAAACCTTAAGGACGACATGGGCATTATTGCCGACTCGCTGAAGGCTTTGGCCAAGCGACAAATGTCAGTAAAGCCGTTTGTGATAAAAGAATTGAAGGTGATCGACAAAACGATTGATGAATCACTGGGAGCCATGGAAAACCGCCAGAAAAGCAGTGCGCTGCAAAGTCAACAACTGTCGATGACCGCGATGAACAATCTGGCACTCTTGCTTGGAGAAGCACTCGAACAAATGCAACAGCAGCAGATGTCGATGCAAGCCAACGGACAGTCCTCGTGTTCAAAGCCCGGAAAGCCCGGCAGTGGCTCCAAACCCATGAACTCGATGAAGGGCTTGCAAGAACAACTGAACAAACAGCTACAAGAAATGCGCGATGGGAAAAAACCCGGCAAGCAGGGGCAGGGAGGGCAATCGATGAGTGAATCGCTGGCACGTATGGCCGCAGAGCAAGCAGCCATCAGGAGAAAAATGGAACAATACCGCGACCAGCTAAAAAGTGAAACCGGTACAGGTGATGGCGATGTATCCAAAATGATAGACGACATGGAGCAAACCGAAAAGGATATTGTAAACAATAGAATTACTCAGGAAACGCTGAAAAGACAGCAGGAAATTTTATCGCGTTTGCTCAAGTCGGAAAAAGCCGAACAGCAGCGAGAAGAGGAGCAACGTCGCGAATCGCAGGAAGCCAAAAATGCTAAGGTGAGCAGCCCTGACGAATTTTTTGAATATTACAAACTAAAGAGCAGGGAAGTAGAATTACTAAAAACCTTGCCGCCCAACTTGAAACCCTTTTACAAAAATAAGGTAAGCGAATATTTTTATAAGTTCGAATAAGTCGGTTAAAGCATCATTTCCATGAATATTCATTTTTTTAACGAAGAAATAGCATATATCCTGAGGCAGAAAACACTATTACGCAAGTGGATTTCCGATAGCATCACCGCCGAAAAAAGGGTGGGGGGCGACTTGAATATCATCCTTTGTTCGGACAAGCATTTGCATCAGATGAATGTGCAATATTTAAAGCACGACACCCTGACCGATGTTATTACTTTTGATTATTCGGAGGCTAAACAGGTGTCGGGCGATATTTTTATCAGCCTCGAGCGTGTAAGAGAAAATGCAAAAAATTACAACAAAAAAACCCTTGATGAAATACACCGTGTAATCATTCATGGCGTTTTGCATTTGTGCAATTATTCGGACAAGAGCAAATCGGAAAAAGAAAAAATGACCCTTTTAGAAAATACCTATTTAGCGCAAAGACCGCTCAAATTAAAGGCTGCGTAAATATGTTCCACGTGAAACAATTTTAATAATGTTTGAAAAATATGATGTGATTGTGGTAGGAGCAGGGCACTCGGGAAGCGAGGCTGCCGCTGCTGCTGCAAATATGGGATCGAAAACATTGCTGATAACAATGAACATGAGCAATATTGCCCAGATGTCGTGCAACCCTGCAATGGGAGGCATTGCCAAGGGACAGATCGTACGCGAGATAGATGCACTGGGCGGCTATTCCGGCATTGTAACCGATCATACCCGAATCCAGTTCAGGATGCTCAACAAATCGAAAGGCCCAGCCATGTGGAGCCCCCGTGCGCAAAGCGACCGGATGCTCTTTTCGATGAAGTGGCGTGAAATGTTAGAGCAAACACCAAACCTCGATTTTTGGCAGGACATGGTCGTTGACCTCATCATAAGAGAGGGTCATGTTCTGGGCGTTAAAACTTCGATGGGACAGGAGATATTTGCTAAGGCGGTTATCCTGACCAATGGCACCTTTTTGAATGGAATAATCCACATAGGGAAAAAGAAATTTGGGGGTGGCAGAATTGGAGAAAATGCTTCGCTCGGGATAACAGAAAGCCTCCAGAAACAGGGTTTCGAGGCCGCTCGAATGAAAACAGGAACTCCGGTAAGGGTGGATGGTCGCACCATCGATTTCACGAAAATGGAGGAGCAGCCTGGCGATGAAAACCCGCAACGTTTTTCGTTTACTGATACACCCAACCTCACCAAGCAACGCAGTTGCTGGATTACCTATACCAGCCCTGTGGTGCATGATGCCCTAAAACTTGGCTTTTTGGACTCTCCCATGTTTGCCGGGCGTATCGAAGGGATAGGCCCACGCTATTGCCCTTCGATCGAAGATAAGATCGAACGCTTTTCGAATAAAACCAGCCACCAGCTTTTTGTAGAACCCGAAGGCTGGAATACACAGGAGTATTATGTAAACGGTTTCTCTTCGTCGCTTCCCGATAATGTGCAATTTGATGCCTTGCGCAAAATTCCCGGTTTCGAAAATGCTAAAATATTTCGCCCCGGTTACGCCATCGAGTACGACTATTTCCCGCCAATGCAGCTTAAATATACATTGGAGACCAAATTAATCGAGAACCTTTACTTTGCCGGACAAATAAACGGGACAACTGGTTACGAAGAAGCGGGAGCGCAAGGACTGATGGCCGGCATTAATGCACATCTTAAAAATAAAGAGCTGCCGGAGTTTATCCTTACGCGCTCGGATGCCTATATCGGCGTGCTGATTGATGACCTGATCACAAAGGGTGTGGATGAGCCATATCGCATGTTTACTTCACGAGCCGAATACCGGATATTGTTGCGGCAGGATAATGCCGATGTCCGCCTAACCTCTTTAGGCCATAAGTTGGGCTTGGCCTCTGACGCACGACTTGAAAAAGTAGATTACAAGATTTCGATGATAGCAAAAATCAGGAGCTTTCTGAAAAAACAAAGCGTGTCGCCCGAAGAAATTAATACCCTGCTGCAAAATATTGAATCGAAACCGCTAACTCAAAAAGTAAAAATCGAAAGTCTGATTCTGCGTCCTGAAATAAGTCTTTCTGATTTACAAAAACATATCCCGGCACTTGGTTCCTTTATCATGACTTTTGATAAAACCCACCTGGAAGAAATTTTGGAAGAAACAGAAATACAGGTAAAATATGACAACTACATCAAGAAGGAACAAGATATTGCCGGGAAAATTTCAAAACTTGAAAACATTAAACTCCACGATGATTTCGATTACAAAAGCCTTAAATCCTTGAGTTTTGAGGCACGCGAAAAATTAACGAAAGCACGTCCAAAAACATTGGGGCAGGCTTCGCGCATTAGCGGAGTTAGTCCATCAGATATCGCTGTGTTGGTTGTCTATCTTGGCCGCTAGCGATATGTTCCACGTGAAACATTAAAAACTAAAATGAAACACATCAACAACTGTCCGGTTTGTCAGGAAACGGCTAGCCAGGAAATTCTGTCAATCAAAGACCACTTTCTAAGTCATGAAACTTTTATTTTGACCCGATGCACCTCCTGTGGTTTCGTATTTACAAATCCTCGACCTGAGGATACGGATTTGGAAAAATACTACCAGTCGGATGCCTACTTTTCGCATAGCAAAAAGAAAAAGGGTCTGATCACCTTTTTGTATGATGCGGTGAAAAACTATTCGCTTGGAAAAAAATACCGCCTTATCACATCCTACAAAAAACCAGGAACTATTTTGGATATTGGATGTGCCACCGGCGAATTTTTGAATTACTTTGCTAAAGAAGGATGGAATTGCACCGGAATTGAACCAGCCATAAATCCACGGAAATACGCCATCGAAAAATATAATCTGGATGTAAAAACCGAAGAAGGAATTGAGCAACTGGATAGTCAGAGTTTTGATGTGATAAGTTTGTGGCACGTACTGGAGCATGTGCCAGTGCTTAACGAGCGCATGAGGCAAATTTACCGAATGCTAAAACCCAACGGCCTTTTGGTAATAGCCCTGCCCAATTATCGCTCGTGGGATGCGCAGCACTATGGCAAATTTTGGGCGGGTTACGATGTGCCCCGGCATTTGTATCATTTCGATAAAAGCAGTGTTGAAAAATTACTCAACAATCATCAGTTTACCCTCAGCGAAATCAAGCCGATGAAATTTGATTCGTTTTACGTGAGCTTACTCAGCGAAAAATACAAATCCAAAAAAATGAATTATGTTCGTGCATTAATTAATGGATTAAAATCGAACAACAAGGCAGGCCGGAAGCAAAACAACTACTCGAGCTTAATTTATCTGGCGAAAAAGTCAAATTCGTAATTTTAGCCCTTTTAAAAGCAAAAGAAGGCTATATGAGGCAATAACTCATTATTACAAAAATATTAGCTGAAAACGCCTAATTTTAATTTGCTGTTAAACGTTTGATTTTATGCGTTTTATATATTTTGTTTAATATTATGGAACAGACTTTAAACATGAGGGATCGCTTTAGGATAATTGCAGTTATGCTTGTGATAGCAACAATTGCAATCCTCGTGTTTACTTTTTACTTTCGTAGCAATTTTTCGTCTCAATCAATTACACAAAATACCCAGGCACTTATCCTGGAAAAAGATGCCGCGCTAATTTCAGAATTAGACTATCTTCAAGGAATATTTCTTAATAATCCGGACTCGATTTTTGAAGTCCTACCTCAGTACAAAAATTACTACGACCACAAGGGCTATTTTTTTGTGATTAGCCAAAACGAAAAAATACTTTTTTGGTCGGACAACAAGGTGCCCATAAAAGCGGATATCATCCACCGCACGGCTCCGGTGGTTTTTGCGGGTAATGGCTGGTATCGAAAAATTAATCGCCCGGACAACAACGTCCTTTATACCGCTTTTTACCTTATAAAACACGATTACAATTATCAAAACGACTACCTCGAAAATTCGTTTCATCCCTCCTTCAATATTGATGAAGCTACCGACCTCTCGATTAATCCTGATGATGCTAACAAGATATACGACAGCGATGGTTGCTTTCTCTTTGCCCTAAGCTTTGCCCAAACGAAGCACATCTCGAGTAGTGAGGCCAATATACTTTTTCTCTTATACGTCTTTTTCCTCCTTGCAATTCTGGCTATTATTTACGAACTCCATTTGTATTTTTTTCAGAAAAATGGTCATCGCTTTTTATTTATTGCAGGATTTATCGCAGATCTGCTTATTGTTCGCTTTATCCTGTTTTATTTCAAAATTCCATCGGTACTTTACCAATCCCCACTTTTTTCGCCGTCATATTACGCCTACTCTGATATTATACCCACGCTGGCCGATTTATTCTTGAATGTGGTTTTTATTCTCTGTCTTGCATTTTTCTTTTTTCATCATTTTAAATTCAAAAAGCATAACCTGAAAAAAAACAGGTTTCATAAATATTTTCTGATATTTAGTTTGTTTCTCCACATATTCATATTTTTCAAGGGTGTCGATTTCATGTTTCAAACCCTGATTATCGATTCGAGTATCTGCATCGATCTCAGCAATATTTTTAACCTTTCGCTGATGAGTTTATTTAACTTGCTCATCATATCCATGTTTCTCCTGGCCTACGTTCTTATCACATCCAAACTGGCCTGGTTTGCATTTGCATACAGCCAGAATATATGGACATATTCACTTTTTGCTTTATTAGCAGCAGGCACATTTATCACTTTCTGTTCCATCCGCAATACTTGTGATTTTTATTTGCTAAGTTTTGTTTTACTTTATATACTATCGCTTGGACTTTATTATACCAAAAATGAAACGCGCTTTACCCTCGCCAATGCGGTTGTTTACGTGCTTCTTTTTTCGATTATCTCAACCTACTTATTAAATCGTTACAACACACAAAAAGAGCAGGAGCACCGCAAGTTGCTGGCAGTACATCTGGCATCGGAACAGCGCGACCCCTTAGCCGAATACATGTTTGAAACAGAAAGCCAGCTAATTATAGCAGATACCATTCTGCATGATTTTCTTAAAAACTATGGTTTCGATGATTTCGATTACAGCGCATTTCATAGCTATTTTACTCAAAGCTATTTTAAAGGCTACTGGAAAAAGTACGATTGCCAGCTAACTATTTGTACGCCTGACGACAACTTAATCCTGCAGCCAGGCGATTACGATATCAATTGCAATGCGTATTTTGATGAAAAAATTGAAGATAACGGGCAAGCCACTGATAATAAAAATCTATTTTTCCTACGTTATAATCCTGGCGAAAACGGTTACATTGCCGTCATCAATTTTTCGGATTCCATATTGGATATCGATGCGCTAAAAATTTATATCGAGCTGTATCCAAAATATGCTGCCCGCGATTTGGGTTTCCCTGATTTGCTCATCGATAAATCGGTCAATACCAGCCCGGATCTAAGCTCATATTCGTATGCCAAATACCAAAACGGAGAACTTTATAAAAGGGTAGGGGATTACTTTTACAATTTCAACCTACGGCATTACAAGCATAGCAAAGATCCATTTGTGCTTATCAATCAAAATAATTATAGCCATTTGTTATTTAATATTAATAAAGAACGCAGCTTAATTATCAGTACCAAGAACAAGTCCACTTTAGTTATACTGGCGCCCTTCTCCTACTTATTTTTGTTCTACATTTTGTTTTTTAGCTTTTTTTATCTGCTATTCATATTTCCTTTGTCGCATCATAAAATTTCGCTTAATTTCCGCAGCCGCTTGCAGCTCTCTATTATTTCGGTAATCTTGTTTTCGTTTATCGTAGTTGGGATATTTACTTTGTACTATATTAATAATTTGAACGAAGCTAAAAATCAAGACATCCTAAGCGAAAAAACGCACTCGATCTTGGTGGAGATGCAACACAAATTTTCGACCGAAGAACGATTAGACGAAAGCCTACGTGAAAAACTTTCGGAGATGCTGGTAAAATTCTCCAACGTTTTCTTTACCGACATCAACATGTACGACCCCGGTGGAGTGTTAATATCATCATCGCGACAACAAATTTACGATGAAGACCTTATCAGCAATTACATCAATCCGATGGCCTATAAAGCCATGGTGGTGGACAACAATTCGCTGTTTATACACAACGAAAATATTGGTAAACAATGTTATCTCTCAGCGTATATTCCTTTTGTAAACAACATGGGTGAAGTAATTGGATATTTAAATCTGCCCTACTTTGCGCAGGAAAAAGACCTGAACAAGGAAATCTCTACCTTCTTGGTGGCCTACATCAACATCTATGTAATCCTAATTGCCCTTTCTGTTTTGATAGCGATTATTATTTCGAGATATATCTCGCACCCGATTAATCTGATGATTAGCAAAATAAGGCAGGTAAAATTGGGCGGGCAAAACGAAACCATCCTTTGGCAGCGCGATGATGAAATAGGACAATTGGTAGAGGAATATAATAGGATGATAGAAGAGCTGGCGCGTAGTGCCGAACTTTTGGCTAAGTCGGAGCGCGAATCGGCATGGCGCGAAATGGCCAAACAAATAGCCCATGAAATCAAAAACCCGCTAACGCCTATGAAATTGAGCGTACAATATTTGCAACGTTCATGGAAAAACCAAGCTCCGGACTATGAAAAACGCCTTGATAAATTTACCCAAACCATGATAGAGCAAATTGATGCACTATCCATTATTGCAAGCGAGTTTTCCGACTTTGCCAAAATGCCTATAAGCAAAAGAACGCATGTTAATCTCACCGAAATCATCGATAATTCCATTGTCCTCTTCAAAAATTACGACAATATTACTTTCTCGTTTATAGTTGATGACAAATCAGATTTTACGGTTTATGCAGATAAAGAGCAGTTGCTGCGTGCTTTCAACAATTTGCTAACAAATTCCATACAGGCTATCGGCTCAAAAGTAAATGGTGTAATAGAGATAAAGCTCGACCGGCAGTTTTCAAATATCGTAGTAGAAATTACCGACAACGGCGAAGGCATTTCTGATGAAATTTCGGGCAAGATATTTTCGCCTAACTTCACCACCAAATCCGGAGGCATGGGTTTGGGGCTGGCCATCGTAAAAAATATTGTAATCAACGCAGGGGGAAGCATCGAGTTTGTTTCTAATGCAGGGCACACCACTTTTACTTTAGTGTTTCCGGCGTTTAAAAATCGTTAATTGTTATTCGTATAATTGTTAATTGTTGCGTAAGGCGAGTCCAAAATATGGTTAATTCCATTTTCTTCTCAGTTCAAATGCATCAGTTCCACTATCATTTTCAGAATCATCCAATGCTTGATCAATTTCATCATTGAATTGCTTCATGTTCAATGGTTTTAAACTTTCCTCGTACTGCTCAATCATCCGTTGCTGCAATTTCTTTTCCAAACCAATTACAATTTCTTCATTGGTGATTCTGAGAAATTCCTGAATAAAAGCCAGCTTTCGTGTTTCTATATTCATTGTATTAAAATTTATTAAAAAGTATATTTATTTTTTAATACAAAAAAAACCAGGGTATGACTTGAAGCCTAATCCAGGCTTGAATTAGTCAGGGCATGACTTGAAGTCATACCCTGACTATCTACAATGGGATATTCCCGTGTTTCTTAGGTGGGCTTTGCTCGCTTTTGTTCTGGGTCATTTCGAGGGCATCGATCAGTTTTTTGCGCGTTTGGCGCGGGTAGATAATCTCGTCGATGTAACCCAGCTCAGCGGCTTTGTAGGGGCTGGCAAAGGTTTCTTTGTAATCTTCCACAGCCTGCTTGCGTTCTTCTTCGTTTAGCTTACCGCGATAAAGGATATTAACTGCGCCTTCAGGACCCATCACGGCAATTTCGGCGGTATGGTAAGCCAGATTAACATCGGCACCAATATGCTTGCTCGACATCACATCGTAAGCTCCGCCATAAGCCTTGCGTGTAATAACGGTAATCTTGGGAACGGTAGCTTCGGAATAAGCATAAAGCAGTTTGGCTCCGTGCTTGATAATACCACCAAATTCCTGCTGTGTACCAGGCAGAAACCCAGGTACATCCTCAAAAGTAATGAGCGGAATATTGAAGGCATCGCAAAAGCGCACAAAGCGGGCAGCTTTCATCGATGAGTTGATGTCGAGCACACCAGCCAAAAACTGGGGCTGGTTGGCCACGATGCCCACCGAGCGTCCATCCATACGCGCAAATCCTACAATGATATTTTTGGCATAATGCGGCTGCACTTCAAAGAAATTGTGATTATCCACAACTGTGCAAATAATCTCATTCATATCGTAAGGCTTGTTTGGATCGTCCGGAACCACCGTATCCAGCTTTTTATCTTCGCGCTTAGGGTCATCGGTGCTTGGATGGCGTGGTGTTTCTTCCATATTGTTGGAAGGCAGGTAACTCATTAGCTCGCGCACCATTTGCATGGTTTGCTCATCGTTTTCACCGGTAAAATGCGCTACCCCGCTGGTAGCATTGTGCGTCATGGCACCGCCCAACTCCTCCTGGGTTACTTCTTCGTGGGTAACGGTTTTGATTACATCCGGTCCGGTAACAAACATGTAACTGGTGTTTTTTACCATAAAGATAAAATCGGTAATGGCGGGCGAATACACCGCTCCTCCGGCGCATGGACCCATGATGGCCGAAATTTGTGGAATCACTCCCGATGCTTTGGTGTTGAGTAGAAAAATATCGGCATAACCCGCCAAACTTTGCACACCTTCCTGAATGCGTGCCCCGCCTGAGTCGTTAAGCCCGATAAGTGGTGCGCCCATTTTCATGGCGAGCTTCATCACTTTCAAAATCTTGTCGGCATTGGCACGTGAAAGCGTTCCTCCAAAAACCGTAAAATCCTGGGCAAAAACATACATCAAACGGCCATCTATTTTTCCGTAGCCGCTGACTACACCATCGCCCAAAATTTTGTTGTCCGCCATATTGAAATCGGTAGCGCGATGGGTCATAAATTTATCCATCTCCACAAATGTTCCGGGATCAAGCAAATCGGCAAGTCGCTCACGGGCGGTTTTTCGTCCTGCCGCATGTTGACGGTCGATGCGTTCTTTGCCTCCGCCTTGTTCGGCTATTTTATCCTTTAACTCAAAATGCTTTATCTTTTCGTCTAATGATGCCATGATGGTATTGGTTAATTGTTATTTGTTAATCGTTAATCGTTATCTGTTATTGGTTAATCGTCCCGAAAAGTAGAAAATCTTCAATTTTCAAAACTTTTCGAGGATATTCGAAAAAAGTTGAAATCAAATATTTCAATCATTCTACTTTCATTCTATTCCACCACCACCAGCACCTGGTTTCCATCTACAATATCGCCTTCTTTTACCAAAATTTCTTTTACGATCCTGTCCTTCTGCACCTTGTATTCGCTTTCCATTTTCATGGCCGAAACCACGATAACGGTATCACCGGCTTTTACACTATCGCCTACTTTCACAGGAATCTTAACTACTTTACCAGGCATTGGACTTGCAATTTTCCTGATGTCATCCAGTTCATCGCTACCCCGGTTTTGCTTGTATTTTGCTTCGGCATCAATTATTTCGACATCGTAGGAATGATAATAGGTGTTTACATTAAAATGCCGGTGATCATTTTTTTCGATCAGCTCAACATTGTAGGAAACATTATCGTGTAATACGGAATAAACGCCCCGTTCTACCATCAAGGCATCGAGCTTATACAAGCGGCCATCCAGCTCAATTTCGTAAATGTGTCCATCATGCTTTTGCAATTCGACCTTCGCTATTCGATCGTTAATTTTTATTTCGAGTGGCATGGTTTACAATTTAAAATTTCATCATTGATTTTCTTCGACCAAAATCTCTCCACGAATTATTTCCGCCCAATTGCTTAGCTGTGCCTGCCGGCAAGGCAGATTCTATTTTATTTCTATAATGGATGTAGGCGGTTATCATAGCTATGTCCATACATTTATCTCCACATGGCTGCCGTTCCATCAAAAACTCCAGGTTCTTTTCGATAAAATGCGTGTTATAGTTTCCGCTTTTGAAATCATCATTTTCCATGATTCGGGCCAGGAAGGGAATCGATGTTTTAATACCGGTAATTTTGTAGGCATAAAGTGCGCGTTTCATCCGTGCGATAGCTTCATCGCGGGTACTGGCCCACACAATCAATTTCGATATCATGGGGTCGTAGTGGATGGGAATTTCATAACCTTCGTACACATAGCCATCGTGGCGTACGCCAAGACCAAGTGGTTCGGTGATGTGTTTAATTACGCCAGGCGAAGGCATAAAATTTTTGTCCGGGTCTTCGGCATAAATCCTGCACTCGATTGCATGACCCAGTTGTCGAAGATTTTCTTGCTTCAAGGTAAGCTTTTCGCCCTGGGCAATTTTTATTTGTTCTTTCACCAGGTCAACACCTACCACGCGTTCGGTAATCGGGTGTTCTACCTGAAGGCGTGTATTCATCTCCAAAAAATAATAATTCAACTTATCATCAACGATAAACTCGATGGTACCAGCACCATAATAATTTACAGCTTTGGCTGCGGCCACAGCATGGCTTCCCATCTCTGCTCTGATTTTTGGATTCATCAGGGGCGAAGGAGTTTCTTCCACCACTTTTTGATGACGACGCTGCACCGAACACTCACGCTCGAAAAGATGAATGGTGTTTCCAAACTTATCGGCTAAAATCTGAAATTCGATGTGGTGTGGCGATTCGATATATTTTTCGATATACACGGCATCATCGCCAAAAGAAGCCTTGGCTTCCGAACGTGCCGAACGGATAGCACCCAGGATGTCTTTTTCGTTTTTTACCAGACGCATCCCTTTGCCACCGCCACCTGCTGATGCTTTTATCATCACTGGCAAACCGATCTCCTTAATTTTTTCGATAGCAGCCTTTTCATCCGAAATAGGTTCTACAGTACCCGGAACAACGGGCACACCTGCAGCAATCATACGCTTGCGGGCAGTAATTTTATCGCCCATACTACGAATGGCAAAAGCATCGGGACCAATAAAGGCAATGCCTTCTTTTTCGCATCTTTCGGAGAATTCTGCGTTTTCGGATAAAAAACCGTACCCGGGATGAATGGCATCAGCACCGCAAATTTTAGCTACTTCCAAAATTTTATCGGCCTTCAAATAGCTTTCTGCGGAGGGTGAAGCACCAATATAAAATGCTTCGTCAGCATATCTTACGTGCATCGAAGTACGATCGGCATCCGAAAACACCGCAACCGATCTTATTCCCATTTCCCTGCACGAACGCATGACACGGATGGCTATCTCACCGCGATTTGCAACCAATACTTTCTTTATCATTCTTCACTAAAGTTTAGTGAGCTAATTTTCAAATGAATGCAAAACTAATTTTATTTTAACAACGAAAAGTATGGTTTTCAGTTTGTTAACACATTAACATAAAATCATTATTGAAAATCAAGGGGGTAGAAATATTTAGGGCTTGTTAAAAATGTTTAAACAACACAGAAACAAACAAGTAAGTCACTTTAATTAGGGTCTGCTTAAAAACCTGTAATAACTTAAAAACGTGGATTTTGAGTAAAAATGCTGTGCTTCGGATGCAAGGTATTTAATACTTATCTGCATTAATCTGTGCTTTTAATTTTACGGTGCGCCTGCCCCGTTTTATTCGGATATTTTCTGTATTCTTTGCAATTCATGCACATCCAGCAAATCTTTGGGTCGCCCCGATTTTATTTTGCTGGATATTAAATCATCGTAGGAGAGAATGTTCCATTTCACCAATTTGATTCCTTCAGCAGTAAATTCAACGGATTCTGCCCACGCTTCATCAAATGTTTTCCCGGGATTAAATTTGGTTATCAGTTCTATTTCTAAATTCGGGCTTAGCTTTAGCGAAATATTTTGTTCGCCCTCCAAAACTTTATCAGGAAGAGTGTGGATACTATAGCCAAGGGCATTTAAGGCAGCAGTAATTTGTTCTAAGTTTTGCGGATTGTTATCAATCCAAAAATCGATATCTGCCGAATGTCGTTTGTAACCATAATAATTTACCGCAGAACCACCAACCAAAAGCAAGCGTACTTTAAATTGCTGGCAAACCTCTAAAAAGGCATAAACCTCATCGTTAAAGTTTCTTTCCATCTTTTTTACTTATTACAAAATTGCCCTTTTTATCGTTGGGATGCTGATAATCATCGGGAAGCGGCAGAATAGGAGGAGCACACACCATATCAATAAAAGCAATCAGCCGTTCACCGGGGCTAAGTTTTAAAAACTCATCTTCCCGTCGTTTGTTATTTTCTTCTTTAGCTGCAAATATCAATTCCATGCGTCAAAGGTAAAAATATATTTATCAAAAAATAATCATAAGTTGACAATGCGTTAACATATTACTATCTTATGCACTAATAATTACTTTACATTGCATGTAGTAAAATGTAGTACTTTAAAAAAGTATTGGGAAAAACATCCTGATTGCAGCTAAGCATTAAAGACATGGTGTAAGTTAGTGATGAATCTGAACTTTAGTAACTTTTATGAATTGAAATCGTATTTTGGTACAGCTGATAAAAGTGGAAATAAAAGGGTTGTATTCGATATCAAGGGAAATCATTATCGATTAATAACAAGAATAAATTACCAAAAAGGGAGAGTTTTTATCCGTTTTATTGGAACACACCAAGAATATGATAATGTGGATGCATCCACAATTTAATAGCAAAATTTACTTCTAAAAAGCGCAAAACGATGGATTACAATTGGACTATATTAATAAATGAAAGTGATTACAAAAAGGCATTAAATAGGCTGGATGAAATCTTTGAAGCTGAACCCGATTCACCCGAAGATAAAGAAGCCGAACTTTTGGTTTTGCTTATCGAAAAATACGAAGAAGAAAATTACCCCATTCCTGATCCTGATCCTGTGGAAGCCATAAAATTTATTATGGAACAAAAAAGTCTTAGGCAAAAAGACTTAATAGGTATTATCGGTGATAAAGCAACCGTATCGAAAGTACTGAAAAGGAAAAGAAAACTTACCCTGGAGATGATACGAAAATTGAATGCCAGCTATAAAATACCTGTGGATCCCTTGATCAGGGATTATCAGCTTGCGGTAGATTAATAAGGTATTTAAATCAAACCCTCGCGCCGCGAAATTTCCAGCATCCGGTCGATGGGTTTGCGCCCCTCACGAATCACTTCATCGGGCAAAATAATTTCGGGCGTTTCATTTTTCAAACAATCGTATAACTTCTGCATGGTATTCATTTTCATGTAGGGGCAATCGTTGCACGAACAGGTTTCGTCGGTGGGTACAACCATGAATTCTTTATTTGGCGAATCTTTTTGCATCTGATGCAAAATACCGGTTTCGGAAGCTACAATAAATTTCTTAGCCTCAGCTTTTTGTGTAAACTTTAGCATGGCCGTAGTTGAACCCACAAAGTCAGCTAACTCCAGCACCACAGCCTTACACTCAGGATGAGCAACCAACTTAGCTTCCGGATTTTCAAACTTCATTTTTATGATAGCTTCCACCGATAAAATATCGTGTACTTCGCAGGTGCCATCCCAAAGCACCATATCGCGCCCGGTAACGCTGTTGATGTAGCCACCCAGATTTTTATCGGGAGCAAAGATTATTTTCTGATCCTCAGCAAAAGATTCCACAATTTTAACTGCATTGCCCGAAGTGCAAATTACATCCGACATGGTTTTAATAGCCGCCGAACAATTGATGTACGATATTACGATATGATCGGGATACTTTGCCTTGAATTTTTTGAAATCCTGCGGCGGGCAGCTATCAGCCAACGAACATCCGGCCTCCAAATCGGGCAACACAACTCTTGTTTTCGGATTGAGTATCTTTGCTGTTTCGGCCATAAAATGCACGCCGGCAAAAACAATAATTTCAGCATCAGTTTCCACAGCTTTTTGAGCCAGTCCCAGGCTATCGCCAATGTAATCGGCAATATCCTGAATCTCCGGAATCTGATAATAATGCGCAAGTAAAACAGCATTCTTTTGTTTTTTGAGTTTAATAATTTCTTTTGCAAGGGTAGCGTTTTTATTTGAATCGATTTTGATGTTATCAGTTGAAATCATATTATTATATATTTTAATTAAATAGTAATTAATAGTAATAATTGTCTGTTGAAAGCGTGCAAAAATAGTTTGTAAAAAACTTGTTTTTATGACTTTTGAAATCTTGTTAACAGTTTTGTTTTATCACATTATTTTTAAAGTTTTGATTTGCTGCAAAAAGGGAAAATATGCTGTTTGTATTCACATTGTTTTTAACAAAATTAGCCAATAAAAATAAGGTATTTTTGGGATTAAAATTGTTCATTAAGTGCTTAAAGTTTATGAAAAATAACCCTTATTTGCCTTCATCATTGTTCACAACCGGTGAATTTGTGAATAAGTACGAAACTTTTAAAATCTTGGCCACAAAAATAAACAGATATTCACAATCCACTGTTCACAAAACCCTAATCTCTGAAAATCTTGACACTACATATTTAGGTTTTGAAAACGTAATTTTTGGCATCAAGCAATTAGCTTGTTATTTTTGTGGGTAAACCTTTTCATATTCAGAAAATTAAAGAAGCAATTTTTCAATTATTACAAAAATCAGATTTGTAATTTATCCGTACTTTTGAGCATTAATTTATTAACAATTGCATAAATGACAGCAGCAGAGAGCATTATACCCATTGGCAGTGATCACGGGGGTTTTCAACTAAAAAGGCACATCATCCAGGAGTTTTTGAAACAGGGATTTCAGTTTAGAGATTATGGAGCCTTCTCCGAAGAAAGTGTAGATTATCCCGATTTCATCCATCCGGTGGCTCAGGCCATCGATAGTGGCGAATACCCTCGTGGAATTATTATTTGCGGCAGTGGCCAGGGAGCCAATATAACGGCCAATAAATACCCAAAGGTACGCTCGGCACTGGTTTGGGATATCGAGCAAACCGCGTTGAGCCGCCAGCACAACGATGCCAATATCATTGCTTTGCCAGGCAGGTTTATCGATTTCGATCTGGCACTGGAAATGATAAAGGTGTTTTTTGCTACCGATTTCGATGGTGGCCGACACAGCATCCGGGTAAATAAAATCCCACGTTAAATCCAAAATAAAATTTAAATATGTTGGACATAGCAAAAAAATTTAGTTCTGATGCTGAGGCGGTGGCTTTTGATACTGTCCATCGCAAAAAGATAAATTTTAATATTGGTAAATATGATATTGCCGTAGAGCAGGGCAAACGGCAGTTTGAAAAACTGGAGCTTGCCCGCAGGCGTGCAGCGGTGATAAAGCACAAAAGTATCGAAGACCTCGACAAACAACTCAGTATTTTCGAGACGAATTTTGAGCGCAACGGAGGAAAGGTGATTTGGGCGCAAACAGCCGAAGAGGCCATAAGCGAAATACTGAAAGTGCTCGGCAAGTACGAGATAAAAATGGTGGTAAAATCCAAATCGATGATTACCGAGGAAATAGAATTGAATGCGGGTTTGGAAAAGGCTGGCATCGAGGCGGTAGAAACTGATTTGGGCGAATACATTGTGCAACTTGCCGGCGAAAAGCCCTATCATATTGTAACGCCTGCCATGCACAAATCCAAGGAAGATGTTGCTGCTCTTTTTCACGAAAAGTTTGATACACCCAAAGAGAGTACGCCCGAAGAAATAACCCAGTTTGTACGCGAGAAGTTGCGCATAAAATTCATGGAAGCTGGCGCGGGCTTCAACGGTGCTAACTTTTTGGTGGCCGACATTGGCGCAGTGGCTTTAAGCGAAAATGAGGGCAATGGTATGATGTCGTTTTCTTTTCCCAAAGTACACGTGGTTGTAGCGGGTATCGAAAAGGTAATTCCCTCGTATCGCGATTTGGAGCTTTTTTGGCCTCTGCTTGCCTCGCATGGCACCGGGCAGAAAGTAACGGTGTATAATTCGTTGGTTTCCGGACCACGGCAAACGGGCGAAATTGATGGTCCTACGGAGATGTATGTGGTGCTGGTGGATAATGGGCGTACCGAGCTTTTAAAAGACAATAAGGTGCGTCGTGCGCTTTCGTGCATCCGTTGCGGAGCTTGCCTGAATGTTTGCCCGGTATATAAAAATATTGGCGGCTACACCTACAACTCCACCTACAGCGGACCGATTGGTGCGGTTATCACGCCGCATTTGTTGGGTATGAAGGAATACAAACATCTCAGCTTTGCATCTTCACTGTGCGGAAAATGTACCGAGGTATGTCCGGTTAAAATAAATCTGCACGAACTCTTGCTTTACAACCGGCATCTTTCGGTGGTTGCGGGCTATGCCACGGGAACGGAACGAAAGCTGCAACGTTTGGCCAAAAAAGGTTTATCGCATCGTTGGATGATGGATTTTGGTGGTGGCAAGCTGAAAAATATGGCGATGAAAATGACCATGAAAAAAGCCTGGGGCACACGAAGAACCCTGCCCGAATTTGCAGCAAAAAATTTCAAGCAACTGTGGGAGGAACGAAGAGGGAGAAAAAGTCCCGAAAATTAGAAAATCTATGATTTTCGTAAATTTTCGAGGATGTTGTAAATCCGGGATTCTTGAATCCCGGACTCGCCCAAAGGGCGGCATTAATAGTTATTTGTTCATCGTTAATCGTACGTAGAGACGCACTGCGGTGTTTCTATTATTACGGAAAACGCACGATCCCAAAAAAGGTATAAAGTGTACTATTATATTTATCTTCGTGAAAATACCACTTTAAAGTTGTTTTAAAATATTTTATTCTATATTTGCAACGAATTGATTTTACTAATGGCCAACATACACGAAGTAGAAATATTCTTAAAGGAATTCAGGGTAAGGATGGAGATTTTTGGCATATTGTTTTTTGATGATCGTGGCAAAAATCAACAAACATTGCATGAATTGGAAATTTCACCAATTCAACGCAAAGAAATTATAAAATCTATCAAGGCAATAGATTATTCAAAAGGTCCTTTAGAGGAGAAGATGCATGGTTTATTGTTTATGTGGGTTTTTGGTAAAAAAGTAAAAAAAAAGGAAGTGTACATAAAAATTAGCATGGGTTTAGAAAACAGTAAAGCGGTTTGTATTTCTTTTCATATCGCAGAATACCCTTTGAATTATCCATTTAAAAAATAAGCAGATGAAAAGTCCATTTACAGGTAAAGAAATGAGCATCGTAAAAGAATGGAGAACAATGCGTTTTCGTAAAGACGAATTTAAGGTCTTATTTCACTCCTATAAATGCGAGGATACAGGCGAACAATTTGAGGATGATACATTTGCTCAGCTCAATTATAATCAGTTGGTAAATCAATACCGGGTAAAATACAATATCCCTTTCCCAGGGCAAATTATTACAATGCGAAAAAAATACAAATTTTCAGCAGTAAAAATGTCTGAAATATTAGGATTTGGCACTAATGTTTATCGTCAATATGAAGGAGGAGAAGTACCCAATCAATCCAATGCTAAGCTGATACAAGTGGCAGAAGATCCGAATGAATTTAAAAAACTTGTTGATTATTGCACAACGCTTAACCAAAAGATTATTGAAAAAGCAAACAGAACAATTAATAACTTACTGGAAGAACAGAAAAAACACAAATTTGAAAAACAATTAGAACACTATTTTTTTGGTTCCTGCTTGCCCAGCACTTTAACTGGTTTTAAAAAACCTGATTTCAATAAATTTTCTGAAATGATTTTATTTTTCATCGAAAAACTTGAACCCTGGAAAACTAAATTGAATAAACTATTATTCTATGCTGATTTTATAAGCTACAAACAAACAGGTTTTTCGATGAGTGGTGTGCAGTATCGGGCTATTGCAATGGGCCCGGTGCCAAATAATTTTAATAGTATTTTTGAATATTTGGTCAATAAAGGTGAATTAGATATTTGTTATACTAATTTTTTGGATGGGGGAACAGGAGAACAATTTAAGCCTAATGCTAGTAAGGCATTTGATGCAACTGTGTTTAATGATATTGAATTAGAAATATTAAACATCGTTTCCGAAAGATTCCGAAAAGCATCCACATCTGAAATAATTGAAATCAGTCACAAAGAAAAAGCCTGGACAGAAAATATTGATGAAAGAAAATTGATTGATTACAATTATAGCTTTGAACTAATTTAAAAAAGCTGGATTTACTGGTTTTTAACCAAACAAAGACACCAATCAGTTTTGAAACATCTGTATCAACACGAAATAAAAATTTTGCTGGCACTCGAAAAAGCGATTGCCCGCGAGGAGGAATTTTTTGATTTCCTGCTTCGCAATGGGCCAGCCGAACTTGCAGCATTGGTAAACGCCATCCATGGAAATACCCATGCCATCGACTGGCTGATAAATAACGGCTACCGTCATTATGCCGCCTTCGATGCTGCTTCGGCCAAGGATGACCGTGCCTTGAACTGGCTCAAAAATCACGACCTGGACTTTTATGTCCGCCTGGCTATGGCCTGCCGGGGCGATGAAGATGCCATCGCCCGGTTCAATCGCGAAGGACTAACCATCTTTGTGCGCATCGCTCGCGAAATCAATAAATTTGTGGATGGCCAGGTTTTCGATTATCATCGGGTTCCGTTTTAGTTTTACAAATTTGACACTTAATAAATTAGCTTAAAATTCATCATTAAAATTTTCTTTATGCAACGCATCAAAATATCAAAAGAAGATCCTGAATTTTCACGTATTGCCCTTGGTTTTTGGCGATTGAACGACTGGAAAATGAGTAAGGCTGAATTGTTGGCCTTTATCGAAAAATCCCTCGAAATGGGTTTCACCACCTTCGACCATGCCGACATTTATGGGTCTTATACCTGCGAAGCAATGTTTGGGGAGGCACTAAAGCAAAGACCCACGCTACGCCATAAAATGGAAATCGTTAGCAAATGCGGCATCAGGGTTATCTCCAACAATCGCCCCGAAAACAACTTTCACAGCTATGACACTTCGCGCGAACATATCATCCGATCCGCAGAAAACTCCCTGAAAAATCTCCATACCGATCACCTCGATGTCTTGCTTATCCATCGTCCCGACCCGCTGATGGATGCCAATGAAGTGGCAGAAGCCTTCAGGCATTTGCGAATATCGGGCAAGGTGAGCCATTTTGGGGTTTCTAACTTCACACCTTTTCAGTTCGACTTGCTGCAATCGCGGCTGGACTTTCCGCTGGTAACTAATCAGGTTGAAATTTCGCTTTTGCAGATGGAAACTTTGAATGATGGTATTTTGGATCAATGTCAGCAACGACGCATCAGCCCTATGGCCTGGTCGCCCTTTGGCGGTGGCAGGATTTTTACCGGAATCTCAGAACAAGAGGAGCGGTTAAGAAATGAACTTCAAAAAATTGGCGAGCAGCTGGGTGGTGCAGCCATCGACCAGGTGGCTCTGGCCTGGCTGCTGAAACATCCTTCAAGAATTATCCCCGTACTCGGCACCGGAAACTTAAATAGAATTCGGGGAGCAGCCGGAGCTTTGGGTTTGGAATTAAGCCGCGACCATTGGTTCAGGCTTTGGACGGCAAGTGCGGGGCAGGAGATTCCTTAAAGAAAGCGGAAGCAGTTGGAGCTAATCCTGCAATTTCCAGCGGGAGTTCCACAGATGTATGACAATCTTAATAAACTATCTTCTTATTGAATAAGTAATAAATGTATTACCTTTGCCTGAATGAAAAGTAGCGAATTATTAAGGATAATGAAAAAGGATGGATGGTACGAAATAAGGCAAAAGGGTAGTCATATCCTAATGAAGCATCCGACAAAGGCGAATATAATTCCGGTTCCATACCATTCATCTAAGGAAATGAAGAAAGGAACATTACAAGCTATTTTGAAGCTCGCTGAAATTGAAACTAATAAAAGATAGACATTATGAAAACAAATATTGAAAAGCCCATCATCAAACTTACAATTATTAAAGAAGATTTGGGCTATACTGCTTTGGGCCAATGGAAAGAAAGGAGCCTGGTAACTTGTGGCGATAGTTGGGGAGAACTTCAAAGCATGATCGTTGAAATGCTCAATCTGGTTTTTGAAGATTTGGGATTTACCTATACTATTGATGAAATAAAATTTGAATATGATCTTGCAAGTTTTTTTGATTTTTACAAAGTTATCAATGCCAAAGCCTTGTCCGAACGTATTGGGATGAATCAAAGCTTGTTGGCTCAATACATCAAAGGGATTAAAAAACCATCTCCAGCCCAAACTAAACGTATCTTAAGTGGAGTACAGCAAATTGGAAGGGAGCTTACTGAAGCACAGTTCCTGGTTTGAAGTTTTTAAAATTATTAATTATGACAACAATAATCTTAAATAAGAGTAAAGATTTTTCTAAAACTTACTTTGATACTCCACAGGAACTATTTACCTTTTTAAGAGATCAGCTTTCCCCTGTCCCCGTTTTTTTGCTTGATGATGAAGAAATTCCGGAATTAATTCTTGATTCCATCAATAAGGCAGAAGCAGAGGGGGATGATGGTATAATAGATTTTCGTATCAAAGGCTAATTTAAAGCGACAGAGTTGCGTAATCTGCTGCCCAAAGGGCGAGCATGCTCGATTTACAATCGGCATTTGTAGCTATAAATTAGCATGAATCCACCAAAGGTGCAGAGCACCGAAACAGCCGTTATAAAAAAAGCCAAAGCCAATTTAAAATTACGGTGCTCCGCACCTTACCTTTCTACCGGGCAACATCTTTACTACAAAGATTGCCGGTGCTCCGCACCTCATTTAATAACAAGTACTGCTACTGTGCTACCTTTTGTATTTCCTGAATCGGGATTTTATTGAGCATGGCGGTTACTTCGTTTTCGCTGTCCACACCCGAGCAATTAAAGGTTAAAAGTGTAGATCCAAAGGCCATTTGTACATCATAGCCTATTTTGCCTTCAGCACTCGTGTTTTTGGTGAGCAGGGCTTTTTGTCCGTCAATCTTGATGCGTTTTTGCATGGGGTCGCCGGCGATAAAAATGGGCATATTCAGCAAAATGTTAATCCCTGAAAGTAGCGGCGAATCGCTCATAATTTCGATAGCAGCATTACGGTTTTCGGCGGTATAGCTGCGATTGACAAAAATTCCGGCATAACCGGTATTGATTCCGCTGGCATTATCGGCATCTTCTACTTTTTGCATATCTGCCAATTCCTCAGGTAGCAAGGCCAAAATATCGCGACCTATGGCCACATTGATTTCCTGCAACATTTGCTGCAAGTTGAAACGTGCGTTTTCCAGATTTCCCGATTTATATTCCGAGCTTGCATTATCCAAATAGGCCTCGGAATCTTGCGCTTTAGCGCCTACGGCCATTATTATAAAAATGACCAACAGTGTAAATATATTTTTCATTATTCTCCCAGCTCCTTTTTAATTTTTTCGATGTTAATATTTTCGGCGGCACTCATCATTGCATCCTCCGTCTCGAAGTTGATGCCTTCGGCTACCAATACCGATGTTTGGCCGATAGAGACGCTTAGCGTGTAACCCGAATATTCATCATATTCAATCACGCCCCGGTATTCGCCCAGAGTAACATTTTTGTAGTTTTGGTCGGTGGTGGTGGCATAAGCCCCGCTTGCCAGGTACATGTTGGCGGCGGTGAGCATAGCGGCATCGTTGCCAATACTTACTTTAAATTGTTGGTCATCTTTGCGGTAAACGCGCTCGATAATCAGGCCTACAAAGCCGATCCCGGTGCTGGCTACCATGTCTTCCTCTTTCACATAAGGCAAGCCGCTAATTTCTTCGGGTAGGCCTTCCAGCACATTATTGCCCATTTCAAGCTCGATGCCCAAAATGGCTTGTCGCACCGCAAATCGTGCATCGGCGTACTGTTTACCATCAAACGATTTTTCGGCCGCGCCAATGTTTTCGAGCACATCAGGCGGGGTGGTGGTAAGTCCTTCGCCACGATTGTTGGTCGGGGCGTTGGAATCCGAACTTCCAAACACCGAATTTGAGTTGGAATTGTTGGAGTTATTAGGATTGTTAGGATTGTTAGGATCGTTGGTTTCCTTGCCAAACACCTTTTCGATAGCCTTGTCTTCGGCCTTATTTTGTAACTTCCTTAAAAATCTTCCCTGAGCCATAAGTCCTTGCATGGGAATTATGCCGGCCAGCAGGATTAAAAATAAATAGCGTGTAAGTTTTTTCATAGTAAAAAAATATTTTGACGGGCGAAAGTACAGAATTCTGGCAATAGAGAAGCAAGTTTTGAAACTTTTTTAGTCAAAGTATGGCTCAAAGCCATGCTATGACTATTACAAGATTAGCCATAGCATGACTTGAAGTCATACCATGGCTAACTCTTCACTCACCGACACCCACCGGACATTCACCGATTTGTTGTTGAAACATGTCTGTCGGCTGTTCTATTTTTGCTGCTCATTTTAATAGTAAATATTTTTATTTTTAAAAATCATAAAACGATGTCAACAGAAAACAGATCGAGAACATTAATTTTTGCAATCATTGTTATTGCAGCGGGTGCTTTGCTCCTGCTTCGTGGTATTGGGCTTTTGCCCTGGGAACTTAGCCGGGCATTGCTATCGTGGCAAATGCTGCTTATCGTGATTGGCTTGTTCAATATTTTTTCTTCGCAGCACAAGGTTAGCGGATACATTTTGCTGGGCATTGGCGGCTTTTTTATGCTCGACAAGTATTATTACTGGGATTTCAATTTCTGGCAAATGTTTTGGCCCGTGGTACTGATCGGCGTTGGGGTAGCCATTTTAATTAACCATCAAAAGAAGCTGAGGGGTGATTATGGACATAGGAATTATGATGGTTTTCGGGATGGCGAAAGAGACAATGATGCGGATTTTATAGATGAGGTAACGATATTTAGCGGAACCGAAAAAACCATCACCAGCCAAAATTTCAGAGGTGGTAAAATAACCAGCATTTTTGGAGGTTCCGAAATCAACCTTAGCCAGGCCGCACTTTCGGCTGGTGCCAACGATATCGAGATACTCTCGGTGTTTGGCGGCGCTACCCTTATTGTGCCTCCCGATTGGGATATCAAGGTAAACGTAACCACTGTGTTTGGTGGCTTTTCGGATAAGCGATTCATCCGGGCCAATATCGAAAAAGATACCACCAAAGTTTTGCGCATCGAAGGGCTTGTGCTCTTTGGCGGTGGCGAAATTAAGAGCTATTAATATTTGTATCCATAATTATTCCTAAGGTTTTTTCGTTTAACCGAATCAAAAATCAGTTATGCTTAACCCAATCGTATCTAACAGGAAGCACTTTTTGATTTACATCCTTTCGATGGGTTTCATCACTGTGGCTCATTTTATCATCCTGTATTATCCCTTCAATTTTTCCTTGCTTATTTCGCTTAGTGATTCGGGCATTTATGGCGGACTGGTTTTTTTGTTGGGCATAGGTGTTTGGTATATCGTGCAGTATCTTTCTATTAGCGAACAAAAATATCACCTCATCCTTGCCGACCACTTGATAACCGGAGGCATCCTGGTTTTGATATGGCTTTTTACCGGCTACTACCTGCTGGCCTGGATTTTTGAAAATGAAACGACCTACATCCAGTTTTTGAGCGATTCGCTGGCCTGGCGTTTTGTGTATCTTATCATGGTTTATGCCCTGCTGGTTATGATTTATTATCTGATTAATTATTACCGGCAGTATCACGAAAAGGTGATGCAGGAGGCCGAACTAAGGCAGGCTATCCAGCAATCGGAACTAAACATGCTGAAATCGCAAATCAATCCCCACTTTCTTTTTAATAGCCTCAATTCCATCCATTCGCTAATTATGACCGATTCAAATAAAGCAGGTGAAATGCTAATGGAACTTTCTGAATTTTTGCGTTATACCGTGCGCAAAAATCATAACGAACAAGTAAGTCTGCGTACCGAGATGGAAAACATCGAAAAGTATCTCGACATCGAAAAAATTAGGTTTGGCAAGCGGCTGATTGTGGAAGAGGATATTGACGAAGCCTGCTACGATTGCAAAATCCCCAATATGATATTGCAGCCGATTTACGAAAATGCCGTCAAGCATGGGGTAAACGAAAGCACCGATACCGTTACCATCACCACAAAGTGCGCCGAACATCAGGGGAATTTGCGCATAAGTATTGGTAATAATTATTCGCCCGGAAACATTTCAAAACGAGGGCAGGGCTTAGGCATCGACAATATCCGCAAACGATTAAAATTGCATTACAAACGTGGCGACCTCCTGGAAATCGAAAAAAGTAGTTTTTATTTTACCGTTCATATTACCATACCCAAAGTGGAAATGGAAAAAACACCTTTGTCTGTATGAAAGAAAATACCATCAAAGCCATCATCATCGATGATGAGGAACTGGCTCGCAAGGTAGTGGTGAATTACCTGGCTCAGCATCCCGAAATAGAAATTGTAGCCGAATGTGATAATGGATTTACGGGCTTGAAAGCCATCAACGAAATGAAACCACATTTGCTTTTTCTGGATATCCAAATGCCCAAAATCAATGGTTTTGAATTGCTGGAGCTGATGGATGAAAAACCACTAATTATTTTCTCTACCGCCCACGATGAATATGCGCTGAAGGCGTTTGAGCTTAGTGCCCTCGATTATTTGCTCAAGCCATACAGCCGCAAGCGTTTTGCCGAGGCGGTGCAAAAAGCCATCGGGCGAATCCAAAGCGGAGCCAAGCAGGATGATGCCCTGGAAAAATTGAATAACGACCACGAAAATCGCGAGGACTATCTCCGCCGCATTGTGGTTAAAAACGGAACTCATGTACAGATAATCCCCGCTGAGGAAGTACTCTGGATAGAAGCGGCAGATGATTATGTAGAAATATATACCAAAAACAGCAAGTATCTAAAACAAAAGCCGCTCTCGTTTTTCGAATCCGCACTCGACCCCGACAGCTTTATCCGCGTGCATCGTTCGACCATCGTGGCCATTAGCGAAATATCCAAACTCGAACCCTATTCCAAGGATAGTTATGTGGTGATTTTGAAAAACGGCAAAGAAGTAAATGTGAGTAAAACGGGGATGAGTGCATTAAAAGAACGGCTTAATTTTTAAGGTGATTATTCGGCAAAGCAAAATTGAAACTACTTAGGGCTTGCTGAAAAACTCAGAATAATAATATTACGGTGCGCCTGCCCCGTTTTATTCGGGGCTGCACCTTATGGTATCCGCGCATCTTTTTTCTACTACAAAGATTGCGCGGCTCTGCCGCTTTGGCTGTGGTACATACCAAGTAAGGTTGAGCCGTAAGGAAATTGGGAGGTGCAGCCTGCCCGCGTAACGCATTCAGGCGGGCGCACCGTAATATTTGTAGTTAATGGTTGACATGTGGTACCAAGGTGCGGAGCACCGCAATATAAAAGTCATGGTTTTTTATAGAGAACTATCAAAATCCTTGAATTATAATATTTTTATGAATTAATGAAGACACTTTATCTACACGGATTAAACAGTTATCCCTTGCCCGAAAAGCTGGATATGCTCGAAAAAGCAGGCCTCGATGTCGTTGCCCTGCATTTGGATTATGCCAAGGAAAAAAATGTTTATCAAACCCTGAAAAACTACGCTCTTGAAGAGGAGGTTGAGTTTTTGGTGGGCAGTTCGCTGGGCGGCTTTCTGGCTTTTTGGTTAGCTGAAGATTTGGGTTTGCCCTGCCTGCTTTTCAATCCGGCCATGACCTACGGCGAAAGCCTTGATCCTTATATGCCGGAGGTTTCCAACCGCTTGTGCCCGGCCAGGTTTGTGGTTATTGGAGCCTACGACCAAACAATCGATCCTGAGGAAAGCCTGCAATTTTTCCGCGAGCAGGACGAGGGCGAGTGCTACCAGCGCGTGATTACCTGCGACTGGCTGGAGCATCAAATCGACTTTGCCACTTTCGAGGAAATGGTGTGCTGGGCCTTGAAGAGTTATGCGATTTTTAAGGAATCAAATTAAGAGTATGATTAAAAGGTTTTCAATTTTTCTTTGTGTTTCTTGGAGTTTTGGTGGCTAATGGAAAAATGGCTGAAAGTATAAAAATGTATAAGCCAGGCATAGTCAGGGCATGACTCAAAGTCATACCCTGACTTTATTTAAGCCTAAGATTTCCCGGCAAAGCCCAGTGAGGCCACGCTCACTTTTACCCCTTCCACCGTTAAAAGCAAACCAACACATTCTTCAAGCGTGGCTCCGGTAGTAATCACATCATCGATAAGCAAGATGTGTTTGCCGGCAATGCTTTCCTGATTTTCGAGGGCAAACTTGCCGCTCACGTTTTCGCTGCGTTTTATCCGTGACTTTTTGGTTTGCGTGTCGGTGGCAAAGCGGCGGATGAGCACCTGGGATTCTACGGGTAAATTCATACTTGGTGCCATGGCATTGGTAATTATCTCACTTTGGTTGAAGCCCCGCTTTTTTAGTTTTGTCCAATGCAACGGAACAGGTATCAGCACCTGGACATCTGCAAAAAGTGGAGACTTGATAAGATCGGCGGCATACATGCGACCCAGCACCACGCCTACATCGGTTTTGTGGTGGTATTTAAAATTGTGGATCATCTGCTGCACGATTCCAGCTTTGGAATAATACAAAAAGGAGGCGGCGGAATGAATATTTACCCGACCCCAAAAAGTTTCGCTTACAGGATTGTCGGCAAATAGATGGAAGTTGGTTTTGGGCAAGCGTATCAGGCAACGGGTGCAGAGCGTACTTTCGTTTTTGAAAAGCAAATTGCCGCAGGCTTCGCACACGCTTGGGAAAAAAAGGCCGATAAAATCGCCGATGATGGACATAAGCCAAAAGTACAAAAAGTTTTTTTCTTATTTTATTTTGGATTGGATAGGATTTTTTAATCCCGAATAGCGGATGAGTTCCATTTTTACCGAACCCACAATTACTGCCGATTTTACGAGGATGGGCATTTTATTTTCATCATCAGTTATCCACAAAGTCATGGGATAGGGATTGCTAAACACCTCGCCGGTGGCTACCATAGGCCTGAAGGTAAGGCAGCGAAATACACCCAGCTCGGTCTCCACATTTTGCCGGCCTTCGAATTGAATAACCGAAACATAAGCAGAGTCATCCAGGAAAAAGTTTACCGACAAACGATCGCCTTTTTTCAGTGTGTCGGCACTAAGCGAACGCGCATAGTACACCGCCGACACAATATCCTGAATATAAGGGCTGATATTTTTGGTAGCCGTGGTGCTCTTTGCTGTGTGCGCCTGATGATCGAAATAAACCTCATCGTTTTTTACGTAGCCGCCTTCTTTGGTACGGCGTACAAATAAGTAGGGGAAAAGGCCATTAATATCCACATAGCTTTCAAAGCGGTCTCTCACTTTAAAAAACATATCGAAGGCAGCGTTGGATTTGCCGATGCCCACAATGTGATATACCTCGCGATTGTGGAAGCGGCGTTTGCTGGTTTTTACATCCAACGTAGCCGTACCAGCATTTACCTTGCCGGTAATCATCGACTCGTAGTAAACCTTGTACTTGAGCATCTCGCCCGGCTGAAAGGCATTATTTTCTTTTTCCCTGAGTTGAAATTCCTGGCTTTGAGCCTGGGAATTAATAACCAGAAAAAACGAAAATACAATGCAAGCCAGGTTTTTCATAAGGTACGAATTATTGATTTTTTTTAGCTTGATAAAACTACATTCAGCCAAAAAAATTGCACCCTTATCGTATCACAATGTTGATAATTTTTTTGGAGACAACGATAACCTTACTAAGCTGTTTACCCTCAAGCCATTTTTGGGCAGCCCCGGCGGCAAGTACTTGTTTTTCAACTTCCGTCTTATCCATGTCCACCGGCAGTTCCAGCTTGAAACGCATTTTCCCGTTGAAGGATACCGGATAAGCAAAGGTGTTTTCGCGCAGCAGTTCTTCGTTAAACTCGGGAAAGGTAGCCACGGCAACGCTTTCGTTATGCCCGAGCAAGTGCCAGAGTTCCTCGGCAATATGCGGTGCATAAGGCGAAAGGATAATCAAAAGGTCTTCAAGCACCGCTCGTTTATTGCATTTTAATTCGTGCAATTCGTTAACACAGATCATAAAATTACTTACGCCGGTATTGAACGAAAACCGCTCGATGTCGTCCTTTATCAATTTTATGGTGCGGTTTATCACCTTCAACTCAGCCTGCGTGGGTGCTTCATCCGAAATTACAAATTGGTTGTTTTCGTCATGATACAGCCGCCACAGTTTGCGTATAAATCTAAAAACACCCTCGATGCCTTTGGTGTCCCAGGGCTTATGATTTTTCAGCGGGCCCAAAAACATCTCGTAAAGCCGAAAAGTATCCGCACCATATTTTTCAATGATTTCATCGGGATTCTCGACATTGTACAGAGATTTCGACATTTTCTCGATCTCGAAACCGCAGAGGTATTTCCCGTCTTCCAACAAAAATTCAGCATCTGCATTTTCAGGATGGCTGGCTTTAAAGGCTTCCACATCCAGTTCATCGTGTTCGTTTACAATGCTTATGTCCACGTGGATTGGTGAGATTGTATTGCTGTCATAATTTTTGAGCAAGCCCAGCGAAACAAAGGTATTTTCATTTTTAAGGCGATACATAATACTGGATCGACCCTGGATTTTGCCCTGGTTAATCATTTTCTTAAAAGGCTCGTCTTCGCAGGCCAGACCCAGATCGTAGAGGAATTTATTCCAGAAGCGGGCATAAATCAGGTGGCCGGTGGCATGTTCGTCGCCGCCAAAATACAGATCCACGCTTTTCCAATAGGCATTGGCCTCTTTCGAGAAGTAGGCTTCTGCGTTGTGCGGATCCATATATCTGAAATAATATCCGCTGGAGCCTGCAAAGCCGGGCATGGTGTTGGTTTCGATGGGATAGCCCTCTTTGGTAGTCCAGTTTTTGGCACGCGCCAATGGGGGTTCGCCGCTTTCGGTGGGCAGATATTTATCTACCGGCGGCAGCTCCAGGGGCAGGTCTTTTTCATCAAACACGTAAGGAATTCCCTCCTTGTAATACATCGGAAAGGGTTCGCCCCAATAGCGCTGACGGCTAAATGCTGCATCGCGCAGGCGGAAATTAACCCGGCGTTTCCCAAGGCCTTCTTTCTCGATATAATCGATAATCGTAGCAATAGCTTCGCTTACTTCCATTCCAGTGATCATTCCCGAATTTATCATCACACCCTCTTTAGCATCGTACGAATCTTCCCATTCTCTGGGGTCGGTCATGGGCTGGTCTTTTTGCTTCACCACCTGCATCACCGGCAACAGGAAATGACGGGCAAAGGCAAAGTCGCGGCTATCGTGGGCAGGCACGGCCATAATTGCTCCGGTGCCATAGCCGGCCAGCACGTAGTCGGCAATATAAATCTTCATGCGCTCGCCGTTGAGCGGATTGATAGCAAAGGCACCGGTAAAAACGCCGCTCACCTTTTTCACCTCGGTCATGCGTTCGCGCTCCGAGCGATTTTTCGATTTGGTGATATATTCACTCACCGGGCCACGATTTTGGGGCGTGGTGAGTTGCAAAGCCAGCTCGTGCTCAGGAGCCAAAACCATAAAGGTAGCACCAAAAAGCGTGTCGGGGCGGGTAGTAAAAACTTCGATCTCTTCTTTGCGATCCTCAACCTTAAAATTAAGGCTCGCACCCTGCGAACGGCCGATCCAGTTGCGTTGAATATCTTTCACCGAATCAAACCAGTCCACCCTTTCGAGGCCTTCCAAAAGACGCTCGGCATAAGCGGTAATCCGCAGCGACCATTGGCTCATTTCTTTGCGCACCACCGGATGACCTCCGCGCACGGAGTATCCCTCGCTCACTTCATCGTTGGCCAGCACCGTGCCCAGCTCGGGGCACCAGTTCACCATGGTATCGGCGAGGTAGGCCAGACGGTATTTCATCAGTATTTCGCGCTGATCTTTTTCGCTCATGGCTTTCCATGCGGCGGCATCAAAGTGCTCGTGCTCATCGGCAAAAGCGTTTATGCTTTGGCTTCCCTGATTCTCAAAATGCTTGATCAGCTTTTCGATGGGCTGCGCCTTGTCGGTATTTTTATCATACCAATGCTCGAAAAGCTGGATAAAAGTCCATTGTGTCCACTTGTAATATTTTGGATCGCTGGTTTTAACCTGCCGATCCCAATCGTATGCAAAGCCAATCTGATCGAGTTGCTGGCGATATCGCTTGATGTTTTTTTCTGTAGTAATTTCAGGATGTGTTCCGGTTTTGATGGCATATTGCTCGGCGGGCAAACCGTAGGCATCGTAGCCCATGGGATGCAGCACATTGAAGCCTTTAAGCGTTTTGTAGCGGGCGTAAATATCGGAGGCAATATATCCCAGGGGATGACCCACGTGCAGGCCGGCACCCGAAGGATAGGGAAACATATCCAAAATATAATATTTGGGTTTATCCGAATGGTTAGAAGCCTTAAAGGTTTTATGCTCGCTCCAGAAGTGCTGCCATTTTTTTTCGATATCCTGAAAATTGTAATCCATTGCTGTAATATTTAATAAAATAAAATTGCCCGCGAAAATAGGAAAACTATTGCTAAGCGCAATTTTGCAGATGGTAAATTATCATCACCAAAAAACCGTAATAGAAAATGGAAACTCAACGCAGCCTTAGCCTTATTCAATTGGGTGATGGAAATTAATACGGCAGATTTCAAAAGGCTAAGAGCAATATTTTTTTTTTGTTAAAAAAAATCATGCGGAAATTTTTTGCTTGCATCGCGTTTGTATTTCTCTTTTCCAACACCACCTTTGGTCAAAGCGAAGAGTATTTTGTAACTTTTGATAACGATACCGTTTACGTTGACTTTAGAATAATGTTAAGTCTCGGTTTTTATAACCTAACCTGGCAAATGAAGTATAACGATTCATTGGGCGAGGTTGGTAAATTATCTCCAAAACATGCACGGGAGGTTTATCTTTGTGTGGAAGGAGAGCAGTACCACTTTATCTCGATATTGAATACACCCAGATTGCCAAGCCCACCAACCCTGAGCGGGCTAAGATTTTTTGCAGAATTAAAGGTGGATGGTTATCTAAAACTTGTTACCTATTATGGGATGACACTATGGGGTTTTTCTCCATATCCAGACATACGCAACATTATGATCAAGCCTGATAACGAAATGTTGTTTTTAAACCAATTTGGAATCAGAAAGAAAATCATGAAATTTCTTTCCGATTGCCCTGAACTCGTTCAAAAATTAAAGGAAAAAGATAAGTCGCTAAAATGGGATGATCAGATTACCCGATATTACAATTTACACTGTGGAAGTAGACAAGGGAAATAATTCTCGGATCAAATCACGATTTTAGAAAGCGTAAAAAATGAAGCAGTAAAAAGCTCGATGATGTTTATTAGCTCAGGCTGAAGGCCTGGAACATCAAAACACAAAAACACCCCAATGATCACCAGCAGGCCGTAGGTCTGCCACAGCGTTAGGATCAAATCGCTCCGGCTGAGAATTTATCTTTTTGCAAAACCGGGTTTCAGCCCTTCAGGCTGATGGGGTTTGGGCTGTCTTATTTGGTCAGGCGATGCCTGACCTTGTGATGTAACAGCCTTTCAGGCTGTGAAGGATAGCGTTGTAACCGGGATAAAACTTTGGATACGCTGATTTTTAAAAAGGCAAGGGCTTACTTTTGAAATTGATAAAAAAAGTTTGAATTTTATTTGGAAATTAACGGTATACCTTTGTGGCATGAAAATATGGGATAGCCACTAAGCCACCAAGGCACCAAGAAACACTAAGTTCTTCAGGAAGAATTTTGCGACATGTAGATTTGCGATAACATTGCTATAAACATTTGATTAAAAGCTCATGGGTCAGCAGGACTGTTTCTTTAATTCGGAACACGTAACGAATAACAATGAACAATTAATGCCGGGCAAAGCCCGAGCATCCTCGAAAAATTAAGAAAATCGTAGATTTTCTATTTTTCGGGACGGATAACGATTAACGATTAACCAACAACTACCTCCCTTTCCTCCGGCTCATCTCGCGCGAAATCAAACTTAGCTCTCGGCTGGTCTGTCCTTTAACCGAGGTGTTTTCTTCGGCGCGGCGCACCAGATATGGGATAACATGCTCTACCGGGCCATAAGGTACATATTTGGCCACATTGAAACCGGCGTGTGCCAGATTGAAACTGATGTGGTCGCTCATGCCATAAAGCTGCGAAAACCAAACCCGCTGGTCATCTTTGGCCAGGCCTTTTTCTTCGATGAGCTGGCTAAGATAATTCGAGCTATACTCGTTGTGGGTTCCGTTAAAAATTACAATGCGATCGAGGTGATCGATACAAAATTTCAGGGCTGCATTATAATCGCGGTCGGTGCTTTCTTTTTCGGGCTGGATGGGCGAGGGGTAGCCCATTTCCTTCGCCCGCTCGCGCTCTTTTTCCATATATGCCCCGCGTACAAATTTGGCTCCCAGGAAGTAATTTCCTTCTGTGGCTTTTTTGTAGGATTGTTTAAGAAAATCCAGCCGGTCGTGGCGATACATTTGGAAAGTGTTGAAAACGATGGCTTGCTCGGTATTGTATTTTATCATCATGGCTTCCACTACTTCATCAATAAAGGGCTGATACCACGAATCTTCGGCATCGATAAGTATGGGCGTGTTATTTTGATGGGCAGCATGGCAAAGCGTTTCTATCCTGCTGCGAAAGCGGTCGGCTTCCAGGCTTTCTTCTTTGCTCAGGCTTTGACCGGCACTTACTTTTTCGAGTATCTCAGTACGGGTAAAAGCCGTGGGTTTAAAAACGGCAAAGGGAATATTGGCATCCTTCGAGGCATTGTCGATCGACTTGAGGGTTTCGAGCAGGGCCGCCTTGATTTCTTCATCCGATTCCTTACCTTCCACCGAAAAATCCAGAATGGCTTTCACATGGTATTCTTCCAGGTTCCTTACTGTTGGACTGCATTCCACAATGGTTTCGCCGCCTACAAACTGCTTATAAATGGTAGGCTTAACAATCCAGTTGACCGGGATGTGCATTTTGATGGCCGATTGGGTAAGCGAGCCGCCCAGTCTTACAATGCTGTTATGCGACAGGGTTTTAAACAAAAGATAAGATCTTTTCAGATCGGTATCACTTTTACTTCTAAAGGCAATTTCGGTGTTATCGAATGAAATCATACATCATAAATTTTGTGCAAAATTATGGAAATATGAAAACCACAGAAGTGCTTCATTCACAATTATTTTTTTACTTTTGCACTCATTTTATTTAAAATGAATAAAAATTAGTTAATTACATGGTTTCGAGGTACAAAGAATACGATAATTTAGATCTTACAAAAGTTGCGGATGAAGTCCGTCATTTTTGGGAAGCGGAGGATATTTTTCACAAAAGCCTGAAAAACAGAGAAGGCAGCGAGAAGTATGTTTTTTATGAGGGTCCCCCATCGGCCAACGGCAAGCCGGGCATCCATCACATGATGTCGCGTACCATCAAAGATATCTTTTGCAGATACAAAACCCTGAAAGGTTTTTATGTACCCCGCAAAGCCGGATGGGACACCCACGGCCTGCCCATCGAAATAGCCGTAGAAAAAACCCTCGGCATCACCAAAGAAGATATTGGCAAAAAGATTTCGGTGGACGAATACAACCAGGCCTGCCGTAGCGAAGTACTAAAGTACAAAGAAGAATGGGACGAGCTGACACGCCAGATGGGTTATTGGGTGGATTTGGATCAGCCCTACATCACCTTCGAGAATAAGTACATCGAAACGGTGTGGTACCTGCTTTCCAAACTCTACGAAAAAAATCTTTTGTACAAGGGCTACACCATACAGCCCTATTCGCCTGCTGCCGGCACCGGCCTCAGCACCCACGAGCTTAATCAGCCCGGCTGCTATCGCGATGTAAAAGATACAACGATTACCGCCCAATTCAAGGTGGTCAAAAATGCAGATTCTGACTTCCTTTTCACAAAGCATGAGGATGTCTTTTTCCTGGCCTGGACAACTACTCCCTGGACTTTACCTTCGAATACCGCATTGGCCGTAGGTTCCAAAATCGACTACGTGCAGGTGAACACTTTTAACATGTACACCGGAAAGCCAATTTCGGTAATTTTGGCTAAAGACCTGGTGGATAATTATTTCAACCCAAAGGCCAAAGACCTGAAAGCCACCGATTACATCAAAGGTGATAAATTGATTCCTTACGAAATTATGGCCGGGTTTAAGGGCAGCCAACTCGAAGGCATCCGTTTCGAGCAACTGATTCCATGGATTAAACCCGATGGCGATGCCTTCAGGGTTATCCCGGGCGATTACGTTACCACCGAGGATGGAACCGGCGTGGTGCATATTGCGCCAACCTTTGGTGCCGACGATGACCGGGTGGCCAAAGCCGCCGGGATTGTTCCCCTGGTGCTCATCGATAAGCAGGGCAGCCGCCGTCCGATGGTGGATTTGCGCGGCCGCTTTTTTACCCTCGATGAGCTGGACGATGATTTTGTTTCTGACTTTGTAGATACAAAAATCTATAACGAATATGCCGGCAGGTATGTAAAAAATGAATACGATAAAGCAGCCAATGAAGACAGCCCGGTGCTCGACATCGACCTTTCGGTGATGCTCAAACTTGATGACAAGGCCTTCAAAATTGAAAAATACGTTCACAACTATCCGCACTGCTGGCGTACCGATAAACCCATCCTTTATTATCCGCTCGATTCGTGGTTTATCAAAACTACCGCCTTCAAGGAGCGGATGATCGAACTGAACAATACCATCAACTGGAAACCCAAATCCACCGGCCAGGGTCGCTTTAGCAACTGGCTCGAAAACCTGGTGGATTGGAATCTTTCACGTTCGCGCTATTGGGGCGTGGGTTTGCCCGTTTGGACTTCCGAGGACAAGACCGAGCAAATTTGCATTGGCTCGGCGGGTCAGTTGAAAGCCGAAATTGAAAAATCGGTGGCGGCAGGAATGATGGACAGCAATCCATTGGCCGATTTCAATCCCGAGGATCAATCCAACGAAAACTACAGCCTTTTCGACCTGCATCGCCCCTACATCGATGATATATTTCTGGTTTCGGAAAGTGGACAAAAGCTATTTCGCGAACCCGACTTGATCGATGTGTGGTTCGATAGCGGCTCGATGCCCTACGCGCAGTTTCATTATCCTTTCGAAAACAAAGACCTGGAAAGCTATTTCCCAGCCGATTTTATCGCTGAAGGCGTGGACCAGACCCGGGGTTGGTTTTTTACACTTCATGCGATAGCCACCATGGTTTTCGATTCGGTGTCGTACAAAAACGTTGTGTCCAACGGCCTGGTGCTGGATAAAAATGGCAACAAAATGAGCAAGCGGCTGGGCAATGCCGTGGATCCTTTTGAGACCATCACCAAATATGGCCCCGATGCTACGCGCTGGTACATGATTACCAATGCCCAGCCCTGGGATAATTTAAAATTTGACCTGGAAGGTATTGGCGAGGTGCAACGCAAATTTTTTGGCACACTTTACAATACCTACAGCTTTTTTGCCCTCTATGCCAACATCGACAATTTTACCTTCGACCAGGATGAAATCCCCGTTGAAGAAAGGCCGGAGCTTGATCGCTGGATAATCTCCGAGCTGCACACATTGATAAATATCGTTGACAGCTCGCTTGACGATTATGAGCCTACCCGCGCCGGACGTGCCATCGCCCAATTTGTTGACGACAAACTCAGCAACTGGTATGTACGCCTTTCGCGTCGCCGTTTTTGGAAAGGCGAAGCCAGCCACGATAAAGTATCGGCGTACCAAACACTGTATCAGTGTTTGGAAAGTCTGGCCATATTATCTTCGCCCTTCGCACCTTTCTTTTCCGAGCGGCTCTACCTCGACCTGAACTCCGTTACCGGACGCAGGCAGGCGGCATCTGTCCACATTGTGGATATGATAAAAGCCATCCCGCGTTACATCGACCAGGAACTGGAAGAGAAAATGCAGTTGGCACAAAAAATTTCATCCATGGTGCTTTCGTTGCGCAAAAAGGTAAAAATTAAAGTGCGTCAGCCGCTCAACAAAATAATGATCCCGGCGTTAAATGAACATTTTAAAGAACAAGTGGCGGCGGTAGAAAGTCTGATTTTGTCGGAGGTAAATGTGAAAAACCTGGAGTTTCTTAAAGATGACAGTGGCATTTTGAGTAAAAAATTAAAAGCCAATTTTAAGACCCTGGGGCCGCGTTATGGTAAGATGATGAAGAAGATTGCGCCGGTGCTGATGAACTTTGATAACGATCAGATAAGTACGCTGGAGCAGGAAGGAAAATACAATCTCACGATTGAGGATACGCCGATTGAAATCCTGCTAAGTGATGTGGAAATTGTAACCGAGGATATTCCCGGATGGCAGGTAGCCAACGAGGGTAAACTTACGGTGGCTCTCGACATCACTATTAGCGATGAATTAAGAAAAGAAGGAATAGCTCGCGATTTGGTCAATAAAATACAAAACCTTCGCAAGGACAAGGGCTACGAGGTAGTTGACCATATTTATTTAGAGATACAAAATTCATCACAGGAAATTAATCAGGCTATTGCGCATAATTTTGATTACATTTGTTCGGAAACTTTGGCAAAATCCCTCCTCATGGTCGATCACATCAACGATGGTCATGGTGAGCTTGCTGCCCTTGCTGACGATCTCGAAACCCGCATCAAAATTGAAAAGGCGGGATAATTAAAAATAGGAACATTTAAAACCAGTTTTTTTATGACGAATACTAATATGGATAATGCAGCACAAACAGCGGTAAGAACCAAGTACAGTGCAGAGGAACTCGGGGAGTTCAAGGCGATAATTATGGATAAACTCGAAAAAGCCAGGGCCGACCTCGACCTGCTTACCGAGGCCTATACAAATAACAACGAACACGACACCAACGACACCTCGCCTACTTTTAAAGTATTGGAAGAAGGCTACAACGTGATGTCGAAAGAGGAAAACAGTCGCCTTGCTGCCCGCCAGCAAAAATTTATTACCAACCTCGAAAATGCACTAATCCGCATCAAAAACGGAACTTATGGCATTTGCAGAGCAACGGGCAAACTGATATCGAAAGAACGCCTGCGTAGCGTGCCTCATGCTACCCTGTGCATCGATGCAAAGCTGGAACAAGGCAATCAACGGAAATAATTTTGACGCTAAAAAACTGGCATCAAAACACTGACCCTGTCATTATTCAAAATATTGACAGGGTTTTTGTGCCTCTTAACCACTCGTTTATCAACCCACTTTTCAACCGCTAATCTTTACTTTGAAAAAATCACTTATCCTCATTTTCCTTATACTGCTTACCGACCAGATACTCAAATTCTGGATCAAGCTCAACATGACCATCGGCGAGGAGTTTACCGTATTCGACAATTGGTTTATCATCCATTTTACCGAAAACGAGGGCATGGCTTTCGGCTTGTCTTTTGGCGGCGAATTTGGTAAACTCGCCCTCAGCCTTTTCAGACTTGCCGCTATCGTGGCCATTGGCTGGTATTTGATGGATCTGGTAAAGAAAAAAATGCCCTCCGGCCTAATTCTTAGCATAAGCCTGATTTTGGCCGGTGCCTTGGGCAATTTAATCGACAGCGCATTTTACGGTCTTATATTTAGCAATTCCTCATTTCATAGCATGGCTGCCCTCTTCCCCGAAGGTGGCGGTTACAGCTCCTTTCTTCACGGCAAGGTGGTTGACATGTTTTATTTCCCCATCATCCAGGGCTTCTATCCCTCCTGGTTTCCCTTCTGGGGCGGGGAGTCCTTTGTGTTTTTCCGGCCGGTTTTCAATATTGCCGATTCGGCCATCACCACCGGTGTTTTAAGTTTGATAATATTCCAGCGCAAATTCTTTTTGCGCCCGCATGGTTCGCAGCACGATAGCGAGGAAGGCACTGCCGAAGATGGCTTTCAGAATAACGAAGCTCCCGAAGAAAACGAGGATTTCACTGTAAAGGAGTAAATAGTACTTGACCTTAAAGTAACAGTTAGAAAAATATACGATTTGAGATTTAAGATTTAAGATGTTGGTGATATTCCGCACAATCTAAAATCTCCAATTATCAATCTAAAATCAAAAAAAACCGACCTTACGGAGAGACTCTAATCAAACAAGAAGATTATGGCAGCAACACCCACCACACAGATTCCCCTCGGCTTCGATGCCCCGGATTTTAAACTCCCTGACATGGTTTCAGGAAAAGACCTTAGCCTCGCTGATCTTAAATCGGACAAGGCCACTGTCGTTGTTTTTATCTGCAACCATTGCCCCTACGTTATCCACATCATCGATGAACTGGTGAAGGTGGGAAAAGATTACATCCCGAAAGGTGCATCCTTTATGATGATCAACGCCAACGATGTAGCCAACTATCCTGATGATGCCCCGGACAAAATGGTAGAGTTTGCACGCGATCGCGATTTCCCCTTTCCCTATCTTTACGATGAGAGCCAGGAGGTGGCCAAAGCTTACGATGCAGCATGTACGCCCGATTTTAGTGTTTTCGATGGAGATATGAAATGTGTGTATCGCGGGCAGTTCGATGATTCGCGACCCAAAAATGATAAGCCCCTTACCGGTGCCGACTTGCGCCACACCCTCGATCTTATCCTGGCCGCTAAACCAGTTCCCACCGCACAAGTGCCAAGCATTGGTTGCAATATTAAATGGAAATAGCCATGATTTCCGTATTTTTGGCGGATGAAACTTAACAGAGCCGTCCGTGAAGAAATATGCCGTATCGCCGAAACGGCAGGCTACCTTTGGCAAAAAGGCTGGGCCGAATGCAATGGCGGAAACATATCTTTAAATCTTACTGCAAAAGCCAAAGAGCGGATAAGGCAAGCTCCGGCCATGGCCGATCCCGTGCCGCTTGCCGGGCAGGTAAAAGTCCTGAACAATCAACTTTTTTATATTACCGGAGCCGGTACACGCATGCGCGATGTGGCACGTGCCCCGCTCGATAATGCCTGCATCATTCGCATTTTGCAAGAAGGCAAGGCTTATGAAATCATCGCAGGCCAAAATATCAAGCCCACCTCGGAACTTTCCTCGCATTTGGCCATCCATCAATTTATGCAGCATTCCGGGCATCCGGGCAGGGTGGTTTTGCACACCCATCCCACCGATTTGATTGCGCTGACGCATTGTCCGCCCTTTTTGGATGCCGCGCATCTTAGCCGCACGCTATGGTCGATGATACCCGAAACCCGCGTGCTTGTGCCCAAAGGCGTAGGCATCGTCCCCTACACCCTTACCGGAACGCAGGCACTTGCCCAGGCCACCATCGGCCAACTGCAAAATCATGATATTATATTATGGGAAAAACATGGCGTACTTGCCATTGGCGAAGATATCCTCACTTGTTTTGATGCCATCGATGCTTTGTCAAAATCCGCACAAATTTATCTTAACGCACGCATAGCCGGCCACGAGCCTCAGGGTTTAAGCGATGAGCAGTTGGATGAACTGGCTGCGGCTTTTGGGATTAAAGCTGTCGCAGACCTTCGGCCTGCCGGTGATTGTTGAGTGGCATTATGCTTTGATATTTCAGGCTTTCAGCCTGCGAGCTTGGTATCCAGGTAAGATTTGATTTTGAATTGAACAAGTAAAGAACCGTGCGACCATGCCAAAAAAAAATTTACTTTTGATGCTTCAAACAAAATGGAATTATACTCACTCAATCAAAACAATAACAATGACTAAACTTACTCAACGGAATTTTGGCTTCCTCCTCCTGTCGCTTGCCCTATTATTAGGGGTAGTATTAAGCATGACCAGAGAAAGCAAAGAAGAAAAACGCGAAAAATATGCGGCCTTTCTTCATCATAAAGCTGCGGCAATGGAACAGCCTACCGAAGCGGAGCTTGCCGAAATGCCCAAACCAACCCATCCCGACAAGGCACAGATGCAGGATTATTTTATGACCCATGATCCGGCTACCGGCATCGTACCCAAAGAACGACTCATGCAAAATTATCTAGCTGTTAAAAACCAGGCTACACTAAAAGCCACCAACGATGTGGATCTGGAATGGCAGGGCACCTCGGCAGAAATGGGCGGACGTACCCGCGCCATTATGTGGGATCCCAACGATGCGGCCGGAAAAAAGGTGTGGGCTGGTGGCGTTACCGGAGGCTTGTGGTATCGCGATGATATCACCAACGACAATGTGGAATGGCAGCCGGTGGATGATTTCTGGAGTTCGCTCAACATCAGTTGCATTACCCACGATCCCAACGACCCCATGACTTTTTATGTTGGCACAGGCGAATCGCAAACCGCGCTTATCATTTACCGCGAATCCTCGGGTGTGGGCGATGGCATCTGGAAATCGGATGATGGCGGCCTGAGCTGGAATCTGATGGAAACTACCCTCGATTTCGAATATGTCAATGATATTGTGATAAGAGACGAAAACGGAACCAGCGTAATTTATGCGGCTGTGGTTTCGGGAATTTATCGGGGCGCGGTGCATCAAAGCGAACCATCGGATGGTGTTTTCCGCTCGATGGATGGCGGCGCTACTTGGGAGCAGGTGCTTCCCAACATGCCTGAACTGGATCAGCCCTACGCCCCGGCGGATATCGAAATGGGTGCCGATGGCCGCTTGTATGTAGGAACCATGCAAAACGTAAACATCGATGGTGGTGCCACCATCCTATACTCCGATGAGGGCACACCGGGAAGCTGGACGATTTTTGATGATTATGTTGAAATTATCCAAAACAACAGCCAATTTTATATCCCCGGAAGGGTAATGATGGCCGCCGCTCCCTCGGACGAAAATATTGTGTATGCCGCCATTGCCGCCGGCTACACCAGCGATTTTAACAGATATGCCGGGCGGTACATTATCAAATCGACAGACAAAGGGGAGAGCTGGAATCCCATCGACATCCCCGACAACGACTGGTCAACACTGGCCTGGCATGCCTTTATCATTAAGGTGGATCCCAACGATCCGCAGTCTGTTTTTACCGGCGGTCTCGATATGTGGAAGACCGAAAACAGTGGCAATAGCTGGTATCATATCTCCGATTGGTCTCTGATGTATTATGGCGGTGGCGACGATTATATCCATGCCGACCAACACGCCATTGCCTTTAAGCCCGGCAGCTCTACCGAGTTTATCTGCGGCAGCGATGGCGGCGTTTTTTATACCACCTCAGCCACGAATACCTATCCGGTTTTTGAACAAAAAAACCAGGGCTACAACACCCTCCAGTTTTATACCTGCGATATTGTGCCCGACCCGGGAAATCCCTTGTACGTAGGCGGGCTTCAGGACAACGGAACCCTGCTTTATCAAAATCAACCCCTTTCGATTAATAATATGATCGATGGCGGCGATGGGGCTTATTGCTTCTTTGATGATGCCGAGCAAATCCTCATCACCTCGGTTTATTATAACGATTACACTGTTTTTTACAACTGGAATTATTATGATGATTTTGATGATAACAGCGGCATTTTTATCAATCCTGCCGATTTCGATACCCAAAACAATATTTTGTACGCCAACCGGGTAAACTTTACGGGTGGCTACACCAACCAGTTGCTGCGCGTGGATGGGATTCCTTTTAACATCGATATGGATCCCCTGCCTTTGCAAACCGGAACGAATGTTTATTTCTCGCACATCAAAGTTTCGCCTTATGCACCCGCAGGCACATCCACCCTTTTTATCGGCACCCAAACGGGTCAGGTTTTCAGGGTGGGCAATGCCCAAAGTTATCAACTGGACTTGACCGAGATTACCGGCGAGGACTTCCCTCTGGCCTACGTTTCGAGTATTGCCGTAGGGCAAAGTGAAGATGTGCTGCTGGTAACTTTTTCGAATTATGGTGTGGAATCGGTATGGCAAACCATCGATGGTGGCGAAAGCTGGACTAATGTGGAAGGCAACTTGCCGGACATTCCCATTCGCTGGGCTTTGTATCATCCGGCCAACGATGAGCAGGTAATGCTGGCCACCGAGCTGGGCATCTGGACAACAAACTGGCTAAGTGCTGAAGATGTTGTGTGGAATCAAAATGCTGCCGGCATGGCCAACGTGCGTGTGGATATGCTCAGTTTGCGCGAAAGCGATAATACTGTCCTGGCTGCTACTCATGGCCGGGGTTTGTTCACCGCACTGTTTCCGCTCGATCCTACCATTTCGGTTCCCGAACGCCAAAGTGAAGTGCTGAGCGTATTTCCCAACCCAAGCCAGGGTGTGATAAACCTGCGTTTGGATGCACAGGCAATTCCCAACACGGTTGCAGTGCTGGATATAGCAGGGAAACAAGTGATGAAGCTGAATACCCATGGGCAGAGCTTGCAATCTTTCGATCTTTCGCATTTGCCCAAAGGGAGCTATATTTTGAAAGCAGATATTGGTGGTAAAATTCGCACGGAGAAAATTATTTTGAAGTATTAAGTGTTAATGCCGCATAAGATTTTTCCTGCCGCACCTGCGGCATCGAAACGACAAAGCCCCAGGGCTATGAATGGGGTGAGAGAATGTGGGTGCTTCACGCCCACATTATCTCACCTCCCACCCGTTCCGGCGGTGTCATTGGTAACGCAGTGAGGAATCTCCTAGTAATCTGTTTCTAACCAAAGCATGTCATTGGTATGCCGCAAGCGCGGGACTTCGCTCCGTATAATCTCATTATGCCCCAAAACCTTCAATAAGAAATTGTCTAAAAAATCACTTTAATATCGTTTATATTTGCCGAATGGAAATTAAGCAGGTCGAAGATTTATTGTTTCAATATTTCCCCTTTGAACCTACCGAGGGGCAGCGCATTTTAATTATTGCCCTGGCCGAGTTTATTTTGAACCATAAGCGGATGGAGGCCTTTTTGTTCAAGGGTTATGCCGGCACAGGCAAAACAACAATTCTTAGCGCGATAGTAAAAGCGGCTCCCGCCTTAAAGTTGAAAACCGTGCTGCTGGCACCTACCGGCCGAGCTGCCAAGGTGATGGCATCCTACTCAGGCAAACAGGCACTTACCATCCACAAAAAAATCTACATGCCACGCACCACCTCTGATGGAGGTTTGCAAATGCATCGCATTGATAATCTGCACACCAATACGCTTTTTATTGTGGATGAGGCCTCGATGATTCCGGGGAAGCCCGCGCAGGAAAGCGGTTTTTATACCAAGAGCGACTTGCTCAGCGATTTGATCGAATATGTGTACAATGGCAAAAACTGCACGCTGATCCTAATCGGCGATACAGCACAATTGCCGCCGGTGGGTGCCGATGTGTCGCCGGCCATGGATGCCCGCTTTATCGAAACTTCCTTCAGCCTGCAACTGCGCAAACTCGAGCTGCGGGAGGTGATGCGCCAGTCGTTGGAATCGGGGATACTGGCCAATGCCACCCGTATTCGCGAAAAAATTGCCGCCGAAGACTTTAACTTTCCCCTGTTTCGTTTGCACGATTATACCGACATCAAGCGCATTACCGGTGCCGAGCTGGAAGATGCCCTGATGTTTGCACACAAAGATTATGGGGACGACAAAAGCATCGTTATTACCCGATCAAACAAACGCGCCAACATTTATAACCGCGAAATAAGAAACCGCATTTTATTTAAGGAAGAGGAGATTTCGGGCGGCGACTACATGATGGTAGTGCGTAACAATTATTTTTGGCTTCCCAAAGAATCGCCGGCAGGATTTATTGCCAATGGCGATATCATCGAGATACAGAAAATCATTAAAATCAGTGAGCTTTATGGCTTTCGCTTTGCCGATGCAGTGATCCGTCTGGTGGATTATCCCGACCATCCCGAAATAGAAACCAAGCTCATGCTCGATACCATTACCGCCGATACGCCTGCGCTTTCGTATCAGCAAAATCAGCAATTTTACAATGAAGTTTTAAAAGACTACGCCGACCTGCCGCATCGCCGACAGCAGATGGAAAAAGTAAAAAACAATGTCTGGTACAATGCCCTTCAGGTAAAATTCGCCTACGCGCTTACTTGCCACAAAACTCAGGGCGGGCAATGGGAAACCATTTTTATCGACCAGCCCTGGCTTCCCGACAATACTTTGGACAAAGAATTTTTGCGCTGGCTCTACACTGCCGTTACCCGCGCCACCCGGCAGGTTTATCTGGTTAATTTTAAAGATGATTTTTTTGAGGGTGATTAATTAAATAGTCATAGCATGGCTTAAAGCGATACTAAAACTATCAAATCAAGCATAGTCAGGGCATGACTTCAAGTCATGCCCTGACATATCCTGGCTTATGAAATGTTAAATTTTATGAAAAGGAAAGCGGTATTGGCTTACCTGAATTTTTTAATAGCTTGTATATCAAACCCAAGGAATCAATAAGGATATTTCTTAAAACGACCCCGGAAACAGAGACGAACAACAAAAAAACCTACCTTTGTCGGTTTAAATCAAGTGCTTAAGCGATGGATAAATATTCATATTTAGGGAATGCCGATCCTGCGATGATCGAAGATCTTTTCAAACAATACAAATCTGACCCCCAAACTGTTGAGGAAAGCTGGCGTAAATTCTTCGAGGGTTTTGAGTTTGCACAGTCGCGCTACGATGAGGGAGGCATCGATCCTAATGCCGATTACCCTACTGAATTTAAGGTAATCAACCTTATCAACGGTTACCGTTCGCGAGGGCATTTATTTACCAAAACCAATCCAGTGCGCACTCGCCGTCAATACCGCCCGACCCTCGATATCGAAAACTTCGGACTTTCCGAAAGCGACCTCAACCGCAACTTTGCCGCTGGCAGCGAAATAGGTATTGGCGAAGCTACCCTCCGCGACATCATCAGCCACCTCGAAGCCACCTATTGCAGCAGTGTGGGTGTGGAATATATGTTTGTGCGTACCGTGGAAGTACAGTCGTGGATGCGTGCCAGCATGGAACGCACACGCAACACCATGCCTTTTACAAAGGACGATAAGATTTATATCCTGAAAAAACTGGCTCGTGCCGTAAATTTTGAGAAATTCATTCACAAGCGTTTCCCGGGGCAGAAGCGGTTTTCGCTCGAAGGTGCCGAAGCACTTATCCCGGCGCTTGATGCGATTATCGAAAAAGGTGCCGAACTGGGCACCGAAGAATTTGTGATAGGGATGCCCCACCGGGGTCGCCTCAATGTACTGGCCAACATCATGCGCAAAAAATACAGCGACATCTTTTCCGAATTTGAAGGCAAGACTTATGAAGATGAGGGACTGCTGGGCGATGTAAAATATCACCTGGGCTATAAATGCGATCGTACCACCACTACGGGTAAAAAAGTAAAAATGACCCTCGCCGTCAATCCCTCGCACCTCGAAGCTGTCGGTCCGGTGGTGGAAGGCATTGCCCGGGCAAAAATTGATAACCATTACAAGGGCGATTTCAAAAAAGTAGCTCCCATACTTATTCACGGCGATGCCTCCATAGCGGCGCAGGGCGTGGTGTACGAAGTGGTGCAGATGTCGCAACTGCCCGGATACAAAACCGGCGGCACGGTACATATTGTCGTCAACAATCAGATAGGTTTTACGACCAACTACCTCGATGCCCGTTCGAGCACCTATTGTACCGATGTAGCCAAAGTGGTGCAATCGCCGGTGTTTCATGTTAACGGCGATGATGTGGAAGCACTGACTTACACCATCCAGTTTGCCCTCGAATTTCGGGATAAATTCCAGCGCGATATATTTATCGACCTTTTGTGCTACCGCAGATATGGTCATAACGAAGGTGATGAACCCCGTTTTACTCAGCCCCTGCTTTACAAAGCTATCGAAAAACATCCCGACCCCTTCCAAATTTACGCCAGTCGGCTGTTAGCGCAAGGCGTGATTACCGATAAGGAAATTCAAGAGATTGAAGAAACTATTAACACTACCCTGGATGAAAATCTTGAAGAATCGCGGAAGAAAGAAAAAACCAGCATCCGCTTTTTTATGGACGATTATTGGCATGGGATAAAAAAAGCCACGCAAAAAGATTTTGAGAAATCGCCTGATACTAGCGTAGATATGGAATTGCTGAGGGAAATTGCAAAAAAAATAAGCCATCTTCCCGAGGATAAAGAGTTTTATCGGAAAGTTGAAAAATTGCAGAGCGACCGTTACAAAATGGTTTTCGAGAAAGATCAGCTCGACTGGGCTATGGGCGAACTGCTTGCCTATGGAAGTCTGATAATCGAAGGACATTCGGTGAGGCTTAGCGGGCAGGATTCAGAACGGGGCACCTTTTCGCACCGCCATGCCGTTTTGCGTGTTGATAAATCAGAAGAACGCTATGTACCTTTGGATACTATTGGCGGGAAGGATGCAAAGTTTGAGGTGTATAACTCTCTCTTGTCAGAGTATGGCGTTCTGGGTTTTGAATATGGCTATGCCCTGGAAACGCCCAAGAACCTTACGATTTGGGAAGCGCAGTTTGGCGACTTCAACAACGCTGCACAGGTAATTATTGATCAATACCTGAGCAGTGCTGAAGACAAATGGAATGTAATGAACGACCTGGTGCTGCTTCTGCCGCATGGATATGAGGGTCAGGGTCCGGAGCATTCGAGTGCCCGCATCGAACGATTTCTGATACTCTGTGCCGAAAACAATATGCAGTTGGTTAATCCTACTACGCCCGCCAATATGTTTCATGCCTTGCGTCGGCAGATGCACCGCGATTTTCGTAAGCCTCTCGTGGTTTTCACACCCAAGAGCCTGCTGCGCCATTCCGCCTGTGTATCTTCGCTGGATGAATTTAGCACCGGTGGTTTCCGCGAGCTGATCGATGACCCGAATGTTGATGTTGAAAAGGTTACACGACTGGTGTTTTGCAGTGGCAAACTGTATTATGATTTATTGAAAGAGAAAGAAGAAAAGAAAATCGAAGACACGGCACTTATCCGTCTGGAGCAATTATATCCGCTGCCCGAGGCGCAAATTATTGCCATCATCGAAAAGTACAAAAAGGCCACGGATTACATGTGGTCGCAAGAGGAACCCGTTAACATGGGGGCCTGGTACTTTATCGGCCATTATTTCCCAAAAGTTCACCTTCAGGCTGTGGCACGTCCGCCCAGCGGAAGTCCGGCCACCGGTTCTACAAAGTTTCATGCCATCCGTCAGCGCAAGATTATCGAGAAATCCTTCCACGAATGCGACTGCCCCATGGTGAAAGAGGAATGCCGCATGATATGTATCGGCAATCGCTGGAAATCGTTTGCTGAAAATCCAGAAAAGGTTATCCGGGCAAATTTTGTACATCCATTAAAATAAAAAACGAAATCATAAAAAATAACATACTATGATCGAGATAAAAGTGCCCAGCCCGGGCGAATCGATAAGCGAAGTACAACTGGCAAGCTGGCTGGTTGCCGATGGCGAATATGTGGAAAAAGATACCGAAATTGCCGAGATCGACTCGGATAAAGCCACGCTAAGCATTAGTGCCGAAGCCTCGGGAAAGATAAAGATTATGGTGGAAGCAGGCGAAACCGTAGAAGTGGGTGCCATAGTGGCTACCATTGACACCGATGCCGAAGGTGCACCAAAACCAAAGGCCGAAAAAGTAAACGCTGACGAAAAGCCCAAAGTCGACCCTGTGGCGGAAGACAAGGCTGCAACCAAAAGCGAAAAAACCACTCCTGATGCTGATAATACTGCAAAGGCCGAAAAGCCAAAAGCGGAAAGCACAGGTATGCACATCTCGCCCCTGGCCAAAAAATTGCTACAGGCCAACGATTTGAGCGAAGGCGACCTGGCAGATTTTTATAAGAAAATACGAATAGGTAAAGACGAGGTGGCACAGTTTATCGATGATCGACAAAACCTCCCGCAACAGCAAGCCGCAAGCACAGCTTCACCGGCCTGGGGTGGCACTCGCGAATCGGAACGCAAAAAAATGACTACCCTCCGCCTAAAACTCTCCGAGCGACTGGTGGCGGTGAAAAACCAAACGGCCATGCTTACCACTTTCAACGAGGTTAACATGAGCCCCATCATGGAGGTGCGCAAGCAATACAAAGAGACCTTCAAAGAAAAGTTTGGCGTTTCGTTGGGTTTTATGTCGTTTTTCACGAAGGCCATAACCAGTGCCTTGCAACATTTCCCGCAAGTAAATTCGCAAATTGATGGCAACGAGCTGATCTATCACAATTATGCTGACATTGGCATTGCCGTAAGTGCGCCCAAGGGTCTGATGGTGCCGGTAATTCGCAATGCCGAAACTTTGCAACTGCACGAAATCGAAGCCGAGATAAAAAACCTGGCCACCAAGGCTCGCAATAGCAAACTTACTATTGATGAGATGACCGGCGGAACTTTTACAATCACCAATGGCGGTGTGTTTGGCTCCATGCTTTCCACACCCATTCTCAACCCGCCACAAAGTGCCATTCTGGGTATGCACAACATTGTGGAACGCCCCATTGCCGTTAACGGAAAAGTAGAGATTCATCCCATCATGTACATTGCTCTTTCGTACGATCATCGGGTAATCGATGGACGCGAATCGGTGAGTTTTTTGGTGAAGGTGAAAGAGATGCTCGAAAATCCGGCAAAAATGCTCTACTCCGGCGATGACCCTGTTAAGGTGCTGCTTGGATTGTAATTGGTGTCTGACAATAAAGTAGATACTTTGAATTGCCTCGGGTTTTAACCCGGGGAAAAATGAAATTGCGGGGTTTTTCCTCTTTCCCATTTAATCGATTTTAGATGTTGGTGATATTCAACACAATCTAAAATCGTTAATCTAAAATCAAAAAAAGAGCGACTTTTTGGACAGACCCTTAACAAGGGAAAATTCTTAATGTTTATTATTTATGCCCTTGTAACGAAGGCTTATGCTTCGTAAACTAAAATAAGTTCAGTAATAAAATCGGGATCAAAATATGAATCAATCTTTGGCATAATGTCATCCATCAAATCAACAACATGTTTGCCTAACTAATTTTTAAGATACATGTCAGAAAATGTTCGTCTGATACAAAATCGACATATTTATTTTATGATAATGATTTTTTGCAAATATTATGGTTTCCGTTTTTCATTACTGGAGTCATAATAACTTAGTATTTATTATTTCGGGATGCTCCACTTTAATTATTGAAAACCTGGTAATTGGCATTTCGATTTTTATTATACTTTTGTACCGGCTTTTTTTAGACTTCATTTTTTAATTCATTGATGGACGATCAACTCAAACAGATACTTTCAAGCATCCGGGTTATGGCTCTCGAAGACGGAATCGACAGCATCTCGGTAAAAACGATTTGTGATAAACTCAATATCAGCAAAGAAACCCTTTTCAAACTGGTGAAGGACGAGAACGATCTGGTGAGCAAAGTCCTCGAATTTGAAAGAAGCAGCTTTAGCAATATTTTTGATATGCACGATTTCGAAGGTATGAACGCCATCGACATTTTGATGATTGTGAGCAAGGAAATTGCCGGAAAGTATTACGATATGACACCCACCATCAGTGTGCTGCTCAAAGAAAAATACCCCGAAATATACCAGGAACACTTTGCCAAAAGAATGGATTTTGTGTTTATGAAAATCCAAATTAACCTTCAAAAAGGAATTTCGCAGGGCATGTATCGCAGCGATTTGACCATCGAGCTGATTTCGCGCCTTTATATGAGCCGCCTGGTTGATATCCACAACCAAGAGATTTTTCCCTCCAATAAATTTTCGTTTTCAACGCTCTTCGAGGTTTTGTTCGATAGCTTTGTGCGCAGCATTGCCACACCCGAGGGCCTGAAATATTTTGCCAAAAAGAAGAAAAACCTTCGCATCAGCCCAAAGTAAGATTGTGTTAGAATATTATTTGCAAGGCATCGCAACAATTTGTCGGTGCATTAGTTTATTGCACCCAAGACGGAAACGTTTTCAACTCAAAACGTTTCTTTGGTTTTATTAATCTGAAATAAATAGGCAAATTTGGAAAATACAGAAAATACAGAAAGGCTCGATTTTATCCTTGCAGGAAGTGCCGACATTTTCCGCAAGTATGGCATTCGGAGTATCTCGATGGATGATATTTCGCGCGAGCTGGGTATTTCCAAAAAAACGCTTTACCAGCATGTTACCAGCAAAACCGATTTGCTGCGCCGGGTCTTCGAAAAACTGCAGGCCGATTTTACGCTGGAAATTGAAGCTCTTTTAGCCAAAGGACTTAATGCGATTGATGAATTGCTGGAAGTGAGCAAGCTGGCTCGCGAAGAGTACAAAAAGTACAATCCCTCCAATGTTTTCGATTTCCGAAAGTATTATACCGAAGTTTTCGAACATCATATCTCTAACAAAAAGGAATGTACCTCAGCAATGATTATCAAAAACATGGAAAAGGGTATCAACCAGGGCATTTATCGCAACGACCTTGATTTGGAAGTAGTAGCCGGCTTATACATCCAAAAAGTGGAGATGATGCATGACAAAAAATTTTTGGATCAGGCCAATTTTTCCATGAGTCGCATTTTTGAAGTAATGTTCGAAAATCACATCCGTGGCATTAGCAATGAAGAAGGCATTGCCTATTTTGAAAAAAGAAAAGAACAATTAAAATTTGAATAAGAGAATGAAAAAAGTATTGATGATATTGCTGATACCGCTGGTGCTTGCTGCTCCTGTGGCAAAATCGCAAGAGCAATCTGCCGACACAAACCGTAGGCTGTTTTCGCTTGCCGAAGCGCGTGCTTTTGCGCTGGAGCACAACTACGATGTAATTATTGCACTGAAAGACATCGAAAGTGCACGCAAAAAAGTAAAGGAGACCACCGCCATTGGACTGCCACAGATTGGGGCTTCGTTAGCCTACAACGATTACATTGACATTCCCACTATGCTCATCCCCGATTTTATTGGAGGAACAAGCGACCTGCTGCCGGTAAAGTTTGGCACCAAATATAATCTCGCTGCTTCTGCCACCGCCAGCATGTTGCTTTTTAGCGGCGAATATATTGTTGGCCTGCAAGCATCAAGAGTGTTTGTTGATTTTTCGCAAAAGCAGTACGATAAAATGGTAATACAGTTAGACAAAAGTGTTGCAGAGTCGTATTATTTGGTGCTCATTGCCGAAAGAAATAAAACAATCATTGATTCCACTTTAGTTTCTTTGTTGGAGATTAAACAAGCAAACGATGCCTTGTATGAAAATGGTTTTATTGAAGATACGGATGTTGATCAGATTAATTTATTGATAACTGATTTACAAGCCACGCTAATAAATATCGATAACAATCTGGCTATTTCAAAAAACTTATTGAAATTTACTATGGGATTGAAACTCGAAAATGAAATCGTTCTAACCGACAACCTGGATAATTTGCTTGACAAAGTCGATAAAGAGGTTTTGTATCAAGCACCATTCGACTACCGAAAAAATATTGATTACAAGATTCTTGAAAATCAGCAGGAACTGGCTTATCTGGATTTGAAACGCTACAAGTCGCAATATTTGCCCCAGCTATATACTTTTCTCAATTATCAGGAAACCGCTGCCCGTGAGCAATGGAATTTTATGAAAAGTGGTGAAGACTGGTATCGGTCAACAATTTGGGGCGTTCAACTTGATGTACCTATTTTTCAAAGTGGTGCGCGCTCGGCCAAGGTGAGTCAGGCCAAAATCCAATTAGATCAACTGGAGGTAATCGACCAAAAACTCAAATCGGGCCTCGAAATACAGGTGAGCACCGTGAGAAACAATTTTTTAAACTCCTGGAAGGTTTATCAAAACAAAGAAAAGGGTCTCGAATTGTCGTTGAAGATTTATCGCAAGTCCCAGGAAAAACTCCTCGAAGGCGTTTCCTCCTCCATCGAGTTGCAGCAAAATTACAATCAGTACCTCAACAGCGAGCGCGATTATGTGATGGCAATACTGGAGCTGCTCAACAACAAATTGAAACTCGAAGAACTATTGACCGAATACAAAAACTAAGAACAGTGAAAAATTATAAAGTTTACAAGACGATGAAAACAAAGCATATAATAAATATGAAAAGTGTGATGAACGTTTCCCGATATTTTGCTCTGGCATTGATGGTGAGCTTGTTTTTTGCCTGTGGTTCCGGGGGTGATAATACCGCGAAATTGCAGGACTTGAAAAAGAAACGTGATGTGCTGAATGCACAAATCAGCACACTGGAAAAAGAGATTGTGGCTCAGGGCGGCGCAGCCGATGCGGGTATAAAAATTCCCACCGTGGTGGCCCAAAAAATGGAAGCTGAAACCTTTAACCATTACATCGAAATACGCGGCAGCGTTGAATCGGACAACAATATTTTTGTCCCTGCTATGCGGCCTTATGTTGTCGAGAAGATTCTGGTGCGCGAAGGCGACCAGGTAAGCAAGGGGCAACTGATGGCCGAGCTGGATAATGAAAGCATTACGCAAACCATCCGTGAAATAAAAAACGGTTTGGAACTGGCTACCACGCTTTTTGAGCGTCAACAAAATCTGTGGGACAAAAAAATTGGTACCGAGGTACAATACCTTCAGGCTAAAACCGGTAAGGAAGACCTGGAGATTAAACTAAAAACAGCGGAAAACGAGCTGGAGAAAACACGGATTTATTCGCCCATCAAAGGCGTGGTGGATTTTGTGGCACTCAAGGAAGGCGAAGCAGCAGCACCCAACGCTGGCGCCATAAGGGTGTCGAATCCTTCATCGCAAAAAGTGGTGGCCAAAGTTTCGGAGAATTATATTACTAACATTCGTCGGGGCGATAAGGTGAAGGTGTATCTGCCAATCATCGACCAAACCATCGAAGCCAAAGTTTCGGCTGTTGCGCAGGTCATCGACCCCAACAACCGCACCATCGACATCGAGGTAAAACTGCCCAACAACGATCGTATCAATCCCAACATGCTGGCCATTCTCACCCTTAATGATTACAGCAACCCTGAAGCTTATGTGCTGCCTATTAATACAGTGCAGCGCAGCGAAAAACGCGACTATGTGTTCGTGGCCAAAAAAGAAGGCGATAACTGGATTGCCGGACTTAAAGATGTAGAAACCGGTCGCTTTAGCCATGATAAAATCGAAATCATCGAAGGCCTTAAGGCGGGTGAAGTGGTTATCACTTTTGGTTACAACAACATCTCAGTTGGCGATCCTGTAAAGGTAAACTTTGATGAATATTAGCAGTTGGCCAAAGCAAGTACTAACGACGGATAAAACATTTGTAAAATGAAGAAGGAAAAAGAATTTGCATTGACCAATGTCGCCATCCACAACAGGGTAACGGTTTATATATTTACCATTATCCTTATTGTGGCCGGTGTTATCGCTTACCAAAGCACACCCAAGGAAAAATTTCCTGAGGTTACCTTTCCCTACTTTTCCGTATCCACGGTTTATGTAGGTACTTCGCCCGAAGATATGGTAAACCTGGTAACACACCCAATCGAAAAAGAGCTGAAAAGTGTAAAAGGGGTGAAGAACATCAGCAGCAACTCTATCCAGGATTTCTCGTTGATTTTTATCGAATTTGAAACCAATGTGGACGACAACCGCGCGATGCAGGATGTGAAAGATGCTGTGGACAAGGCCAAGCCCAACATGCCGCCCGAGCTGGCGATGGAGCCTAACATGCTGCCCGAAGTAACGCGTATCGACCTCTCGGAAATACCGGTGCTCAACATCAACATGTCGGGAAACCTGGGTCTGGTAAAAATAAAAGACTACGCCGAAGATTTGCAGGATAAAATTGAAGGCCTTGAAGAGATAACCCGCGTGGATATTGTAGGTGCTTTGGATCGTGAAATACAGGTGAATATCGACTTGTACAAGATGCAGGCTACCGGCGTGAGCTTCGATCAGATAGTAAATGCCATACGCATGGAAAACATGACTATTACCGCAGGTATGATAGAAGTGGGACGTATGGAGCGCAACATGCGCGTGGTTGGTGAGTTTCACAATCCTAACGAAATCAATCAGATTTTGATTAAAGAGGGTGTTTACCTTAAAGATATTGCCACAATAGAAGATGATTTTAAAGAACGCGAAAGTTACTCACGCATGGGTGGCCAAGAGGTAATTACACTTAATGTCATCAAAAAAAGTGGCAAAAACCTGATTGAGGCCATCGATAAGATCAAGGTAATCATGGCGGATTTTGAGCAGGAGGTACCCTCCAATCTTACCATCGAAGCTACCGGCGACCAGAGTACCATGACCCGCAACAACGTGAGCAACCTTTTCAACACCATCATCCTGGGGTTTTTGGTGGTAACTTTGGTGCTCATGTTTTTTATGGGTATCGACAACGCACTCTTTGTAGCCGTTGCCATTCCGCTGTCCATGGTCATCGCCTTTATTTTTGTGCCCCTGGTGGGTTTCTCGATGAACATGGTGGTGCTCATGGCTTTCATTTTGGTGCTGGGTATTGTGGTGGATAATTCCATCGTGATAGTCGAAAACATCTACCGCAATTACATGAACACGCCCAACCTTAGCATTAAGGATGCTACAAAGCAATCGGTTGGCGAGGTTGCCATGCCGGTTTTTACCGGCACACTCACCACGGTTATTCCCTTTGTGCCACTGGCTTTTTGGCCGGGCCTTATCGGCAAATTTATGCTGTATATTCCGGTTACCCTCATTATTACTTTGGTGGCCTCCATGTTTGTGGCTTTTGTAATGAACCCGGTATTTGCTGTCGATTTTATGAAATACCGTGGCAATCGTAGCCAAAAACGGAAGCTGTATAAAAAAGAATCCATTTTTCTTATCTCGCTTACAATTGCCGGCATCATCAGCTACCTTTCAGGGCCGTTTTGGCTGGGCAACCTCTTTGCCTTTGCAGTGTTAATGTGGCTTTTTACAAAATTTGTAATTTTCTTTTTGATCGAGAAGTTTCAAAAATTTGTCATTCCAAAAATGATGAGTACTTATCGCGCTACGCTCAACTTTACGCTGAAAGGGATTATGCCCTACATTATTGTGGCGGGTACCTTCCTCCTGCTCATATTCACTTTTTTCCTGATGAGCATTATGCCGCCCAAAATTGTCTTCTTTCCACAAGGCGATCCTAACAACGTTTATGTGTATATCACCATGCCGGCAGGTACCGATATCGAGGTTACCAATCGCGTTGCGAAGCAGGTTGAAGATTCGGTATTTAAAATTATTGGCTACAACAATCCCGATGTGGAATCGGTAATTACCAGCGTAGCCGTTAATGCCGGCCAGAATAACTTTGAACGCTCCACGCAGGCACGCCTGGCTAAAGTGTCGATCGGTTTTGAAGAATATCAATATCGTACCGGACGAAGTACTTCGGACATACTCATCGAATTGCGTGCACGCCTACAGGGCATCCCCGGTGCGCAAATTATTGTGGATCGTGAAGCATCGGGGCCACCCACCGGTAAACCCATCAACTTGGAGATTAGGGGCGAATCGAAGAAACCCTACCGCGACCTTGTTGAAATTGCCGATCGTACCAAGATATTCATCGATTCGCTGGCCATCCCCGGCATCGAAGACCTGAAGTCGGATGCTGATATTGATAAACCAGAGGTGATTGTGGAAATCGACCGCATCAAAGCCAACCAATACGGCATTAGCACAGCTTACTTGGGATCGATACTGCGCACGGCACTTTACGGAACCACCGCATCCAAATACCGCGAGGGCGACGAGGAATATCCCATCAATGTGCGGCTGGAAGAAAAATACCGCAAAAAGATTAGCGACCTGATGAACCTGCGTATCCCCGTACCAGGGGGCCCCAACGGCCTGCGCGAAATCCCGGTATCGGCCATTGCCAAAATCGAATATACCTCATCGTATGGCGGCGTAATACACCAGGAATACAGGCCTACCATTACACTTAGCTCCAACGTGCTTACCGGCTACAATGCCAACGAAATTGTACAGCAAATCTCGGCATCCATCAACGATTATTCGCTGCCCAATGGTTACGAATTTGTGTTTACCGGCGAGCAACAGGATCAGGAAGAATCGGGAAATTTCTTAATGATGGCCTTCCTCATTGCTATTGCCTCTGTGTTTTTGGTTTTGGTTGCGCAGTTCAACTCACTTTCAAAACCAGCCATCATTTTGCTCCAGGTGCTGTTTAGCATGATTGGGGTTTTGTTGTTCAATACCCTTTTTGGGATGCCCATTTCGATTGTTATGACAGGCATGGGATTGATAGCGGTAATTGGTATTGTGGTTAAAAATGCTATCATTCTTATCGACTACATCGATATTTTGATCGCGCGAGGAAACACCTTTAAAGAGGCGGTAGTATCGGGTGGTGCCGTGCGTCTTACCCCGGTTTTGCTTACCGCAGCATCTACCATTTTCGGCTTGCTGCCCCTGGCCATTGGTATGAACATCGACTTTAATTCATTATTCACCCAACTGGATCCCAATATTTATTTTGGTGGCGACAGCGCGGCATTTTGGAACCCATTGGCCTGGACTATTATTTTCGGCCTTGCCTTTGCGACCTTCCTTACTTTGGTAGTAGTTCCGGCTATGTATTTTATCATTTTCAAAAAAAGGGTCGAAAAACAGCAAATGGCGGTCAGTGGTGAATAATTAATGTCTGACTATAAAATCGGCACTTTTTGATTTAAGATAGACACTACTTAGTACTTACCATGAAATAATCTGACTCAATGCAATAGATTTCTCCTGCCGCAGGTGCGGCATCGAAATGACAGTGGCCGTGCAGTTGAAGGGGGAGGGAGAAGGGAGTGCTCCGCGCTCCCTTCTCCCTCCCCCAAAACCACCGAAGCCTTGTCATTCCGAGCGAAGTGAGGAATCTCTTGATATCCGGATGCGTGCGAAAACATGTCATTGGTACCAAAATAACATCATTTTAATTCATAATAATCCCTTAGTTCAAATGTTCTTAGTTTTAAATTTTACTTTATGAAAAACACAAAATTCTTTATCATCCTTATTTTGGCCGGTCTTATTTTGGATTCGTGCCAAACGCCTATCAACCAGCCCGACAAGGTGAAGCCGCTTACGCAGATGGATTCGATAAGTTACATTATTGGTTACGATTATGGCTCCGGCATCCGCGAGCAGGAAATAAAAGCCGATCCGATAATGGTTTACAAAGGGCTATATGATGCCCTGACGAAAAGCGAAGGATATTTTAATGACTCCGTGCGCGAGCAACTGATCCGGGATTTTAATAAGATAGTGCAGAAACTGGAAGACGAGCGTTTTGCTGAGATGGTGGCGAAGAACAAGGAAGCCGGCGCGTTTTATTTGAAAGAAAACTTGGGAAGACCCGGTGTGGTGGGCTTGCCCTCGGGCTTGCAGTATAAAATTCAGAAACTGGGACAGGGTGATAACTTTCCGGCGGCCAACGACAGTATCACCCTTCACTACCGCGCCATGTACACCGACCGTACTACCTTCGACATGTCCTACGATTCGGGACCTGTGGGCATTCGCCTCAGCTATTTGGTGCCCGGCCTCACCGAAGGCATTCAACTCATGCGCAAGGGTGCCATTTACGAATTTTACATTCCATCCGATTTGGGCTATGGCGACGAAAATTATCGCGATATGATTCCCGGCGGCTCTACCGTAATTTATTCGGTCGAGCTGATCGATATTCATTAAGGATGTTTTTGCTTTGGTTTTGATAATCCTTTCAAGGGATAGAAACGGATAGTCCGGGCTTGATTTTAAATCAAGCCCGGACTTATTTTTACCAGCAAATTTATTGGGGTATTATAAAAATTTTGAAATTTTCATCTTCACGTAGTATAAAAACTTACAAGCCCTTTATAGCTACCAGATAAAGCTGTTAATGGGTAGAATTCTGCCTTAAAAAATCGGAATAGTTTTACAAAATATCAAGCTATTTCGGCTTGTGCCAAATTATAAAATTCACTAAAAAAACGAAACTTGAAATTGTTAAATGATTCATTTACCGTAGTATAAATCTTTTCAACAATGCTTCGTTAACAACATTTTGAGCTACGATTTTGCGAATCGTTGTATCTTGCGCGACATTTTTGCCCCCTTTGCAAAAAGCAAACTTTAACGATACAAGAATCTAAAAATTTAATAGCATAATGCCTCAAATCGAATTCGATCTTTTTAGCCAAATTGATGCACTTCAGAAAATAGTTGAGCCAAAAACCGTTGTCATCAAAAAACCCGGTGAAGCAAATAATACAAAGTACGTGGAACGCGAGCAGCCTGCAAACCGCGAGGAACAATTTGCCCGCCCGGCTCCACCAAAAAACGAATCCTTGCCCCCGGCCAAAAAGCGCGAGTCCTTCTCGCGTGCTGAAATACTTAAAGCCTCCAGGGATTATTTTGGAGGTGATGAGCTGGCTGCTACCGTTTGGATGGGAAAATACGCACTCAAAAACAGCGATGGCGAAATTTTTGAACGCACCCCCGACGACATGCACCGCCGCATTGCCGCCGAGCTGGCACGCATCGAAAAACGCTACCCCAATCCCATGAGCGAAGAAGATATTTATGCTGTGCTCAAAGATTTTAAATACATCGTCCCACAGGGCAGCCCGATGGCAGGCATTGGCAACGACCTGCAAATATCATCGCTCTCCAACTGCTTTGTGATTGGCGATGGCGATCGCTCGGATTCTTATGGTGGCATTATGAAAATAGACCAGGAGCAGGTGCAACTGATGAAACGCCGTGGAGGCGTTGGCCACGATCTTTCCCATATCCGCCCCGGTGGAAGCCCGGTAAAAAACAGTGCGCTCACTTCAACGGGTGTAGTCCCTTTTATGGAACGCTATTCTAACTCGACCCGCGAAGTAGCTCAGGATGGCCGCCGTGGTGCACTCATGCTCACCATCTCCGTTAAACACCCCGACAGCGAAGATTTTATCGATGCCAAGATGGAAAGCGGAAAAGTAACCGGTGCCAACGTTTCGGTTAAAATTGACGACGAGTTTATGCGCTGTGTTCGCGACAACAAAGAATATGTGCAGCAATATCCCATTAACTCCGATAATCCCACCTATACCAAAACCATCGATGCCCGCAGCCTGTGGAACAAAATTATCCACAACGCATGGCAATCGGCCGAGCCAGGTATTTTGTTTTGGGATACGATAATCAACGAATCGGTGCCTGACAGCTATGCCGACCTGGGTTTTAAAACCGTTTCGACTAATCCTTGCGGCGAAATCCCGCTTTGCCCCCACGACAGTTGCCGCCTCCTGGCCATCAACCTGTACAGCTATGTGGAAAATCCATTTAGCCCGCAAGCTACTTTTAATAAAGATCTTTTTGTACAACATGCCCATACCGCCCAGCGTATCATGGACGACATCATCGACCTGGAAGTAGAAAAGGTAGATGGCATCATTGATAAAATTGACAGCGACCCCGAGCCTGACCACATCAAAGCCGTAGAACGCAAGCTGTGGGAAAACATTCGTAAAAAATCGCTACAGGGCCGACGTACCGGAATTGGCATTACCGCCGAGGGCGATATGCTTGCCGCCTTGGGTCTTCGGTACGGCACACCCGAAGCTACGAGCTTCTCGGTGGATGTTCACAAAATGCTGGCTACCGAGGTTTATCGTTCATCGGTTGACCTGGCCGGAGAAAGAGGAGCCTTTGAGGTGTTTGATTTTGAAAAAGAAAAAAACAATCCCTTTATCCAGCGAATCGGTGAGTCCGACCCCTCCATTATCGAAAACATGAAACAAAAGGGTCGCCGCAACATCGCCCTGCTCACCATTGCTCCAACAGGCAGCGTGAGTATTTGCACCCAAACCACCTCGGGTATCGAACCGGTATTTATGGCTAATTACAAACGCCGCCGCAAGATAAACCCCAACGATCGCGATGTAAAAATTTCGTTTGTGGACGAGGTCGGCGATTCGTGGGAAGAGTACCAGGTTTTTCATCCCAAGTTTGAGGTATGGCTAAAGCAAAATGGCTACAATCCTGCCGAGGTAAAAACTTATAACGATGCTGACATCGACAAGCTGGTGAAAAAATCACCTTATTTCAAGGCTTGTTCCAACGACATCAACTGGCTTGAAAAAGTAAAAATGCAGGGTGAGGTACAAAAATGGGTTGACCATTCCATCAGTGTAACTGTTAACTTACCCGCCGATGCTACGGAAGCACTGGTAAGCGATGTTTATCAATCAGCCTGGGAAAGCGGCTGCAAGGGCATGACCATTTATCGCGATGGCTCACGCAGTGGCGTGCTAATTTCAAACAAAAGTACTGAGGAGAGTTTTAAAGAAACCACCGCTCCTGCCCGCCCGCACAAGCTCAAGGCCGATGTGATGTGGTTTCAAAACGATGACGAACGGTTTGTTGCTGTACTTGGTGTTCTCGACGGCCGTCCCTACGAAATTTTTACCGGTAAGGCTAAGGGCTTCTTCCTGCCCGAATGGGTAACTAAGGGATGGGTTATCAAAAGTAAAGAACATGGCAAGGCCAGATACGATTTTCAATTCCTCGATTCGGACGGCTACAAAATTACTATGGAAGGCCTTTCGCGCCAGTTTAACAAAGAATACTGGAACTACGCTAAGCTCATCTCAGGTATCCTACGCCACGGTATGCCGCTGCATTATGTGGTGGATATTGTAGGAAATTTAGTTTTGGATAGTGATGCTATCAACACCTGGAAAAACGGTGTGGTGCGGGCACTCAAAAAATATATCCCCGATGGCACCAAGGCTACCAAAGAAAAATGCCCCTCCTGTGGCACTGCCGGGAGCCTGATATATGTAGAAGGGTGCAAAACCTGCACCAACTGCGACTACAGTGGCTGCGAGTAGGGGAGGGCAATTAGATGATGATTTTCGGCACATCGTAGAGACGCGATGCATCGCGTCTTTACAGACTACACAACCGTTTTGCTATTTGGATATGCGCCGCATCGCGTCTCTACTTATTAATCGTAAAGTCTATGCCATCCACTATGTCGCCCCACTCCGAAGGTTCGATGCTAAAGGGAAGCCGCTCTGGCTGAAAAGTCCAGCCCAGTTTTTGCATTTGCACTTCATCAAGCGTGGCGTAATACTCGCCAGGTGCTAGTCCCAAAAACGTGAAATACCCGTCCACCTCGCTCATCAGCTTTGTTACAAGATTATCTTCAGCATCGTAAATATTTACGATTATTCTGCCCTGACCTTCCAGGCTGTGCCCTTGCTTGATATAAACCATGCCGTTGATTTCGCCCATGGGATAAACCGGGATTTCAATTTTTTTGAATTGATTGGGATCGATGTGTACGCGCATGCTTTTGGTTTTGAGCTGCCAGGCAATGTTTTCGAAGCCATCGTTGTTAAGCTCGATAAGCACGCTGGTGTAAGGTTCCAGATCCATGATGCGGGTCAGTGAATCTTTTTGCCTGTCAAGGAAACGACCGCCATTAATCAATACTTCCAGATCGGGAATAATGGGTTCATTCGCATCCTTTTGCTGGTTGAAGTTAATATCCAAAAAGGGAATCAGGGTCAGGCCGCCCCGGCCTGTAACCGAGCGGTTGTCGGTATGCACGTATTTGTTGCCGCTGCCAAAGGCCAGACTTCCCTGTAAGCCCTGGCTGGTTTGCAGTCCCTGGTTGCTAAAACGGTTCGACATATTGGTTTGTGCAAAGGCGAGGTCGTAGCGAAAGGCAATGTTTACACTGCGGGTGTTGCTGCGCAGGTTTTCTTCGTAATTCAGCGAAGCCGATCCGCGACGCGCAATGCGTTTTTCCAGCTCCGCCTTGTACGAGATAATCGAGGGATCGTTAATGTCGATCTGTGCCTGGGCGCGGGCAGTAAGTCCCTGCGCCAATCGCAGACTTGCCGAGAGGTTGGTGTTGAAAAAAGGTGCAATATCATCGGTCCAGTTGGCAAACGAGGTAAGGTTTACACTTATCGGGCCCACGTTGCTCGAAATCAAGAACTCGGCTGTGTTGTAGGTAAAATTTTCGTAGATATTTTGCTTAAAGCCCAGGCGGGTATATCCTTTAAAAAATAAAAGATTGATTGGCAATGAAATATTCAGCTTGCGTTCTTCCAGATAATTATAGCGAATCACTTCCTGCCCCGGCTCGTAGCGAGCGTATTGCACTTCGATGGATGTATTGCCCGGCATACGGTAGCTGGCCATCACCTGGGCGCGTACCTTATCGGCATATTCGCCATTGATAAGCAGGTTGGGAATGGGCGAGAGGTTGGCCGAGAGGAAGGGGATGCCATTGGTGTTTTCAAAAAATGAATAATACTCCATACCGCCACCCATGGTGATAAAGCGGTTTACACCATAAGAAGCCTCAGCACGCGAAAAGGTGGAACTCATACTATCCTCCACTATCCCGCCACGGATGATGTATTCCAAATCGCCCTTAGGCAAAAAGTTGTAGGGAATGCTCACCGGTTCTTTGCGTACGCGCTCTTCGCCATAAGGGCCATAGAGTTTAACCACCACTTCCGAGTTGCCATAAACCAGTGGTACATCAAAACTATAAAAGCCCGAAGCATCGGCTTTCATGTAATTTACCAGCACATTGTTGATGTACAGTTCAACCGTCCACCCCGGCTCGGCATAGCCCGTTAGCTCGTACTCGCCAAAAGAGCGGCGATAGCTGGTGGGCGAGTTAGTAAGCACGATTCCATAAAAGGGATCATACACCGAGCTAATGCTACCGGGACTTATCTTCCCCACTTTTACCTGACGGATGAATTTACTTTTATTGTTGGCCCAACGCCACGAGAAATCCTGATTGCGTCGGTTAAAATCGGTGTTGGTAGTGTAGTTGAGAACCACGTTGGTTTCGCCACCCAGAAGCTCGGCACCGATAGCCGTCGATAGCCGGGTATTGGAGGTTCCGCCCTCCTGCTGCGTGGAATTTATCGCCCAGTCAACCATGCCAAAACGCAGCCAGTGGTAGTCGCGTCCGATGATGGTATCCACCACCACCTCGCCCTTGAGCATCTCTATATTTTTGCGCATCTGTGCCAGGCGCATATCACGGATGGCTGGCAGCTCCAAATCAGTTTTCAGCTCCACACTCAGGGCGCGGAAGTTAAAAGTGATGTAGAGACCAAAAGCCCGTCCAAAAATTCCGGTAAAAAGATAAAGCCCGGTTTTAGTTTTTAAAATATCATCTTCCTTAAGGCGGGTGGTATCGCCATTTACAGCGAGGTAGCCCTCGGGGTAATTGATAATATATCGCTTGTCCTCGTTAAGCAGGTAGCCCGAAATGGAATCGTAGTGCTGGGAGGTTTGCTGGTTGATGCGAAGGGCGGTAAACAAATCGGTGAGCGGAAGGTAAAGGCGATTGTTGTTGTAGCCGTAAATGCTGTTGATTTCGTAACCGCCAACGCCTTGCACTTTTAGGTAAACCAGAATTTCTTCATAGTCTTCACTCAGGCTCTGGGCTGACGATTTCGATACCACCAATGCCAGCATCAAAGCCAGTAAAAAGGCAATTGTTTTAGACATCTTGGCATCGGGAACTCTTGGCATGTCATCGCTGGATGGTGAGGTGATATTTTTTTTTACTAATAAAAAAGTATAAGTTTATTCCTGAATAAAGGTAATGCTGAACTGGCCTTCGTATTCACCGGGCGGATTGGCTGCTGTAGGTCCCACGTTTAGCGTGCCGCCCACCTGCACCGGATTAAAAAATGGATGACCGCCATCGGTAACAAAGCTGCTCCCTCGGTCGGTAGCATCCAATGTCATCGTCATGGTGCCGCCGCCGCCAATGCGGAAAAGCGTTGCCGGTGGCCCTAGCATAATTTGCACCAAACGCCCCGGAATGAGCTTGATCTCGAAGATGGCCTGGTTAGAAAATCCGCCCATCAGGATTACACTCCCTGTGGAACTGCGAAAACCCTGGGGGCTGATTATCACCGTACCCCCGCCGGTACCCGTCGAAAAAGAACCGAAGTTTAAGGCCTGCATGTCGAAAACCTGCAACTGGTTGGGCGGTGGGAAAGGCGTATTTTGCGCATAGCTTCCCTGCGAAAAAAACAGAAGAATGATAAGGGGAATTAATAAAAGACCTGAACGCAAGGTCCAGGTACTATTTATAATTCCCAATTCAATTTTAGTATTTTGATTTAATAACCACATTATTCCAAGAGCAATTCTTTTTCGGCCAGCAGCTTGTCGTTGTCTTCCTCACCATTAGTAAAGCGAACAATCAGCTTGCCCTCATCAAAATTAACACCTTCGGGCTTTTTCAAATCCATCACGAACTGACGGCTTTGGTTGGGTGTGTAAACGCCAATACCACGCACAAGGCCTATCTGGATGGCAGCACCACTGTTGGGCTTATAGTCCACCGTAAGGTCGCCATACACCGAACGGTTGCCCTCGCGCTGGAAGGTGAGCATCAGCTTTGCCGCCGAATCACTTTCCTCCGTCAGGTTCAACTTGTTCAACGAAAGTTTGGCTTCGGTATCGCCCACGCGCACAATAACCGGGATGGTAATGCCGAAGATAGGCGTTAGGCGGATGCCGATGGCGGTGGTATCCGCCAGTTGGTCTTCCATGCCCAGCGCATCTTCTTTGGGTACAGCTCTAAAATACATGTGCGAACGGTATTCGCCGGCTTCGCGGTCGCCCGAGCGGCGCAACTGCATACGCACCATCTGGGCTTCGCCAGGAGCCAGCGTTACCATACGCGGGAAGTAGCGAATCATTTTATCCGCAAAATTTTGGCCGGGATCAGGCTCTTCGATCTGCTCGAAGCTACCGTTTTCGGTCATGCGATATTGCACAAACGAAATGGAATAGGTGGCCGAATCCTGCCCCGTGTTGGCCAGGTTTATTTCCTGCGAGGATTTGTTACCCTCAAAAACAACCCTGCGCGGGGTTATCAAAAGGTTGCCCTGAGCGAAAATTGCTCCCGGCATTACGAGCATCGCAAAGAGCATAGCCACGATAAGCAGCCGGCCTCCTGTGGCATTTTTACTTACAGATTGATTTGTTTTGATGTAGCTGTTTGTCATCGCCTTCAATTTTAATATTTTGTCAAAATTAAAAACATTTTTTAAATATGAACAAAAAATTGATTTTTGTACCGTACAGACGCGATGCATCGCTTCTCCCTATCCCCTACGATTGTACAGACGCGATGCATCGCGTCTCTACACCCCCCAAATCGCATCTCTACCACCTGCTGCATTCCACCCCCAAACAAAAAACGCTGTGTTTTAACACAGCGTTTTCATTATTTTGTTTTTGCGGCAATCGTTAATTATAAGCGAAGGTCAACTGGAAGGTTCCGCTATACACACCCACCGGGTTCTCATCGTAGGAGCCCACGCTAAGGGTAGCTCCAATGCTAATTACTTTTGTGCCGTTGGTGAGCACCGAGGGACCTTCCCCCGTAGGCGGGTCAGATACCCAGTTTTCGACAAACATCGTTTTGCTGGTTTCCTGGTGTATCAATATGGCGGGGCCATCGGGCAGTTGTAGCGTAAAGCTGGCCTCGGGGGCACCGGTTACCTGAAATACGCCGGGGCTGTGAGGCCCCGAAACGCCGATGAGCGAACCCTGTATCGAGCGCGAGCCGTCCGGGTTAATGATGATGTCGCCTCCATTCACATCCGTCGAAAAGCGGCCAAAGTTCAGTTGGTCGGTTTCGTTGGCCGTAAGTGCCTCGATGATTTCGGCAAAGGCCTGGGCAGAAATGCTTGTCTGCGCCTGAAGACCCGCTGCCGAAAGCAGCAAAAACATAAGGCTTATGGAGATCGTTCGAATCATTGATTTGTTGTTATAATTTATGTGAAATGGAAAAAGGGCAAATGATTCTCATTTGCCCAAATCTTTTAAAATCGTTGATTAATTGTAAGCTACAGTTACATCATAAGTGCCTGTGTATTCGTCTGCTATCTGATCAACTCCTACAGTTACCGTAGCACCAACAGAAAAGCTATCCTCACCAGAACCATTTAGACCTGAATAACCAGTTGTCTCAAAGCCATTTACTGGCATATCTGCTCCACCTCCAGTTAAAAAAACAATATCATCGGCTGGCAAGATAATGCTATAGGCAGAACTTATTTGCCCAGTAACATCAAATATAGCGGCTGCAGCTGATGTGAATTGTGCCAAAAGAGTAGCATTACCACTTACGACAGATCTATTATTTGACGTTGATTCGACTTTAATCTCACTTGCCTGATCGTTGGCCACAATATCACCAAAGTCCAATGCAGTAGGATTTGATAAGGAAATTTCTTCAATAATATTTGCTGCCGCAGTGTTGCCAGTCAGTTCAAACTCAGTTTGCGCATTTACATTTGTAAAAGCGAAAGTCATTAAAAAGAGACCGATTAAAATTACTGTTAACTTTTTCATAATAGTTTAAAATTTTGTTGTGAATAAATTTGTTTATTGTTAAAAATTTGAATTCAATATTGTAATGAACTTGATTAGCTGGTTTACAATCGCTGTGCCAAATATTTAAAATGCTGTTATTGTGTGTTTTAATAAAACAGTCGCTTTCTCATTCCATCCCAAACTGAAATCTTTCCCCCATTTACAAAAATGTTTCAGTTTTACAGCATTTCCATCCATGTTATCAAATCCCTAAAAGAACGCGATTAAAGCGGCGCAAAAATAACAATTAACTCATGCTCAACACCGAGAGCTTAAAGTCTTAAACCGCTTTTAACATTAAATAAGGGTTTTTGCCAGCTCGGCCTCCTGCCTTCTCTCCGCTTACAAAAGCCACCAAATCGGTATTCCCGAAATGAGAATGGTTGCTTTAGATTCTGATAATAAAGGCACTAAGTAAAGCACCGCTTACTTTTCCCGAAAATGGAATGCAGGTCGGCAAGCTCACTGACAAGGGATTTGCAAGCCTGGCGGCTTTTTTTGATGTCAGATTGGAGATTTTAGATTTCAGATTGGAGATTTTAATTGCCGGCTAAAGGCCTGACTGGATAAAATCCATGAAAATCCGCCGGAATTCGTCAGGTTTTTCGGCATGAAGCCAATGGCCTGCACCCTCGATGGTTTTGATATCTGCTTTGGGAAAGGTGCGGTAAATCTGATCGAAGTCATCGTAACTTACATAATCGGAATCGCCACCCCGGATAAAAAGAGTTGGCTTATTAAATAGCCGGTTAGATTGTACTCCTTCGAAAACCGCGTCCATGTTCAGGCTGATGGCTTCCAGGTTGAGCCGCCAGGCAAACTGTCCGCCCCGTTCGCGGCGGTAGAGGTTTTTCATGGCAAATTGTCGGATTCGCTTATCGCGAATTATTGGCTTTAACTGTTTTTCGATATCCGCCCGTTTCTCGGCTTTGTCAAAATTTACAGCCATCATTGCATCTATCATATCCAAATGCCTGTAGCGGCGCTGGTAGCTGCGCATGCTTATGTCGGCCACAACCAGAGCTTTTAGTATATCCGGGTTTTCGAGCGCAAAACGCATGGCCACCTTTCCGCCCATCGAGTGCCCCAGAATAATGGGATTGTCAAGGTTGTGCTCTTCGATAAACTCGTAAACATCGGCACACAGGGCATAATAATTAAAGGTACTGTCGTGGGGCGACTGGCCATGATTGCGCTGGTCGGGGATAAAAACCCGGAAGCGGTCTTCTATTTCGCGGGCAAAGGATACCCAGTTGTCGGACACGCCAAAGATGCCGTGCAAAATAATGAGCGGCTGCCCCTGGCCATATTCTCTAAAAAAAAGTTTCATGCGTCTTTATTTTTCTTCTCCATCCCAAAACCAATAAATCATCAAATCCACCTTGTTATAATGTTCGGTTTTATAATATTGGATTTGCCCGTTGAGCGCACTGGCCGACCCTTGATAGTTGCGGATAAACGATTTGTGATAGTTGAAATTAGGGTCGATGGCTTGCACAAAATCTCCGGAATCAGAAATAGAAAAATACCCATAGTTGCCATCAGGCAAATCTATCGCCTGGCCACCTAATGAATTCAGGTTGGCGATGAAACTATTGGCCAACCCTTCGTTGCTAGTGCTTTGATAGCCGAGGTATCCCCACACGATCCCAAAAGGAATGCGAAGCAATGTGTCGTGCAAAAGCGTAAAGCCCGCAGTGGGAGCAAAATCCAGGCTCATCAGTGCATCGCCTATATCGAGCGTGCCATTGTGCTTGGTTTGTCCTGCGGTAAGATTTACATTATACTGCCCGTTTTCGAGGATACCCATATTTACCAAACAAGTAGCGGGGCCTTTGGCAATATTCAGGTCATCGTGCCCGTCTTTTTCGATGTCGATAAGCCGGATATTGATATTGCTACCCTCCACGCTCACCTCATTTCTTATTGTATAGGTGATGGGGTAAGTTAGTAGATCGGTTTTAAACTGAAATAAGAGGATTCGATTGCCGTAGTCGATCGATTCGATCAATTCGCCATTTACGGTTTCCAGCGGAATGGTATCGGTTTTTTCTTTTTCACAGGCCGAAAAAGTAAATCCTGCCAATGCAAGGATCATAAAAACGGCCAAATAGGTTAATTTAAAATTCATACGTATCAAAATATTTTTGTTTGTATTAAAATAAAATCTGTGCAAAGCATAATTGGGCTGTACTCTTGGATAAACAGCACTTTGTCTATTTTATTATTAATAAAAAAAGCCGGCATAGGTAAAATGAATGCCGGCTTTTGAAAATTCTAAAAATATTTACTTAAAGGAGGAAACTCAACAAAATACCGGCAGCCACTGCGGAGCCGATTACCCCAGCCACGTTAGGAGCCATAGCGTGCATTAGCAGGTGGTTGTTGGGGTCGTTTTTCAGCCCTTCGGTATGCACCACGCGTGCGCTGTCGGGAACTGCCGAAACACCGGCAGCACCAATTAGCGGATTCAGTTTATTGTCGCCACGCAGGAACAGGTTCATCGCCTTGGCAAACAATAAGCCGCCGGCCGTAGCCACCATAAACGAAAGCGCACCGAGGATAAAGATAAGTATCGACTGGTCGGTAAGAAAAACATCGGCCTGGGTAGAAGCACCCACAGTAAGGCCAAGCAAAATAGTTACGATGTCGATAAGTGAATTGCGTGCGGTATCGGCCAGGCGCTTGGTAACTCCACTTTCTTTGAGGATATTACCAAAAAACAACATTCCCAGCAAGGGCAGCGAACTGGGCGAAATGAAGGCCGTAAAAAGCAGGCCGATAATCGGAAACAAAATCTTTTCGAGCTTGGTAACTGCTCTGGGAGATTTCATCCGGATTTTGCGTTCCTTTTTAGTAGTGAGCAAGCGCATAATCGGGGGCTGAATAACAGGAACCAAAGCCATGTATGAATAGGCGGCGATAGCAATGGGGCCGATCAGGTTTTGCACGGTAGTGCCATCGGGCAGGATATTGATACCGTTGGCCAGCTTGGACGAAAGAAAGATAGCCGTAGGGCCATCGGCACCGCCAATAATACCAATAGCACCAGCCTCGGCAGGGTGAAAGCCGAGCACAAGCGCACCAAGAAAGGTGGCAAAAATACCCACCTGGGCTGCTGCGCCAAGCAACATAAGTCGCGGGTTGGAAATCAAGGACGAAAAATCGGTCATGGCACCAATGCCTAAAAATATCAAAGGCGGATAAATACCCTGGGTAACGCCAAAGTAGAGATAGTTCATCACACTGCCACTTTCATAAATTCCGAGCTTTAGGCCGGAATCAAGCAGAAAGGGGACGTTGCCAATTAAAATACCTACTCCAATGGGTATTAATAGCAGGGGTTCGTAATCGAAACGTATGGCCAGAAAGATAAAAAACAAACCCACCAGGAGCATGATAAAATGGCCGGGTGTGGCGTTGGCAAAGCCGGTATAACTCAAAAACTGATAGAGTCCTTTTTCTGCATCGGATTCATGGTCAGTATTGCTTCCGGTGGTGGTCTGGGCTTGGCTTATCTGGCTTTGTCCGTGGGCATCATCAGCCCCAAAACTTTTTGGAAAACTGTACGAAATCAAACCAAGCACCAAAATAATTCCCAAAACAGTTATTAATCTTCTCATCGAATTTTGCTTTTTTTAATGCGAGAACCTGTAAGTGTTTTCATCGCAGGTTTATTCAATTTCCATAAGTTTAGCATCCTGAAGCACGGTGTCGCCGGGCTGTACGGTAAGGTCTTTTACAATGCCGTCTTTTTCGGCCACAATGGTATTTTCCATTTTCATGGCTTCGTACATCACCAGCTTAGCACCCAGTTTTACTGCATCACCATTTTTCACAAATACCTGCATAATGTTGCCTGGCAAGGGACATTTTACTGCATGGCCGGCAGTTTTGGTAATGGCTTTTTTGATTTTGCTGTCCTGACGTGTGGGTTGAATTTCCTGACGGACAAGGCGGGGTGTTTTTGAGGTTTTCACCTCGTGTTGCAACTCTACCTCGTAGGTAGTTCCGTTAACATCAAACTTTGCAGTATTTTCCTCAAAAGCCAAAAGCTCGACATCGTAGTCGTGGCCTTTTATTTTAAACTTAAATTTTTTCATCGTAGATTAGTCCTGAGAAATGGATTGGTTGAATAAATTTTTGAACTCCAGGGGGTGTATTGTTTCGAGATGCGTCGAATGGTTATCACATCACTTTCTTCATCATGAACTTCGTTCATGTGAAGGTATAGTGCCATGCTTATTGCTGCACCTACATCGCCCTCGATGGTTGCTACATCGCAATCATCACATTTTCCTTCTTTGCGAAGCTGTCGTTTTGCATTCAGATTGATGAGTTTGGGCAAGAGATTATACACAAAAAACAAGAGCACCAGGGCACCAAAAACAATGCTATAACCAACCAAAGCAACGATAAGGCTAAAGCTGGATACATTTGAAAAATCGAAACCTATTTCATTCAATAACATAAGATACATTTTTTACATTGGAATATTGCCATGCTTCTTGGGTGGCAGCGAATCTTTTTTGGTTGCCAGCGTTTGCAGTGCTCTGATAATTCTGAAGCGCGTGTTGCGTGGTTCAATCACATCATCGATATAGCCAAAGCTTGCTGCCTGGTATGGATTAGCAAAGGTTTTGCGGTATTCCTCTTCTTTTTCGGCGGCATACTTTGCCGCTTCATCTGTATCAGTAATCTCTCTTATTTTTCTTCCTTCCAAAACTTCCACTGCACCTTTGGCACCCATCACTGCAATTTCGGCCGAAGGCCAGGCGTAGTTGATGTCAGCCCTAAGCTGTTTCGACCCCATTACATCATGCGCTCCACCGTATGATTTCCGCAGGGTAATGGTAATTTTGGGTACGGTAGCCTCGCCATAAGCAAAAAGCAACTTTGCGCCATGAATAATAATGCCGCCGTACTCCTGACCGCTGCCAGGCAAAAATCCGGGAACGTCAACCAGGGTGATGATGGGAACGTTGAAGGCATCGCACAAGCGAACAAAACGAGCTGCTTTGCGCGAGGCATCAATATCGAGCACGCCGGCCAGGAAATTCGGCTGATTGGCCACAATGCCCACAGGCTGTCCGTTAAACTTGGCATAGCCAACCACAATATTTTTTGCAAAGTGTCGGTGAAATTCCAAAAACTCTGAATCATCTACAATCGAATAAATCACATCTTTAACATCGTAGGGCGTGTTGGGATTATCAGGAATAATGGCGTTGAGCATCTCATCTTTTCTGTCGATCGGATCGTTGCACTCGGTAACAGGCGGATCTTCGAGATTGTTTTGGGGCAAATATTCCAGCAATTTGCGAATAATCATGATACCTTCGTTTTCGTCATCGGCGCGAAAGTGTGCCACGCCCGACTTTGTAGCATGTACTGTGGCACCGCCGAGGTCTTCCTCCGAAATGGTTTCGCCGGTTACAGTTTTGGCAACCTTTGGCCCGGTAACAAACATGTTGCTTGTTTTGTCGCTCATAATGATGCAATCGGTAAGGGCAGGCGAATACACTGCACCGCCGGCACAGGGGCCAAACACGGCTGATATCTGGGGGATAACGCCTGAGGCCATAATGTTGCGCTGAAAAATCTCAGCATAACCCGCCAAGCTCTTTACGCCTTCCTGGATGCGCGCGCCACCTGAGTCGTTGATGCCAATTACCGGAGCCCCAACCTTCATAGCCTGATCCATGACCTTACAAATTTTTTGTGCAAAGGTCTCGGACAACGAGCCGCCGAAAACAGTGAAGTCCTGCGAAAAAACATATACCACTCTTCCATCGATGGTACCGTGGCCGGTAATTACGCCATCCGAAAGATATACCTGCTTTTCCATGCCAAAGTCGTGGCTGCGATGAGTTACAAACATGTCGTACTCCTCGAAGCTGCCTTCATCCAAAAGCATTTCGATGCGTTCGCGGGCGGTATATTTGCCCTTGCTGTGCTGTGCCTCGATACGTTTGGCTCCACCACCTTCGCGAGCCTTTACGCGAAGGTCGATAAGTTGCTGCAATTTGTCCTGATTATTCAAATTTCCTGATTTTAGATTCCTGATTCTAATTATAGTGACTCAATAAATTATGGCTGATTTTTATTTACCGCAAAATTCGGTAAGCACCCCATGGGTAGATTTGGGGTGTAGAAATCCGATGCTTAAGCCTTCGGCACCCTTGCGGGGTTCTTTGTCGATAAGGCGTACCCCTTTTTCTTCGGCTTCTTTCAGTGCTTCGGCAACATCGTCCATGGCAAAGGCCAGGTGATGCACTCCCGCGCCCTTTTTCTCCAGGAACTTCCCGATGGGGCCTTCCGGGTCGGTAGATTCCAGCAATTCGATTTTGGTTTGTCCCACTTTGAAAAATGCGGTTTTAACTTTCTGGTCTTTTACTTCCTCAACGGCATAGCACTTTAGGCCTAAAATATTTTCGTAATATGGGATACTTTCCTCCAGGCTGTTTACGGCGATTCCTATGTGTTCGATGTGCGTAGGCTTCATTTTGAATTTTGATTTACTGTAATTATATTAACAATGTGAATTATTTCACAAAAGTACAGCAATTCCAAATCCTGCTTCATTCGTGTTAAGTAAAATTTGGATTTGAAAGGTATTGTAATTGCGCGATAAACAGCGTAAAATAAAGGTGTCATTTGGGTTGATATTTTGTTTATTAATGTTGATATTTAGATGCAGAAAAATAATATCACAAAATCCTGTTTTTGATTTCAATTAAATACCTACCTTGCGCTTCAAAAAAATCTTAGACAAATAACGATGTTAATCAAAGTATACGGTAGTGCAATTCAGGGTGTTCATGCCATCACCATCACGGTTGAAGTAAACATCGGAACGGGGGTTAATTTTTTGATGGTTGGCCTCCCCGACAGCGCAGTAAAAGAAAGTCAGCAGCGTATCGAATCGGCTCTGACCTATAATGGGTTCAGGCTGCCGGGTCGCAAAATTGTCATCAACATGGCACCTGCCGATATTCGTAAGGAAGGTTCCGCCTACGATCTTTCGATTGCCTTGGGGGTGTTGGCCGCTTCGGAGCAAATAAAAAGCGAAGACATCGACCGTTATATCATCATGGGCGAGCTGTCGCTTGACGGTGGATTGCAACCGATAAAAGGAGCCTTGCCCATTGCCATCGAGGCACGCAACAAGGGTTTCAAAGGTTTTATCCTTCCTGCTCAAAATGCCCGCGAAGCAGCCATTGTAAACGACCTCAAAGTTTATGGTGTAGAAAATATTATGCAGGTGGTCGATTTTTTTAATGGCGTAAAACCCCTCGAACCTACTGTTATCGACACACGCAAAGAATTTCAGTCGCGGCTCAACGATTATGAATTCGACTTTGCCGATGTTAAAGGCCAGGAAAATATTAAGCGTGCCCTGGAAATAGCTGCGGCCGGCGGGCACAATGTTATTTTGATTGGCCCACCAGGCTCGGGCAAAACCATGCTGGCCAAGCGATTGCCTTCCATATTGCCGCCTTTAAATTTGCACGAAGCGCTCGAAACTACCAAAATCCATTCGGTGGCCGGGCGTATGCAAAGGGAGACCTCGTTGATTTCGGTTCGTCCCTTCCGCTCGCCGCATCACACCATCAGCGATGTAGCCCTGGTTGGCGGCGGCCAAAACCCACAGCCCGGCGAAATATCGCTGGCGCACAACGGCGTGCTTTTTTTGGATGAGTTGCCCGAGTTTAAACGGGGGGTACTCGAAGTGCTGCGCCAGCCCATCGAGGATCGTGTGATTACTATTTCGCGTGCCCGCTTTACGGTAGAGTATCCGGCCAGTTTTATGCTTATCGCCGCCATGAATCCCTGCCCCTGCGGCTATTACAATCATCCGGACATGGATTGTGTGTGTGGCCCTGGCATCGTGCAGAAGTATCTGAACAAAATCTCGGGCCCGCTGCTCGACCGTATCGATATTCACATCGAAGTAGTTCCGGTTCCCTTTAGGCAACTTACCGAAGCCCGCCTGTCGGAAAACAGCACGGCGGTTAGAGAACGAGTGATACGGGCGCGAAATATTCAGGAAGCCCGCTATGCCGAAAATAAAGAGATACACTGCAATGCCCAAATGACGAGCAAGCTGCTGCGCCAAATATGCAAGGTGGACGAAACCGGCCATGAGCTGCTCAAAACCGCCATGGAAAAATTGAGCCTCTCGGCGCGTGCTTATGATCGTATTCTTAAAGTGTCGCGCACCATCGCCGACTTGGACGATAGTACCGATATAAAATCAGAGCATCTCGCCGAAGCCATCCAATACCGCAGCCTCGACCGCGCAAACTGGGGGACGTAGCAGGCTAATACCCGTAATAAGGATATTCATCGACACTTATTTCAAATCTCGGTGTTTTCAGACTCAAAGACTCTTTTTAGTTAATTTTTCCAAAAAGTAAACGAATGGCAAAAAACAGAAATCTATTCAACGGCCTGCAACAGTTTTCTTTGCTGGTACTTTACCTCCTGGTTCTTACATTGATATTTGCCAGGCTGTGACATTTGCTTAACACAATTTATGTTATTACTTTTCTGAAGCTGGTTCGCTGTTTGGAGTATGGCTTTGGCTGCTTATTAAACTTCCCGTTGGTATGTCTCATGCCTTTGATGAGGTAAAGAACAAAATTGCTTCGCGATAGATTTCTTCGGCCAAAGAATTTGCCCTGGAAATCGAAAAATTTATGGCCACTTATTTTAACTTTTTCAGGGTTGATATTGTGGCAGTGCAAATTCGCATTACCGATAATCCCCCGCTGGTTTACCTGGAGCATTTTACCGGATTTTCCAGATCATGACGAGACTTATACCGCAAAAAGCCAGGCTGGCGAAACGCTTTGTTACGATGAGTAAGGTAGCACTAAACAAACAATCCTATCACAACTATCTTATACCTATTTGGTTTGGTGAATAGTGGGAAGTTGGGTGAGCTTTTAACGGCGTACACTACAGTAATAAATAATCGGTGCGCTGTGGCTATCTCGGTCTGACCGTGTTACGGTTTCAACCAAAATAGCCATTCATCACTGAGTTTTTCAAATTAACTTAATGTCAGTGAAATTCTTTGACTTTAATCGGTTTGTCAATCTACCTTTATACTTTGCTATGCGCGTTTTCGCATTATGTATCTTCTTCCCTCACCAAACCACAATACGATTGATGTTAATCCAAGAACTATCAACCAATCGTTAAAAGAAATTGGAATAGTTCTGAAGAAATCACCTCCGAACTGAATCATCAATATTTGACCAATAAATATTGTTATTGCAATAAAAACAAAACCCTTATTAATAAAGAAATCTTTGAAAACCGATTTTTTCATTCCAAAAGTTTTGGCATTAAAAAGATTCCAAAAGTTTAAAAGAACAAAGATGGTGAAGAACATACTTTGCTTATGCATGAGATCGTGTGGGTCGAGTTTTGATGGATTGTTGAGTCCGGTATAGAAAAGATAAAACAAAAGGATAATTACAAAAACAGTTGCATCAATGAATATTTGCTTTATCATTTCCTTAGAAATAATGAAGGCATCAGGTCTTCTGGGTTTTTGTTTCATCACGTCCGGATTAGGTGGTTCGGTTGCCAATGCCAATGCACCAAATGTATCCATGATCAGATTTATCCAAAGCAACTGGACGGCTGTTAGAGGTATTTCGAGACCAATGAAAGGTCCCAACATTGCGATTGTGAGGGTTGCAACATTTATGGTTAGCTGAAACAGAATGAATCGTTGAATATTCTGGTACAACGAACGACCCCATTTAACACCATTCATAATACTTATAAAAGAATCGTTGATGATCACCATTTTACTGGCTTCCTGAGCCAGGTCGGTTCCCGAACCCATAGCCAGACCAACGTCGGCCGATTTCAGTGCTTTGGCATCATTTATTCCATCGCCGGTAACGGCCACCACATGATTTGCTCTTTGAAGTAAATTTACAAACCGTTTTTTATCGTCGGGTGTCGCCCTGCTCACGATTTTTATACATTGTGCTTTTTGGATAACATCCTCATCTTCCATAAGGCTAAATACTTCGCCAGACAAGTGTATGAGGCCTGAATCACCATTCCAAATACCGGCATCTTCGGCAATTGTTTGGGATGTTAAACGGGCATCGCCGGTAATAATTTTTACTTCGATACCTGCCTCATTGCTACTCGCAATGGCGTGTTTTACCTCTTTTCGCAGTGGGTCTGAAATGGTTGCATAACCTAAAAACACATAATCGTTTTCGTCAAAATTGTCGCAGTTACTTTTGAAAGCAAACCCCAAAACACGGCGGCCTTTTTTCTCGAATGTTTCGATTTCACCTAAAATTGCATTAGCTCTTTCCTTGCCTAGAATTTCCTTTTCCCCACCTTCTACGCCGACAATATATCTGCATTTGTTAAGGATAATTTCGGGTGCGCCTTTCAGGTAATTGACCTTTTCATTGGCATGGTTGATGCCGTAGGTGGCCATATACTTCCAGTCAGTCGAAAAAGACTTTTTGCTGATTGTATGAAATGATTGTCTAATAGTTTCAACATCTATACGGTGTTTATCGTAAAGGTGGTTTATCAAGGCTGCTTCGGTATGGTTTCCGATACGCCTTAGTGTAGATTTTCCATTTTGATTTTTAACTTCTAACGAAGCAGTAGCATTAACCACAATTGATTCAAAAACCAATTGGTGATGATCAGGTAAAAGGATGTTAAATTCCGAAACCGTCATTTTATTTTCGGTCAAGGTTCCAGTTTTATCGGTACAAATCACTGTTGCTGCGCCCATAGTTTCGGTAGCCGAATTTTTCCTGACAAGGGTGTATTCCTTTTTCATCTTACGCATATTGTAAGACTGAGATAGCACAACACTCATAACAAGGCCTTCGGGCACTGCAACAACAATAAGTACTGCAGCAATCATAAAGAACTCGATCAGCAGATTGATTACTGTAACGTTGATCCAATAATGATTGTAGCCTTCAACAATTCCTAAAAGCACGGGGGCGGAAATAAAAAGGGCTATGAAAATGGTACCTGCGAAAATATATTTTAACCATGTTTTGAAACTATTGTTTTCGATGTCGTCTGGTGCTTCTTTTTCGTTGCCAAATAATTCAAAAGCATCGTAAACAATGGGCATCCAGACTTTGTAAAGAATCAGAAGGCCGCCAAAGAAAAGCACATTCAGAAAATACCATTGATAGTTGGTAAAAGTGAAGAATTCGTTTAGGAAAACGTTTCTGAGGAAGAGTGCCAGAAAAGTTAGAAATGCTACCGAAAAACCCACTACGCCAATAAGTTTGCTGAGTTTTTCCAATTGCTTATTCAGCGGAGTTTGAACATCCTCATCCTCAATTACCTCCTTCAAAGTTTTACCAATCTCTGTGCTATTTCCAACATTTGTTACACGCATTATACATGAACCTTCAACAACGGTACACGATCGGAAAAGTTCCCAGGGCTTAAATCTGTGTTTTAAAGTTTTTCCTTCGGAATCCGACTTCGAAAGTTTAAGGTTTGGTTCCGATTCGCCGGTCATCGAAGATTCATCTGTCTTACAGGTGTCTGATTCCAGAACTTCCCCATCGGCGGGAACTTCGTAGCCCTCGGAAAGTACTACTATATCGCCGACAACAATGTCCTTTTTGTCAACCAGCGTTTTTGCCTCATCTCTGATTACGACAACCTTTTTCTCTTCGTTGTATTTCAATAATATCTCGAACTCCTTGCTGGCTCTGTATTCATTGATGGCTGCCAAAAAGGTTGCGAGCAGAATGGCAACAATGATGCCTACTCCATCAATAAAACTACCGGTATAAAAACCGATTCCGATGGCGATAGCGGCTGCAATAAGAAGTATTCTGATAACGGGGTCGTTGAAATTTCCAATAAAGATAGACCACAAAGAATCTCGCTTTATTGCAGTCAAAACGTTATCGCCACTTTTTTGACGACTTTCGGCTACCTCTTTTGCTGTAAGCCCAGTGTAGTTATTAATTGATTCCATGGATAAGAATTTATTACATGAGTTTTAGAAATGATTCAGGGAACGACTTTGCTTTAGATTTAAGGTTTTCAAGCAAGGCAAGTTCCAATTCATCAACTTTTCCATCGCCTTCAATCTTTGCATAAAGCCATTTTTCTTCATCTTCATCAATCTCACCTGGTGAAACTTCATCTTCCAAAAGAAAGTCAGTAATTGCTTCGATAAAAAGTTTTGCCCAGGACGCATGATTGTCTCTTCCGGATACAGCATCATTTAATTCAAATAGAAATTCTGCTTCGTCTTTGTCAATAATACCATCTGCGTAAAGAACTTCACGCAATTGTTTTACTTCGTGTTCGTCAATTATGCCATCGGCAAGAATTGATTTTTTTAATTCGTTGAGCTTTTTCATAATTATATTTTATTAAAACCTTAATGTACGTATTTTTAGGAATTCAAAAAATATTTCTGATCACAAGTCACGATTTTATCATTCCAATTTTCATAATATCACATTTCGTCAAAAATGCCCAAAATAGTTTCCACTAGACCAACCTTGAAAATTAATAAGACGAATAAGATTACCAAACCCCCAGATATGATAGAAACAGACAAATTATAAGCTTTATCATGTAGAAAATGATTATCCAAAACAGAAAATATCCAATAAAGTGGAGCATCGATTTTCCTTTTTACTTCTATCTTTTTAATAATAAAAAATCCATCTTTAGGCTTAAGGGTTATAGAAGTGATTATCATCTTTTTTGACGATACCTTTTCAATTAAAGCTTGGCCTCCTAGACCCAAACAGTCGAATTTTGTAGAATCTATCTGCAATTTTAATAAAAGAATTGGCACCCCTTCTTTTGTAAAACTGTGTTTTTCAATTGAAATAATTTCAGGATATGACATTTTAGTGCTTTCAATGCTATTATCCTTTAAGGATTGAGTATTTTCACAAGAAGAGAATATTATGGCGAGAAAAAATACTAATATCAAATTTTTTACAACTCCTTTGTATTCTCGATTTATCTTTTTCTTTTTAGAAGAATTATGAAGCCAGCGAATCAACCACCTTATCAAATAAATAATACCTGTAATGATAAGTATTACTTTGAAAAAGAAATTCCAGACTCCAAAATCAGGATACAGTTTTAATCTATCCACATCTTTTTGACTTACAATTTTATATTGTTTGCTCCCATCCATTAATTCTACTATGTCATAAACAAACTCACCCTTTTTTCGATAAAAATCGCTCCAAAATAGTCCATAAGTACTTTTAGATAAATACTTTATCCCATTTTCTTTTATTGCCTTTTCTCCTTCCGGAGTTTTGGAAGATACGCTATAAAATTTAGGCATATCAAAATGAGATACTACACATCCTGAAAGAAGTATTGTAATCAAAATCAATAAAATTGCATGTGTTTTCATGATGAGCTTGTTTAGTGTACTTTAGGTGTCCATTAAGTTATGTGTTAAAATCATATGTTAGCTTTTAAGTTAATAATTAATTTAATCATATTAATTAAATGTACCATTTCAAAAGCAATTTAAATAAATCAATAACTCCATATACAATAAACAGGATTCCAATTATCATACATACAACGAAAGTAAAACTTCTGAACGGTGCTTTTTTCTTACTTCTTTTCTGAAAGATAAGTTTTGGCAAAACCATCCAAACAAAAAGCCCCAAAATAACTTTTATCAATATTCCTATCATAGGGTTTTCGAAATAAAGGGCATTACCCACAAAAGGCAATGCCCTTTGATTAAACATTTAATTTGAATTTAAATTTACATCTCCGTTTCGATACATTTCATTGACTTTCTGTTGTATAGCATCATACTCGCTTCCCAAAGCCTGTTTACGATCCTCACCGTTTCCATAATCTCCTCTGATTGTTCTCTTAGCTTTTTCTTCAATGGTTTCTGTTGAAATGGTTGAAGCAGGGGGTTCGCTTGCAGCAGCGTTTGCCAGAGGTTGGTTGCTTTGAGCGGATATAATTTCAGGCTCATCTGCAGATGGACTTTCTGGAGCAGCTGGCTTTGCAGGTTCTTCGGCAGATGCAACAGAAGGTTGAGTGTTATCCTCAGCAAAAGATTGTTCTGCCGTTGCGGGCTTTTCTTCTTTTACAAGAGGATTTGACTGCGTTTCTTCCGGTTTTGCAACTGATTGCTCAATAGACTGTTTTTCCTGTTTAGCTAGGATCGGTTCGTCGTCTGATGCATATTGCTTTGCCAATAGAATAACAGCCACAACTACAATGACTGACAACAAGAGCCAAGGCCACCATTTAGCTTTGTTATTCTTTACAATAGGTATATTGTCTTCTTTTGAAAGATCAAAAGAAGTTGAATTTCGTCCTTTATCAAGATTGTAACTTCTTGTTGATTTTCTTTTTTGTTCTGTCATAACTAATGATTTTAGGTGTACATGTCAACAAAAGTTTGAAGACCTCCTTCGTAGCCCTTACCAATGGCTTCAAATTCCCATTCGCCTTCAATATTGCAAATTAGTCTACCTACTTCAACTCCCGTTTCTGTTCCAAATCTTTCAGCTAATTTATATTGAATAATATCTTCTTCAGTATCAGTATTAATAATTTTAATGTATGGATCAATTACATCCTTAAATGTGATTCCTGTATCACCTTCACGATTATAAATCGTAACAACAAAAACTATTTCCTGAATTTTTCCACTAACGCTGTCAAGATCCACATCTAGGGTTTCATCGCTTTCATCTGAATCCTCATCAATATCATCTCCTACATCATCAATTGAACCCAAAACTGCACCATCAAAAGACATTGGACGGGTTTCTTCTTTCCATTTTTTCTTATTTCCGAATTTACTTCTATCAAATGGCTCAGTACGATTTTCGCTATTGTAATAAACAAAATCAGCATTTTCAGAAATTACAACATCATCACCAAGCAGAAAGGCTGAGGCATCAAGATCACCTCCCTTCCATCCTAATTCTACTTTAATTTTACTTAAACCCGAACTTTTATCGAGTTTAAAGCGGTCACCTTTGTTTAAATCAAATTTTGCCATGATTTTTACTTTTAAGTTTATACTAATTTATATAATCACATCATCGTTTTATTATTTAACAGATGAAAGGATATTCCTTATTTGATCTATTCTTGTATCTATAATTTCATTCTTTTTGTATAATTTATGCACATCCAGTAGTTCAGAAAGTCGTTGTTTAGCTTTGGTTGAATTGTTGTTTTTCAGAATAGCTTCTGATTCTATTAACATTGCTTTAAGAATTCTTTCGTATTTCAACAATTCACGACACTTTAAGGCTTTTTCGTAAATATCTTTGTTGTTTGAGTCTTTGGAAAACATATTCTCAAACATGTGTTTTGCGTCTATAAACTTACCCGACCTGAATAGCTTCTCTCCTTCATTATTGTTTAGTTCATCAATCTTCTTTGCTTCTATATTTTTAATGACAGTTTTACCAATTTCTTTATTTTGCCTTTTTTCTTCACTCAGCGGTTTTTCTATTTTTACAGATTTTAGGCTTTTATTTACTGTTCTCTCTATTGCTTCCTTATAGGTTTGTAAATCTGATGTGAAATCATTATTTGAAGGATCAATTATTTGAATGTTTTTACATATAATTGATAATTCATCTAATCGAAACTTCATCTTTTCAATATTCTTTGAACTTTTTAAAGAATTTAATTCAGCCATTAACTGTTTTATTTCTCGATAATTAGCCAAGATATTTGTGCATTTATTATATTGTTCTTCGCAATACGCATCCGGTTTGCCCTGTGTGTAGAGCAACATTGCTTCTTTGTAGTCGTGCTTTGAAAAGCTTTGATCCGCTTTGTTGATAATAGGCTCTAAAGAACTAATCTTTTCACATGCAATTATTCTTTGGTTAGCGAGTCTATCATTATTATCGAGTTTTATTATGTTTTCGTAAATGTTTTTTGCCTTTTCCCATTTTCGGCCAATAAAAAAACTATCAGCTTCCAATTTCAATTGTTCAATTTTTATTTTTATTTCATTTTCTTTCTGATGCTTTTCTTTTTCTTTTTTCTGTGTCAAATGTTTTACGTCTAAAATCTTTTTACGAATCTCGACATTGTCAAATACATTTTGGGCTGATTCGTATTCATCAAGAGCTTTTCCCAATTTATCATTCTCTAAAAAATTATCTGCTTTATTCAAAAAGGATTTATATAGCTCGTTTTTGGTGTTCAGGGTGCTGATTTTTGCGACTATACCAGAAACAAATTGCTTGTACTCATCATTGTTGCCATTTATTAGTAAAGCATTTTCTGCATTTACTTTTGCATCCTCCAACTTCCCTTCCTTATCCAACTCAACAGCTCTTTCAAATAATTTATGTGCTTCTTTTTGGTTTTGTTCTGCTTTCAATAATTCAGCTTGACGTTTAGTCTCTGCTTCTTTTTCCTTCCTTAATTGGTTTTCCAGTGCGCGTTGTTCAGCTTGTTTAAGTTCTTCGGTTTTGGCTCTTTCTATTATTCTTGCTTCTTCGTTTGCATACCGATTTATATCGATTTTGGGATAAACACCTATAATGTCCCGAATATCATTATTGGCATAGAAATGCAGCTTGTCTTTACCTATCGTTTGTTCGAAACGGTCTTTTACACGCTCACACTTGAAACAGTCACCAAGAAGGAATACTGCAGCTACATCACCATTTACATTATCGTTCTTAAACACATCATAAATATCTTTGATATCTTGGGTATATTGCCCTGCATCGCTGTCCAAATCATCTTTTCGCACCATTACATCTCTTTTCATGTTGGGTGCTTTTGCAAAGCTTATAGAGGGTATTCGCAGCGGCATATTTCTTGTTTGTAAATCTAACCTTTTCAGCCATTCTTCTGCATAAGTTTCCAATCGTTCACACTCATCTTCTTTTTCATCTTCTGATGAAAGTACACCGGTGGCTTTATTAACTTCATTTACAATAAACCTTGCCAATGCTCTTTTCCGCGGATCAATACCCTTTCCTCGCCAAGAGTTGGGTTTACCGTCCATTAAATAATAGCTGTCAGAAAGAGACAATTTCATTAAATGTAAAGATGAATTAGTGGCTTCCAGAAAGATAGCGACACTTCCAGTTCCTGACTTTAATGCTTTCTGGCTCAAACTGTGATAGCATGTCAATTCGGCAAGCGGAATGGTGTAAGAATCAATCTGAAATCCATGTTTTTTTAAATATTCAACTGTTTTTTGTTTGGCGTTATCGCCTATAGTAGATGAAAAAGTTATTAAAGTAGGGACATAATCTGAACTGTTAAGGGTTTTTTGTTTATATGATATTTTCAGCAATTCAAGTAATCCTGATTCTTTCAGCAAATCAATAACTAGATGATCAATACCTCGTAAAATAAATTTTTCCTGTTCGTTTTCAATTTTCTCAAAGAATTTACCATAGTAGTTTACTTCTAAATTATTGAAATGTGATTTGTTGTCTTTCCCAAATGAAATGCTGTTTTGGTGTGGATTATTGAAAAAATATAGCCATAAAAGGCTCTCTTTCCCATTGGTAATCGGATAAAAAGTTCCATTATCAGCACACACAGTGCCGACAATAAAATCTTTATCGATATGCATTACCAAGTAGCTCATTATGCTGATTTAGGATTTAAAGATTTCAGGAATAAGAATTTGTTCCAAATAGCATAAGCCTTCAGCAATAAGAATTGGGAAGCGATACTCAAAACGATTGGTTTGCTGTTTGGCATTGCGAGCTTTTTTGTACTCCGCATCGTTATCAATAAATGCCGACAGGCGACTTGATAGTTCCTTACTACGATTCTCAAGAACAGCAATATCTCTGACCAAACCAGCTTTATGCCCAACAAAATCGATAAAAATCCTTAAGAAAGCCTCAAAGTTTATTAATTTTTCAGGGAACTCAAATTGACCAATTTTTTCAAAGTATTCATCTGAAACTATTTCATCTTCATCAAATTCAATGAATTTTCCATCACGCAAGTATCGAATATTCTTTTCAGCAAAAATATCCGAGGTGAATCGGACGTTTCTGTCATAAATAAGTTCGGTATCTACAGCCAAACCTTTCGAAACTTCTGACTTGTTGTCTATTGAGACGTCATTACGATAAACCAGCCTGATTACCTCTGAACCTTCTCCATAGCCCTTACTGAAACATTCTTCATAATATGAATTGGTACTGCTACTTCCTGGAATCGTTTGTAACCAATGAAACAAACGACCACCTTTGCCGAAAGGCATTAAATGCACTTCTTTTACAACTGTCAGGTTGTTTTCTTTAATAGTTTTGGCACAAAGCTTTCCAGCATAGAAAACGAGCAATCCAGTAACATAAGCAGGAATTGCGTATGCAAAAGAGGCTTCACGCCCGATAAAGCTATAAAATGCCGAAAAGTCTTCATCTGTCAATTGGTCGAATACACTATTCAGATAGAAAGGAGCTTTATGTCCTTCCGACAAGATTTCATGAATATTTTCGACTTTAATTCTTTTTTGCCCTTGGTGATAATCGTAAATGGCTTTTCGGAATCTTACCGATTTAATAACAGCGTCAAAAAACACACCTGCAGCAATTCGAATTGAACTTTGTTTATATAATTTCGGTGTGTTGTTCGAGTTTATATCTTTAGCCAATAGCAAAATATCACTCGTACTGCCACCCACATCAATACCCAAAAACAAGTTATTGTTTAATCCATATTCACGACTAAGCGCGTATTTGCATACCGATTCAGCTTCGGTTTGTTCCAAGATAGAAACGGGGCGAAGCCGCACACCAGTGCTACTGTCGAAAATAGGTGTGATAGCAGGTAACTGACCATTATAGATAGCTGTATATTGATTTAGGTCGGTCGAGGCCATTGAGCCGGGGAAAGACCAACGCAACTCAGTTGGGCGACATTTTTGTGCATACAAATCAGCACAAACAGATAGCCACAGAGCTTTTAAATAAGCAGTTTTTTTTGATAACCCGGCAATATCTGATAACCATTTCATATTATAGTTTAAAATTCCTGCCTGTGTGGTTATCTTTTCCCTATCCATTTCCTTGACAAGAATATTTTTTTCATTTACAGCAACACCACCGGCAATTTCTTTATCCTTATGAGCACCAATATATCGTACATCATGCTCGTGAAGCCACGATTTGATTTGTCCATTTATTGTAGATTCGTTAGAGAAAAACAACAGCTCATCTCTTTCCGCAGTGGTTCCGCTCTCTGCATCAATACCTACTAAAGCCAGACGGCGGTTACTAAATTGAATAGGTTGAGCACCGTTATTGGCCGCCGACTTTAATGTATAATGTACACACGAGTTGTTACTGCCAAAATCAATCCCGACAATAGCTTCTTTTGTAATGTTTTCGGTACTCAAATCAATGATTTTCTTGCCGCCCATTGTTTCATCACCCGGATTCTTTACAACTAAATATCCGGCAAGTTGTGATTTTCCTGCATTTTCAATTCGAATTTCCAAGCCTGCAATAGGACGATTGGACTTCAATACTTCGTATTTGTGCATTTCTTGCGGAACTTGGCCTGCAGGATATGTAACCAACTGCGTAATATCTAATTCCCCCTCCTGCAAATCATCGTCAGAGCTATTTGAATAAACCACCGATTTAAGTATTTTATTACCATGTGCGCTTTCAATGGTAATAATTTTCTGTTCCTGCCCTCTCTTGAAGAATGGTACAAACTTAACGCCTTGCACATTTATTGGATACTCTGAATACAAGTAATAGGCATCCCAATTATCAGAAATAAAATCGGGCCACATGATAACCTTATTATTTGTTGTCGCCCATTCTATTTCGTACTCTTTAGAATTTAACTTGTATGGCTGTCCATCAATTGCAACTGTTAAATCTACAATCAAGTTGCCCTGCTCGCTGATTTTGCCCACAATATCGAATTTTTGGTTTTGATGTGAAACCAGGATACCTAATTGTTGAGTAAACATTTGGATACCCTCCATACTCAATGGTAAAGCAAAGTATTTTGTGGGGTTTTCTTTGTCGCGTACATCGTTAATTTTCAGATAATAAACAGCGGCCTTTGAAAGTGGGTTTTTTCTGTCAGAAGATTCAAACCAGCCAATTATTTTTTTATCGTCTTTCAATATATTCTGCAAATCGCTGAGTTCAGCCTTAATCAAACTTGCATCGGAAGGACGGTCAAATGTAAACTCACCTGTAGTAAGCTGATATACTTTTTGTACTGAAGCAAGTAATGATTTATAGGGCATAGCCAGATTGGAATACTTAGCCACTGTTCCGTTTTTCTGCAAATTATTTTCTTTCAGTTCAATATTTTCCAGCCAAGCCCGCAAATATGTTTTTAGGCCGGATAAGTCCAATCGACTATTGTTTTGACGAGAAATGTTGACGTTTTCTTCGTAACCGGAAAAATTGGTGTTGATATTTTTAAGAAAAAGATAAAGTTTTTGTGTTTTATCCTTGTCCAAATACTTCATGGGGTCTTCAAATTTTCCGTTTCGAAACCAGGGTATATCACTTGCATGCTTAAGGTTACCGTATTCCACAGCCGGAAAGACCAAAGAGAATGGCGAAGTGCCGCCAATAAGCTGTCCATTATAGCGCAATAATTGCACATAAGGAAGTTCATCCGGGTTGTGTTGTTTTGCTATTTGGTCGGTCCAAATATCAACATCATCAAGCAACATACGTCCAAAAGCTCCTGAAATATTATAGAGACCCTTTTCTTTCGGATTCATGTAAATTGGTTCCGAGAAAGAAACCCGGTCGGGAAACAAAGCGATTAAAGCGATTATTCCTGTCCATTCATCTCGCAGAACTCCATAAAAATCAATCAATCCAGACGTAATAATATTGGGATTTTGCTGTTGGAGATAGTCAAAAGCAAACCAAAATAACTTTGCTCTTGCCCATGGGGTTGGGACCCCCGAAATTAGGGTGCTTGAAACTTGATTTATATCTAAATCTCCGGCAATAATTCCCCGAATAAAGGGCTTTATTTTGTCGTGAACATACCATTTTCCTTCAGAATTTGATTTAACACCCTCGGTGCTTCTTATTAATTTTGATCTTCCCATGATTATTAACTTTTAAATTCGTATAACTTACAGAGCGTATCATACGTCCGTTTGATAAGTTTTTCATTTTTGTTGACAATGCTTTCCGGCTCAGAGGCTTTCATGAATCCGCCGTAGAATTTGTCCATAATACTACTTGTCCAACCTGTCCCGAATTTATGACCTTCGAAATCAGAGCCTTTTTGATAAAGCATATTGTTAAAATCAAATTTTTCAAACTCTCTTACAGAGTTGCAACCAAAAATGGCAGGATTTAACAGTAATTTGTCGCCTCCACCAGCAGAGCGATGTATTTGACGCAACCAGCCGTCCTTTATTTCACCATTATCTATTTTAAAATGATAGAGCGACATATACTTTTTTAAAGCATCTACTTCTTCCTTATCAATATCTTCGTATCCCTCAATCTTAACTTTTTTCAAATCACCGGTCTGAGCCTGCTCGAAAAAGTCGTATTTTTCTAATATTGCCAGATAACTCATTGCTGTGAACAAACCGACTTTTTTTGCAAACTCTTCTTTCTTTTCGCTTCCTACAAAATCGGTAAAACTTATTTTGCCGTTTTCATCAAAAGTGCGGTAAAGATATTCTGCTTTCATTTCGCGTTTTAAGTCTTCTAAACCAGCCAAGCCTGCCAAATCCGTACCCTCTTCGGGTGAATTGAAAAAATGCCATGCAGCAAAGGCAGCCAAAAATTCAATATAGTGAGAATCGTTTTCCTGATTTTCGCCACCGGTAATGGTTTTATCTTTAACTTTACTTGGTTTCCAATCAAGGGTCTCTGTACCCATCATATAAAACTTCTGGTAGGTTTTTTTTACCGTTTCGTCAGCTTCGTAAAACATCATTGCAGCTTGTGAGTTTAGCGCAAACTTATCGGACGTGGCTATCACTTTCTGATTAGCCTTTTCACCATCGTTAGGCAGTGGAAAAGAAAAATAACTTGTTAGCAAAGTAGCTCCGAAATAAGCATTGCGTTCGATATCAGTAGCATCAGAAATCAAGGCTGCCGCTTCCTTTATAGCTTTTGGGATGATAGGAATAGAAGAAGCCCCCGTTCCGCCAAAAACGGATCCCAAAATAAATACTCTTGGTTTTCCTGTTGAGCATGCTGAAATCAATTCCTGAATAAACCGCCTCAAATCACTCCGGTCATTCGTCTTTACATCATCTATTATCGAATGATACATCAATAAACTACCTAAATGCGTTTGGGCTCGATAGCCATGATTTAGGTCAAAATCTTTGGCGCTTTCGGTGAAAAGCAAATCAGCAATTGCAGCTTCTTCCGGATTACTGAATTTAGTATCGCCATAATTATACAATGCACTAAAAGTTGATAGTCTCGAATAGTCAGGGCTAAATTGATAGTAATGCAAATTAGCAGAGAAAAAAGTGTCTTCCAGTGCAAATTGTTTTTTGTTTACACCTTTGGTTTTAATATATGCCTCTTTCAAATTCTTGAGACGCGTAAAGTTACCGTTGTCTTTGTCGGTATCCAACGCTAATAAGTGAACGTCCGTCTTGTCGAACATTCCCATAGCACACAAATGGGTAAACGCCTCAATACAGCGCATGCCTGTGCCACCGATTCCTATTACAAATACTTGAGCCATAATATCTTTTTTTTTAAACTATTTTTTTGATTTTCCCAAAATACTTCCCCATTTTGAACTGCGCATAATTAGCATAGTGAGGATGCCAATAACTGCATAAATGCCTAAAACAGCCAAAGTAGCCAGAATGTTGGCTGTAGTAAACTTTGCCTGCAATGGTGCTTTTGCAATGTAACTGCTAACATACAACGAATTGTACAGAAAAAAAGCAATAGCGGCTAATACACCTAATATTATATACCAAATACGTCTTTTAATGTGAGAAGTATCGTTCTTCCCACCCCAGTTGATTAAATAGGCAATAATAAATGCTAATGCTAATGCAATTAATGCAATGACTACTGCATACATATAGGTTTCACCTATCAATGCTTGTACTTCTTTTAATGTTTCTATTTTTCTCATTTAGGATTATTTATTAATTAACAGTATTAAAATGATTCAGTTTTGATAAAAACGGTGTGTATTATTTTTCTATCCCTACTTGTAGGCACAATTTCAATGTCTCTTAATACATTATCTATACTTAATGACACGCAAATTGCACTATCGCCATTGTACAATGATTGCCATTTGAATATACCCTCATCAAAGTTTTGCAAGCTAACTTGTGTAATTACAAAATCTAATCGGATAAGATTACCACCAAATTCATCGGGAAGTAATTTAAATATTTTATCTGTAAGCAACATATTAAATTTATGCTCTTTTAATGCGTTTTTATCCAATTTAAAACCTTCTGAAATATCAATATCATTTGGAGAAATGATACTATCCTCCACTGCTAAATATCTGGCAGTAATATCGGTCGCGACAATTTCTATATCATTAATAATGTAATTTTCGCCATCATTAAAAACTAAATTTTTAATAAGTGGTACAGGTTCTTCCTCAGCCAAAAGTTCGCCGTATTTATCTAATTTCATCACGTATTCTCGAATGTCATCCCACGAATCATCTATCGATACAAACTCAAACCCGTTCTTATCTTCCACAGTAGAAGTCAAGTCATCTGCTACCATATTATTACCTTCTCTTTTTACAGAAATATCAGAGTTGGTCAATTTGAAAAGTTTACATGAACCATCCTTAATCATGGGATCAATTTGATTTAGCATATTATCGCTGATAGGAGCATCCAAATTGTCGTCAGTAAAAAATAAATAGAAACGCTTCTTAGAGTAATTATTTCCATTGTATCGTTCCTGATATGTTTCAACCACAATATAAATACTATTTCCCTTCTTTATCCAATTTTTGAAAGGCTCACTCAAATAGGGATCTTGGTCATGTACTGGCTCATTTTGTCGAATTAACTCGAAATCGGTTATCAAAATAGCTTGTTGATTGTCATTGCAAATCTGTTCAACGGCCTTCAAAATATTAGTATAAGGAATATCACATTGAATGGTTTGCAGAATTTCAAAAACCTTATTATCTGATCTATTTAAAGCAATTGTTTTAACTGCTTCGCCTCTTATGAGGCGTAAAGTATCAGAATATTGTCCCAGCTGAGGGCTCAAAGCATTGAAGACTCTTGAATTTTGCCTTGCATCGATGACACAAGTAGAATGGTCGAGATATAAGACTGTACTTGATTGTAAGCCTTCGTACTTTATCACAGTTGGGTCGTAGATTTTTTGTTGCAGTATTTGTGTATCCACTTCAAAATAATCGCTACCACATCCTGCAAAACTGATTGCTACTAGGACTATGCCAATTGCTACAAAAAAATAAAGTTTCTTCATTTTTACTGTATTATTTATTAATTTCCTAAATTTAATTAAATGCTCTATTTTTAATTATTTTGTGTCTTGCTTTGAGTTTACAATTCAATTTTTGATTATCAGTAGTAAGATTCAAATTAAATCTATTGGAATAATAACCAACATGAAGTTGATATTCTGCGTCTGATTGAATCCAATCACCATCGGTGTAAATTGTGGATTTTGACTTTGTTTTGCAACCAGATGTGGTCAAGTCATTAAAGTAATAGGCTTTGGAATAAAAGACTGCTAAAGGGATACTCTGGCTTGTGTCAGTAGTCAAACTGTTTGCAGTGGATCCAATTTGTAAGAGTGCATCATTTGTCATAGACAATTTTTTTCAAAAATAGAAAATATTTCTTATCAAGCAATAGGTTTTTATTATTTTTATCATTCCGAATAATTACAACGAATGCTTCCACCGATTTCAGCATTTGGATCCGGTGAGGCTTATTAGCTTTATGATCTATAGTTTTTGATAAGATTTAAGTTATCTGAATATGCTAAATATCAATGCGCCAAAAGATTGCTTTTTAGATGTTTAACTGATTCCAAAAATGTTTTTGTAACTCGTTTTTACCCAAAATTTATTTTGTTTACCTAGTTTTGTGAGCGAAGTATTGAATTATCAGATTTTTTAAAGGCAGAGATAAGAGGGAAGTTCAGAAAGCATTCCGCAGAAGGCGGTTATCTTCTTTGAGCCTTTGCATCTTTGTGGCGAGGGAAAAGAGTACGGGCACGCCAGTGTTCACCATGGCTGCTTACTACACTCATGCCTCTACCGCTCTATCACCATTTTTCTTACCTGATTTACATCATCGCCGCTAAGCGAGAAATAGTAAACCCCCGATGGCAGATTATACTGTGAAGCCTTGAAGTGTTCGAAATATTTTCCGGCATTCATTTTTTGTTTATCAATAAGTACGGCAACAATGCGCCCATACATGTCGGTAATTTTTAAGGTGATAAGCGAGCTGTGGGTAAGCTTAAAGGAGAAGTGTGTGCTTTCGCTGAAAGGGTTGGGATAGTTTTGTTCCAAGGCAAGCGGTATTCCCGGCTCAGGCAAATGATCCACCTCAGTTACCAGCGTATTGACGATGGCGGTCCACACGCTTAGCTCGCCGTTGTGCAGGCGGGTCCATATCGGGCGGATCACGTGGTTGTGTACCGAAAGGTTGTTGTAGTCGCCAAAAAAGACGGACGACACAGGCAGAAAGGGCTCTTCGCTAATTTTATAGTTTCTAAAATTTTGTCCTCCGTCTTTTGAAAAAGCCATATAAACATCGGTGTTTGAATCTTCGAAGTTGCGACGGTCGTAAAACACAAAATGAAGGTAGCCGGTAACCTGGTCGATGTCCACCCAGGTAAAAAATTGCTGTCTCCCAGGCGGGTCATTATTTACGCGCATGGCTTCGCTCCATGTATTTCCTCCATCGGTGGATTTAGCAAGCCAAACATCGGTATCATCGGTGCCATTTCGCTGGTCGGTCCAGTTGATGTAAATGCTGCCGTGGTTTTCGCCGCCGCTAAGGTCGCACACGGTAATGGGCAGCCCGTTGCAACGGCTAATGCCCGGAATAGCGTAATCCCAGCCGCCGGGGAATTCGGAAACAAAGATGTCGTTTTCGAGCCAGGTTACGCCCTGGTCGAGCGAGCGGTCGAAGACGATGCCTTCGGGGCCAGCCCAGGCCACATAAATTTCGCCGTTAGGACCTACCGCCGGCACTGCACCTTCGGTAGTGTTATCGCTATCTATGCAATCGCCATCCACCTCGTTGATGCGCAGAGCCGGTGACCAGCTTTCGCCGCCATCCATCGATTTTGAAAACATGATGTTGCTGCGGTCGTTAATATTGCTGCTGCCGTAATCGTCAAATTGTGTCCAGGTAGAATAAATAATATTGTTTACCCGATCGATGTCTATCCAGTGTTTATCCTGAGCCTTGGTTCCATTCAAGCCCATGTAGGTGCCATCGTTCCAGGTAAGGCCGCCATCGGTCGATTTTTGACATACGATCCGGTCTATCCAGTTGCCCCCGGGGGGATTGGAAAGATGGAAAAAAAGATAATTCCCCTCATTATCCACAATAGTAACCGGGTCGCCCCAAACGCCGTAGGAAGGTGATACTAAGGCATCGGTACTCCAGGTATAGCCGCCATCGTCCGAGGTGTACACATTGTGGATATTAGCCCCGGCAATAATGCGGTTCGTGTTGTTGGGATCGATATAAATGGTGGGCTCCTCCGGATTGTTGGCATCGCTAATCATAATATTAAGGTGCTGCGCCATAAGGAAGGTGGAAGTCATCAGGATGTTAAAAGCTAAAAACAGTAGTGCGCGTTTCATAGTCATGCGATTTAATGTATCAGCCACAAAAGTACAAAAAATCAGGATGGTGGTAATTACAGGAATTCAAGATGTTTTTTTATTGGATCAAAATCCCGATCCTTATAATATTATGAGTCAGGGGGCATCATATTCAAATCCCCTCCCAAAAAAAACTTTCCCCGGGGTCTTCTGATTTTAGCCTGCTTTCTAAACCTAATTAGTGCTTGTACATAAAGTCGATGTTTTGAATTGCCCCGGGTTTTAACCCGGGGAATAATGTGCTTGGCCTTACATCCCCCACGATTCCGCCACGCCTGCGGCGTGGCGGAATCGCGGGGGATTTTCATTCTTCTTATTAAATCCCCGCCCTAAAGGGCGAGGCAATTCATAATTCAAATAACTTACTAAAAAGACAAGCCCTAATTAATAGTGAAAGCGCTTCTTCAACTCGAATAAATTATAACGGATAACTAATAACAATGAACTTCTCCCCCGCCTAATACACACTCGACTTTACCCGAATCTCACGCAATTGGTCAGCAATTTTATGCAGCTCTTCGCGGGGTACAGCTACAAGGCCGGGGCTTGGTGTGGCTCTATCGATACTGTATAGCATAACATAGCGTGGGCGAATAATGCGAATATGACTAATCCAGGCATGAATTTCGGCGGGCTTGGTATTGTCGATTTTTTCGCCATCCACCTCACCGCGCACAAACAGGCTTTGAATAATCGTTTTTTGCCGGAACTTTTGCAGTTGCTGCACAATTTTATCCAGACTCAAGTCCTTCGATCCGGGCTTATTAATTTTTTGAAAAGTGCTTTCCAGTCCGGCATCCAGTTTCAGGATGTTATTATCCACCCGGTTTAAAGCATCAAAAATTTCCTGCTTGTACAAGTTCCCGGCATTCGAGAGTACCGTAATTTCGGTATGGGGGAAAATCCGGTTTCGCAATATCAGGGTATCGTCAATTATTGCCGCAAAATCCGGATGGAGCGTTGGTTCGCCATTACCAGCAAAGGTGATGGAATCGGGAATGTCGCCGTGGCTTTTCATTTGCAGAAGTCTATCTTCAAGGGCTTCGCTGATTTGTTCCCTTTCGGGGAATGCTATTTCACTTTTATCGTCCTCATCCGTCCATCCACATTCGCAATAGATGCAGTTGAAGTTGCAAATTTTTTTGTTGATCGGTAGAACGTTTATGCCCAGGGATTTTCCCAGACGGCGGCTTTTTATCGGGCCAAATATCATATCATTAAATAAAAATCCTGACATCGTTTTCGAATGTTTTTGTGTTTGGTTTACAAAAGTATTTTCTGTTTTTAGAATCATCAATTATTAAAAAACAAAATAATATGGATAATGTTATTGCAAACAAGAAACAGTAAATAGCTCAAAAGTCTTACTTTTGGCCGGAAATATATTTTATGCCTCATCTCAAAGAAATACGAACACCTATCGCTGAGCACATTGCCCTGTTTGAAAAGAAATTCAGACAGTCGATGAAGAGCAAGGTGCCCCTGCTCGATACCATTACCCGCTACATTTACAAGCGCAAGGGCAAACAAATGCGCCCGATGTTTGTGTTTTTTGCAGCCGGCATCTGCGGCACCATCAACGATTCGAGCTACCGGGCGGCCTCACTTATCGAACTGTTGCACACCGCTACCCTGGTTCACGATGATGTGGTTGATGACTCGAATGTACGCCGGGGCTATTTTTCGATTAACGCCTTGTGGAAAAACAAAATCGCAGTATTGGTTGGAGATTACCTCCTTTCGCGCGGCCTTTTGCTTGCCCTCGAAAATAATGAGTTCGACCTCTTGAAAATCGTGTCGAATGCCACACGCGAAATGGCCGAAGGCGAATTGCTGCAAATCGAAAAAGCCCGTCGCCTGGATATTAAGGAAGAAGTATATTTTGAAATTATCCGCAAAAAAACGGCCTCCCTTATTGCTTCGTGCTGTGCAGCCGGTGCTCAATCGACAGGTGCTGATACGGAGACCATAAAAAAAATGCACCAAATTGGCGAATATGTCGGCATCGCCTTTCAAATAAAAGATGATTTGTTCGACTACCAGGACAACAAATTAATAGGCAAACCCAACGGCATTGATATCAAAGAACAAAAAATGACGCTGCCGCTAATTTATATGCTCAACAATACCAATGGACGCGAAAAACGCAGTGTTATCAACGTGGTGAAAAATCACAACAATAATCCAGGCAAGGTCAATCAGGTAATCGAGAAGGTAAATCAAAGCGGGGGCATCGAATACGCCACCCAAAAAATGCTGGAATATCAGCAGAAAGCCTTTGACTTATTGTACCAATTTCCCGAAAGCCCCATGCGAAATTCCTTTGAGCAGTTGGTGAGTTTTACCGTAAAAAGAAACAAATAAACGTATAGTCTTATGAAGAATATTTTATGGATTAGTATAATTATCCTTTTTGTTGCCGCCTGTTCTGAACCGGCAAATCAATACACCCTGAAGGGTAAAATTGACGGAACCACGCCGGGTTGGATTAAACTGTCGAAGGTAGCAGATAATGCCCTGGTAGCTGTCGATTCGGTACAATCGAATGACGGGACTTTTTCCTTTTCGGGAAAAATAGAAATGCCCGAAGTATATTATCTGGAGTTTGTTAACGATGAAAAGTCAGAACGCATTTTTGTAGAAGACGGAAGAATTAACATCACAGGTCGTCCTGACAGCATAGTGGTTAGCGGCTCGCAAAGTCATAATGTTTTTCAAAGCTACCAAAAGGGCATTAGTAACCTTGATCAAACTCGCGAAGCCCTGTATGCCGATTTCAGGGAGGCAATGCAAGTGGGCGACACCGTAGCCATCGTGGCGATACAAAATCGGGCACAGCAAATTGATGACCAGCAAGAGGTGTTTATCAGAGACTTTGTGAAGTCGCAAAGCAGCAATGTGGTGGGGCCGTATATTGTGGTTAACAACATTTTTAATTTTGATCTTGATGAGATGAAAAGTGCGCGTGCTCAATTTGAACCCGATGTTTTGGCTTCCAAATATGTGGACATCCTCGATGGTCAGATTGCCAAACTGCAAAAGGTAGCCATTGGCGAAGTTGCCCCGGTCTTTACCCAAAACGATACTGCCAACCGTCCGGTTTCGCTCAGTGATTTTCGCGGCAAGTATCTTTTGATCGACTTCTGGGCATCGTGGTGCAGTCCTTGTCGGCAGGAAAACCCGAATGTGGTTTTGGCCTGGCAAAAATTTGAAGACAAGGGCTTTGATGTTTTGGGCGTTTCGCTGGACAAAAATCGCGGAGCATGGATCAAAGCAATCGCTGACGATGGTTTAACCTGGACGCAGGTATCCGATTTGAAATATTGGAACAACGAAGCCTCCAACCTTTATGCAGTAAGCTCGATACCTGCCAACTTCCTGCTCGACCCCGAGGGTCGTATTATCGCCAAAGATCTCCGTGGCGAAGATTTGCAGAATACACTCACTGATATTTTTAATAATAAATAACCATTGACAGCTATGAAAAATGTATGGATAAGTTTGGTTTTTCTTTTCTTTTTTCCTTTTTATGTAGCCGCGCAAAATAGCGATTGCAAGGTTTTAATGCCCGAAATCGACAGTGTTTATCAGGGGAAATGCAAAAAAGGATTGGCGCATGGTACAGGAACGGCCATTGGAAAAGACAGCTACATCGGTAAGTTTAAAAAGGGCTGGCCCGATGGCAAGGGCGTTTACACCTGGTCGAGCGGCGAAGTGTACGAGGGCTATTTTAACGAAGGCCTGCGAGACGGCCAGGGAAGCTATCGTTATGTGGTAAATGGCAAGGATACCCTGCTAACCGGAATATGGAAGGAAGATGTTTACATAGGACAAAAGCCCAAAAAACCCAGGGTAGCGCAGCAGGTAAGCATCGACCGCTACAACATCCGCAAAAACACAGATGTCCAAAACCGGGTGCTCATCGATTTTTATCAAAACGGAGCCTCCAATAAGGCCGTAACAGATTTGCTCATTACTGCCGACAGCGGCTATGAATTTAATCTGGGACAATCCAAAGGTTTCAAAGACATGACCTTTCCGGTAAGCATGCTTGTAAAATATACCACGCCCAATAAATTACAGACCGCTCTGGTGCATAGTATTTTCGAGTTTATCATTTACGAGCCTGGCGATTGGCGCGTTGAACTATTCAATTAAGCCATGTTGGTTTATCAAATAGGATTAACCCTGCTCCCCGGCATTGGTGCAGTATTAGGCAAAAAACTGGTGGCCTATTGCGGCGGGGTTGAGGGGGTATTCAAACAAAAGAAAGCAGCACTGTTCAAAGTCCCGGGCATCGGCACTCGCCTGGTGGACGCTATCCTGTCGCAAAGTGTGCTGAGCCGTGCGGAAGAGGAGATAGCCTTTATCGAAAAAAATGCCATTACACCACTTTTTTATCTTGAAAAAAATTATCCGGCCCGCCTGAAGAACTGTATCGACAGCCCCATTATGCTTTATTATAAAGGAAATGCCAACCTTAATGCACCAAAAGTAATCAGCATCGTTGGCACCCGCCAGGCCACCGATTATGGGCGCGAAATGTGTACCAAAATCATAAAGATGTTGAGGCAGCACGAGCCGCTGATAGTTAGCGGCCTGGCTTATGGCATCGATACTTGCGCCCATCGTGTGGCGTTGGAACAGGGTTTGAAAACAGTAGCTGTTTTGGGGCATGGCCTCGATCGGGTTTATCCCTACCTGAACCGTTCACTTGCCGAAAAGATGCTGGGTCAGGGTGGCCTCATCACCGAGTTTATGAGTAAAACCGTCCCCGACCGCGAAAACTTCCCCAAGCGCAACCGCATTATCGCCGGACTTGCCGATGCCACCGTGGTGGTGGAAGCAGCAAAATCGGGCGGTGCCCTCATCACCGCCGAAATTGCTAATTCGTACAACCGCGATGTGTTTAGCCTGCCCGGTCGCGTGGGCGACACCTGGTCAGAAGGCTGCAATTTCTTGATAAAAACCAATAAGGCAAACCTGATGCAATCGGCCGATGACATTGCCTACATCATGGGCTGGCAAAAAGATCCTGTTAAAAGCCCGATAAGGCAGCGGCAGTTGTTTGTCGAGTTATCCAAAGATGAAGAAATTATTACCAACCAACTACGCATGGCCGATGCTATGGGTATTGATGATATTTGCATCAATACCAAACTGCCATCAAGCAAGGTTGCCTCAGCCTTGCTCAACCTCGAATTTCAAGGCTTGGTGCGCGCCTTGCCCGGCAAAGTTTTTAAACTGGATATGTAAAAAGCCCTGCCAAATTAATGACAGGACTTTTACCTAACGTCTATGAAAAAATAAGCTAGTTTACGATTAGCTTACTTACTTTATTGAACTGAGCTGCATCGATTTTGACGAAATATACGCCGGTTTCGAGTTTGCTGATGTTCAGCGTCGATTGCGATTCCTGTACCTCGGTTTCCATCACAACATTGCCTTTAGTATCGAGGATGGTGATACGGGCGGTGTTGAATTCGTTGGCATCGAAGGTGATTACCACAACATCGGTAGCAGGATTCGGGAAGAGTTGTACATCGCTGGCCGAGGCATTGCCTATACCGGTAACTCCAAGAGTAACTGACTGGATAGCCGAAAGGCTCTCGCTGGTGAACATGCCCGTAGCGTTATCCATTTTGTAGTTCCACTCAACGTTTACGCTGAATTCTTCGCCAGTTTCTGTTCTCAGAGCGTGTAACATAATGGTTTCGCCTTCGGAGTATCCTTCTTTAGCAGTGGTGCTTGCATCATCGGCAAAGAGGATCATCGATTGATTATCCGATCCATCGATTTGCATATAGCCACAAACATTGTTGTTTTGATCGAAGGCAGCAATGATGTCGCCCTGGATAAAGTTGGCCAGTGCAGCAGCGGGGAAGGCAACGACTTGCGTAGCAGGGGTCATTATCACTTGTCCCCACGGAGTTTGCAAAGTGTTGCTGGTGTTGTACGCACTTGCTGAGGCTCTACCTTCGCAAGTAGGGAAGGTCAGAGTAACGGGATTCGATACCTTGATCTTGTAAGATTTACCAGGCATAAGGGTTTCGAGGGAGTAAACACCTACGGCAGGCCAGAATACTTTGGTGCCGATCAGTTCCTGAACCACCACGATATCATCGATAAAACCGCCAAACAAATCCATAGCATCCACTTCACAATTTACCGGAACGGGCAGATAGTACCAGCCTGCATTTTCCATTGCAATTTCGTTGGAAGCGAAGTCTGTTCCGCAAATTTCAAAGTTTACATTTTCGGTAACTTTCAGCACATAGCCTGAGGTATTATCAAAATCGCCCATGGTGTTCAAATTTTCTTCGGGCCAATAAACCTGAGTAAGGTTGCGGATGATAATTAGTTCTTCATCCAGCGGAGAAAGCACGCTTACCACATCAGGATTGTTGGGGACGATGCTGCTCGACAGGCTGTTCCAGCCCATGCTGAGCGTATAATACTGGCAGTACATTACCTCGAGAGCTGTGATTGCAGATAAACCAAAATCGGTAAACTGTCCTTGGTTAGGTTGGGTCTGATCGTAGGTAGCTCCGGCCGGATACTCTTGCCATGCGCTGCAATCGTGCAGTCTCCATCTAAAAGTTTCGCCATAAGCAAAGCCATCCTTCTCATCAGTGGTGGGATCATCGCCATAAGCATTAACTACTGCTCCGGCTGTACCGATTCCGGCACCCCATTGGCCTGCGCCACCGCACACTTCGTTGCCTTCATCATCGAGGTAAAATACACCAATCCAATCGCCTTTGGTAAGATTTTCGCCAAAGATGTTTACATCAGCACTGGCAGGGATACCAATATTATGTACCTGACCTGTTTGAACATAATTCCATGGCCTTTCGCAAGGCAGGTCGGGATTGTGAACAATAGGCATAGCAAAGCTGGCTTCAGAAACACCGGTGGTGTAAACCGTTTGTACGCCATAAGTATAGCCTTCTTCGGCCTGTGGCCAGGTACCATCCAAATATTCGTTGCCCATTACAGGCTCGCTGTTAATTTTTCCCCATGTTTCCCAGTTGTTGATGTCAGCATAAGGTCCACGGAAAATGTTGTAGCTTTCGTTGTATCTTCCTGCCTCAGGAGCAGTAGTTATAATATCCACATCAATCTGGAAAGCATATTCATTATTAGGGGTGGAGATCTTGTATTACGCAGATTTACAGGTAATTTGATCAAAAACAGCT
>CAZGAO010000002.1:0-94554 GCA_964523795.1 uncultured Lentimicrobiaceae bacterium
GAACCGCAGTTTGGCTGTGTTATTAATTGTTTTCATTGTGATGGTTTTTATTTTTTATTATGATGACAGATGGCACATCGTAGAGACGCGATGCATCGCGTCTTTACCAACGATCCGCTGGCAAAACCGTGGAACCGCAGTTTGGCTGTGTTATTAATTGTTTTCATTGTGATGGTTTTTATTTTTCATTATGATGACAGATGGTACATCGTAGAGACGCGATGCATCGCGTCTTTACTAACGATCTGCTGGCAAAACCGTGGAACCGCAGTTTGGCTGTGTTATTAATTGTTTTCATTGTGATGGTTTTTATTTTTCATTATGATGACAGATGGCACATCGTAGAGACGCGATGCTTCGCGTCTCCAAACCGCACAACAGATGCGGTGGCTGATGAGACGCGATGCATCGCGTCTTTACCAACGTGGGTTGTATTGGCATTATCGCACATCGCGTCTTTACCAACGTGCGTTGTATCTGCATAATATCGCACATCGCGTCTTTACCAACGTGCGTTGTATCGGCATCATCCGGCATCGCTTCTTTACCACCGTGTATTGCATCGGCATACCATCGTGCGTTGCATCCGTACAACGCCAACCGCAAAACCGATGTGTTGGTTTGCAGAGACGCGATGCATCGCGTCTCTACTCATTGAAAAACTTATCCTTATCCCAGTTTTCGGGATTGTGTAAAATATAATTCTGGATGCGTTCAAATGATTCTGCATCTCGAATAATGTGATCGTGATAGCGCTCTTGCCAGTCAAAATCGGCGATGCCCGATTTTAACGCAAAAGTTTTAACCGCCGATTTGAAACCTCGCATGATGGAAGCCAGATTTTTGGATTGGGGTGCAAATTTACTCTTCCTGTATTTTTGATTGTAGGCGTTTTGCCCAATGATTATGATTCCATGAAAGTGGTTGGGCATCACCGTGAAAACTCCCAATTCCAAATTCATGTCCGGACGGATTTCCAGGGTTTTCACCCATTCGTTTTCTACCTGCTGACCCAGTTCATTTAATATCATTTTTTTATCCATTATTTTACCGAAATAATGTACATGCATCAGCGTGTTAACGGTAACGAAGTAGCTTCCGCAACTTCCATAATCCCAGTTTTTCATCCTTGCAGAAGGGATGCGGTATTTATCACGAAATTTATCAGCCATCGCCAAAAAGTATTTTTATGTAATTCTGATTAGAGATAGAATTGTTCATGTTTCTGTTTTAAAAAGGTGTATCAATTCCCAATTCATTGCAAAACCCTGCAATCTCCTTATCCGTCTCTGCCATCTCCTGCTCCATCGCTTTTAGTTCCGTGGCTACCGCTTGCAGGTCTATCGGCTCTTCTTCTTCAAAGGTATCCACATAGCGCGGGATATTGAGGTTGTAATCGTTTTTGGCAATCTGTTCCAAAGTAGACCGCTTGCTGTATTTGTCTTCTTCGAGCCTTTTGCGATAAGTCGTTATGATTTTGTGGATGTCATCCTCGCGCAGCATGTTTTGGGTTTTCACCTTTTCGAAATGTTGGCTGGCATCTATAAAAAGGATGTCATCCGGGTTTTCTCTGCATTTTTTAAACACCAAAATACAGGTGGGGATGCTGGTGCCGTAAAAGATATTGGCGGGCAAACCAATCACCGCATCCAGATAGTTCTTTTCCTGGATCAGGAATTTGCGGATGTGCAGTTCGGCTGCTCCCCTGAACAAAACCCCGTGGGGCAAAACGATAGCCATGGTTCCATGGTCGTCCAACTGATGAATCATGTGCTGGACAAAGGCAAAATCGGCCTTGCTCGAAGGGGCTAACTTTCCGTATTGGCTAAAACGGTCGTCGGTCATAAACAACGGGCTGGCACTCCACTTGGCCGAAAAGGGCGGATTGGCTACCACCGCTTCAAACTTCATCTGGATATGCTGCGGGTGTTCCAGGGTGTCTTCCTGCCTGATGTCGAAACGGCGGTAATGCACATCGTGCAAAATCATGTTCATCCGCGCCAGGTTATAGGTGGTGCGGTTTAGCTCCTGACCGTAGAAATTGTTGATGTCTTTCACTTCTTTGGCAACCCGCAGCAGCAAGGAACCCGAGCCACAGGTGGGGTCGTACACTGATTTTAGCTTGCTCTTGCCGGTGGTAACAATTTTTGCCAACACCTTGCTCACGGCCTGGGGCGTATAAAACTCGCCGGCCTTTTTGCCTGCACCGCTGGCAAACTGCCCAATCAAATATTCGTAGGCATCGCCCAAAATGTCGGTTTCGTTGTTTTCGAGCTGGAAGTCAATTTTCGCTAAATGATTGAGCACTTTTACGATCAGCTCATTTTTGGCCGATTCTGTGCGGCCCAGCTTGGTGCTGTTCAGGTCGAGGTCTTCAAACAGGTTGTCGAAGTCATCCTCGCTGGCCGTTCCCATCGTGCTTTGTTCGATGTTGTTGAGGATGCGCTTGAGGTCTTCCAAAATGAAATTGTTTCCTGCATTGTGCCCGTTGGCTCCTCTTTCGGCAATATTCCCAAACAGCTCCGAAGGTTTCAAAAAGTAGCCCAGTTGCTCCAGGGCTTCTTCTTTGATGGCTTCCAGATATTCCTTGCCCTGCCCGCTACTTTCGTCAATCTCCAAATAGGTAATATGGTCTTCATGAAGAATTTGATCGGCATAAAGCAGCATCTTTTCCGAGAGGTATTTGTAAAAGATAAAGCCCAGGATGTAATCGCGAAATTCATCCGCATCCATTTTTCCACGCAGGGTATTGGCGATATTCCACAGTTGTTGTTCGAGTAGTTTTTTTTGATCTTCCGACATGTTTTAAAGCCCTGAATTAATTTGCAACAAAGCTAAGCGTTTCTCCAAAGGAAATCCCTAAATGCCGCTTCTTTCGCGAATAATTTATAACTTTTCTAAAAAGCACAGGTCTTCTGCCAGCAGATATCTATCAGCAAATTTAAGATTAGCGATTCGTCATTTAAAATTATAACCGGATGGCCAAAGTCTGCTTCTTGCACTTCATCAACGCCAGTATCAAATCACCTCCACTATTCCCCCGTCAAATTCCACCTTACTGCCAGCGCGTATTTTGCAACGGCGGCGCAGCTCTGTTTTCCCATCTACCTTTACCTCGCCATTGTCGATTACCATTTTGGCCTCGGTACCCGATTCTACCAAGCCCTGAAATTTCAGCAGCTTCATCAGCTCGATGTATTCCTGATCGTTAAGTTCAAATTGCATAATGTTGGTTTATTTGTTTTGCATCAAAAATATCTTCCAGCCTTTTAAGTGCTGCGCAGTAATCTGCTTCGGTTTTATACGGTTTTAAATTCATGGTGATTAAATTTGGCACAAAGATAAATCAAGGATCTGGTATCGGTTATACTTTTTTGTAAGCATCTTTTAAGCTAATCAAACCACCAAATTCGACACCGCATCCATAAATTTTAATTAGAAACCAGCAATTTAGACCCACAATAAATATTGGGTACCCTACTTGAATATCTGAAATATAGCTTATTTTTGACCAGCCAAAAGGAATCGTTTATCAATTAATCCATGCAAAATGCGGAAACTTTCTTACACTTTTCACCTGCTTATCATCCTGTCATTTTTACTATTCACAGCATCTCACACTCCAGCACAGTCCAAGCATCGAGATGCTTCGCTACCCGACACGAGCTATGCCATTGCCTTGTTCGGAAAAGCAAAAGAAGCCATGAATAATGGCCGCTTTGATAGCATCGGGTTTTGGATAGGAAAAGCACTGCCTATTTTCAAATCCTCCAAGCAATGGGAATATCAGGTAAGATCGTATCACGTACTTTGTGGTGTTAATTATAAAACCAGAAAAAACCAACTCGCCGAACAGTTTCTGGATTCGGCATTGCAAATCTTAACTATCAAAACCGATAGCTCCGATCATTTGTATGCACCTTATTACCATAACAGAGCCACGGTTGCTTATGTTTCGGGTGACTATGAAACCGCCAAAAAGTACTTTTTTGAGGCCATAGATATTTACAATCGCTATCCGGCTGATAAACGGGAGTCGATAATAAGCTCGTACAACAATCTTGGCTTAAGCTTTAGCCAACTGCGCGACCACGAAAATGCAGTAACTTTCCTGGAAAAATGTTTGGAGTTAAACCTGCGATACAATGCTGAAAATGAATATCTGATCGGCCGCAACCACAACAACCTCGGCATGGCTTATTTCCAAAAAGGACACTCAGAGGCCGAAAGTTATGGCTTCGATTTTAACCAATCAGAATCCTATCAAAAAGCCGAAAATCATTATCAAAAGGCATTAGATAATTATCTGGCCGTGCTTTCGCCTCCTAATATTGCGCTGGGACAGTGCTACCTTAACCTTGCAACCGTAGCTTCGGCACAGCAAAAAATAGATCAGTGCAGTGCCCTTAGCAAGCAGGCACTGATTAATTTCGGTGAAGGCAGCGATAATCCTTCTCCTGAAATTGTTGAGGTTTATTACAACCTCAGCATCGCCTTCAAAATTGCTGGCCAACTTGACTCATCGCGCTATTATATCAATAAAGCCATCCGAAACGGGAAATTCTTTTTTGGCGAAAAACACCCCTACCTCTCCGATTTTTACAATTACCTGGGCAGAGTGAACATGATGGAGAAAAGGCCGGAAGATGCACTGAAAAATTTCCAGCACGCGCTCATTATTGCCAGCATCAACTTCGATGATACCATTTTCACCCATAATCCATTAATATCGAAAGTTTTGCTTGAAGAAGAAGCCATGAATAATTTCGCATGGAAAGCCATGGCTTTTAAAGAGAAATTCAATAAAAGCCACAATCCAAAGGATATGGAAATGGTGGTGGAAAATTATTATTTGTTTGATGATATGGTAAGGGTAATCCTGAATGGGCTTAGTAACGAAGAGGCCAAACTTACTTTTATGCAGAGCATTCGTGAAATATATGGCGACATGTTGGAAATCTGCTACCGGGCTTATGTGCTCACATCCAATCCAAAATACCTGGAAGATGCCTTGTATTTTTCCGACAATGAAAAATCGGCTACACTTTCAGCTTACATCGATAATTTGATGGCCGAAAAATACACAGGAATGAGCACTGAAGAAATTGAAATTGAAAAAATAGCCCGGGAAAAACAGTTATATTTTGAAAACGAATTTAACAACCTGCGTTTGGCTAATGTTACCGACAGCAATTTGATAGCTGCCGTTTCCGATTCACTGCTTCAGGCGCGTTACCAAATCGAGAAGATAGCCATCGGCATGGAAGGAAAACATAAAAAGCTAGCCACGCTGAAAGAGGAACGACAGGATATAAAAATTGCAGATTTACAATCCTTGTTGGCTTTTAAAAATGCAACCGCCATCGAATTTTTTTTAATGGATACCGCCTTATACATCATAGCTGTCAGTCCACACGATTTTGGCTTTCACAAAACGATAATCGACACTAACTTTTTTAATCAAATTGCCGATTTTCGCAAAAGTATCAGCGATTATCATTTTATTGCTGATGATGCGAAAACGGCTTATCAAAGCTATACCCAAAATGCCGCAGTGCTGTACAAAGTGCTTTTCCCCGATGTAATCAGGCCTGTGCTGGAAACAGCATCTAAAATTATTGTAATTCCCAGCGGCGAGCTGAACTACCTTTCTTTCGATTGCCTGCTTAGCAAGGAGGCCAATGGCAAAGCGTACAAGGAAATGGATTATTTGGCCAACGATTACATTGTAAGCTATGCCAATGCCATTAGATACATCACCACAGAAACAGACAACAAAAGCCCGGATAGAAACTACGCCGGTTTTGCGCCGGAATACGACCAAACGATTTTAGCCTCTAATATGGAGCCGGACGAATATGCTGTTTTCAGGGATAGCCCGGGCTTGCTGCGCGAACATAGCGATGAGGTAAAATATGCAGGCGAGGTGTTTGATGGCGATGTATTTTTGGGCAAGGAGGCCAGTGAGTGGAATTTTAAGCAGGCATCGAACGAATACAATATTTTGCACTTTGCCATGCACGCCCAAATCAACGACCTAAACCCGCTATCGTCCAAGTTCCTGTTTAGTCAGGTTTTGGATGCAGGTAGCGAAGATAATTTCCTGAACACCCACGAAATTTACATGCTCGATTTAAATGCCCGGCTGGTTGTGCTGAGTGCCTGCAACACTGCATCGGGAATTATAAGAAAAGGCGAAGGCGTGATGAGCCTTTCGCGGGCATTTATGTATTCGGGGGTTTCGAGTATTGTTTCTTCGCTGTGGCTTGCCGAAGACCATGCTTCAAACAAAATTATGTCGGGATTTTTTGATGGCGTAAGTCAGGGTCTCCCCATCGATGAAGCCCTGCAGCTAAGCCGCAAAAACTATTTAAAAACTGCCGACCCGGTGTTTTCGCACCCTTATTATTGGGCCAATTTTATTATGACCGGCAACAACGATCCGGTAAAACGAATTTCTATCTTCCCATACATAACTGCGGGTTTTATCATGCTTGTCGGTTTATTAATTTTTGGGCTTGTTTATTTTGGCTATCGCAGGAGGCGAAGCGAGCAAAGGGTTAATCGTTAATTGTTAAGCAAAGCAGCCTGCCCCGGTTTTTCGGGGAAATCCTCGCCTTAGGCGGGATTAACGGTTAATCGTCAAAAAGAATAATAAAAACCATAAAACCGGTTGGTGTTCTGTCAAAAGAATTTAATAGCACTCCTCCAAAACCTCCTTAGCCTGGAGCATTGTTGCTGGATTTCACTAAAGAGTTTTTTGGTGATGATAAGGTTTTTTATACTTTTGTAAGTTCACTTCAATTTACACACTATGTACAAAGAGCAATACATTGTCGACACTAACGGAAGAAAAATTGCCGTGCAGATTCCATTGGAGTTTTTCGATCAGCTAATTGCCGATTCCGAAGAATTGGAAGATATTAAGGAGTATAGAAAAGCAAAGATTCATAAAAGTGAGCCTGTTCCTTTTGAGCAGGCTTTCCATGAAATTGAAGATGCTGTAAAATGAACTACACCATTTTTGTTGAGCGATATGCAATTAAGCAGTTGAATAGAATAAATAAAACTGACATACCAATTATCAAGTCTGCTATTGCTGCATTGTCTCAAACACCACGCCCTGTGGGATATATCAAATTAAAAAGAGAAAATGCCTATCGGATTCGCATCGGGAAATACAGAATTATCTACGAGATTGATGATACGAAAATTACAGCTATCGTTGTTACACTCGGACATCGTAAAAGTGTTTACAGAAAAAAATAGGGTTGTAAAAGGGGCTGACTAAAAAACTTTAATACCACTTCTCCAAAATCTCCTTAGCCTGCACCTGCCTAAAATGATGAGGATTATTTGCAATTTTTGTGAAAAGAACCTGAGCCTCCTCTTTTTGTCCCGACTCAAATTTGCTAATTGCCAAAAACCATTCGGCGGCATCGTTGCGGGGATTTTTGGTACTAAGAATTTCTTGAAAATATTGGGCAGCAAGCGGATAGTTTTCGGCTTTTTTTGTCCACAGCAGGCTTATCCCGGCATAGAGCCTGGCCGCATTTTCCTGTCCCGGCTTTTCGATATTATTCCCAAAAAGCCCGGCAGCCTTCTCAAAATTATGCTTTTCAAAAGCCTCCACCGCATCATTCATCTGCGCCTGCCGGGCATTATCATCCGCCACGCCACGATGATTTCCCTGCAAGGGATAATCCATGTATTTATCGCTAATCAAGGAGTGGGGAGAATTTAGAAAAAATGCCAGATAAACCGCCGGAATCATAAATACCAGGATGACGGCAGCTATTTTTGCCAGCTTCCCAAAAAGATTTTTTTTACCACCACCCGAAAAGTCGTTTTCTTTTTCAAAGCCCTTAAACTGTTTTTTCAAATCATGCTTAACACTTTCACGCGCAACAATATTCATCAATTCATCCGATAAAAATTCATCGGCATCAAGCCGAAGCCCGAAGTCCTTTAGCTCCTGCTGCTCCATTTGCCCGTTCAAATATTTTATGAGTTCCTTGTTCATTTGTTCAATTCCTTAATTTTATCTTTTAACGCCTTTCGGGCACGGCTCAACTGTGTTTTCACCGTGTCGTAACTTGCGCCATGTTCATCAGCAATTTGTTGTGTGCTCATCTTAAAAAAATAAAACTTTTCGACCAAAGCCTTGTAATCCGGATTGATAAAATCCATAGCATAGATCATTAATTTAACAGCCGCTGCGGTCAACTCCATCGCTTCCTTGCGTTGATCATCTTCATCGGTGTTGGGGTCAGGCATATCCGCAAGTTTCGATTTCATCTCTTTTTTTTTCTTAAGTCTGTCGATGCTCTTAAATTTGATGATCTTTCGCAAATAGCTTTCCGGCCTTTCCTTTATTCGTTTTTCGATCGCAGCTTCAAGCAATGCAAGCATCGATTCGGCCAGCACATCTTTAGCCTCTTCGCTGCTAAGACCCATTTTCTCAGCCTGAAAATCGCCATACTTCTTCGTCTCAGGATACATTAATTGGACAGCCTCATCGCGTTCATGACGACTTCCATAGAGCAAATCTAATAGCCTTTGCTCCCTGCCCGAATTAAATATCTTAAAGTAGTTGTTCATAAATAAGGTCTCAAAAATACACTTTGGTAAACAAGGGGCAAAAAAAATATTCAGTCGCCAGTCTTCAGTCCTCAGTTCACGACCAACAGCCTATCCCGAAAATTAGCAAATTTTCAATTTTGTAAATTTTCGAGGATGCACAAGCTAATCCGGCGCTGTCTGCCGCACAACTTCAAAAAAATATTTAAGAAAATCCCGAAACCTTGTTTACCAAATCAAAAATCCAAGACTTTAGAATAGAAGCTACAATTTGAAGCTAAAGGGTTGAAAATATTTTTTAGAAAAATAAGGATATCCAGATGAGACGAAAAATAAATGCAGAGGGCATAGAAGCGAGAACCATTGTAGGCCAAGCTAAAAACGACTTACATAAAATAAAAGGCAAAAGAAGATTGGCTTACTTAAAAATATTTCCCTAAAGTCCCCCATCTACCAAACCGGAGCACTGCCACGGCAACTTCGGTTTGGTTTTTCACTAAAGAAAGAAAGCATTTAATGATGAAAAGAAAATTTAGCAAAAAGAAAGTTCCTAATGAAAAGTCACACCGTGAATAATGCTATACAGTAGCACCGTTTCCCAAAAAAATATTTCAGGCTCAAGCAGGATTCACGGTGTGACTGCCACATATCAATAAAAGTCACACCGTGAATAACTCAAAACGGCAGCACTGCTTCCCAAAAAAAACGTTTCAGGCGCAGGTACAATTCACGGTGTGACTACTCTTTTTTCGGGGGCAAGTCATACTCCGGTGCTAAAAAAAACTATAAAATTGTTTTTGCGTGAATAATATTGTGGATAGCTAATTCCGTGTTAGAAACTTTATAAAGAAAAATCCAATTCTCTTTATAAACCGCGCATCTAAAATTTCTTTTTCTAAACTTTTCGTGACGGCAAGCAGCATACTTCAAGGGGAAGTCAGCGAGGCTGTCACCAAAATCAATTAACTGATCGATAAAATTTTCAGCATTTTGAGGGGAACGATCCCATACATAATCGTAGATGTTTTGAAGGGCTTTAAGGGCTTCTGGTTTCCAGGTTATTTTTATTTCTGTGCCGCCCATTGCCCCATTTTTTCCTTAACTTCATCTGTTGTATATCCCCCCTTCGAACTTTCCATGGTATCGATTAAAAGATCAATTTCCGTTTCTGAGGCTGGCCGTGATGGGTTTATCCAGGAATATTCCTCTCGGACTTCCTTCACCAGTGAAATATTTGATTCCGAATTCTCCGGAACAGCCAGCTTCACCGACTTTACGAAGTTCAGTTTTTTAACCGCTTGTAAAAATGCCTGTAAATTACCGGCATCTTCAATATCAACCAATAGTGTTTTCATTCCACAAAAATACAATTTCTACTCAAGCCGATGAAAATTACACCGTGAATAACGCTAAACAGTAGCACCGTTTCCCAAAAGGAATGTTTCAGTCTCAAGCAGGATTCACGGTGTGACTGCCCTTATCTAAACCCTTTTCAGATAAATTACCTTATCATCGTTTTCACCATAAAAATCGGGAAGGCGGGCAATTTCAACGCAGTGTGCCTTTAAATAAAACTGGCGCGTGGATTCGTAGATTTCGCGGGAGGAGGTTTCGATCCAGATATTTTTTCCGGCCATACCGGCAATGGCTTTTTCGGCGCGTTGCATGAGTTGCTTGCCCAAGCCCTTGCCTCGCTGCGACTGGTGTACCGCAATCCAGTACAAGTCGAAACTATCGGCTGTGCCGGGAATTTTGCCATAGCAGGTAAAGCCCACCGGCTGACCATCGGTTTCGGCTACATCAAAGTAATATTCGCTTTTTTCTGCGCCGAGCTTCAGGTTTTCGTTGGCCAGCTCTTCGGCGATTTCGATTTCGGAATCATAAAAAAATCCTGTCGAATGGAGTATGTCTCTTATCGCCGCCACATCGGCGGGTTTGAGTGTGTTTCTAAAGTTCATGGTTTTTAATTCGTGTCGTTCAAAATGCGTTGTATCATCGTTTCGCGGCTCAAGCCGACTTTTTCGAGGGCTGCCACAAAGCCGCTGTCGGGGGCGATGCAGGGGTTTCCATTAATCTCCAAAATAAAAACCGCCCCCTTATCATCTACCCTGAAATCTACACGGGCATAGCCATGCAGATTAAAAACTGTCCAACATCGAAAACAAGTTTCCATGAGGTTGCTTTTTAGGCTAAGATTATTTTCGAGGGTATCAAAAGCCCGCAGCGTGCCGTGATATTCCTCGCTGGTCTCATCCCACTTGGCCTTGTAGTCAACCACCTTGGGTTTGTCGTCAAAGTAATCCGAAAACATCATTTCGGCCGGGGGCAGCACCTCCGGGCCATTCGGGCCGGCCAGAATGCTCACGTTAAATTCGCGCCCTTCGATAAATTCCTCGACAAAATAATGAGCTGATGAAAGTTGCGCTATCCGTTTTACTTTTTTGGTTTCCAAAGGCGAAAACACCGAATCACCATCAATGCCCAGCGAAGCTTCCTCCCAGATAGGTTTCAGGATATAGGTTTTATTCGGATTTAATTTTCCGATCTCATCAATACTAAAAAAATCAGCTGTGGGCAGCCCGTTAAAACGCATCATTTTTTTTGCCAGCACTTTATTGGTGGTAACAAACAAAGCATCGAGCGGCACACCGGAATAAAGGATTTTGTGTGCATTTAAAATGGCGGGGGCAAAATAAATCAGTTCGCCCTTGCCCCAGACCGACTCCACCAAATTAAAAACCACATCAGGTTTTGCCTCTATCACTTTTTGCATATCGGCTTTTAGGTCATCGCCCACCGTCATGATTTCGGTCTGAATCCCAGATTTGCGACAAGCCTCAAGCACCACATCGCGCTGAGCCAACACATCCGCCTCATCAGGCGTATTATTGCTTAATTGATTATGAAGTATGATGACTTTTTGCATAACATTAAATTTAAAATCTTTTCTTTCTCCGTTTGCTCTAAGGCTACTCTGACTTCTCTGTGGTTAATAGAATTAATATTTACCACAGAGGAAAAAGAGAATACGCAAAGAGCGCAGAGAGACTTTTGAAACAGTCCTCAAACCAAAATATGAACTTTGTCATTTCGCGCCGCAACAGCGGCCTATAAATCTGTTTTTTACTTCCAAACTCATTAAAAAAATTTACTATTCGAAATTTCTTTTAATTGCCGATTTCAATATCTCGCTGATAATTTGCTGAAAAGAAATACCATTCAAAGCGCATAAAATGGGCAGGTCGGAAGTAACGGGATTCAGTCCGGCCAGGGGATTCACCTCGATAAAGCTCAGTTTTCCATGCCGGTCGGTTTTCACGTCCACCCGGCCACCATCAAGGCAATTTAAGGCCTTCCAGGCACCAAGCGCAATTTCCTTGCATTCTTCGAGCAACGCGCCGGTGGCAGCCACATATTCTACTTCTTCTTCGTAATTCTCTTTGGTATCGTAGGAATATATTTGCTTTATACCACTTTTATAAATTATCTCCATCGCTCCTGGCACCCAGGTATCCTGGCCGGTGCCCAGCACTCCCACGGTAAACTCGCGACCGGGCAAAAATGCCTCCACAAGCACCGGCTGCTGAAACCTATGCAGCAAATCCGTACAAACCGTTTGCAGTTGTTCAGGATTTTCTACCAACGACTTTGCATCGATGCCCTTGCCGGTGCCCTCCGAAATGGGTTTTACAAAAAGTGGGTAATCCAGCTTTACTTTGGCAATATCAGAAGGCATCGCAACCACGGTAAAGTCGGGGGTATTAATCCCGCTATCGCGAACAATTTGCTTGGCAAAAGCCTTATTAAGCGAAATGGCCAATGTTGCCGGCCCCGAAAAAACATAAGGAATTTTGTAAGCATCGAGCAGAGCCGGCACCAAGGATTCGCGCCCCTCGCCATACAAACCCTCGGCGATATTAAAAACCATATCCCAACGCTGACCCTGCAGGAGTTTTTCCATCAGATGCGTGGCATGGCCAATTCTTTCGCATTGATGACCTTCCTTTTGAATGGCCTGCTCCAGTCCTTCGATGGTGCTTTCCTTATCAAATTCAGCCGTTTCTTCAAGCGAATAGCCCTGCGCCAGATAATCGGAACGCAGGTCGTAAGTTAATCCTATTTTCATGATTTATTTTTTACTATTTTATTTGAGACGCACGTCCCCCGAAAAATCGGGGCAGGCAGTGCGTCTTTACATTCCATGGAGACGCAGATCCGATCATTTTTTCGAGACCCGTGTGGAGAGGTAGCCCTCGAAAAAATTGCGGGCATTGATACCCAAAGTCCGGTTTTTGTAGCCGCCTTCCTGAACAAACAAAACAGGGTAGGGCAGTTTTCCCAACTCGGCTCCATTATTTTTGAAATCGGCTGCCCTGAGCGACCAGGTCCCCGTAGGATCTCCTTTGGCAGTATCCAATCCCAAACTAACGATTAAATAATCAGGCTTAAATGCACGGATGCGATGTAAAGCCTTTTTTAAGTGAGCCAGGTAGCCGGGGCCATCCATAATTTCTTTGAGTGGCAAATTAAGATTAAACCCCTCACCTGCTCCCTCGCCAATTTCATCTGCAAAACCCGTAAAATAAGGATAGGCAAAGGAAGGGTGTCCATGAATGGAAACCGTGAGCACATCATTGCGCTCGTAAAATATTTGCTGGTGACCATTGCCATGATGATAATCGATATCGAGCATTGCAATCTTGCCATATTTGGACAAAAACTGGGCGGCGATGGATGCGTTGTTGAAATAACAAAAGCCACCAAATACATTGCGCTCAGCATGATGCCCCGGCGGGCGGATGAGGGCATACGCTGTATGGAAGCCCTCGAGCAACAACTCGGCTCCGGTAAGGGTGCAGTTTACGCCCGAGCGTGCGGCCAGGTAAGCATTTTTGTTGATAGGTGTAAAAGTATCGATGCAGTAGTAGCCGGCCAGCACCGAATAATCGACGGGCGGCCTCGTGGCATTGCGCACAGGAAACACATAAGGATAAATGGATTTGCCCTCGGGCAACTTCTCGCAGATGGTTTTAAAATATTTAAAATATTTGGTGCTGTGGCAATCGGTGATATGCTTGTCGGGGAAGCCACGTGTAGGAACTACCTTGAAGGCATGCAGTTTTTCGATTTCTTTTAAAATACTGCGAATACGGATGGGCGACTCGATATATCCCACCTCACGGATGTGATGGATGTCGTGCTTGTCGTTGATAACCACGGCAATCTCATCGCGCAAGGCAGCACTTTTAACCAGAGGCCTTTCCTTATTTGTATATTTAAAATCCCTAAGCAAAACCGGATCCTCTTTTATCGAATCGATCACTGTTTTAATATACGCCTCGGGGCAATACACCGGATATTTACGTTCCAGAATCGCCCGAACCACTTTTTTCATCTGCTTTGCCGGGACATGGATATCATTGCCCAAATCATCAAAAACCAAATACGGCGGGCAATCATCACCAGGATTTACCGGGCTTTCGTATTTTGTTCCAATCACCGGTCGCGCACCATAACGCTCATAAAAGGCCAATCGCTTTTTGTTTTCGATAAGCGTAGCCTTTTCCTGGCACAAAGCCAGATCATCGGGAAGACATTCCATAAAAATACCGATCGATTTAAGCATCTGCGCTTCTTCTCTGATGCGCTCGTAAATAGCACCTCCCACGCCCGAAGCCATCCTAACGGGTTTGGTGGCAATATAATCGAGATAGCAAAAGTGTAGGTCGGGCATATAAAACAAGATGGCAAAGCCCTTTACATTCGAGCGACCATCTTCGGCCACAAAAAGCACCGAAGAAAACTTGTACTTCAAAGGGTTTTTCATCTGCTCCAGAATCTCGGCTATCTTATCCTCCTTTACCGAAGCAAAGTGGATACGCAGGATATCGAAAACCTGACGAATGGCATTTTGGTTGGAAGGCAGGAAAGCATCGCTGATCTTCCTAATTTTAAATAAGTTCATTATTCGGGGTCGTAATATTTGAACAACTTACCCTCAAAATTTTTCATCACCACATAATCTCCTTCCCTACCCTGATAGTATTCGGGCAGCAAAGGAATTTTCCCGCCGCCGCCGGGGGCATCAATTACAAAGTGTGGAATGGCATAGCCGCTGGTAAATCCACGCAGTCCCTGTATAATTTCCAGACCTTTAGCCACGGGTGTTCTAAAATGTGAAGATCCGGGGATGGGGTCGCATTGGTAGATGTAATAAGGGCGTATCCTGATTTTTAAGAGTTTGTGCATCAGTTTTTTCATGGTTTCCACATCGTCGTTTATCCCTTTGAGCAAAACCGTCTGGCTGCCCATTACGATGCCCGCGTTGGCAATCCGCGTGCAAGCCTCGGTGGCCTCGGGAGTAATCTCATCGGAGTGAATGGCATGGATGCTCATGTAAATTGGATGATATTTCTTGAGCATTTTCACCAGATTCATGGTAATACGCTGTGGCAAAACCATGGGTACTTTGGTGCCGATGCGTATAATTTCGACATGGGGAATGGCTCTGAGCGATGCCAACAGAAATTCCAAATGCTTGTCGGGCATGGTTAGCGGGTCGCCACCCGAAATAACTACGTCCCTCACTGCGGGGTTACTGCGAATGTATGCCAGCGAGCGTTCCCATGCCTTAACACCAAAATGCTTTTTCTCTTTGGCAACCATGTGCGATCGGGTGCAATAGCGGCAATACACCGAACAAAAACCGGTAGAAAGCATCAAAGTGCGATCGGGGTAGCGGTGCACCAGGTTTTCGACCGGGCACATGGCTTCTTCGTGCAGGGGGTCGTTTTCTTCGCCCGGCGATACGATAAGCTCCATCTTATTGGGAACTACCGATTTTATCAAGGGATAATTCGTGGGCTTGCCATAAAGTAAACTTGCGTAATAGGGTGTGATGCGCAGAGGCAGCTTTCGCGATTTGGACAGAAAATCCACGTCATCGATGGTACTCACATCGAGTATCTCCGATAACTTTTTGAAACTAGTGTAAGAGTTTTGGATTTGCCAGCGCCAGCTATTCCATTGCTTGTCGCTGGCATCGGAAAAGAAGCGTGCTCTGAAGGAGCGGGTTTCGGGACTAATGACTTTAAAATCCGAGTTCGGAATCTGGGTTTTTCCAAAGGGTTTTTCTTCCGATAAAGCGGTAGATAAGACCAGCTCTATCGACGATAGATCCTCACCAGACGGAGGCTCTATTTCCTGAACAATTGTTTCGTCCATGATTTGTTATTTTTTTAAAATTTGATGACAAAAGTAATTCAATATTCATTTTTTTGTACATTTTTTTTTCAGTTTTAAATAATTGATTACCAAGATGTTTAACCAAGTAAAGAAACTTTTTTTTGAAGCAGAACTCATCAAAAATTCTTATTAAGAAAAAAAGCCCTCCCGCACCCCTCTAACTCCCCTTGAGGGGAGACCCAGGCAACGCACCACCCACACCCATTTAACTTCTTCACCAGTTGGCGGAAGAATCAGCCAACGCACTGGCTGTGTGTCCCAAAAATTATTATAAAAGCCACCGGGATATCCAAGATGTAGTCACCCCATGAATTACTTCCGGCCATAGCGCAATCTATGGAATTATACTTCTTGCCTGGAGAGGATTCACGGGGTGACTTTCCTTCCAAAAAGCATTCTGGCAACAATAACAAAAATCGCATCCTTCCGTTAACCCCCAATGAAATTGGAAAGCCCGGGCAAATCGCATGTTTTATTCCTGCCACTTTGGTATCCGCATCGCTACGACCCCATGCATGGATTGTTTGTCGAGCGGCATGGCCTGGCCATTTCAAATCGGGCAAATGTTTCGGTGCTATTTGTTTATGGTGATGTGGGTTTAAAAACAAAAATTTATGAAGTAATACAGGATGACGGTATTCTTTTTACTACCCACATTTATTATAAAAAATCTAAACTAAAACCCGCGCTGCTGGCTCATCTGATAAATCTGTATCGCTTCCTTTGGAGCCATTGGATAGGTTTTAAGCGAATCCGCGAATCCGGCAGAAGGCCTGATCTGCTGCACGTACACGTGCTCACCCGCCTGGGGATGATTGCCTGGCTCTACAAAATAATTACCCGCACACCTTATGTTATCACTGAGCATTGGTCGCGATATTTGGATTATACGGGCACTTACAAGGGTTTTTTAAGGAAATGGTTTACCCGGCTGGTGGTACGACAAAGTGCAGCAGTAAGCGTTGTAAGTCATAACCTGGAAGCAGCGATGAAGAAGCATCATTTAAATCACCCGCACTATTTTGTGATAAACAATGTGGTGAATACGGATTTGTTTTGCATGAAGGGTAAATCAGAACCTCCCGAGATTGTTAACTTCATTCATGTATCCTGCATCGAAGATCGCTCGAAAAACATTTCGGGATTGCTGCAGGTGCTGGCAAGACTTCAGAAAATACGCAGTGATTTTAGATTGACTATTGTAGGCACAGGTCAGGATATGGAGGCTCTCCAAACACTGGCTAAGAAACTTGAATTAGATGATCGTCATCTGCTTTTTACCGGTTTGCTCGAAGGCGAGGCAATCGTGGTAGCGTATCAGCAGGCGGCTTTTATGGTGATGTTTAGCAACTACGAAAATATGCCGGTGGTAATCAGCGAGGCTTTTGCCTGCGGCCTGCCGGTGCTTACTACCAATGTTGGAGGGATTCCCGAGCATGTATCTGCTGAAAGAGGGCTGATGGTTTCGCCGCGCGATGAAGATGCGATGCTGGAAAAACTGAATTTTATGCTCGATCATTATCCCAATTTCGACCGTGAGGCCATCCGAAAATATGCAGTGGCGCATTTTAGCAAAGAAGCCGTTGGCCGGCAAATCGAAAAAATCTATAGCTTCGCCACGCAAAAATAAGCAGGGGCAAACCATGCACGAAGACATTTCGACAAATAATAAAAACAGCTTACGTTTTGGGATTTTACTCAATGCCGGGGGTTTAGTGCGCTGGCAGGTGCGCTGCCTGGAATTATTGATACAGGCGGGTCATCAGCCCGTGGTGGCGATTATAAATAACGAACAGGCAATTCCGAAATCGCGATTAGCTAAACTAAAAAACTACCCCTGGAGCAAGCTTTTCTACCGCTTTCATCAACGCTATTTCTTTCGGCCGCCAGCCAAAAATACTGAGGAATATCCGGGATTAAAAAATTTAAAAAAAGTCTATTGCACGCCTTCGCGGAAGGGCTTTTCTGAATATATCGATGAGGCTACGCTTGATGAGATTCGTGCAAGTAAGGCTGATTTTTTGATTCGCTTTGGTTTTAATATTCTAAGAGGCGAGGTATTGAACGTTTGCAAATATGGCATCTGGTCTTTTCATCACGATGATGAGCAAAGGTATCGCGGCGGCCCGCCCGGCTTTTGGGAAATTATGAAAAACGACCGGGTGAATGCGGTGATTTTGCAAAGGCTAACCGAAAAACTGGATGCAGGTATTATCTTGCAAAAGGCTTACTTTGGCTCCATCATGCACTCGTGGGAGGCCTGCCTTGACCGGACTTTGATGGAAGCTGCGCATCTGCCGGCCAAAACGGCGAATGCGATTGCAAATGGCACAATGAATCAGGAAAGCATAAAACCGGCAACTACTTCGGCACCGATTTACAAAACGCCCGGAAATTTTGCCATGATTAGGTTCATGCTCCGGATTTTTCGAAATAAAATCATCTTTCACTTTCGCGAGCTTTTCCGCGCCGAGCAATGGAATGTGGGGGTGATAATGGCAAGCCCGGAGCAAATCCTGAAAAATCCCGAAGCACATCAGCCCGTTTGGATGCCGGCTCCGCCGCGCAAGGCTTTTTATGCTGATCCCTTTATTCTAAATCAGGGTCAGGATACCAAAGTATTTTTTGAGCATTATTTTTATAAAACGCATTTAGGGAACATTTCACAGCGAGGTTTTGATCCCGCAAAGGGCTTCAATACTTCCATTGATAATCTCCTAATTAAAAACTATCATCTGGCCTATCCCTTTGTTTTTAATTATCAAAGCAACATTTATCTTATTCCCGAAAGTGCCGAAAATCGTAGCATCGACTTGTATCGCTATCATCCCGAAACATCATCGGTAACATTTGTGCAAAGCCTGCTCGCGGACATGGATGCTGTGGATACGACCTTGTTTGTTTACGACGAATTGTTCTGGCTGTGTTTTACCCGCAAAACACTTTCGGATACTCATCTCTATTTATATTTTTCAAAAGATTTAACCGGAGAATACAAGCCTCATTTGCAAAACCCCGTAAAATCGGATGTGCGCAACAGCCGGCCTGGTGGAACACCTTTTATTGTGGACGGCAAGCTGATAAGACCTGCACAGGATTGCAGCCGGACTTATGGCGGCGCAGTAGTTTTTAACAAAATAATCCGCCTAAACCCTAAAGATTTTGAGGAAGTGCAAATCGGTCGCTTGGAGCCATTTATCAATAGCCCTTATAAACGGGGGCTTCATACCTTTGCCGCGCAGGGAAACAGCGTTGCCGTGGACGGAAAGCAATATATCTTTAGCATCCGGCATTTTATGCGCATTCTTGGTCGAAAAATTAAAAACCTAAGAAGCTGATGTTCAAAAATATTCTAAGCACCGCTTTGGTTCGCTTTCTCAATGCCATCCTCTCGATAGTGATTTTGGTAGTTAACACCAATTATTTCGGAGCCGAGGGCATGGGAACTATCGGCCTGATTGTGCTTGGCATCAGCCTTATTTTGCTGGCGAGCAATTACGTGGGCGGGGGTGCGCTGGTGTATCTTGCGCCACGGCATCCGGTGGTGCGCTTGCTCATTCCATCCTACGTGTGGGGCTTGCTTGCCTCGTTGGCGGGAGCGGGTTTACTTTCTTTGCTTCATCTTGTCCCGGCCGAGTTTGCGCTCCAGATACTGGTGCTGGCCATCCTTCAATCGTTCATCAGCGCGAATCAAAACATCTTGCTGGGCAAGCAACGCATCACGCTTTTTAACGGCGTTACACTGGTGCAGGCACTCTTTACCCTGCTTAGCCTTTTGTACTTTGTTATGGTAAGAAATGCGGATGATGTCGGGGTTTTTGTTTATGCCTTGTTTGTGGCTTATGGCGGCGCGTTTCTGCTTAGCTTTTTTGCCATCATCCAATATTTAAAAATTGCTGATATTAAACATTTAGATAAAATCGTAATCGAGATTTTCAAATACGGAAAGTTTATCCAATCGGCCAATGTGTTGCAGATGCTGAATTACCGGCTGAGCTACTACATCATCGAGTTGTTTTTGGGGCGTGCTGCCCTGGGCGTATATACGGCAGCCACGCAGTTGGGCGAAGGCGTTTGGCTTATTGGCAAAAGTGTGGCGATGATTCAGTATTCGTCTATATCCAATTCCGCTGACAAGGACTTTGCCCGCCTTGTTACGCTCAGGCTGTTCAAGTTTACTTTTATTTTTACCTCGCTTATTTTACTGGTGCTCCTAATTTTGCCGGGCAGTATTTACAGTTTTATTTTCAGTGCTGATTTTGTGCATATCAAGCTCGTTATCTTTACGCTCGCGGTGGGTTTGCTCGCCACGGCTTGTAGCATGATGTTCAGCCATTATTTTTCGGGAACAGGCGAGCCCAGGCACAACATGCTTGCCAGCGGCATTGGTTTGGTTTTTACGCTCGTGCTGGGACTGATTTTCATTCCGCTCTTTGGCCTCGAAGCAGCAGGTCTTACAGCCTCGGTGGCCTACCTGATGAATCTAATTTACCTTGTCGCCGTTTTTGCACGTAAAACCAAAAGCGGCTGGAAAGATTTTATGCTTGATACTGCGGATATCCGCTATTTCAGGCAGGAATTCAAACGCCTTATTAAATAAAAAAGAATCGGCCATTCGGTGGATTCGGACACACAAAAAACTTATTTTCCAACAAGATTATTTATCTTTGCTTTTTTAAAAAATAAAGTCATGGGAGCTACATTTAGCAATATTGTTGGCGAAATATATGATTTGCCACTTGAAGAAAAACAGCAATTATTAGCAATGCTGGAACGCAATATCACGGAAAACCGAAGGGATGAAATCCATAAAAATTATCTATTAGCCAAGGATGAAGAGAAGAATGAGAAACTGATTTTCTCGTCAAACATAGATCAACTTAAGAAAATGCTGTAATGGAAGTCGCGTTTAGCACTTCTTTCAAAAGAGCATTGAAAAAAAAATATTTTTATGCCTGAAATCAAGCTCAGGTTTTTGGATTCACTGCAATTGTTTATTGATGACCCTTTTCACCCATCATTAAGAACTCATAAACTATCCGGCAGGTTGCGGCATCTTTGGAGTTATACAGTAGATCATGATACACGTGTTATATTTTATTTTACTGAAGATAAACCCAAACGAGCCGTTTTAGTTGATATTGGTTCACACGATGAAGTGTATTGACCTTACATAATAACTCCGATATCCGTTATTTCAGGCAGGAATTCAAACGCATTTTAAAATAATGTTTTGTTTTGATGCAAGGTTTTTTGCACGGTTATTCAAAAACACTTGCATTTAATCTTACGGTGCGCCCGCCTGAATGCGTTACGCGGGCAGGCTGCACCTTTGTGCCAGATGCTAACATATAACTACAAAGATTATCGGTGCGCCCGCCTGAATGCATTACGCGGGCAGGCTGCACCTCAAGCTGCAGAGCTGCGCAATCTTTGTAGAAATCAAATTCCACCATGAACCATGTAGGGTGCAGAGCACCGAAATATTATTATTGTGAGCTTTTCAGCAAGCCCTAACATCGACCACTTTAACTATTTCATGGAATAAAGATCAAGCCCTATTCACTAATCAGCAATTTCCCGCTATTAAACATCTCTTCGTTGGTGATTTCGTACACATAAATCCCGGGCTTCAGGCTGTGTAATTTCAAGGCAATGCGGCCGGCTTCAGCTTTATGGATGCGCGAATAAACCAATCTGCCGCTCATGTCGCTTATATTTATGCTTACCTGATTTGAGCCTGCCTTTTCCAAATTAAAATAGAACTGACCACTGGACGGATTCGGATATACGGAAAGGGTATTATTTAGCAACAACTCATGCTCCCCAATAGTAATCCCGTCCGGATTAAAGATGGATAAAGCACTATGGTGAAGAAGGTAAATATTCGCAGATGCATCTATAAGAAAATCATTAATGCGATTAGAAGCCAAACCGGAATTGGCATAATTGTACAAGGTAAAAACGCCTTCGTTAAAGTGCATTAGCCCTTTGTCCCGATAATTAACCCATATCCCTCCGTTTGTATCAGGAATAATTTTCTCCATTAGAAATTGATTTTCTCCAATACTTACATTATAATCCTGACAGCATAAAGTATCATAAGAGGTAAAATCACCATCAACAAATTCGGTCAAATAGCTTTCTAACCAGTAATAGGGAGGGTCTTCTATTAATTTTTGTACGGATAGCCAAGCCCTGTTTTCATTCATGTCACTAATATGTGAAATGAAGTTTGCTTCCAAACTAGAATTTGCTGTATTGTAAATTTCCATGATGCCCTGATTGTATTTAATCAAGCCATCTTCGGTAGCCAGCCAAATATTCCCATTTTCATCCGGTACAATATCATTAACCCGCATTTCCAGCACCCGGTCAATTGCTCCATCGTTTACACGGAACAATCCATTATTGGTTCCTATCCAAAACTCATTGTTTGCACCGGGATATATTTTGTGGTAGGGCAAATTCCAGTTTGGGAAATCGGGATGATTTAAAACCTGCCATGTAATCATATCAGTGGAAGTTTTAATTTGTCCACCCGTAACGGCCATTGCCTTTCCCTGATCCGAAACAGCCAATAAATATACTTCTTCCATCCCGTCATATTTATCCCATGTTGTACCATCAAAAGAAGCAATTCGTGTTTTGCTTCCTATATACATCGTGTTTGCAGCATCGGCTATGCAAAAATTTCCTTCTTCATCCAGGGTGTTATTGGTTTGAACAAGCGATATCCATTCGTTCCCGGTGTTTTTTTTGATTTGCCCCTGAGATAAGCACCAAAGCTTATTTTCCGAATCAATCGTTAAATAATCGGTGGAAATGCTATGCTCAATTTCATCCCAGCTATCATTTTCAAATTTCCATATTCCATTAAAAGAACTAAGATAAATTATGCCGTTCGCATCTTCGGTGAAGTTATTCCATTGAATATCATAATTTGCAAAAACAGATTTCTCCCAGCTAAACCACTCATCACCATCGAACATAACCAAGGAAACTTCATCCAGGCCTTCGGGTACTACCCAAATCCTGTCATCGCTATCAAAAAAAATATCGGAAATGTATTCATCAGGAATACCTGAATTAGCAGGATCAAAAATCAAGGTATCGCTTTCACTGAGGCGCATAACTGAATGAGGAAATGCAAGCCATAAGTTATCGTTGGAATCGAAGGCAATATCCGCTATTTGATTTTCAGGATATGGTAATTCGCTGGTATAAATGGGGATTAGTGAATTATCGACAAACTGGTAAATCGTGCTGGTTGGATGGACTGATAGAAAAATTTCGTCAGTATTTGAAATATGCATTTGTATGATGGCCTCATACTGACCAAGGTATTGCGTCATATCGATGGATTCCCAATTTTGCTTATCAAATTTTCCGATGTTTTCGGTATCATAAAACCACACATTATCCTCGGAATCCAAAATAAGCCGTGTCGGAAAAAAATTCAAATTGGAACTTACATGATTATGAATTGTAAGCTCCTCGGTTTCTCTATTAATCTGAATGATACCCCCGTAAGAGCAAGCCCAGATATCCGTTTCGCTAATTGCAAGCCGGGGATAGGGATGCGTGGTTACGGTATAGTTTAACCACTGTGTGGTTTGACTAAATCCTGCTACGCTGGTAAAAAAAGCGAGCATGAGCAAAATACTTAACTTTTTCATAATCCTATTTATTTAGTTTGCAAATAAAATTAACCGAACCCCAAAGGTAATTTTTTATTTAGTCAATCCCGAAGCGAAAAAAAAAGAGCACCCACAATGGAGTGCTCTTTTTCTGATTCAGATTATCAGGCTTGCTTGCTATGCAGGCAAAATTACTTTATCAATTTTACTTCCACGCGGCGGTTTTGTGCTCTGCCTTCTTTAGTATCGTTTGATACCTCGGGATTGGCTTCACCAAAGCCTTTGGCTTCAATACGATCAGTGGATATGTTTTTTCCAGTTAGGAATTTCTTTACAGCATCTGCTCTTTCCTGCGAAAGTTTCAGGTTAAATTCGGCAGGTCCCGAGTTATCGGTATAACCGTTAATGGCGAAACGTGCTTCGGGATATTCGTTCATTATCTTCACGATTTCGTTGAGGATAGCAGTACTAGTGCCCATTATTTTTGCACTCGAAGTTTCAAACTGGATTTGCTTGGCGTTGAAAGTGAGTTGCTCTTCAACTTCCACTGGCGGAGCAATCGGTCGAGGGCAGCCATTGTTATCGGCAGGACCCACTTCCTGGGGGCATTCATCGCGGTTATCCGGGATACCATCACCATCAGTATCGGGGCAGCCAGCAAAGGCAGCAACTCCGGCAACGTCGGGGCAGCGGTCGTTTTTGTCGATGATGCCATCGCCATCGCTATCAGGGCAGCCGTTAAATTCGGCGGAACCAGCGGTGGTGGGGCATTGATCGTCCTTATCGGCAATGCCATCGCCATCGGTATCAGGGCAACCATTCAAGGCTTCAACGCCGGCAATACGCGGGCAATCGTCCTCATTGTCGGAAATACCATCGCCATCAGTATCGGGGCAACCCATAAATTCAATCAAACCAGCCTGCTCGGGGCATAGGTCGTTTTTATCGTTTACACCATCGCCATCCATATCATTTTTCTTTCCAAAACGGAAAACGATACCAGCCGAATAGTGCATGTAATCGTTAAAATCGTAATTATAATCATACGAACCCTGGAAGTTGATCCCCAGCGGATCGATGAACCAGATGTTGAAACCCACGCCCATCGAGCTGGAGAGGTAGGTAAGATCGTCGATGGCCGAGCCATTCATGCCTAAGAAAACATAGGGATCGAACCAACTGCTCTCTTTGAGGATGTAATCGTTGGCAAATTTGTATTCGAGTTGCACCCCGAGTTTGTAAAACTGATCGCTGGCAATGTTTCTTTCCAGTGGAATAAGATTCATTTTGCCAGGTTCTGTTTTAACTGTGGCAAACAAGGCCGAAGCATTGAACGATTTGTTCAAATTACGACCAACGCGTATCATCCCCGGAAGGGTTTTCCCCATCCAGTCCGAGTCGGTAAACTGATCACCCACACTTTGCTCTACGGCATTAAAATCAACATAGTTGGTACTAACGCCTATCAGCCAGGGGCGCTCGGTATATTGTGCCTGGGCAGCGAAACCTATCGCGATCACCGCAACTAATGCAAGAAGAATTTTTCTCATAGCTAAAAAAATAAGTATATAAATGTGATGTTTATGAATATCCGCCTAAACATAGCCGGGTGGTAATAGTTTTCATGATTGTATTAAAAAAGCAAACTTTAACATTTATTATCAAAATCGCCATTCTTGATATACTTGCTCAATAATTCAAAAATGTAGTTTTTGTTTATAACTTTGCCAGGAATTGCCGAAAGGAAAAAAATATTATGACCTTAAAAAATGAATTAAGACCCAGGAATTGGACAGATTTACAGGACATCCTGTTTCATGATGCCTACAATGCGAAAATCGACCGGATACGATCGCCATACATCTATCGGGGCTTGTCCAACTTTGCTTATGAGCTTAAATCTTCGCTGAATCGGCTCGGGGGCAATTATCCAAGTCTGGAATTTCACCTGCTGCGCAACTTCAAAAAGTATTCGCATCAACCCGATGCAATCAATAACACCGATTGGGATTGGCTGGCTCTGGCGCAGCACCATGGCCTGCCCACCCGCCTGCTCGACTGGACTTACTCTCCCTATGTAGCTCTGCACTTTGTTACCGCCGAACTCGACAAATTTGATCGTGATGGCATTATCTGGGCTTTGAAATACGAGGCACTGGGAAAGTACTTGCCCGATAAGTTGAATAAAGAATTGTGCAGGGTAGGCTCCAACAGTTTTACCAGCGTTATGCTTAGTAATGTTTATCGCAGCCTGGGCGAACTCTCGAACGAAGATAGTGCCTTTACGGTAGCCTTCGAATCTCCCTCTCTTGATAATCGGATTGTGAACCAGTTTGCTATTTTTACCTTTATGTCTCATGCCGAAAGTTTGCTTGATGAATGGCTGGAGGACAAACCGGATTTATATTTCAGAATACAAATCCCCGCTGAAATGAAATGGGAGATCAGGGATAAACTGGATCAGGTAAATATTAACGAGCGGGTTTTATTTCCGGGCTTCGATGGTTTGTCTAAGTGGCTAAAGCGACATTATTCTCCCAAATTGTAAAACACAAAAAAATCCCCGTGCCTTGTGCCGGGGATTTTTTTTAAACGCAGTTTCGCTGTTATCAGATTTCTTCGGTGAGTTCCAGGAAACGCTTGTATTGGATGGCAAGCATGCTTTTGGCCTGGATGGCACCGTTAGCCTGGCTTATCATCGAAACTTTGGCCGCAGTTTCCGGGTCGGGAGCTTCGTAGATGTCGATGAAGTCGTACTCGCCCAGGATGGCGTAATGCGACAGGAATTTTACTTCCGGACATTTGGCACGCACCCGCTCGAGCCAGCTTCGACCTTGGCGTTCGCGGTTTTTCATCTCATACGAGAGGTCAGTCGAGAGTTTTGTAAACAAGATGTAGGTTTGCATAATATCCTCCTTTTTTAGATTAATAAACAGCATCGAAAGTACAAAAAAAAATACAATGGCACGAATTATTTTGCACCGACTCAAAAGTCTGCCACGAATGCACCAATAGTAATTATGCCACGAATGCACCAATAGTAATTATGCCACGAATGCACGAATATTATTTTACTCGTGCATTCGTGGCTGATTAAATAAACATTCGTGGCTGATTAAATAAACATTCGTGGCATTCAAAATTTATTCTTAGTTTTGTGGGTATGACAAATATACTTTACAAAGAAGAATCTTACAAGATTATCGGCTTGTGCTTTGAGGTACATAACTACCTTGGGCCGGGCTTCCTCGAAGTGGTGTATAAAGATGCGCTGGAATACGAATTCAAAAAAGCCGGTATTCCTTATGCACGCGATCAAAAGTATGAGGTGAAATATAAGGATGTAATCCTGGAACACAAATTCTTCGCCGATTTTGTGGTTTACGATAAAATCATACTTGAAGTAAAAGGCGTGAGAGCCATCACGGATGAATTTGTCGCCCGAACGATTAACTATCTGAAAGTTTCGGATTTGCGCTTGGGGCTAATCGTAAATTTTGGCGAAGAAAAGCTGGTTCACAAACGAATTATATCTTAATGGTACGAATGATAGTTTTGCCACGCATCTTTTTTTCGCCAAGAATGCACGAATAAAATTGTCTTCGTACTTTCCTGGCTAATCTTTCCATTCGTGCATTTCCTGTAAAATTGGGACAGGCTATGGCTAGCTTTTCTCTTCATTCGTGTTATTAGAGATTTAAGCACGGAGCATACGGCCTTCTTTTATATTAAATAATCTTTCGATTTTCTTTTTGGTACTGCCATCGGCAACAATGATTATGTAATCGCCCTTTTCGATAATGTCTTTTTCGCCGGGATTTTTGATAAGCTGATATTCACCTTCCCTTTTCTTGGACAGACCAAGCAGGACAGCATTATGGTCTTTTTTAAGGTTGATAAAAGCTTCCAGACAGTTAATGCCCAACAAAGGGTTGGCATCGCCAATTTTATACTCGAACATGTCCGCAGCATCCTTGCTTGAAGAAGTGCTGATTAAATCCTCGGTGAATTTGGCTACGTCGGGCTCGAAAACGAAGCTGGCGATAAGTTTGGAACTGATGTCTTTTTCGGGAATCACGTAAGTAGCTCCGGCATTATAAAAGGTTTCTTTGAGCGCAGCATTGCTAAGGTAAACCACCACATTTATATCCTTGAAATTCTTGCGAAGATTGATGAGGTAAACCAGGGATTTGGAATCGTCTCCAAGGTTGATAAAAAGCGAAACCGAATTTTTGGCATTTACTTTTTCCAGGGCTTCCATCGAGGTCAACTCGCCAAAGTATGTAAATACATTGTCGCCATACAGTTCGCGGATAATGTCCACGTCATTGCGCTGGTCGGTGATAATGGCCACCTTTTGATTGGCATGGATAATTTCGTCCACAATCATTTTACCGAAATCATCCCATCCCACCAAAATTACATGGTTTTCGAAATCCGTCCCGAATTGTCCCAATTTTTTCTTTTCCATATATTGTTGAATTTTTGTACTGATTTGTCCGATAACATAACTTAACACGCCCAGGCTAAAAAGTATTAAGACCAGGCTGATCATTTTTCCGGGGATAGTAACAGGGTAGGAATCGCCATAGCCAACGGTGGTAAGCGTAACGATGGAATACCAAAAAGCATCGAACAGGCTTTTTATTGAGCTTCCTTCGGCATCTTTTTCAACATAGCGAATCAGCGAAAGCAGGAGGACGAAGAAAAGGATTGCCCCGCCTGTTTGCCATACCGTTCGCCGTGTCCGTAAGTTCATTTTCATCAGTGCTTATTGAGGAATTACCAATGGTTCGATTTGTTTTAAAAAAGCTTTGTTTTTGGTGAGGCTGCAACTGCTAATTTCCACATACGTTTTGTTTTCTTCGGGGAAGGAATGGACCGCCAGATGGCTTTCGGCCAAAATCCAAACGGCGGTAAAACCACCAGGGCTGAATTGATGCGCAACTTTATCCAAAACCGTAAAGCCTGCCTTGCCGAGATATTCTTCCATTACTGCCGTCACTTTCTCGGGCAATGTCTCGGCTATCCATCCATGAAAATTAAATATCTCAGCTTTCATATTTTCTCCAAATTTAGTAATCGCAGACTTTTAACCCTCTCAAAGTCTTTGAGGTTTAAAGTAACCAACTCAAGATTTTTTGAAATGGCGCATGAAGCAATAAGAATATCCTTAATGCCTATTATTTGGTTTTTCTTGACAAGGCCTTTATGGATATCCGCTGCTATTTTAATTTCATTATTATCGAGCGGCAATATAAGCAATCTACTTAACAAACTTTCCCAATAATCTATCTGGTCCTTGTTAGCGCCAACCAAAATCTCAAATTTCGTAATAACAGAAATAGCAAAATCAAAATTCCGTGAGAGCTTAACAAATATGGATTTCTCTTTCTTTTTTTTCCTAAAAAAATCAATCAGAATTGAAGTGTCTATGCAAATAAGTTCTTTGTCCATTCCTCGAAATCTTTATTTATTCTTTTAAACCGATCTTCTTCTTCCTGGGTCATAACAGGGCCATTTAATAATAACTGTGTAAAATCATCAGTAAGATGAATGGATTTTTTATTGGCCAGGGATTTATCAATTTCATGCTTAACCATCTTTTTTTGATCATCAGGCAACTGACCGATGATTTGGATGATTTGGTTTACATCAATATTTATATTCAAAGTCATAACTATAAATTTTCTCCAAATTTACAAATTTTCTATAATTGCACATTAATACAAATCCCAGGTGCCATTTAGAAAATAGCGATACAAAACCGGATCATGCACCTTATTGATTTTTATCGAATCATTCGTATCCATAAAAAAATCTTTACCAAAGGAAGTTATCAAGCCGATGGCTTCCCGATTTATCCACTTCGTTTCAAGAATATCAAAATCTGTATTTTTTAGTTGCCGGATTAATTCTTCATCAGTTCCTTCGGCATTTACGCCAAGCACCCATCCCCATTCACCCATAGTTAAAATCTGGTTGTGCAGGGGAATGGCCGAAAAGCCGGCGGCCTCGACAGTTTTCAGGATGCAGGCAAAACTGCGGGCTGCATAATAGGGACTTCCGGCTTGGGTAACCAAAACTCCATTTGGTCGCAAATGACGGCGGCACAGGGTATAAAACTCCAAAGAATATAGCCGTGCCAGCTCCACATTGCGAGGGTCGGGCAGGTCAATGATAATGAGGTCATACAGATTTGGGCTGTCTTCGAGAAACAAATAACCATCTTGGTTGATAATCTGCAATTTGGGATCGAACATGGAGCTGTCGTTTGCCGCGAGCAAAACTTCGTGGTTCATGGCCAAATCTGTCATGGCCGGGTCAAGATCGACCAGACTGATATTTTTTACCGCCGGATACTTTAAAACTTCGCGGGCAGCGCAGCCATCGCCACCGCCAAGTATAAGCACCTCATAAGGTGTTTTGGCCAAGGCCAAGGCCGGATGCACCAGCACCTCGTGATACATGGCCTCGTCAAAAGTAGAAAGTTGTAGGTTGCCATTCAGATAAAGCCAATGCTTGCCGCGCCATTCCGTGATCACAATTTTTTGGTAACGCGACTGTTCCGAATAAATAATCTTGTCCTTGTACTTATTTTGCTCGCCATAAAAAATTATATCCTTGGCATTGAAAAATCCGAGCATAATTATCAGCAGCACTATCCCCGCAAGGGCATTAATTTGAATCCGAATCTTTTTGCTTAGAATGGTCGGGAAAAAATTGAGCATGGCGATGGCTACCGCCAGATTGACCAGCCCCAACAGAAAGGGCGTATAAGTTAAGCCAAGCAGAGGCAAACCCACAAAAGCGAAAAATAATCCACCCAGCAAGCTGCCGTAATAATCCTTTTCGAGAATGCTCGAGATATTCACCCGCAGTTCTTCAAAGTCCTCGTTGAGCCGCACGGCCAGGGGCAATTCCATCCCAATCAAAAGCCCGGTAATCATAGCCAAAGCATAAATGAACACACCGGTATAAATACTAAAGGCTGCGGTAGAATAGGCCAGCAAAGCCGAAAACGCAACAACGAGCGAGAGTGTAAATTCGATAAAAATAAAGGTGGTGAAAATATTGGTGCGAATGTACTGGCTTATGCGGCTTCCCAGACCCATAAAAAACAACATGAGCGAAATGATGAGTGCCCACTGCACAATGCTGTCGCCCAAAAAATAGCTGGCCAGGGTAGCCAGGATGTATTCCGCCACAATGCCCGAAAGGCCGGTTGCGAAAAGTGCCGCTTTAAGTATGAATGACTTATTCTTCAAGGCAATGATGGACTTTGGTATTCGAGTTAAAATGATACAGGCAAAAATGCCGAAGCTATTGATATTCAACTTCAGTTTTTGCCTGCAGCCAATCACAACAATATTTTACAAACACCAGGTAATCAAAACTGCTCCGCCAATGTAGGCAAAGGCCTCGATGATGGCAGCCCCGATATTGGGATGCTCCTGGTTGATGATCTCATCGGTAAGCCGCTCGCCGGGCAGCAGTATTTTATCGGTGATAATACGCACGATGGGCAGAAAGATAAAACCGATCGCTACCTCGATGGCCACCTTGCTAAAATGTTCCTGCCAACTGATAAAGTCGCCGGAGGTAGCATGGCTAATCAGTACGGCAAGGGCTGTTAGCGCCCCGGCAAAGCCGATGCCCACGGCAATATTATCTTTTTCGATGTGATGATGAATGTCGTAGGGTGTGATGAGATTATAAACGTAAGCCGCCAGTATCATCACCACCTGTCCGGTAATCCAAAAAGCGATGGCCGTGATAATGCCCGAAATAATATAGCCGCCTGCCATTTCGGGGAAGAAGTTTTTACCCTCGCCAACCATGGCTCCCGAAATAATCAATCCCGAAGCAATAAAATTGGCCGCGACCACGATTCCGGTTCCGGGGTTTTGGTCTTCGATGATTTCTTTGGTGGTGCTAAAGCGGGCAAGGATCAACTTATCCATAATGAAGGCCGATAAAAGCAGCAGCAAGATGGCCAGGATGCCGAACACAAAAATATCCATCAGGTCGATGAGGATGCCGAAGGATGGCCCGACAATAACACTGCCGATGGCCAACAAGAGGCCGATATAAAAACCCACGTTGGCCAGGGCAAAAGCCAGGTTATCTTTTTTAACCAGTTCGCTTTTTATGTCAATTTTTTTGTAGGCGATGCCGTAGGCCTTTTTTCCGATAAAAAATAGCAGGAAAGCCGCCACGATATAAATCAAGGTATCGAGTGCCAGTGCCAGGTTTGGGTATGCGATGTATTCTTCCATAGTTAGATAATGTGTAATTTCTTAAACCCCACGTGGGTGTTAATAATATGAAATTTTATTTCTTGACATCTTTAAGAAAATCGGTTCCATTTTTCTCCCACCAGCTTTGATTTATTTCATTAGCTAAGTCCAGAACGGCAGGATCAAATTCCGATTTTTGCGCTATTTCTTCCATTTGTATCCGTTTCACCAAATTATATAAAAAACGATTAACAAAAAATTGCTTACTGAACTTTAAAATCAATTCATTTTTAGCATTTTCTACTTCAAAGTTTTTCATCAAACTGTGTTTTACGAAGTTGCAAATGTTTGCTTATTTCCCAAAACCACCACTCCTCGATCGGCTGCTCGAACTGCTGGAATAGCGGTTGGACGAACGGCTGACCCTCGATTTTGAAGCGGTGGAGCTGCGTTGAACCCGCGAGCGCACGTCGTTGCGAAAGGAGGTGGGTTTCTGGCTCCAACTGGTCGATTTGCCCGTGCGGCTATTCATATAGGTTTGCGTGCCGTAGGTATTGTTGGGGCCACGGTAGGTGCGGCCTCGCGGGGCATAGTTGCGCCGGTAGTCCTCCCAATAGCCGTAACGTGCCGGTGAGGCAAACATGTGGAACATGGAGTTCATAAAGGCAAACTTGCCATAAAACTCCCAAAAAGAACTTCCGTTGCGCTCGCTCCATTGGCCGTATTTCGGATTGCCCACATACTGCGAGTAACCCGCCGGTGCCACGGTTTTGTTAACAACGCCATCTTTTTTGTTGGCCAGCTCCATCCCCAGATGATCCACGTTGGCATTAAAAAAGCGATCGGAGACCGGATAAAAACCCGTTACCTTCGATTCCACCGTATCGCCCACGGGCAGTATCACCTGATACTGGTGCAAATACTTGCTGCCTTCGTAGTTTTGGTCGTAAAGCAAAACGGTAAAATTTGGCTCTTCGCGATAGTTTTTAATCACCGTATCCAGCCCTTCTTCGGTGTAGCCGCCACCGCTGATGCAAGCCGATAAAAAGCTGATGGCCAAAACCAGCATTGCAATTTTGCTAAAAATCTTAGTTCTCTTTTTCATCGCTTATTGTTTTTATTCATTCAATATCGAAACCCTATTATTTTTCGTCAGAAAAATACTTTGCGCCCTCCGCGTACTTTGCGGTCAAGAAAAACCAAAACTCATACAAATTATTCTGAGGAAAAGAATGGATGTAATGACCCGGCTAAAACATTTCCCGGAGTGCATGAAAGCCACCCCTATCCCGCCGGCATGATGTTGCTGATTTCGTATTCCTTGATCACCTTGCCGTGCGAGGCTTCAAATTCGCGCTCGTCCCACTGTTCGATGGTAAGCACCCGGTCTTCTTCCTCATTAAAATAATTCCAGCTTATCATCTCCAGCCAGTCTTTGTCCGAGTTTTCCTGCTTGAAATAGCCCGGTGATTCGCTGTCGCGATAATAATCCACACCCTTGTAAACGATCTTTGAGGGAGGAATTTTTTCGCGGATGATTTCGCGCTCGATGTCGCCCTCAATCGACGAAAGTTTGATCTTGCGCTGCAGGCTTAGCTCTACAATATCATCTTCTTCCACACTCAAAAACAAAATATCGGAACCCGATGAAATTTTAAACTCCTTGCTAAAATAATTATCACCCCAATCGTAGGTGTATTCCTCCATTACCTGCCAGGATTTCAAATCATATTCAAAAATAAATCCTACATGCAAATCGGCAATCTGCATGTTTATCGGATCGTAATCCGGCGTTTTTTTCTTTTTGAAGAAGTTAAACTTCATGGTTTATCCTTTCAGTTGCAGGCGTTCTTTCAGTGCGGCCAGTTCGCCACTGGCTCCCGATGCGGGGGCATCCAGCAGAGCTTTATCAATTTCATCATCCAGGCTGGTGTTGGCATCGGCCATATCGCCATAAGCAGCGGCCAGCGATTCTTGCTGGGCTACCTTATCCTTCATTTTTTCGAGCATGGCAATGGTGCCGTTGCTATCCACGTTGGCAAGCGATTTATTGAGTTTTGAAGTAGCGTTGCTTACGCGATAGCGCGCTTTGAGCATCTTCAGTTCGCTTTCGTATTTGCTGATGCTGGCCTTGAGTTTATTTACATTGCCGCTAAGCTGACCAATTTGACTTTGCAGTTGCTGATACTGGGCTTTGGCAGTTTCGGCAGCAGTTTTAGCTTCCTGCTTCCGGTTCAGTGCTTCGCTGGCCAAACGGTCGGCTTCTTCGGGAGATAGTCTTCCTGCCTCGGCACTTTTGATAAGCTGGATGGCTTTGTTCTCGTAGGACACAGACCGGTTTTCGTTATCGGATATTTCGCCTCTGGTGCGTATGGCAACGGCTTTAACCTCGGCCATGGCAATCATGCTTCGCTCCAGGTCTTTTTTCATATCGCGGATACCCTGCTCGGTCATCTTAATCGGATTTTCCAGTTTGTCAACTACGGCGTGGGCTTCCGATTGTCCCACCTTAAAAATTCTGTTAAATAGTCCCATGATTACTGCATTTTAGAGATTTCAATAATTCGCTCACCGTATTCGGCAAGGAGTAATTCGAGCGATTCCAGCGAGCCGTCCAGCTCGTTCAAATCCAGGTTTTCGATTTGCAGGGTATCGCGAAAAATCAAGGTGTTGTCCTCGGCCAGGGCAAAGGCACCATGAATAATGTCGCGATTCTTGGCCAGCAGTTCCTTGTAAATCGCTTCGCTGCCCTTGTTGATTTTGAAGAGGGGATATTCGATTATCAAAATGGGTTCTTCGCAATCCACGATTAACTGGCTGATGCCTGCATCGGCTTTTTCTACCACCATAAGCTCTTCGGCCAAATCCTCCGAAAGGATATTGTACTCAAGCTCCAGAAGGTAGTTTTTTACGGTGTTAAATGCACTCATTGTTTTCATGTATTAAATTTTGGGCTAAATTATTAAAATTCTTTACTTTAATAATGGATTTCTGATTTTACAATCCATTATCCAAACGAAATCTCGTTGGGCAATTCGTTGGTATTTTCCCTGTCGTAGGGAAAAACTCTTCTAAGGTATTCGCCGGTGCGGCCTATGCCGTGTATCAGTCCATCCGAAAAATTGTTTTCACGAAAATAATCCAGCATTTCCATTTTTAAGGTTTCCCAAAAATGCTCGGTATCTTTTTCCAAAATCCCGTAATCGGGGATCAGGGCAAACTTTCGGTTTTTCAAAGCGAGGTAAAAAAGTACGGCGTTTCGCTTGCTTGTCTTGTGCATCTTTAGTTCGAGAAAGGCATCGGAGGCACGGCGCAACACATCGCCCGGACAGGTTTCTTCGATGTGAACCCGGATTTCGGACGAGGTGTCCAGCTCGGCATTAAGTATGGCTTGTTTGATATCGGATACATCCTGGCTTGAAATATATTCTTCGGTAACTTCTGGAGGGGGGTAGAACATTTATCAATAGGTTTTCAAAATTTGTTAGTACTAAAAAAATGAGGCGTTGCTCATTTATCAAACAAACAACGCCTCAATATCATATTTATTTAGCTCGCAGCATTACAAAATTTCCACACTGCGTTTGATGAAATCGGTAAGGGCTTTTCCTTTAAGCAGATTCTGCGAAAGCAGGGCCAGATCGCTAAGCTGTTTGGCCGTTTTTTTACTTTCCTCGTCCTTATCGTTTTCGGTAAGTTTATATACCAGCGGATGGTTGGCATTGACCACCAAATTGTAGCTATCGGGCAAATTACCCAGACCCATCATTCCGCCGCCACCGCCAAGAGCCGACATATCTTTCATGCGCCGCATAAATTCGGGCTGCGTGATGAGCACCGGCAGGTCGCTTTCGCTAAGATTATCGAATTGGACGGTAAATTTCGACTTATCCACGGCTTCCTCAAAAAAGGGTTTTATCTTTTCTTTTTGCTTGTCATCGAGTTTGGAGGGCAACTGGTCATCGTTTTTCTTGATGATCTTTTCGATGGTGTCGGCATCCACACGGGCAAAGGTAGTATCTTCAAATTTTTGCTCCAGCGTGTTGATAAAATGCTTGTCGAGCACACCGTCCATCATCAGCACATCGTAGCCTTTTTCGATGGCTGACTCGATGTAGCTGTGCTGCTCATCGGCATCGGTAGCATAAAGGTAAACCAGCTTTTTATCCTTGTCGGTTTGCTTGTCTTTTATTTTATCCTTGTATTCGTCCAGGGTAAAATACTTTTGCTCGGTATTTTTCAGCAGGCTGAATTTTTTGCCACGATCGTAAAATTTATCCTCCGAAATCATTCCGTACTCGATAAATACCTTGATGTCGTCCCACTTTTTTTCGAGCTGCTCGCGGTCGTTTTTAAATATCTCTTCCAACTTATCGGCTACTTTTTTCATAATATGATTGGAAATCTGCTTCACCCTGCGGTCGCTTTGCAAGTAGCTGCGCGACACGTTGAGCGGAATGTCGGGCGAATCCAAAACGCCATGCAGCAGCGTTAAAAAGTCAGGCACAATGCCCTCCACCGAATCGGTAACAAATACCTGGTTGGAGTACAACTGGATTTTGTCGCGCTGTACCTCCAGGTTTTTCTTCACCTTGGGAAAGTACATAACCCCCGTCAGGTTAAAAGGATAATCCACATTGAGGTGGATATGGAAAAGCGGATCATCAAAATTCATCGGATACAACTCGCGGTAGAATTTTTTATAATCCTCATCATTTAATTCGGCCGGCGTTTTTTTCCACAGTGGAGCTGTATTGTTGATGATGTTGGGCTTTTCGATTTCGCTGTACTTGTCGTTGCCGTCTTTATCCTTTTCGCCTTCAATTTTCACGCTCTCCTGTTTCATCCCAAACTGGATGGGAACGGGCAGGAAGCGGCAATACTTGTTGAGCAGCTCTTTGATTTTATAATCCTCCAGAAACTCTTTTTCTTCTTTGGTAATATGAAGAATAATCTCGGTACCGCGATCTTTCTTCACGGTGTCTTCCATGGTATAGTCGGGGCTACCGTCGCAGGTCCATTTTACCGCCTTGGTAGATCCACCTTTTTTGTAGGTCTTGGTTATCACTTCCACCTTTTCGGCCACCATAAAGGCCGAATAAAAACCAAGTCCAAAGTGCCCGATGATTGCGTTTTGTTCGGCTTCTGTTTTGGTTTTAAATTTCTTTACAAATTCTTCAGCACTCGAAAAGGCGATCTGGTTGATGTATTTATTCACTTCATCAGCCGTCATTCCTATGCCCCGGTCGCGGATGGTCAGGGTACCTTTTTTGGCATCGGCTTCCACGTGGATGGTCAGGTCGCCCAGTTCTTCTTTGAAGTGTCCGGTGCTGGCCAGTGTTTTCAGTTTTTGTGTGGCATCCACGGCGTTGGAGATCAGCTCGCGAAGAAAAATCTCATGATCCGAATAAAGAAATTTTTTGATGATCGGGAAGATGTTCTCCGTTTGTACGTTGATTTGTCCTTTTTGCATATCTATCAATTTTGAAACAATTATTTTACAATTTATAAATCTGGTTGCCGGGCAAATCAAAGGCTGTGCCACCTGCCAAGTTCTGTCATTTTGGCCAGTGGGTGGCAGATATGGGTGGGGATGTCCGATGTCCGATGTCCGATGTCCGATGTCCGATGTCCGATGTAAGATGTCCGATGTAAGATTTTAGATTTAAGATTTAAGATTTAAGATGCAGGGGATGGGTTCGCAGCCCCGCCTTTTTGATGGCCTGTGCGACCGACAAGGTGGGGATCGCAAGCCTGGTGTTTAAAATCATATCTTGAAATTAGAATTTTTGAATATCGAACCGCTGAATGTCGAAAAAACATCCCGAAGGTTCGGGATCTATTTTTCGGGATATCGAATCTTGAATCTCGAAGTTTAAGACAGGTCGCAACATTCATCGTTAAAAAATAAAAAAACCTGTCCGACTGGCCAGGCGGGCTTATCATCACCAAAAAACCTTCATAGAAAATGCAAGCCCAAGGCATCACCAACCTTACCTTATTTTAAATGATTTGAAAAAATAAGGTAAGGTTGGTTTTCATATCGGGAATCATTTTTCTATTGAGGTTGATAAATGGAAAATAAGGTTTTTATGGCTCGGATTTAGTCACCCCGTGAATTAGCTCCGGCAATAGTGCGTAGTATAAAAATTATGCTTTGTGCTTAAAGTGGATTCACGGGGTGACTTGGCAGCTTTTTAGGCTTGCTATCCCCTTCGATAAAGCCAAATGGCTTTATCTATCGGGGCTGCGAACCCATAGCATAGAATCCCGATTGCAGCAGTCATAGCATGGCTTTGAGCCATACTATGACTTTAACTTCTTCCGGGATTTTCCAGCCACACTTAATAAAAACACAATGGGCAGAAAGGTCAACAAAACCAAGAAAGTGGGCAGAAACCAGGTTCCCAATCCTTCACTCATACCTAAAGCCACCTGAATAGTCATCCATAAAATGTAGGCAAAGGATACGCTCAGGATCAACTTAAGCATTTGCATTAAGCGCAATATGTTTTTGCGGGCAAGGGTATCCCCGTCTTTTTCGGTCGGCGAAAGTTTGGTTTTTACAATCACAAAATAATTAAGTAAAGTAAGCCCCGTGTATAAAAGCAAGCCAATGATGGGCAAGCTCCAAATCGAGCCTTTGCTTCCAAATCCATCAGGCGTTCCCCGAAAACCAAAATGAGTCGGGATTTCATCGGGCAAATCACGATAATAAATAAAGGGCAAAACCAGCAAAACCAGGGTGGCGCATATTCCGGCCACCTCAAACATCTTGTCGGTAAGCGGAAATCGGATGGAGTTTGGCTTACTCATTTTTTGTGTTTTTTATTTTTATTTAATCCAACGGCTCACCCATTTTTCGCCCACGGCAACGGCCACTACCCGGCCTTTGGCACACAGCTCGCCACCACCAAATAAATCGATCAAAACAGTAACACGCTTTCCTTCGATGGCTTCTACGCTGGCTTCCAGCCGTAGCTTTCCATCCAAAGGTGTTGGACGTAGATAATCCACGTGGAGGCTGGCTGTTACGCAGCGAAAAGGTGGCTCGGTATCCATGGCACGGCCTTCTTTTTTGTACAAGGCTGCTGCCGCCGTACCAGTGCTATGGCAGTCGATGAGCGAGGCTATCAAACCGCCATAAACATAGCCCGGCAGCGAAGTATGGTAACTTTTGGGTGTAAATTCGGCAATGGCCTTATCGCCCTGCCAGTGGCTTTTGAGCTGGTGTCCGTGCTCGTTCAAACCGCCACAGCCGTAGCAATGGTTAAAATCATCGGGGTAATAATCCTGAAATGCTTTTTCTTTCATGCGTTTTTATTTTTTCGTTGAAATTCATTTTGATTACAAAAGTAGATTTTTATGAATTTATAGCCGCAATTCAATTTCTTGCTCAATTTTAATAAATTCATTTTTCTTAGTAATGCAATTTAAGAAGTTGCCACAAAGAACCAAAGACTCAAAGGTGCACAAAGATTGTTTTTTACTTCGTGTTACTTTGAGCCTTAGGGTCTTGGTGGCCTCATAAACTAATCAGAAACCACATCCATCACCAAAAAATAAAAGCCCCGGCATCGTGAGGATTTCCGGGGCTTTAGTTTAATATCTAATTTTTCCTTGCTTAATAATTCAAGAGCTTGATGGCAGCGTGGTAAATCCTCTCTTCGTTAGGCAAAATGGCTTCTTCGAGAATGCGATTAAAGCCAACCGGTGTAAAGGTTGAGCCTATACGCCTGACGGGTGCATCTAAATGCTCGAAGGCTTTCTCGGTGATCAAGGCGGCAATTTCGCCACCAAAGCCGGCAAACACCTTGTCTTCGTGAACCACCAATGCACGGTTGGTCTTACGCACCGACGCAAGGATGCTTTCTTCGTCGAGCGGGATAAGCGAGCGGATGTCGATTACTTCTACTGACTTGCCTGTTTCCTTTTCAATTCTTTCGGCGGCTTTCATGCACATTTGTGTAGTATTGCCGTAGGTAATCATGCTCAGGTCGCTGCCTTCGCGGCGGGTACGTGCAATGCCAAAGGGAACCTCGAAATCATCGGGTACTTCTGCTTCGCCTTTGGGGTCGTTGTAGAGTGCTTTTGGCTCGAGGAAGAGCGTTGGGCCTTCGGAGCGCATACTGGTGCGCAGGAGACCTGCCGCATCATCGGCAAATGAAGGGTAAACTACACGGATTCCCGGGAAGGTAGTCAAGGCTCCTTCGATAGTTTGCGAGTGGTACAAACCTCCACCAATAAAGCCGCCCGAGGCCAGACGAATGGTTACGTTGGGTGTAAAAGCTCCGTTGGTGCGCCAGTATTCGTGGGTAGCTTCAACGAATTGCTCCATGGCCGGCCAGAAATAATCGGCAAACTCGGCACCTTCAACCACAATACGAATCTTTTTATCAAAGCGGCTCATGCCATTGGCCGTACCCATTATATAATCCTCGGCAATAGGTGCGTTAAAAACCCGCTTGGGGCCAAACTCCTGCTGCATCCCTTTGGACACATTAAAGATGCCGCCCTTTTCCTTGTTGGCCATGTCCTGCCCCCAGATAAAAGTATCGGGGTTGTGGCGGAACTCCGCTTTCAAAGTTGAGTTCAGGGCTTCGATCAGTTTCATGCGTTTGCCCTTGCCATCGTGCAATCCTTTGGGGTATTTTTCGGAAACATAAGGGTCGGGAATCACAAAGTCAAAAATACTTTTGGGATCGGGATCGGGTGCTTTGAGTACTTTTTTGTGGGCTGCCGAAATTTCTTTTTTTGCTTTGGCATCCAGCGCATCCAGCTCCTCGTTGGTAAAGCGCTCGGCATAAACCAAGCGTTCTCTGAATTTTTTGAGTGGATCGAGCAGGTGCATCTCGTCCAGCTCGGCATCATCGCGGTATAATTCGTGGCGGTCGCTGTTGGAGTGCGAGTGCATTCGGATGCAGTTGGCATGGACGATAACGGGGATACCTTGCTCTTCCACAATTTTGCGGGCTTTGAGCATAGCGTTCATCGAGTTTAACGGATCTTTGCCGTTAGCATAAATTATCTCCAGATTTTTAAAACCATGAAAATTGTCTGCCGCCCTCGTGTTGGCCGTCTGCTGTTCTTTTGGTACGGAAATGCCAAAGCCATTGTCCTGAAAAACAAAGATTACCGGCAGCTTTTCGACAGAAGCTCCGTTGATGGCTTCGTAAACGTAGCCCTCGGAGGTGGATGATTCGCCCTGTGAACTGATGGCCACGGCCTTGGCATCGTAATATTTTATGGCACGCGCCACGCCTGCGGCATGAAGCGTGTGGTTGCCCGTGGCCGAGGATACGTTGTGAATATTCCAGGCGGGCTTGGCAAAATGGTTTGACATGTGCCGTCCACCGCTGGCAATATCGGTGGCTTTGCTTATGCCGTTAAGGATAATTTCTTCGGGAGTAAGTCCCGCCGAAATCGCCGTTAGCATATCGCGGTAGTAAGGGAAAAGGTGATCTTTTTCTTTATTAAAAACTTGACCGATGGCCAGTTGAATGCCATCGTGCCCGGCGTAGGGCGCGTGATACGACCAGCCCAGTGCTTGCTTTAAATAATTGGGAGCCTTGTTGTCGAGCTGCCTGCCCAGGGTCATCAGGTAATACCACTTTTGGAGATCTTCCTTTTTCGTGCCCTTTATTGTATAAATTTTGTCTTGCTTAGTTAGCGTGTACTGCTTTCTATTGGCCATGATTTTCGTTCTTTAAACTATATGCTATAAATTTTGATTAATTAACATTGCACTTGTGGCTTTGTTCAGGCAGATTTTATTTTTGCAACTAATCCTTTCATGGCTTTGTTTGTTTAGAGATAAAGATATGGAAATTATACTTATTATAATTGGCGCAATTTTGCTCTTGCTGGGACTCATCGGATGCTTTGTTCCGGTTTTACCCGGTCCGGCATTCGGCTTCCTTGCCCTGGTACTTTTGTGCTTTTTACCAGATGCGCCTATTACGCCGGGCTTTTTATTTACCTGGGGTTTCATTATCTTTATTATCACCTTGCTCGATTATCTGATCCCGGCCTGGGGTACCAAAAAATTTGGCGGCAGCAAGTCGGGAATCAATGGGAGCATAGCAGGGGCGATTGTGGGCTTTTTATTTTTTCCGCCCCTGGGTCTCATCATCGGGCCCTTTGTGGGAGCCTATCTCGGCGAACTTATCGCTGGTAAACACAGCCGGGTAGCCTTACGTTCGGCCTTTGGATCCTTTCTTGGTTTCCTGGCCGGCACCTTTATCAAACTCATCGCAGTACTCATCATGTCCTATCATTTTATGAGTGCCCTGGTTTGAAATTGAAAAACGATTTAGCACTGCCAAAAAGGTTAAAATCCATAAATAATACCCATTTTTGCCAATCAAACAAAAATTTACACACTTGCCGTACTATGAAACTCAGCAATAAAAAAGTGCTTATTACCGGTGGTGCCGGCTTCATTGGTTCCAATCTTATCGAACGATTTCTGCAACAGGACAACGAGATTATCTGTCTGGATAATCTGTCTAACGGAAAACTCAAAAACATCGAACCCTATCTCAAAAATCCGAATTTTCGCTTTATCGAAGGTGATATCAGGGATATAGATATTTGTCGTGAAGCCGTAAAAAATGTGGATGTTGTTTTGCACCAGGCCGCGCTGGGTTCTGTTCCCCGCTCTATCCACGACCCTAAAACTACGAATGATGTAAATATCGGTGGATTTGTAAATATGCTGGTGGCAGTTAAGGATGCCGGTATTAAAAGATTCGTTTACGCGGCCAGCTCATCTACTTATGGCGATCATGCTGCACTTCCCAAAATAGAGGAGCGCATCGGAAAGCCGCTTTCGCCTTATGCTATTACCAAATACGTAAATGAATTGTATGCCGAAATTTTCGCCGGGCTTTACGGTATCGAAACCATTGGCCTGCGCTATTTTAATGTTTTTGGCCGCCGTCAGGATGCCGAGGGAGCTTATGCCGCCGCCATCCCAAAATTTATCAAGTCGCTGATTAAGCACGAATCTCCACTGATTTATGGCGATGGATTTCAATCGCGCGATTTTACCTATATCGACAATGTAATACAAGCCAACGAGCTGGCTGCAACTGCGCACAAACCTGAGGCACTCAATACGGTTTACAATGTGGCTTATGGCGGGGCTACCACCGTTAACGAACTTATCGAAGTCCTGAAAGAAAACCTCAGCCGCTTCGATCCCGAAATTGCAAAGGTGGAAGCAGTAAAAGGTGAAATGCGCCAGGGTGATATCTTGCATTCGCTGGCTGCCATCGACAAAGCCAAACGCTTGCTGGGCTATGATCCCAAATACGATATTGCCCGTGGATTAAAAGAGGCCATCGACTGGTATTGGGAGGATTTGAAATAATCAATTAGAAATCCTTCATCCACTCAAACATCCGGTAATGTTGGCCATCCATACCCACGGCCTGGTAAACCGATGCCGCCCGGTGATTGCTATGAACCATGTATAGCCGGATGCCCGAAACTTCAGGTCTGTTCGTTACTTCGTTTTTGATAAAAGAATACATTTTTTTGAAAATGCCCCCCTTGCGATATTCGGGCAAAACATAGACCGATTGCAGCCACCACACCATCGAATTTCGCCAGTCGCTCCATTCAAAAGTAGTCATCAGGCTGGCCACGGTTTTTCCTTCAGAGCTGGCGATGTAATATTGGCCAAGTGCCGGATTGGTGAAAATCGCATTCACGCCTTTTTCAAGGATGACCGGGTCAAGGTCGATATTCTCGGTTTCTTTGGCCATCCGCATCTGAAAATCGATAATTATTTTGTCATCTGATGGATTTGCTTTCCTTATTTCAATTTCCATTTTCCGAATTGTTTTTTGCTGATTTTTTTTATTGATAATCTTTGGCAAAAATAAAATATTCAGGCTGATATTGTCGTTTAGGTGGGGTTAACAAAAGTTTAACTTTAAATTATTAACTAACACTACTTGCTGACTCCCCATCATTTTTGGTGGGGAGTTGTTTTTTACAAAAATACGAGAAAATAGTTCACAAAAAAGTTTAGGTATTTTAGATAAAATATTTACTTTTGCAGCCCTTTTACGAACAGCACGTTCTTTTGGGTAATGGCTCCATAGCATAATTGGATAGTGCACCTGACTACGGATCAGGAGGTTCGGGGTTCGAATCCCTGTGGAGTCACAAAACAATTAGGCAGTTACATGAAAATAATGTAGCTGCCTTTTTTGTTTCCGCCTTTGATTCCACACATAAAAACCTTCCCACGCAAAATAAGATCCAGTATTTTGTTGACCTTTTGTATTTTTGCCAAATTCCAAAAACAAAAACAATGAATACTGCGCTACGATTTTTCTTCCTGGGCTTATTTAGCCTTCTTTTCCATCAATCAAGCTCAGCCGAATCCATCGAAGTTTCGGGTGTGGTTTCAGGTACCTGGGCGGTGGATACCGTGAAAGTGGTCGGTGATATTCAGGTTCGTGAAGGGCAATCCCTGACCATTGCTCCCGGCACGCTGGTTTTGTTTTACGGCTCCTGTTTTTTGGATGTCGAGGGAAATATGGATGCTCAGGGTCTGGAATCGGAGCCCATTTATTTTTCGATGGCCGACACCACGGGCTTTTCGGTGGATACCATTCCTGATGGTGGCTGGAAAAACATCCGCATCGAAGATTTGGACCCGGCCAACGATACTGTGCGATTTTCGTACTGTATTTTCGAGTACGGAAAGGCGATGGCTGCCGATTCGGTGCATGGCTACGGAGGTGCCTTGTGCGTTAGGAATACAGATAAGGTGGCAGTTGAGCATTGCCTCTTTAAGGATAATTACGCTTTTTACAATGGCGGTGCAGTGTATCTGGAAAATGCCTCCATCCAAATTTCAGATAACCATTTCGAGGGCAACCGTTGCGGGCAGCTCTTTGACTTTTTTGGTTATGGCGGCGCTATTTGCAGCGATTGGAGTTCGCCACACATCTACAAAAATCTTTTTACACAAAATTCTTCAACCGGCATTGGCGGTGCTGTTTGCGTGCGTTTTGTTGACTGCCCGCTCAGTCACAATATCTTCGACAACAATTACAGTGCGTTGGGTGGAGGCTTTGCCATTCTGCACGTCCATATTTGCCGCTATGCGATAAGCAATAATTTGTTTAGCCAAAATGGAGCACTTTATTTTGGTGCAGCCATTAGCAACGGCAACAGCAGCCCGCTTTATGTAAATAATACCATTGCCGACAACCATTGCGATGGCGGGGGTGGCGGCTTTTATTGCAAGGATTCGGTGGTGCCGGTTTTGCATAACAACATCATTTATGGAAACACGCAGTTTGGCGGCCAAAGCAATCAGGTGTATCTGTGGGATTTACTTTCGCAACCCAACTTTTATTACAACAATATCGAGGGTGGTTCTGCTGCTTTTTATGGCACCGGTGGCTCTGCTTTTTCGGGCGATTACGAAAATAACCTGGATGCGGATCCCATGTTTGAGCCTGACTTGTTTTCGATCAAAACCGAATCGCCCTGCATTAATACCGGTAATCCTGACACACTCGGGCTGTGGGTACCCTCCCTCGATTTAGAAGGCAACATGCGAATAGTGGGCAGTGCCATCGACATGGGTGCTTACGAAAATCAGTTTCCGGTAAACATTTCTGAAACTTCCGTGCCATCCTTCGAATTATTGAAAATATTCCCTAACCCCGCCAGTGATTGGGTGCAAATCATCATAAACCTGCCCGAAAATTCTTTTATCAAACTAAGTATTTGCGATGCTTCGGGTGCTGCCATCCATTGTTTGTATGAGGGTTTTGCTAACGAAGGAGAAAGTAGCTATCGATGGGATTTCGCTAATAGCGTTTTGGATGGAGGGCTTTATTTTATCCACTTAGAAACCGAGACTGATACTGTTATGCAGAAGATATTGCTGGTGTCTCAATGATGTTTTAAAAAAGCAAAATGTCTGTAAAAACCACAACTGCTAATTTTTTATCGTTTGAGGAAATGATTTGTTTATTAAAATTTCGCCTGAAGCTCACTCTCATTGCTTCACTAAATTTATAATGGTTTTTAAGATTTCATCTTCCGATGCATCTCCGCTATTTTTCGACTCAAGCATAGATTTTAATAATTCGTTATCTTCAATTTCATCGATCCCATTTTTAGGAAATGAAATAAAATTTTCCCGTTTAGATAATTGCGTAAGTAAATTCAGCAGGTTTTTGCCAGTTTCTGAATCATCACTTATTTCAATCAAATGTTTCATATTGTTTTTATTTAATACACAAAAATAAAAAATTTAATTGTCTCATTTTCTTTCATAATTACATCCAACAACCAACTCATAAAACATGGCTCATAAAACATGAGCCATGTTTTATGAGTTTCATTATCTTTGCTAAAATTTAATACGATGAATCCATTTACACTAAAATACGATCCCGAATACTTTTGCGACAGGGAGGATGAAATTCTTCGCCTAAAGGATAACATTTCCAATGGCCTGAATACCCTGGTTCACAGCCCTCGCAGATTGGGCAAGAGCGCAATGATCAGGCATTTATTTCACCGAATGGAAAAAGAAAAATTATACGAAACTGTATTCATTGATTTATTCGCCACACAAAACCTCGAGGGTTTTACCAAAATTCTGGGTGAAACCCTTTTACAAAAATATCATTCCAAAAATATCCTTACCGGCATCAAGCGTTTATTCAGGGGCATACACGCCTCACTTACCTTTTCGGGCGATGGCACACCAAAACTGAACCTGGGACTTGGCGAAGGGCAGGTGCAAACGAGTATCTCCCAGCTTTTTGATTATCTGGAACAACGCAAAAAACCTGTGGTGGTTGCGCTTGACGAGTTTCAGGAAGTTGCAGGCTACCCCGAAAAAGCCGAAGCTGTGTTAAGGACATTTATCCAAAACCTGAATAATGTTACTTTCATTTACTCGGGAAGCTCAAACCATATTCTTCAAAATATGTTTTACAGTGCAAAGCAGCCATTTTACCAAAGTAGCGAAAGCCTGGTGATTGATAAGATAGGCCATGATAAATACAGTGAATTTATCAGCGCGTGTTTCCACAAATTCGATAAAAAGATCTCTGATGCTGCAATAGAATCCATTTTGCTTTTTACCGAAACCCACACGTATTATACGCAGGTAATTTGCAACCAGGCCTTTTACAAATCGGGTGCTTTTCTTGACCAGGATGAAGCCACGGACATTGCCAACAATTACATCGAAACCCGCAAAATAGACTATTCCAATATTCATCATTTACTGCCCACTAACCAGCAAAATGTAATGCGAGCCATCGCCAAAGAAGGTTTAGTACAAAAGCCATCGGCTGTCGATTTCCTGATAAAACACAAGCTCCCTTCCAGTTCTTCCACGCTTCAGGCATTGCATGTGCTGGTTGACAAAGAAATGATTTATCGCGACATGGAAGGATACAGGTGCTATGATGTTTTCTTCAGGCGATTTCTTGAAAGGTATTTTTGATGGTAAGATTTAAACAGATTAATAATTAGGTTCCAGCCCGAATTTTTTTTGCAGGTCGATCATGGCCGGATTTTTGGCAGCCAGGTGGCTAAACCTTTCGAGTGGTGATACCGGCTTGCTGTCGGCAGGCTGCTCGGCGTTAACAATCGCTTTTAAAGTAATAAAACGGTTGTTGAGTTTTTGCCGCATATAAGGAATTATTTCGGGGCGGTAGGCTTCCACCTTGCCCTGTTGTATTGCATTTTTCACCTCTAATTCCAGTACAAAACCGTCAGTAAGCACTGGCATTTGCGCAGCCAGTGTGCTTTTTAGGTCGGGCTGATCATCGGGCATTTCTTGCAAGAGATTTTTCCATGCGGCTTCGATTGCCGAAGGACTTATCTCGGCCATATTTTTGAATTCATCCGAATCGGCATCAAAAACCTCCGGGCTATCATCCTGTTCTTCTTCTTCGCTCTCCTCATCGCTTATGGAAACCGAACCCGGTAAAAATGCTTTGGATGTCGTGCGCACCGGCTCTGTTTTTGTGTTGACAACTTTGGGCGGTTCTGCTTTTTTTTGTGGAATAGTAACGGCAGGTGCAGGTGGCTCGGCGAATGTTGAACTTGCTGCCGGGGGTGAGAATGTTGGGCTTGCTGCGGGCGGTTTTACAAGGGAGGGCTTTTCATCGGTCGTTTTTTTTTTAATATCCGATGAGTCCGCTGGTTGGATATGTGCAGGTTTTATGCCCTCATCATTAATACTTACAATTTGCATAAGGGTAATTTCCAGATGCAAACGCTTGTTGTTGCTGCTGCGATAGGCAAAATCAATTTTCTGAATAATATTTAATGCCTTTAGCAAAAAGGCAGCATCGGTAGCTGTGGCTTGCTCCTGGTAGCGCGTCTTGATGCGGTCGCCCACTTCGAGCAGACTGATAGTGCGCGAATCCTGACACACGAGCAAGTCGCGGAAATGAGCACCCAGCCCCGAAAGAAAATGCTGGCCATCGAAGCCCGATTCCAGAATTTTATCCAAAATCAGCAAGGCATCAAAAAGATTGCCCTCGTAAAGATGGCTGGTGATATCGAAATAATAATCGTAGTCGAGCACATTCAGGTTTTCGACCACGTGCTTGTATTTTAAATCGCTGCCCGTAAAACTCACCAACTGATCGAAAATAGAAAGCGCATCCCTGAGTGCACCATCGGCTTTTTGGGCAATGATTTGTAAACCTTCGGGCTCGGCATTGATATTTTCGCTTTTGGCAACAAATTTTAAATATTCGGCTATGTCCTGCACGCCGATTCTTTTGAAATCATAAATCTGACAGCGCGAAAGTATGGTGGGGATAATCTTATGCTTTTCGGTGGTAGCCAGAATAAATTTGGCATAAGCAGGCGGCTCTTCCAGTGTTTTCAAAAAAGCATTGAAGGCCTGCGAGGACAGCATGTGAACCTCATCGATGATATGCACCTTGTATTTCCCTATTTGTGGAGGTATCCTAACCTGATTCACCAAATTGCGGATGTCGTCAACCGAGTTGTTGGAGGCGGCATCCAGCTCGTGGATGTTGAAGGACGCATTTTTGTTAAACGAGAGGCACGACTCGCACTGGTTGCACGGCTCCATGTCGCTGCCCAGATTGGTGCAGTTAATAGTTTTGGCAAGGATACGTGCGCAGGTGGTCTTGCCTACGCCACGCGGGCCGGTAAACAAAAATGCCTGTGCCAGCTGATTGTTGATAATGGCGTTTTTGAGCGTATTGGTAATGTGGCTTTGCCCTACCACCATATTGAAGGTTGAAGGCCGGTATTTGCGTGCAGAAACAATAAAATTATCCATCGGAAGTACAATTTTTTCGACCTCAAAAGTACTGCTTTTTTGGCTCTTTGGGATTCAATTTTTACCAACACTACCCGGCAAAAATTCATGACTACTATTCAAGTACTTAAAAAATATACCTTTGCCTGTTTTTGAAAAATTATTATGCTGCTCATTTACACACCAAAAATCACTAAACGGGTAAATTATACTTTCAAACTTATTTTTACCCAAATACTACGGCTTCCGTTTGAGCTTACCTCCAACGCCGACAAGTATCTTGCCTCCAAGCAGGATAAGTTTACTTATGCCCACGATCGTTTTGGGAAGGAGCTGTTTTTCCAGGCCGATGATCTCCTTTTACAGACGGGCATCGAAGGCCAGGATCCCCATGTATTTATGCACAAAAAAAATAAGGCACTGTTTCCTGTTTATCACAAGGAGGCCGCCCTGCCTTTTGATCCTTTTGCCGCCACATTTTTTATGGTAACGCGCTACGAGGAATACCTGCCCTACATTCGCGACCGCTTTGGCCGCTACGAGGCTCCAGAGAGTATCGCCAGCAAGCAGCAGTTTTTGCGCAAGCCGGTGGTTAATATCTGGGCTTATCAAATCAGAGACATCCTCGTGCAGCATTTCCCAGAACTGGAATTTGGCAAACGCCATTACCGTTTTATTTCGACCATCGACATCGACTCGGCTTATGCCTACAAATACAAGGGTGTCGTGCGCACTTTGGGTGCTTTGGCCAAAGATTTTTTCAAGTTCAACTTTGGCAGTATCACCCAACGCCTGATGGTGCTGGCTCGTTTGCGCAAAGACCCTTTCGATACCTACACCTTCCAGTTGGAGATGCAAAAAAAATATAAAATGCCAACGGTTTATTTTTTCCTAATGGCTGACTATGGCAGGCTCGATAAAAATATTCCCGTCAACAATCGCCATTTCCATACCCTTATAAAATCGCTGGGCGATTATGCCGACATCGGTATTCATCCTTCCTTTAATTCAAATAATCATTTTGATAAATTAAAAACTGAAATCGAACGCCTGTCGAAAACGCTGAACCGGGAAATCACCAAAAGCCGTCAGCATTTTCTTAAGCTTAGCTTCCCGAGTACCTACCGCAATCTGATCAATTTGGATATTACCGATGATTACACCATGGGCTATGCCGCCGAACCCGGATTTAGAGCCGGTATTGCCGACCCCTTCTATTTTTACGATCTCGACCTGGAAACCGAAACCAATTTGTTGATTCATCCCTTCCAGGTGATGGAAGGTACCCTGAAGGATTATTTATATAAAACTAAGGAACAATCGCTCGAAATTATCAAACTGCTGATTGATGAGGTAAAAGCGATAGACGGAACCTTCGTTAGCCTGTGGCACAACGAATCGTTAAGCAACGCCGATAGGTGGGAAGGCTGGCACGAGATATATGAAGCCATGCTGGAGTATGCCACGAAGGATAATCGTCCCGAAAAATAGAAAATCTTTGATTTTCCAATTTTTTCGAGGATGCTCGCCCAATGGGCGGCATTAATCGTTATTCGTTAATTGTTAATCGTTCATGGTTAATCGTTATCCGTTGAATTTAGGAAATAAAAAAGGCCCTGATTTCTCACCTTAAATGATGTGAACTCAGAACCCTTTTTAATTTTATAAAATAGAAAGAGCAAGTATTCTATTCGGTTTCTTCCAGCAAATTGTAGCCCTGACAGGTACACATCAAATTGCGATCGCCCCAGGCATCGTCAATTTTGGTTACAGGAGGCCAGTATTTGTCGGCCTTATCGCAATCGAGCGGGAAGGCCGCCTTGTTGCGGGTATAGGGCTTATCCCAATTTTCATCGGTAACCATACAAACGGTGTGTGGCGCATTTTTGATAACGTTATTTTCGGTATCCGCTTTTCCTTCAGCAATTTCATCGATCTCTTTACGAATGCTTTTCATGGCATCTACAAAACGCTTAAGCTCGGTAAGTGGTTCGCTTTCGGTAGGCTCAACCATCAAAGTGCCATGAACCGGGAAGGCTACCGTGGGTGCGTGAAAACCGTAATCCATCAGGCGCTTGGCAATATCAATTACAGCAACGTTAGCCGTCTTGTTAAAAGCATTGCAATCGAGAATAAATTCGTGAGCCACCCGGTCATTTTTTCCGGTATATAAAATTTCATAATCTTTTTCTAAAGCATTTTTCAGATAGTTGGCCGTAAATATTGCCATTTCAGTTGCAGCTTTCAAACCATTGCCACCCAGCAGTTTGATATATCCGTAGGAGATGGGCAGAACGAGTGCGCTGCCAAAAGGTGCCGACGATACGGCTGTCATGGCTTTATCTCCGCCAGTTTTTACAAAGCAGTTGCCGGGTAAGAAGGGAGCAAGATGTTTGGCAACGCCAATGGGGCCAACACCCGGCCCACCGCCACCGTGAGGGATGGCAAAAGTTTTATGCAGGTTCAGATGGCAAACATCGGCACCGATGAGTCCCGGATTGGTCAATCCAACCTGGGCGTTCATATTAGCACCATCCATATAAACCTGTCCTCCGTTGTCGTGAATTATTTTGATAATATCCAGAACCTCCTGTTCAAAAACTCCATGTGTTGAAGGATAAGTTATCATCAATGCGGCCAGTTGCTCGCTGTGCTTTTCGGCCTTGGCACGCAGGTCGTCGATATCCACATTTCCGCGCTCGTCCGACTTTACTACCACCACGTCCATTCCGGCCATCACCGAGCTTGCCGGATTGGTGCCGTGTGCCGACGAAGGGATAAGGCAAATATTGCGTTCGCCCTGGCCAATACTTATCAAATATTCGCGAATAACCATGAGTCCGGCATATTCGCCCGAAGCCCCCGAGTTGGGTTGAAACGACATGGCGGCAAAACCGGTAATTTCGCAAAGGTCTTTTTCAAGATTGCGAATTAACTCACCATAACCTTCGGCCTGGTCAACAGGAACAAAAGGATGCAGGTTGGCAAACCCGGGCCACGACAGCGAAAACATTTCGGCAGCAGCGTTGAGTTTCATAGTGCACGATCCCAGGGGAATCATGGTGCGGTTGAGTGCCAGGTCACGATTTTCGAGTTTCTTCATATACCGCATCATTTCCGTTTCGGAGTGATTGGTATTGAAAATTTTATCTTGCAAAAATGAGGAGGTACGTAAAAGATTTTTGGGCATTTGCATACCTTCGGATTTTTCGACAGCTTGCGCAGTTTTTCCGGCGGCTTCAGCCAATACTTTCAGTATTGCGTTCACATCATCCAGGCTCGTGGTTTGGTCCAGACTGATGCCAAACGAATCCGAATTATATCTAAAATTAATACAGGCTTTGAGTGCTGTTTCCTTCAAATGTTCCAGGCTCAGACCTTGCGGAAGGCTAAAATGCAGGGTATCGAAATAGTAAGCATTGCCTTGTTTGTATCCCAGTTTTTCAGCAGCAAGAGCAAGCGTGTGGCCCAAGTGATGAATATCGGTGGCTATAGCTTTGAGACCAGCGGGGCCGTGATACACGGCGAACATTCCGGCCATCGTGGCCAGCAGGGCTTGTGCCGTACAAATATTTGAGGTTGCGCGTTCGCGTTTAATATGCTGCTCGCGGGTCTGCAAAGCCATGCGCAAGGCAACCTGGCCAGTAGCATCCTTAGAAATGCCAATGATCCTGCCGGGAAGATTTCTTTTAAAGTTTTCGGTAGTAGCAAAAAATGCAGCGTGAGGGCCGCCATATCCCATCGGTACACCAAAGCGTTGCGAGCTTCCCAAGGCAATATCAGCTCCCCATTCGCCGGGAGGGGTAAGTAGTGTCAGGCTCAAAAGATCGCAGGCCACAGCCACCACAGCACCGGCTTCGTGAGCCGTTTGGGTAAATCCCGAAAAATCGTGGATGGCTCCCTGCTCATCGGTGTATTGCACCAGGACTCCAAATACCTTGTCGGTAAAGATGAAATTCTCGTGGCAGCCGGTAATCATCTCGATTCCCAGTGGCACCGCGCGTGTCTTCATCACCTCGATGGTTTGCTGAAAAACTTTTTCGGAGACAAAAAACTGATTGGCTCCCGCTTTTACTGCAGCACGCGACCGGGAATTGAAAGCCATAATCATAGCTTCGGCAGCGGCAGTGCCTTCGTCGAGTAGCGAGGCATTGGCCATAGGCAGACCGGTAAGGTCAGACACCATGGTTTGGAAGTTGAGTAAGGCCTCCAACCGCCCCTGTGAAATCTCTGCCTGATAAGGCGTGTACGAGGTGTACCAACCCGGGTTTTCCAAAATATTGCGCTGGATTACTCCGGGCAAAATCGTGTTGTAATATCCCAGGCCGATGTAGGTTTTGTAAAGCTTGTTTTTGGCGGCCAGCTCGCGCAGATGCGCGATGTATTCATACTCGTTGATGCCATCGGCAAGTGCCAGAGGCTTAGGCATACGTATGGATTTGGGCAGCGTTTCATCGATAAGTTGATCAATACTTGAAACACCGGTCATTTTCAGCATTTCCGGAATGTCGCTCTCATTCGGGCCATTGTGCCTGCGGATAAAATTATTGGTAAGCATCAGTAAAATAACGATTTAAGATTAAAAATAAGCCTGAAACATTCAGACAGCAAAATTAATTTTCTTTAAAGTAAAATTCGCTTGTGTTTGTTAACAAATTAACGCAAAGATGTGAAATTGTTTATTAGCAAAGCATTAAGTAATCTGATGTGAGAAATTGTGAGGAAGCCAAACGCTATGCATCGCTGAAAACCTATCCAACACCCAAACAAAGCCATTAAATGCTTCCTCAAAATAATGTGTATCCGCTGAGGCAATCCACACTAATTTGTAAAATCTTCGCATCTCGCAAATAGAAACAAAAAACCCCCACTTCATGGAAGTGAGGGTTTTGGCGGAGAAAGAGGGATTCGAACCCCCGGACCAACCTAAGCCGGTCAACAGATTTCGAGTCTGCCCCGTTCGACCACTCCGGCATTTCTCCGCCGCAAAAGTATAAAAACTTTGGAAAAAGCAAGAAAGATAATGTGGTGATAAAAAGTTTTCTGTGGCTTAAGGTTTCTATGTCCTCCTTGCTCCGACATAAAAAGTTTCGACCTGTCTTAAACTTCGATATTTTTGTGTCAATGAAAAGTCACCCCGTGAATCTTTTCCAGGTACAAAGCGTAATTCTATGATTTGAACTACCGCTAGAGTTCATTCACGGGATGACTAAATCCGTGGCTCGGTGCTTTAGCTCCGGGATAAATAAAAGGGGTTTCAAAATTTAAAAGGGCGTTAACGCCCTTCTCCCAATCCTGGCCACAATTTCCGTTACCCCGGTCATAAATGACCGGACTACGTATTCCTGAAAGATAAAACTTGATCAGGTTTATTTAGAGATGATAAGATTTTTTTCCATTGACTTTTATATATCCACGTAATTTGGGCGATAGAGAGTTTCTCGGATTGACATTCCATCGTCCGCAGGACATGGAATCATCAAAAAAAAATACCCAATGTCTGATGTTTACCTACACATCTAAAATCGTAAATCTGACATCAAAAAAAACCGCCTAATAATCCGAAACTTCCTTGAGCTTAGTGCGGTACTGCCCGAAAAGATTGGCTTTGGAAATATATCCCAGGTACTTGCCCTGGTCGATAACCGGCATATTGTATTTGCCGCTGGCCTGAAATTTCTGCGCCACCGCCTCCACCGTGTCCTCGGGCGAAATCCGATACACCGGCACATTCATCAAATCTTTAACATAAGTAGTATCGTAAATTTCCGGTTTGAACATTACATGCCGCACATTATCCAGAATAACGTGGCCGCGAAAGCTCCCGTTTTGATCGACCACCGGAAAAATGTTCCGCATCGATCCTTCGATGGTATTCACCAAATCGCGCAAGGTGGCCTCGTAGGACACCACCTTGAAATTGGTTTCGATAAGTCTGGAGAAATCGAGCATGGCCAGCACGTTTTTATCCTGGTGATGTGTGAGCAACTCGCCCCGCTTGGCCAACTGGATGGTATAAACCGAATTGGCTGTAAAGATGCGGATGGTCATATACGAAGTTACCGCCGTTATCATCAGTGGCATAAAAAGTTGGTAGCCTCCGGTAATTTCGGCAATCAGGAAGATAGCCGTTAGCGGAGCATGAATCACTCCGGCAATCAAGCCACCCATACCCACCAGGGCAAAGTTGGTTGCCGACACGGGATTGTTGCTCACCTGATTGTAAACCAAAGCGAAAAGCAAACCCGCATGTGCTCCGGTAAAAAGCGTGGGCGCAAAAATACCGCCGATACCACCCGCCCCAAAAGTAAGTGAGGTGGCCACCACTTTGAGCAACATTACCACAAACATCAAAATAAAAATGGCAATGATGTTATTGTGGAAACCATAAAAAAGGCTGTTTTCGAAAAGCGTATCGGTTTGTCCCAGCAGTGCAGCGTTTGTGGCTTTGTAACCCTCGCCATACAAGGAAGGAAACAAGAAAATAAGCAAGCCTAAAATCCCGGCTCCAAACAGCAGACGCCAGTACCACGCGCCAATTTCGCTAAACAGGTTTTGAAAGTAAACAAAAGCCTTGGTAAAATATAAACTAACGAGGCCCGAAAATACGCCAAACAGCGCAAAGACCAGCGTATCTTTGATGATAAAGGTTTCTTTGATTTCCAATGGATACAATACATCCATACCCAAAAAAAGATAGGAAGTGAGCGCAGCCGTAACCGATGCCAGCAGCAGCGGAATGAGCGAGGCAATGGTTAAATCGAGCATAATAACCTCCACGGCAAAAACGATGGCGGCGATGGGCGATTTAAAAATTGCCGACATAGCACCTGCACTGGCGACGGCCAAAAGCGTTAAGGTTTGCTTGTAGTTGAGATGCAAAAACTTGCCAATGTTGCTGCCAATAGCAGCACCCGTGGCCACCGTTGGCCCCTCCAAACCTACCGATCCGCCAAAACCCACCGTGAGCGAACTGCTTATCACCGACGAAAACATATTGTGCTTTTTCAATATCGCCTTGGTTTTGGAAATGGCATGTAAAACCGTGGGAACCCCGTCTCCAACATACTGCCGCAGGATGAAACGGATGAAGATTACCGTGAGAATAATCCCGATAAGGGGATAAAAAATATAAAGCACATTGTTGTATTCCACATCGAAACCCGCAGTAAGAAAGCCCTGGATGGCGTGGACGGCATTTTTGATAACCACAGCTGCCAGGCCGCTCAAAAAGCCAATAATCACACTCAGCACCATCATGTACTGACGATCGTTAAGATAACGATGGCGAAAATGTTGAATATAGAAAAGAAGCCTGCGCTGCGCTTTCATGAATATTTTTGGGATGATGAATGCTGCAAAGAAAGTGTTTTATTTGCTTTGGTCTTTATTTACAAGGTACGAATTGGCCTGATCGATGGTAGAAACGGCAATATCGTTGATGCACACATGAGGAGGCAAGGTGGTAAGATAAAAAGCAATGTCTGCAATATCGTTGGCTTCCAGCGGCTGATAGCCCTGATAAACCTTGTCAGCTTTAGCCTCATCGCCCTTAAAACGTACCTCCGAAAATTCGGTCTCCACCAGACCCGGGGCAATTTGGCTAACTTTTATATTTTTCCCAAGAAGGTCGATGCGCAGCCCTTTGTTCAAGGCATCCACGGCGTGTTTGGTGGCGCAATATACATTTCCGCCAGGATAAACTTCCCTTCCGGCCATCGAGCCGATATTAATAACATGACCCGAATTTCGCGCTACCATTAGCGGCACAATGTTGCGCGTAACATAAAGCAGACCTTTGACGTTGGTGTCGATCATGCGCTCCCAGTCCTCAATTTGGCCATCGTGCAATTTGTCCATTCCTACGGCCAGCCCGGCGTTATTCACCAGTATGTCTATGGCCTTCCACTCATTGGGCAGGGATTTAACGGCTTCCGCCACTTCCTCACTTTTTGTTACATCCATTTGCAAAGTCAAGACCCGGGGCTGGGTCTCTTTTTCCAGCTTGGCTTTAAGCGCAGCCAGGCGATCTGTGCGTCTTCCGCTAATGATGATGTCGATTTCGTTGTGGGCAAATTTAAGAGCGATGGCTTCGCCGATGCCTGAGGTAGCTCCGGTAATCAATGCTATTTTGTTCATAATCTTGATTCTATTTATGATTAAACTTTAGTGGGGTGCAAAGTAAGCAAATTAGGTTTGGAGGAGCAAGAGGGATTTGTTTTTGATTTATAAAAGGAAATAAGATATCCCAAAGGATAATTACTAAAGGCATGAGTAAGAGCGGTTGAAGGAGTGGTTTGATTAGCTTAAAACATGCTTATAAAAAAGTATTCCCGATACCGGAACCTTAATTTATCTTTGTGCCAAATTTTATTACCATGAATTTTAAATTGATTAAAACCGAAGCAGATTACAACATAGCACTCAAAAGTCTGGAAGATATTTTTGATGCAAAACAAATAATCTAACCTTATGCAATTTGAACTTAACATCATCAAATAATGCTATTCTTATTTCGTTTTTGTAAGTTTGCAATTCGATAAAATAAATTTTCATGGAAAACATCAGTCAGCAAGATAATTTTAATTCAATTATTCAATCTTTATCAAAGTTGGATTTGATCGAGATGGATCAGGTGATGTCGAGTTTGTTGGGTTTGAGAAGGCAAAAACTTCCTTCAGTCCTTTCAGAGCTGGAGTCGAGTTTACTAAAGAAAATTAATACCCCAATCCCTTCTGTAATCCAAAGGCGATACACTTCTTTATTAGACAAGAGAGATAAGCAAACTTTAAAAGAGGATGAGTACAATGAACTGATCGAAGAACTTGAATTAAATCCTGTGATCAATGTTGTCGGTTAAACTCAAAAACACTGTTTATCAGCGAGCTTCCGGCTTATGTGAATATTGTAAAAGCCCGGCGGCATTCTCCCCTCAGCCTTATGCCATCGAACATATTTTTCCAAAAATTAAAGGGGGATCGGATAAGCCGGACAACCTTGCTCTTTCTTGTCAGGGATGTAATAATTATAAGTATAATAAAACCGGGGGTACTGATTTGATAACTGGCGATACTGCAAAATTATTTAATCCACGGACTTGTAAGTGGCCCCAACATTTTTAATGGAGTGATGATGGCACCGAAATTATTGGAGCCACAACCATGGGTCGGGTAACTGTAAATGAATTGAAATAGAATAGAATTCAGCTTATAAATTTAAGAAGTCTGCTTGTAGAAAGCGGTCTTCATCCACCACAATAAAAACAAATGCCTCCCCTTTTTTTTACTAAAACTCAGCTATAAAAATATCCTCTGACCCTACTAACTTTTGGGCCTTCATCAAATTTCCGAGCGTAATCTCCTCAATAAGATAGTTGAAGTTTGTAGAGATATGTTTTTCGCTTATTGTATTAAAATCGAAATGACACAGCATACTTTCATCAGCAAAGCGCAAATAAATGTTTACCGCGTTTTCGTTGTTTAGTTTTAAACCATTTTTCAATTTCATTTTTTATAATTTTGATAAAAGTTGTTGACGATTTTAGTAATCTGCGCACTTTCCACCAGAAAACCATCATGCCCGAACGGAGAATCAATGGTTACATAATGGCTGCCGGGAATATGCTGCGAAATAAATTTCACATCTTCAGGCGTGAACAAAATGTCGGTAGAAACGCCAATGGCCAGCGTGTGCGCAATGATTTGCGCTAAGGCCTGCTCCACACTTTCGCGTCCGCGCCCCAGATTGTGGCTGTCCATCATGCGGCTAATCAAATGGTAGGCATAAGCATTAAATCGCTTAGTCAGTTTTTCGCCCTGGTAATTTTGGTAGGATGAGGCCTTGAAATCTGAAGTTTTGTTAAGGTCTGTTTCAATCTGCCGGAGCTTGTAGGCCTGGCCGTTGCGATAGCTTAGCAGGGCGATGGATCGTGCGGCCTTCATTCCGGCCAGTCCGCCGTCATCCTTATCTTCAAAGTAGCTTGCATCGGCCTCGATGGCCAGCCGTTGCGATTGGTTGAAAGCTATGGCCCATGGCGACATTACCGCGTTGGAGGCCAGCAGCACTATGTTTTCAAAAAGTTCAGGTTTCAGGATAGCCCATTCCAGTGCTTGCTGCCCGCCCATGGATCCACCGGTAACAGTATGGATTTTTTCGATCCCAAGATTTTGCCTTAGCATTTCGAGCATGGCCACCTGGTCGCGGATGGTAAGCAAGGGGAAACTCCGATACCTGGCTTTCCCTGTTTCCGGATTTACCGATAGCGGCCCGGTGCTGCCGTAGCAAGAGCCAAGCATGTTGGCGCAAACGATAAAATGCTTTTCCGGGTCGTAGAGCAAGCCCGGGCCAACCAAGCCAGGCCACCAATCGGGTGGGTCGGAATTGGCGGTCAGCGCGTGGCAAATCCAAATCACATTATCGCCTTCCGCGTTTATTTTGCCATAGCTGTGATAGGCGATTTCTATTCCCGGGAGCTTTCCACCAAGCTCCAGCGGAAAGTCCCGGCTAATTTTTATTATTTGTCTATCTGTTTTCATCTATTAAATATTCATGGGTGTTCGGTTAAATTTTAGAGATTGCACTCTGCCTTTTGGCGGATGCAAATGATATGTTTTCGCATAGGTGTGTATCTCAGGAGATTTCTCTTGCCGCAGGTGCGGCATCGAAATGACATCATCGGAGCGGATAGAGGGGGTGTGTGAATCGGGCGCGAAGCGCCCGATTCACACACCCCACCAATCAGCCCGTGGACGGGGTCATTCCGACCAACGGGAGAAATCTATTCCTAAAGTTCCCGCCAGGGCGGAATTTCCCTTATGGTCTGGGTTTCGCACGTGTGGGACTTCACTCCACATCAGCTCATTACTCCAAAAAATTTTGCTTAAGTCTCAAAGAACTACGCAGTTCGACAGGCTCACTACTTGTTTTTCGGCATCCCGAAAAATAAAAATCTTTGATTTTTTCAATTTTTCGAGGATGCTCGAAAAACTACGAAATCGGAGATTTCTTGTTTTTCGGCACCGCCTCAAGGGCCTGCTCAAAATTAGCAATAATATCATCGATGTGCTCGATGCCCACCGAAACGCGCAACAACGTGGGTAATACTCCCGCTGTTATCTGGTCTTCGGGCGAAAGTTGCTGGTGGGTGGTTGTGGATGGTTGGATGATGAGTGTTCTTACATCGCCAACATTGGCCAGGTGGCTCATCACTTTCAGACTTTCCACAAATTTTGCCATACGCTGTTTATCTCCTTCTACCACAAACGAAAGTACGCCGCCAAAACTCTTTTTCAGATATTTGGAAGCCGTTTGGTGATTGGGTTTTTCCTTGAGTCCGGGATAGTTTACCAGGTCAACTTCAGGATGCCGCCCGAGCCATTGGGCAAGTGCCTGGGTGTTTTCGCAGTGGCGTTCCATGCGCAGCGACAGGGTTTCCAATCCCTGAATCAACTGAAAGGAATTAAAGGGGCAGATACTCGGCCCGAAGTCGCGGAGGCCTTCCACGCGGGCACGGATAATAAAAGCGATGTTACCAAAAGGGGAATCCGCACCAAAGGTTTCCCAGAATTTCAAACCGTGATAACCTTCTGAAGGCTCGCTAAATTGGGGATATTTGCCATTGCCCCAGTTAAAGTTGCCTCCATCCACAATTACACCTCCTATGCTGCTTCCGTGGCCGCCAATCCATTTTGTGGCCGATTCCACCACAATGTGTGCTCCAAAATAGGCCAGCTCTGCGGCTTCATCATAGCTCAGGCTGTTTATCTTTGATGTATGGCTCACGATGTTGGGGTCGGCAGACAAGAAGCCTTTCACATCTTTCCATACATCTACCGATTGGGCTTCCAGACAGCGTGCGATCGAAGCCGCAGTATAATCGCTGCCACCGCGACCAAAGAGGGTAATTTTGTTTTCATCAGAGATCCCGTAAAAACCAGGCACTACATAAATTTTTTCTTCGCCTAAACTTTCCTTAATCCGCTTTTCTGCTTTTTCAAAGTCGGTGGTTGCCATCCCGAAAGCTCCATCAGTAAATAAGCCAATGTTTTCGGGGAGGGCTTCCTCACAATCAAATCCCCGGTCGGTGAGCATCTGATTTATTAAAAGAGAATTTAGTCTTTCGCCAAAGCTCAGCACCTGGTCATACAAAAAATCCGGTATCTCACCAATAAAGTGAATGCTGGTGAGGGTTTTGTGAAGTTTGTCGATACGTTAGTTTAATAGCTCTACAACTTCCTGGCGTTTATCAAGGCTGATATTTTCGTTTACCAGATCATGTTTTAGCGCATAGAGCCAGTGAATGAATATTTCGATACTTTCTTTGTCAAAAGGCGATTTTTGCAGTACTTTTAATAGGCAGTTTGTCAGACCGTAATACGCCGAAACCACCACTATCGGTGGGCGATTGTAGGCGCGAATAATTTCGGTGAGCCGCTGATAATCCGAACTGCTTTTAAGGTTTGATCCCCCAAATTTTACTACAATTTTATTTGACATGCACAATATTTTTATCTGATTGATTTAATGAATATGTTTTTTTAGAATACTGCGAATTTGTGTCTGTCTATAAATTAGATGTTTTTGAATAGCCCCGGGTTTTAACCCGGGGAATAATGGATTATAGATACTTTTCCCCGCCATGTGGCTGTCCATGCCAAAGGCATTGACAGCCACATGGCGGGGTTCTGAATCCCTTCCATTCAATCCCCGCCCTAAAGGACAGGGCTATTCAAAATCTCACCTAACGGCTAAAAAGACCATCACTAATTATGTATAGCACGGTGATTCCTAAAAAATGTATGGAAAGGATTTTTTGAAAAGCAGGCTCAGGCCTGCATCGGCATAGGCATAAAGGCGGCTTTGCCAGTTAAGGAAAAGTAAATTGACTCCTGGGAATTGGAGTTATTTTCGGATATGAATCCGGGGCTAAATAATACTACGATTACAAAATGTGCCATGATTTTACGTGTTTAGTTTATAATCTCCCGAAATTTTCGGGATCAGGTATTAGCACCTTGCAAAAGCATGTAGGTTGATAGAGCTTCACAGAGCCTGATATCTTCACTCTTCTTTATAAATCAAACACCTTTGTGTGAGGAAAGATATTCGATCTTTATGGCTGCATAAGAAAGGGATAAATTTTTTAATCTGCCAAATTTTAATTCCAAAAATAAATTAAACCATTGATAAAATACTTATTATCAATGGTTTAATTTAAATACCTGGAGCCACCCACGAGACTTGAACTCGCGACCCGCGCATTACGAATGCGCTGCTCTACCAACTGAGCTAAGGTGGCATTACTTTGAGGGCGCAAAAGTAGAATTTTTAGTATTAAAATAAGAATTGTTTTTTTAAAAAAAAATATTGCCAAGCACGCCTCCATCACCAAAAAAATAATCCAGCAGTGAGTTTTGGCATTTAACCTTTCGCATACTTTCGGCCTGGGGGTAATTGTTGGGATAACTTTATGCTTTGATGTTTCAGACTTTTAGCCTGGAAGCATCCTTATCTTGTCGTTCCAAGTGCCATGGCCAGATAGTCGTGAGACTTTTTGCGCTCACGATCCAGCACCTCGTTTACGCGATTGTAATTTATCGCTACGCTAAACAATTCCTCGCGGAGATCTTCCTGCGAAAGTACCAGCCGGTCTTCGAGGCCAAACTGCCTGAAAAGCGAGTTGAAGCGGGTTAAACCCCGATGCTTATTACCTACCGCTACAAAAGGTTTGTTGAAAATAATCGAAAACACACAGCCATGAAAAGAATCGGTAACCACAAACTGTGCATCAGCAAAACCTTTGAACCATTGCGTAACCCGGGGATAAATCCGGTTTTCCATTCGTTTGTTTTGATATTTTAATTTAAGATCATGTTCATTAAAAACCAGAAAAGAATTGAGGTTTATGACCGAGCATTAATCAGGATGATCCTGCCCCAGTATTTTTTTGACCTTCAACGGAAGTAAGTCAATCAGCATTTTTTTGTTTTTGGATGAAATGAGGAGAAACCAGGAAAGGATAGTGGCGATGAAGGCTAAGAGTGCGCTAAAAAGCACAAGTTTCGTCCATGAGGAAATTGCATAAAAATCACCGGTAAATTTTGCAGCGAAATAGGTAAGTGCAAAAATTACGATGCCACCAAACAGCGGTTTGAAAAAATTAAGGGCTTTGATGTTTAAAATGTGTGCAGCGTAAAAAGGTGTGAACAATCCGTGTTTTAGTGTAAGTACGATGGCTCCGGCCATGGCCACCCCATAAATTCCATAATCGAAACGGGTGATAAAAACGATGGCCAGAGTCAGATTTAATCCGCCCATGGCGAGGGTAATAATCCCAGGCAGCCTTACTTTATTCAAGGCCGTATTGATAGGAAACAAGGGCGTTACGCTAAGATTGACTACAAAGTGAAAGAGCATAATAAAGAGCAGGCTCGAATACTGAACAAAGTTCTCACCCAACCAAAGATTTAAGAGCTGAGGGGCAAAACCGCAGATGATCCCGGTAGTAATGCCAATAAGTAAGGCCAGAAATTCAACACCTAACTTTCCAAAGCGGATTACGTCCATCAGCTTATTTTGCGCAAATGAGATCAGGATCATCGGGCTGATAACATCGGCCAAAACGCTGGCTAAAGTTCGTATCAGGGTGTTCCATTGCTGAACGGCGGCGTAGGTTCCACCAGGCTCAGGGCCCAGGTAGTGGTTGATAACAAAGAGGTCGATTTTTAAATAAAGCAAATAACCCACTTTGTTTATCATCAACCAGCCGCCCATATCGAGCAAACGCCGGAGGATGGAACGGCGAAACCAGGCTATTTTTATTTTGAGTTTAGGTGTGATTTTGCGCCAGTAATACCATGAGAAAAAGAAAGAAACCAATGCTCCTAAAAAGTTGCCTATCCCTACAAACATCAGCGATGGGTCGATAAAGGTAAAAGTAAGCACGATAAATATGACACGCACCAGAAGGCGGCTGATACCGATGCTGCGACTCAGGTCGAGGCGATTGTAGGCAAACATCGAGGTACCGAAAATACTGCTGAAAAGTGAGGTAAGATAGCCCGCAAAGGTAAATCCGAAAAGGTAATAAACATCGGTGATCAAGTCGTCGGGTACATTGATAATATGTGTGATATCGATGATGATATAGCTAAGAAATGGTATTTGTATGGCGATGATGGCCAGCAGGGCAAAGAAGGCGGTGTTGAAGGTGTGATTGGCACTTTGCCAGTCGTTTTTTTGTATATCAAGGGTGATGAAGCGACTGATCGAGCTGTTGATGCTTACGTTGATAACGCTGATGTACTCCGTAAAAACCATGGCCAGGGGCACCAGGCCGTATGCCGCAGTACCGATGTATTTTACCAGGTAGGGAACCAGCCACAGCCCGATAACAATGCTGATTGCAAATGATAAGACATTAAGTACTAAGTTTTGTGGGAGCTGTTTTTTTAATGTTTTATTTTTCAAATCGTATCATTTAGGATATTCCCCCTGGGCAATTTTTGTATGGCTTTTTAATGCCGTTCCAAAAATACGGGTAAACGATAAGACTACCAAATAAAATAATAATATTTCAGTGCGCCCGCCTGAATTCGTTACGCAGGCAGGCTGCACCTTACGGTAACTTTACATCTTTTTACTACTACAAATGCCGATTAAAAATCGGGCATGCTCGCCCGTTGGGCGGCATATTGCGCGGCTCTGCCGCTATAAATTAATAAGGTGATTTTTCCCGAGGGATGGTCTTTCTATAAAGGTTATCCAGGAGTTAAAGCATCAGGACACGGAATTACTCACCACATGAATACCTCCGGCAAATAGTATTGCAATATAAAAAATCGCTAAGCTGCCAATTATTGCAACTCCTTTTTCACGATATCCGATACCCGCTTGTTGTCGGCTTTGCCGGCCAGTTTTTTGGAGGCGGCTCCCATTACTTTTCCCATATCCTTCATTCCGGTGGCTCCGCTTTGGCTAATAATTTCTTTTACTACCGCAGTAACTTCTTCCTCGCTCATTTGCTGGGGCAGGTAGGCTTCAATAATGCCCGATTGGAAAAGTTCTTCCTCGGCCAGGTCGCTGCGGTTTTGTTGCTCATAAACCGAGGCCGATTCCTTGCGCTGCTTCACCAGTTTTTGCAAAAGCTGCACTTCCACGATTTCGGGTATTTCGCCCGAGCTGGCATCCTTGCCGGTTTTGGCCAGCAACAAGCCGGCCTTAATGGCGCGGAGTGCTGCCAGTTTTCGCTTGTCGCGAGCCAACATGGCTGCTTTGATGTCGGCATTGATTTTTTCTGCTAAGCTCATAATTTTTCCTTTTTTATGATTATGTTTACTTTTTTATGATTATGTTTAGTTGTAATACTGATTACTGTCTGTCTTTAAAGTAATATTTAGAAAAATATACGATTTCAGATTTGCGCCGAGCTCCGCTCGTGCATCCTCGAAAAGTTACGAAAACTAAAAATTTTCTACTTTTCGGGACGATTTGAGATTTTAGATTGTGCTGCATATCACCAACATCTGAAATCTAAAATCTAAAATCATAAATCTAAAATTTTTCTTCTTGTTACTTTAATGACAAGCACTAGTTAGCTCTCCTCATCCCCACCGTCTGGCTTTAGTTCAAGCGCAAGCAAAGTGATGTCGTCACTCTGGCTGCTCTTGCCGGCATGTTTTCGTAAGGCCGACATCATTTTAGCGGTAAGTTGGCGAATGTTGCCGTCAAGCTCCTGGCTAAGCACTTTTTCGAGCTTGGTTTTACCAAAAAATGCACCCTCGCTATCTTCGGCATCTGTAACGCCATCGGTGTACAAAAATAGTTTATTTCCCTTGTTTAGTTTCATCACCCCCGATTTGTAGCTCTGCTCTCCCAGCGCGCCTATGGCCGGGCCGTGGGTGGCTTTTACTTCAAACAGATCCTTGCCCTGCAAAAGATAGGGGTAATTGTGTCCGGCATTGCAAAAGTGCAATTCTCCTGATTCAGTATTCAGAATGCCAATAAAAAATGTAGTGAACATGGCGTTTTCGTTGTGATCAAAAAGTACCGCGTTCATCTTTTCTACAATTTGGTTTACACTTTCGGCAGTGTAATTCCCTGCACGGGTAAGGGTGAGCACGATGGTCATAAACAGGGCGGCCGGCACGCCTTTTCCAGCTACATCGCCAATGGCAAAACACAGATGGTGGACATCAATTAGAAAATAATCGTAAAAGTCGCCGCCAATTTTTCGGGCGGGACGAATCGCTGCTCTGATTTCGAAGGCCTGGCCTTTTGAAAAACTGTCGAAATCCTTACGCAAATATCCCATCTGAATATCTTCGGCCACTTGCAGTTCTTTGTCGATGCCTTCTTTAAACTTTTCGGTACGAATCAGATTTTTGATATACACGCCCAGTTCCGTTTGCATAATTTCGAGCGATTCGGCAAGTATTTTTACTTCATCGTTGCCGCTTACCTGTGGTAGTTCTACTTTTAGATTGCCCTGACCTATTTCGCGTGCCGCAAACGAAAGCTCTTTAAGCGGACGGGTTATGCGTCGGGTTATCAGTATTATGGCCAGCAGAATAAGGAGGAAGCCAGCTATGCCGGTGAGCGCAAGCAGCAGGGTGGTTTCGTACAATTTGGCAAGGAGGTCTTTTTTGGGAAACACCACGGCGAGCGACCAATGCGTGGACGGGATGGGCATGTAGTACAAAATGGACTCCATCTGTTTAAAAATGCCGTCCATCTCGATGGCACCGCTTTTGCCGGCCATCATTTGTTCGGCCAGGATGATGATCTCCGGGTTGTTGAGCCTTTTGGCTTCGCTAAATATGTTGGCCTTAGCATCGTAGGAAGCATCGGGGCGTACTACCGGTCGGCCTTCGCGCGAGAGGATGAAGATGTAATCGAAATCGTAAACCTTATTGGCCTCGATAATATCTTTGAGCCATTGCAATCGTAGCTCAAGGCCGATAAATCCCCTAACGGGCGCACTGTCGCTATACTGGATAAAGGCCGGTGCTATGTATGCGGTGGTCAGTTCGCCGGTTTGTCCTTCAAGGTAAGGCTCTGTCCAGAATCCTTCATTTCTGATTTGCAGTTCTTTTTGCCATTCCAGAATCTTCGCTTCATTTTTTTCTATCAAATGGCTTTCATCTACACCATTAATATAATAATGGCTGGTAAGCTGGCTGCGTTCTTTTTCTTGTTCATTTTTATAATAGGCCGAAAAACTGCTGATGATCCGATCGTTGTTAGTGGAAAGTAAGTGCACCATTTTGGCAAACTCACTTACATTAATTTTGGTTTTCGACAGGTAATTGGCCAGATAGTTCGCAGGCAGTTCCACGGTGTTCAGCGCGTCTTCGATTTGACTCACAGTGAGACGCGAAATGTTTTGGGCATCGCGACGGGCATCTTCGATGAGCAGCTTGCGCGAAATAGTATAGTTGATAAAAATGATAACAAGAAAGATGGCTAAAACAATGGATGAAATGCTGAGGCTTAGTTGTAGGGTCAGACTACTGTTTTTCTTCATACGATTCTTCTTTGCTTTGGTTCAATAAATACAGCAGATCGTTAAGGTATAAAATCGAAAATTGTTCACTCACACTTTCGCCCAGGGCACACACCGAGAGTTTGTAATCCCGCTCTAAAGCCATCTGTTTAAAAACAATTTCATCTGATCTTTCACAATCTGCAAGATGAAATTCATCCCTTTCATTTATTATGGTAAACGACTTTAGCGGTTTGGTAAGGCCCGTGCCCACAGCCTTAAGATAACTTTCTTTGAGAGTCCAAAGGTCGAAAAAATATTCGATTTGTTCGTAGTCAGAAAATGAAAATAATTGCCCGGTTTCGGTTTGCGAAAAGAAACGCCGGGCAATGTTCAGATTCACCTTTCGTATCTTTTCTACATCCACGCCCACCTCATTATTGGCAAAAGCGATAACTACCCAGGCTCCCGAATGCGAAATGTTGAAGTGGATGCCGGGGTGGGAGCGGAGGAAGGGTTTATTTTTTTTGGTATAGCCCAGACGGATTTTTGCGGGGTTGATGTGGTAATTTTTGTAAACCAGGGCGCGTAGCAGCAGCTCGCCCAAAACCTTGCGTTGTTGTCCGGCCGGATATTTAAATGCGGAAGCAGCTTCGCAAACCTCCGGAGGAAGCAGGGCATGAAACAGAACCCGCATGTCGAGAAACAGCGGGTCGGCCAATAACTTAACTCCGTAAACTTGTACCATAATTATATGCGACTACAAAAACACAAGTATAAAAAACATGAAATCAGTATTTTTATTTTTTGGCTGCTGTCCGATTTTTTTTACTTTTTTTTGGATGCAATAAAAATGAATTCAATATTATGGCTCCGATCCAATGCTTTATTTATATTTGCCTGCCAATAGCCGGAAGAGGAATTTTTTAGTTTGGATTTAAAAATAAAGTGAACAATGATGAAAAAATGGCTGGCTAATCTGAGTATTAGCCATAAACTCAATGTTATTACAATAGTGGCTGTGTTGAGCATCATTTTGATGGGATTGGCTGCTAACTATTTTTACCGTACTGCAAGGGTACTTACAGTGATTATCAATTCGGAACGATTGCATACCCTGAATTTTCAGTTGGGTATCGAGGATTTTTATCACTATTTACAAAACAGCGACAGTAGTTTAATCCAAAGTAGCATAGCACATATAGAAGATGCTAACCGTATGGCCGATGTCTTTGGCAATTCACAGGTATTGGCCGAAACCAAATCGAATCGCGAGTTTGCCCAAATACTTTTCGAGGTACTAAGCGAAGGGATGAATCATGATTATGCGAATGCAAAGATGATGGTTAACCGTATTAATCTTTTACTAATGCTCGATAACCAGGAGCTTCGCCATGCTACCGAGCTTGCTGCCGAAGGAGCCAGAAAGGGTGAGCAGATCGTTGCAATAATTAAGGATTATGCCAGTAATCCTTCCGATGAAAAAATTAATAAACTGCAAAGTGCAGTAAATGACATCCATGGTTTTTATGCAATATTTGCCCAGGCCATTAGTCAGATCAACAGCTTTGCCAATAGGCTGCTTATCTGGGGGATTGTCCTCATTACTATCTTCTTGGCCACGATTACTATTTTATTTTCCACTTTTATATCCCGTTTGTTTACAGGATCAGTTTTCCAAATTATCGATAATTTTAAAGAAATTGTGAAAGGAAACCTGGACGAGAATATCGAGCTTAACAGTAAGGACGAGATGGGTTTGCTGGCCGAAAATTTCACCCTCATGCAGCAAAGCCTTAATGAAGTAGTTGGGAAGATGCAAAAAATTGCAAGTGGTGATTATTCGGTGACCATTGTTCCCAAATCCGAAAAGGATCGCCTGTCGCAATCACTAAATACAATGACACAAGCCCTGCGCATTGCAGCTGCCGACAACCAGAAACAAAACTGGATGAAAAGCGGGCAAAATACTTTGAACGAAAAATTACGGGGCGATAAGGATTTGATGGAATTAACCAGCGAAGCCATCGGCTACCTGGCAGAATATTTACAGGTACAAATGGCCACGGTTTATATTTTTGATGAGGACGATCACAAGCTAAAACTTTATGGCAGTTATGCTTTTACCAAGCGCAAGTCGCTGAATGATAGCTTTGAGATTGGACAAGGTTTGGTGGGTCAGGCTGCCTTTGGGCGGCAGGCTATCTCGGTAAGTCGTCTGCCCGACGATTATACGCGCATTAGCTCCTCAACCGGAGACATGCAGCCCCGCCATCTGCTGGTTTTTCCACTGGTTTACGACAATGAGCTGACAGGCGTTATTGAGCTGGCATCGATAGATGAATTAGAGGCTGCAAAATTGGAGTTTTTAAATTCCGTTTCTACCCAAATTTCGATAGCTATCAACTCGGCTCGGGCAAGGGTGAAGCTGCGTAATCTGCTACGACAAACCCGCGAGCAGGCCGATGAACTGCAAACCCAGCAGGAGGAATTGCGCGTGTCAAACGAGGAACTCGAAGAACAAACAAAGGCACTCAAAGAAAGCGAAAAAGAAATGCAGGCGCAACAGGAGGAACTTCGCGTGATAAATGAAGAACTCGAAGAAAAGACTCACTCGCTCGAATTGCAGAAAAAAGAGATTGGCGACAAGAATACTGACCTCACCATAATGAAGGAAAACCTTGAGGATAAGGCCAAAGAGCTTGAGATTACAAGTAAATACAAATCGGAATTCCTTTCGAGTATGTCGCACGAATTACGTACGCCACTTAATAGTCTGCTTATTCTGTCGAAAAACCTACTGCAAAACAAAAAAGGAAATCTTGTACAGGATCAGCTTGAATCGATCGAGATTATTCGCAAGAGCGGAAACGATTTGCTAAATCTGATCAACGAAATATTGGATCTTTCAAAAATCGAATCCGGTAAAATGAGTTTAAATATCGAGGACATTCGCTTTGAAGAATTGGCCGGTAATGTGAAAACAAACTTTGACCATGTGGTTGCCGAAAAGCATCTGCATCTGAACGTTCAGATTGATCCGGCTTTGCCTGCCAAGGTGCAAACCGATATCATACGCCTTGAACAAGTGATCAGAAACTTGATATCTAATGCTATAAAGTTTACCCAGGATGGAACCATATCCGTAGATTTTAAACCAGCACCCGCAGATATCAGCTATAAAAATCCCGCTATCGTTCCCAGTCGTTATTTTGCAATTTCAGTATCCGATACCGGAATAGGAATTCCTATTGATAAGCAGCGTGTTATCTTCGAGGCTTTCCAGCAGGCCGATGGCAGCACTTCGCGCAAATACGGCGGCACCGGCCTTGGACTTTCCATTTCGAGCGAAATAGCCAAGTTGTTTAAAGGCGAAATTCATCTTAAAAGTGAGCCCGGCAAGGGTTCTGTTTTTACCCTTGTGCTTCCGCTCAATTGCACCGATGTTATTAAATCTGATAATACCGTAATAGGAATTGATCCTGCTGAATCGACTCTGAAAAAACCGGAAATAACAGAGCAGAAATTGCTTCAATTTTTAAATAGTTCACCAGCGGCCTCAGCTTCGATTGATGACGACAGGGATAAGCTGAGTCGCAACGACCGCATCATACTCGTTATCGAAGATGATTTAAATTTTGCCCGTGTGCTTCGCAGCCAATGCCACGAAAAAAAGTTTCGTTTCCTTCATGCAGTTTCCGGCGAAAATGGTCTGGCTATGGCCGCAAAATATATGCCCGATGCCATAATCCTGGATATAAAATTGCCTGGGATGGATGGCATTGCCGTTTTGGAGCATATCAAAGAGAATCCTAAAATTCGACACATACCGATACACATGATGTCGGCACTCGAAGAAACACTTGATGTATATCAGAAAGGAGCCATTGGCTACCTGAGCAAACCCATCGATTCTGATGAACTTGATGATGCCTTTGAGAAATTAGAAGGCGTTATCGATAAAAAGGTGAAGGATCTTTTGATAATTGAAGACGAGGAATTGCTGCGCAAACAAATTATTGATATTATCGGGCGCGAAGATGTTGAGCCTGTTGGAGTAGCCACAGGCAACGAAGCTATCCGTTTGCTTCGCGAAAAGGTGTTCGATTGTGTGGTACTCGATCTTGGTTTGCCTGATATGACGGGCTTTGAGTTGTTGCAAAAAGTGGAGGAAGATAAATCCATTGTTTTGCCACCGGTAATTATTTACACCGGTAGAGACCTGAGTCGCGAAGAAACCAATCAACTGAAGAAGTATGCCGAGTCTATTATTATTAAAGGTGTAAAATCTGAAGAACGACTGCTCGACGAAACTGCTTTATTCCTGCATCGGATAGTTGACCATTTGCCCAGAAATAAGCAGGAAATCATCAGTTCGCTTCACGACAAGGATGCAATTTTCAGAAATAAAAAGGTGCTACTTGTGGACGATGATATGCGAAACCTCTTTGCGATGTCTAAAATTCTTGACGATAAGCAAATGGTGATTGTGGAAGCTGAAAATGGCCGGGTGGCACTGCAAAAACTGGAAAAAGAAAAATCCGTTGATTTGATTTTAATGGATATTATGATGCCGGTAATGGATGGTTATCAGGCCATCAGCGAAATACGAAGGATGCCGGCTTTCAAATCAGTTCCCATTATTGCCATCACTGCCAAAGCAATGAAAGATGATTACGAAAAATGTATTGCTGCCGGAGCCAACGACTATCTTACCAAGCCCGTTGATATTGATAAGCTCATCTCGCTGATGCGGGTATGGTTGCATAAGTAAAGTAAAAAGTAAATAGTAGATAGTAAATAGTAGATAGTAAATAGTAGATAGTAAAAAGTAGGTAGTAGCTAATAAATAGTAGACAGTTGTGGGTAATATTGAGAGCGCTCCAAATTCAAATTAAGCCGTATCTTTGTGATAGATGAAAAAGATTTACATCATAGCAGGTTGTAACGGAGCAGGGAAAACCACTGCTTCTTATACTATTCTACCGGAGATTCTTGACTGCAAAGAATTTGTCAATGCGGATGAAATTGCCAAAGGTATTTCTCCTTTTTAACCAGAGAAAGCTGGAATTGAAGCAGGCAGGTTGATGTTGAAAAGGATTAAAAAATTGTTGGATTCGGGAGAAAGTTTTGCCTTTGAAACTACTCTTTCAACTAGAAGCTATGTTCAGTTTATTGAAAGAGCAAGACAATTAGACTATCAAGTGACTTGTTTGTTTTTCTGGCTTGATTCAGAAGAATTAGCCATTTCAAGAGTTGAAACTAGAGTAAAAGAAGGAGGTCACCACATTCCGGAAGATGTTATCAGAAGAAGGTATAAAAGTGGTTTGAAGTATTTTTTCAACCTATTTCTTGACAAGGTGGACAACTGGCTATTTGTAAACAATTCAGGGGATACTTATGAAATAATAGCCGAAGGAGCATTGAATGAAGAAACAATCAATAATGTTAAACAATGGAAAGAATTAAAAAGGAATTATTATGGGAACTAAAGAACAATTGAAAGAGGAAAGGGATAGAATAGTCAAAGGCCTAGAAGAAACCTACAGAAGGCTTATCGAATACAAAAAACAAAAGAAAAGTCCGATGATTGTGGTAAGGAACGGAAAAATTGTAGCGATTGACCCAAATGAAATACTACCCACAACACTTTATAAGCGTAATGCCGGCTGAACTGCTAAAATTGAGCATTTTTTCTCTTAAGAAATTTCGCGGTGGGCGAACAGTGAATCACTCCGAAATCCCGCACTACGCTTATACTTGACCGTAGATAGTAGATAGTAAATAGTAAAAAGTAAATAGTAGATAGTAAATAGTAGATAGTAAATAGTAGGTAGTAAATAGTTGGTAGGTATTAGTTAATGACAACATGGGATGTAAAGGTGTGCAACTCGCGCCGGACCATCGGGAGAATATCAGAAAAATTAACCACGAATAACGAATAACGAATAACGGATAACGATTAACAGATAACAAAATGACCATCGTGAAACCAAAAATACTGATAGTTGACGATCTGATCGAAAATCTGATTGCACTCGAAAAACTACTCGAAGATCTGGATGTCGGCTTTGTGCGGGCACAATCAGGAAACGAAGGCCTGATTCAGGCTTTGAAGCATGATTATGTCCTGGCCATTGTTGATGTGCAAATGCCCGGAATGGATGGCTTTGAGATGGTTTCGATAATGCACGAAAGCCGAAAAACAAGCTACATTCCTGTGATATTTGTTTCGGCCATTTTTCGTAAAACCGATCATATTGTTCGTGGCATCGAAAGTGGTGCTATCGACTTTATCTCAAAACCTATCAACGATGATGTACTTCGTGGAAAGGTGAAGCTCTTTATCGAGATGTATCACAAGAAAATGGAACGCGAAAATCTGATTGTCCAGTTAGAACAAACCCGCGAACGATTAGAACTGGAAAAAGCAAAGGCCGAAAATGCGACCCGCGCCAAGTCGATGTTCCTGGCCAGCATGAGCCACGAAATACGCACACCGCTCAACGGGATAATCGGCATGATCGAAATACTCAAGGCTTCCGACAACAATCCTAAGCACTGCGAATACCTTGAGATCATCGAAATATCGGCCGATAATCTTTTGAATATCATCAACGATATTCTCGACTTTTCCAAAATAGAATCCGACCAAATCGAACTCGAAGAAATTCCCTTCGACATCAGAATGGAAGTAGAAAGTGTAGTAAAATTGCTCCACCTGAAAGCCTCAAGCAAGGGACTGGTTTTTAATGCCGAAGTTGCTGATGATGTGCCTGTTGGTTTAATAGGGGATCCGGTGCGGCTAAAGCAAATATTAATTAATCTGATCAACAACGCTATAAAATTTACCGATGTTGGCTACGTGAAAACACAGCTCGAAATCAAACAGATCCAGGGCGACGAGATACTGCTATACTGCGGTGTTTCCGACAGTGGAATTGGCATTTCCAATGACGAGCAGGTGCGACTTTTTAAAGCCTTTTCGCAAACTGATAAATCTACCAGCCGCAAGTATGGTGGAAGCGGGCTTGGACTGGCCATCTCTAAAAAACTTACCGGACTTATGCAGGGTCAGATAGGAGTAAAAAGCCGTAAGGGCGAAGGATCAACGTTTTGGTTTACCTTCCGCATGAAAATAGCCAGGGATTTATTGACGGCTAAGACGAAAAAAACAAAGATTAACCAGGCTTCAGCAAAGTCACTCAATGTGCTGCTGGTCGATGATAATGCTATCAACCGCAAGGTGGCTATGTTTACACTTCAAAAACTGGGGCATCGTGTCGAGTCGGCTGTGGATGGTAAGGAGGCGGTTGATAAATATACCCAGGGCGATTACGATGTAATTCTTATGGATGTCCAAATGCCGGTGATGGATGGATACGAAGCTACTGCCGCGATACGAAGCCTGCAGGAAGACCCCGACAGGCCTCAGTCAAGGATTGTTGCCATGACGGCCAATGCCGAAAAAGGGGAAATGGAGAAATGTATCGAACTGGGTATGGACGACTATATTAGCAAACCCTTTAAAAGTGAAGACCTCGAAAAAAAATTGAAACATCCTATATGATACCTGTTTTCAAATATTAAGATATTTTTAAGGCATCGTCTTTATTGCTTATTACAATAATATTACCTTTGCGCCCAATTTTGAATTTTGAGCCATACTATTATGATCAATATAACATTACCAGACAATACTGTAAAACAATTCGAATCGGGCGTTACCGGTTTGGATATTGCCAAGAGTATTAGCGAGGGTTTAGCACGCAATGTTCTTTCGGTAAAAGTAAACGAAGAAGTCTGGGATGCTACCCGTCCTATTCGTCAGGATGCCCATATCCGATTGTTCACCTGGAACGACACCGAGGGCAAAGCCACCATGTGGCATTCGTCGGCGCACCTGATGGCCGAAGCCGTCGAAGAGCTATTTCCCGGAGCTAAGTTTGGTATCGGCCCCAATATCGAAAATGGTTTTTATTATGATGTGGATACCGGCGATCGGGTAATCACCGATGCCGACCTTCCCAAAATCGAAAAGAAGATGAAGGAGATGGCCAAGCAGAAACAAACCTTCGCACGTAAGGATGTTTCTAAAAAAGAAGCCATCAATTATTTTGATAAAAAAGGCGACGAGTACAAACTTGAATTGATCGATGAACTCGAAGATGGCAAGATTACCTTTTACGAGTCGGGCAATTTTGTAGATCTTTGTCGCGGCCCCCACATTCCCAATACCGGTTTTATCAAAGCCATAAAACTTACCAGCATTGCCGGTGCCTACTGGCGCGGCGACGAAAAGCGCAAACAGCTTACGCGTATTTATGGTATCACCTTTCCTAAAAATAAAGAACTCGAAGATTATCTCCAGTTTTTGGAGGAAGCCAAAAAACGCGATCACCGCCGTTTGGGCAAAGATCTCGAGATATTTACTTTTTCTCAAAAAGTGGGCTCAGGCCTGCCGCTGTGGTTACCCAAGGGTGCTGAGTTGCGCGAGCGCTTAGAATCATTTTTGAAGAAAGTGCAGAAAGAAGCCGGTTACGATCCGGTAATCTCCCCACACATTGGAAATGTGGAGCTTTACAAAACTTCAGGTCACTATCAAAAATATGGTCAGGAATCCTTCAGGACTATCACCACGCCTGTTGAAGGCGAGGAGTTTTTTCTGAAGCCCATGAATTGCCCGCACCATTGCGAGATTTACAAATACAAGCCCCACTCGTACAAAGACCTCCCCATCCGCTATGCCGAATTTGGTACCGTTTATCGCTACGAGCAAAGCGGCGAGTTGCATGGCCTTACCCGCGTTAGAGGTTTTACCCAGGATGATGCTCATATTTTTTGTACGCCCGATCAGGTAAAATCGGAGTTTATCGGAGTGATGAAGATTGTGATGAAAATTTTTAAGGCTCTCGACTTTGATAATTTTGTTACCCAAATTTCGCTACGCGATCCTGAGGACAAAGAAAAATACATTGGCACCGACGAGAACTGGGAAAAGGCCGAAAGAGCGATTATGGAAGTAGCCGAGGAATCGGGACTGGAAACCGTGGTTGCTTATGGCGAAGCTGCCTTTTACGGCCCCAAGATGGATTTTATGGTTAAGGATGCTTTAGGACGCAGTTGGCAATTGGGTACTATTCAGGTGGATTACAATTTACCTGATCGTTTCGAGCTGGAATATGTAGGTAGCGATAACGAAAAGCATCGACCGGTGATGATTCATCGTGCGCCCTTTGGTTCGATGGAGCGTTTTGTGGCCGTGCTTATCGAGCATTGCGCCGGCAAATTCCCGCTATGGCTTGCACCCACTCAGGCTATCCTGTTGCCTATCAGCGAAAAGTATAATAGCTATGCAGAAAAAGTTTTATCTTTGCTGAAAAATTTGGATATTCGTTGCGAATTGGATGAACGCGGTGAAAAAACCGGGAAAAAGATTAGAGATGCCGAATTGATGAAGATACCTTTTATGATAATTGTTGGCGAAAAAGAAGAAAGCGAAAACACGATTTCGATTCGTAAGCAAGGAGAAGGAGATATGGGTTTATTCACCGTTGATTCATTTGCTGACTTAATAAATGATGAAATCAAAAAATTAATAACTAAGTAAATTCAGTCATTATCTAATTGCATTTTTTACTTTTGCAAAACGAAATACAAAATAATAGATACATTTCCACAAACATATTTAGAAATTTAAAATAGGAGATTGAGTTATAGCAACGCCATTTAACAGAAGATTTTCAGGAAGACGCCCCTTGAGGAGGCAAAAGCAAAATCCTCATAAAATCAACTGGGAAATAAAAGCACCCGTTGTGCGTGTAGTTGGTGAAAACGTTGAACAAGGGATATTTCCCATCAAGCAGGCACTCGAGCTCGCCGAACAATTAGAGCTTGACCTGGTAGAAATTTCACCCTCGGCCGTTCCGCCGGTTTGCCGCATTATCGAATACAAAAAGTTTCTTTACGATCAAAAGAAGAAGCAAAAAGAAATCAAGGCAAAATCGTCGAAGGTGGTTGTTAAAGAAATTCGCTTAGGGCCTAACACCGATGACCACGACTTCAATTTTAAACTGAGCCATGCCCGCAAGTTTCTCGAAGATGGTGCCAAAGTAAAAGTAGGGGTCTTTTTTAAAGGCCGCTCGATTGTTTACAAAGATAAGGGCGAGATACTTTTGCTAAGGCTTGCACAGGAACTCGAAGAAGTAGGCAAGGTGGAAAAAATGCCTAAGCTCGAAGGTAAGCGCATGATTATGATTATTGCACCAAAGAAATAATTTTTTTCATTATTATAAATTCATTTAATACTTAAGTAATGCCGAAGATGAAGACGAAGGCCAGTGCCAAAAAGAGGTTTACCTTTACAGGCACCGGTAAAATCAAAAGAAGACATGCTTACAAAAGTCACATCCTGACCAAAAAATCTAAAAAGCGTAAACGTAACCTGGGTTACTTTGCCATTGTAGATAAATCGGATGTGAGTAATGTAAAAGACATGCTCGTTAAGTAAATCACTTTTTATTAACTTGCGATGAGCAGAAAAGATCCCGACAGATGCGGGACGCTCTCGTAAAAAAACAAATTAACAATGCCAAGATCAGTAAATGCAGTAGCATCGCGGGCACGCCGGAAAAAAATCCTTAATCGTGTAAAAGGACAATTTGGACGCCGCAAAAATGTGTGGACGGTAGCTAAGAATGCCTACGAAAAAGGGCAACAGTACGCTTACCGCGACCGCCGAAACAAGAAAAGAACTTTCCGTGGACTTTGGATACAGCGTATCAATGCCGGTGTTCGCCAATACGGACTTTCGTATTCCGTTTTTATGGGCATGCTCCACAAAAATAATATAGAGTTGAGTAGAAAAGTGCTGGCCGACCTGGCCATGAATCATCCTGCTGCTTTTAAAGCTGTGGTGGATGCCGTAAATAAATAGCATCAAGTTTTTTGATGCCAAAATTCAAAAAGCAAGTTCGGGATTCGGACTTGCTTTTTTTGTTGCATCGCTACAATACTTTATTCCATTTCGGGAGTAAAGTCAAATTCTTTGGCATAGTGAGGTAATGTGGAGCGAAGCGACATCCTCGCCAAAGGCGGGATTGAGCGAAGCGACATCCTCGCCAAAGGCGGGATTGAGCAAAGCATAATCCCGCCCTTGCGGGGACATTAGGGAATAGATTTCTCCCGGCAACACTTCCCCGAAAAAACGGGGCAGGCTGCTTCGCTGTGTGTTTTGGTCGAAATGACACCGGCCAGGGGCTTATTGGGGGTAGGGGAATCGGGCGCGAAGCACCTGATTCCCCTACCCCTCGGCCCGCTCCAACGGTGTCATTTCGATGCCGCAACTACGGCAGGAGAAATCTCATATCCAGATGCTTGCGAAAACTTGTTATTCGTAGCCGGACGAAAAACCTTGCATTAAAACACACTATTATTTATGTAAAGGGGAAAATACCAAGTTTTTAATAATTTTTCAGCAGCCACTAAATAGTGTCTGTCTTTTAAGTAAGGTTATCGAATTATCAATAGCCCTGTCCTTTAGGGCAGGGATTGAATTGAAGGGATAAAAACCCCCGCGATTTCGCAACGCCGTAGGCGTTACGAAATCGCGAGGGGCATCTCCAAATTCAATATTCCCCGGGTTAAAACCCGGGGCAATTCAAAAATGCCATGCGTATTTTTTTATTATCTAGAAAAAAGCGGCCTTTTTAGCTTTGATATGACAAATGATTTTGAAATTTCCAGGATGTAACTTGAAAAAGGATTTGGAAGGCTTAAAACGATTTAAAATTCGTCGCTCTTAAAAAAAAGTTATTTACCACAGTTTGAAAATTGGATTTCGGTGGGAGCATCCATTTTTACCTGATAGGCTTTTCCTGGTTCTAAGATTTGTAGGCTAGTGATATTTTTTTCGGGCCAATACACATTTATTCCGCTGGCATCTTTTATTACCAGGAGGTGCTCCAGAAAATCACTTTCCATATCTTGCACCAGTATTGTTTGCTCGCATAAAAAAGGAAACAGATTCCACCCTTCAGATAATTGGATATTCCGGTTCATCATTTCATAGCCATCAAAAATGAAACTTTCCGCCTCCAATGTTTTTATCAGATAGGCGCTTGTGCTGTTAAAAGCCGAAAGCGAGCTGATATTTCCCATGGGGTAGTAGATGCCTTCGCCATCAGTCATGTAAATGATCGATGATTTGATGGGTGAAAAAATTGAGTCGATAGCAAAATGTTTTGGGTACAGATAACTCGAAAATCCATTCCACCCCGCTGAAAGCTGAACCGAAAAACTATCGGGTGGCGGCAGTATGACTTGCAGCAGGGCAGGTGGCGAACGAAATTCACAGCTTGCTGTTGAAAGCATGCACACAAAAAGATTGCTGTCGTAATGTGCTCCGGGATGGTGGAGCCGGAGGGTGTCGGAGTTGACCCCCTGAATCCATTCGCTGTTTTGCATTTCGGCATAAGTAAGCCCCTTGTCCGCGCTACGCAGCCATTGAAAGGTTTCGGATCCGGTGGCCTCAATTGTAAAAACAGCCTCACCAGGAAAATTGACCGTAGTATCACTGGCCTGGCTTTGTATTGCTATCGCGGGATTTATCACTGCATCTACAAGTTCTGAAGAAGTCATATTTTGTTCCTTATCCCTAAGCTCGCAGCCAGCATCGAAAACAAGATTTGATGTGCCGCTTTTGTGGCTAAAGCACAAATTCATCAGCACCAAAGTGTCGGCAGATACACCATATATATAGTACCACGAAAAAGCGAGGGTGTTTTGGCTTGTTGATTGAGAAATTACGTGATGTTTAATTTTGGAAAATGAGGGATGAATATTGGCCACCGAGTCGAAGGTAAACTGTGTGGTATCGAAAGTTAAAAAAAACGTTAATGCGCCTGCATTTTGTAGATTATGCGCTATTAAGGGAATTTGAAATCCGGCTTGGGGACAAACCTGTGGCTCGACCAATAATAGGCTGGTTTGCTGAGCGTAGCTGCTCAAAGCAAAAAATACCTGCAAAATTAAAATATACACAGGCTTTTTCATATTTAAAATTTTTGCCATATTTTAGCTGCAAAGTTAATCTTTTGGGGAAACTAATTAGTGTCTGTCTTTAAAGTAAAATTCTTGAATTATCATTAGCCCCGCCTTTTAAGGCGGGGTTTTAATTGGCGGGATAAAAAACCCCCGCGATTCCGCAACGCCGCAGGCGTTGCGGAATCGCGGGGGTGATAATTTTAATCTCATTTTTCCCCGGGTTAAAACCCGGGGCTATTCAAAAGTACCGACTTTATGGACAGACACTAATTAAGGTCTGTCCAAATGCAATGGCTCTATTAAAAAGATGAACACCAATTTAAAAGGCAGGTCGCTATTTGAGTTCTTGTTTTATTTTTTTTTACTTTTAAGTTTCAAACGTTTTTGTTTTGTAAGCATGTTTTGCTACTTTTGCAATTCTATTGATTTACCTGGCGTAATTGAATAATCTGTGAAACATGCTTTTACTAAAAAATTTCTAAAAATCAGGATTTAAGCGAGAGCTAAATTGTAATCATTGCTACCAAAGTATTGAATCACAAAAAAATACTTTCAAGTGTTAAGAATTTTTAAAATACTTAAAAAAAAATAGGCATTTTTTGACTATTTGGTTTTTATTGTATATTTGTTTCGCTTTTTAGTGGAATTTTATTAAGGAATTTTATTCATAACTAATTCATTTTCATTACTAAACCTTAAAAAAGGAGGATTACATGTTTTTAAAAGTTTACAAATTAAAGTTCTTGCTGGCAATGATGCTGATGCCATTTTTGGCAATGGCTCAGGCTCCGGCAGGGTGGGATTTTATCCCAACACCCTTAACGCACGAGATCATCGTTCCCGATGGTATTATGCTTGAATACGAAGGCGTTACGGTAGTAGATGGCGATTATATCGGTGTCTTTTTCCTTGATGGCGGAGCACTCGTTTGTGGTGGTTATGTGGAGTTAGGCGCAGGCTCTAACAACAACTTCAATGCCTATGGTGAATTTCCGGGGCTGCCTGGTTTCTCACTTGGTGAAGCCTTCAACTGGAAGTTTTACGATGTCTCAGAATCTACTGAGTACAATGTCCAAGCTGAATATGTTGGCGTAGGCAATGTATTTGATGGTGGCTCATCTGTTCTAAACGGATTTGTGCAGGCTTTTGCCATTGCGGCAAGTGTTAGCCCTTCAACGCTGCCTATTGATGGTGGAACTGTGGATTTGTCTGCCGAGAACCTTGACCCGACCAACTACACTGTAGATACAGATGGCTGGGAATGGTTTGCCGGTGTAACACCTATTGGTAATACCAAGGATATTCTGGGATACGCCGTTACCGCAACTACGGTGTTTACCGTTAATGCTGAAGCCACCAGTGGCGACATGGCTACCGCCAGTGTTACCGTTGTTGTTTCGGGTATCAGTGCCGGAGTCGATGACACCATTTGTGCCAATGGCACCTTTGCTGTGGCTGCAACCGCATCGCCCGACTATGTTCAATTTACATGGACAAAAAGTGGATCAGGTACTTTTAGCAATCCTGCTATTTTGAATCCTGTTTATACTCCCAGTGCTGCTGATCTTGTAGCGGGTAGTGTTATTCTTACCTTGAACGCAGTTTCGCTGCAGTCAGGCCCGGCTACCGTCCAAATGGAACTTACTTTCCAGGCCGAGCCAACGATCGACATACTGCCCGAACAAGATTACGTTTGTATTCCCGATTCTTTTTACTTCGCTGATGTAGTAGGCGCGAATTATCAACAGTTACAATGGTTTACAACCAACGGTGGTGGGTTTTTTGATAATGAATATATACTTAATCCAATCTACTACCCTTCACCCCAAATCGATTGGGTGCAGAAGTGCGTTTATATTGCTGTATCTGCTGCTCCTATTCAGCCATGTATGGTCTCGGTGGCAGATTCAATGAACCTTTGTTTTGTCGACAAGCCAACTGTTGATGCAGGTGCCGATGCCGGTTATTGTACCGAGCAGGCCGTCACGCATACCTTTGCTGGTGCTGCTACCTTCGATCCCAATTGGCCTGATAATACTACCCTGCTATGGGAAACCAGCAATGGTGATGGTACATTTGACAATGCAAGTTTGGAAAATGCTACCTATACTTTTGGTACCAACGACCTTGCCAATGGTGGCGTTATTAACTTTACCCTTACCGCCGAAACCCTCGAGGCCTGTGGCCCGGTTAGCGATGATCTTAGCATTACCTTGCAAGCAACTCCAACGATCGACATTTTGGAAGATACTTATACTATCTGTCAAGGTGATTCATTGAATTTTGCACTTCAAGTTACGGCTGATGATTATTCCCAGGTTCAATGGTTTACTACCAATGGTGGTGGCTTTTTCAGCAATGAATTTATCGAGGAGCCTATCTATTATCCAGCCCCTGACATTGATTATCCGCAAAACTGCATTATTCTTCGTGTGGCTGCTTCTCCTATTTTGCCATGTACGGTATCAACAGAAGATTCTACACTCCTTTGTTTCCAAATGTTACCTGTTGTTGTAGCTGGTCCCGATGCTACCATCTGTGCTAACGAAACCTACACAACTATGCCAACAGTCGAGAATTCAGCCGGCCCCTATATGTGGACAGAAGATGGTTTCGGATATTTCGAAGATCCTACCCTTTTGAATGCTAAGTACATTGCTCATGCAGATGATGCTAACTCGATTGTAACACTTACATTGAGTGCCGAGCCTATTGGCCCTTGTACCGATGCTGTTTCTGGTTCGATGGAACTTACGGTGTTGTGCGCTCCCGATGTATGGGCTGGCGATGACTTTACCGTATGCGAAACCGAAAACCCGGAATTGGTTGGTGTTGCAGAATGTGTAACAGGAACCATGTGGGCTACCACCGGTGACGGTCATTTCTGCTGCCCCCAAGATCTGATTTCGAGCTACTACCCAGGCCCCAACGACCTGACGGTTGGCTGTGTAACCCTTGTTTTGATTGGTTATCCCCTGGCTCCTTGTTCACTTTACGAATTGGATAAAGTGGTCGTTTGCTTCGACCCGGTACCTGAAGTGGAAATTAGCGCAGATGCTGCTACAGTTTGTCAGGATCAAACCCTCCAACTTGATGCAGATACTGCTAACGTTTGCGGTTTGATATGGACAACCTTCGATGGAACCGGTACCTTTGATAATCCCAATATTCCCAATGCAATTTATACACCTTCTGCACAGGATGCTATCAGCGGAACCATTACGCTTACTTTAACCGCTTCAGCTTGTGGTGAATGTGATGTTCCTGCTGTTGATAATATTGTTGTTACTATTCAAAACAATCCTGTTGCTGATGCTGGATCTGATATGACTACCTGCGAAGATACACCTCATTATTTTGGTGTAGCCACTGCAACCAATGCAAGTGCAGTTTTATGGTCGGGTGGCCAAGGCTCATTTGATAATGACATGATGCTTGATGCGACCTATACTCCCGCTGCTGCGGAAATTGGTGATTCTATAGAGCTTTGCCTTACAGCCATGCCTATCGATCCTTGTACCATGTCGCACACCGATTGCATGTTCCTCTATATTCAGGGTAATCCAGCCATCGATATTTTGGAAGATAGCTACACCATTTGTGAAGGTGATATTATGGATTTTGCTAATGAGGTAGTTGGCGAGAACTTTAGCCAGGTGCAGTGGTTTACTACCAATGGTGGTGGATTCTTTAGTAATGAATTTGTGGTGGAGCCTACCTATAGCCCCAGCCCCAGTATTGATTTTCCCCAAGGATGTATTATCATTAAGGTAGCTGCATCTCCTATTTTACCATGTACCATTTCCGATGAAGACTCTACGCTTCTTTGTTTCCAAAAGAACGTTATTGTAGATGCCGGACTTAACGATACCACCTGCGAAGAAACACCCATTACACTTACAGGTACTGCTACTGAATATAGTTCGGTACTTTGGAGCGATGGTGCAGGTACTTTTGATCCTGCTGATGCCCTCGTTACTGAATATACCCCTGGTGTTGGCGAAACCGGAGTAGTTGTTCTTAGGCTAACTGCCGAGGCCAAATCTCCATGTACTGTGGCTGCAATCGATTCGATGGAACTTTTTGTTCAGCCTGCCCCTATTGCTGATGCAGGTGCTGACCAAACCGTTTGCGAAATGATCTGTCTGCCTCCGGTACCCGATGCCAATGGCATTGTTAACCTTGCCGGTGCTGTTCAGTTTGCCTCAGGCCAAATGTGGAGTTCCACTGGTGACGGTACCTTTGACGATGATGGCGCACTTGGTGCTGTTTACACAATAGGCGATGGCGACATTGCAAATCTTAACGTGGATCTTTATCTTACTGCTTATGCTATCGATCCTTGCCTTACAGCCGATGTTGATACTATGACTGTTACCGTTCAGCCTTCACCCGAAGCTATGGCCGGTGACGACAAATCTATCTGCGAAGGTGAAACCGTTACTATGGAGGGTTCTACCCTAAATGCAATGGGCGTGTTCTGGGATTTTGCCATTTATGGCGAAGGCGATGGAACATGGGATAACCAGTTGATCCCAGATGCTACCTATGACCCTGGCGATGATGATGTTGACAGAGGTTATGTAGAACTGATCATGGTTGCTTTCCCCATTAGTCCTTGTACTTATCCTGATGCCGACCGTATGACGGTTTACATTATCCAGGAGCCCGAAGCCCTTGCCGGCCTTGATGACACGATCTGTGCAGGTGAATCTTATTTCCTGGATGGCTGGGTTGCTAATGCTACTGGTGGCGTTGAATGGACTACCAGTGGTGATGGTACTTTTATTCCCACCAATGACATTTTGAACCCTGAATATGCTCCTGGTCCTGGTGATATTGCTGCCGATAGTGTTGAGCTTTGCCTCTACGCTTTTGACGGTTCGGCTTGTAACAACGATTATTTCGATTGCATGACGCTCACCATTCTTCCTCCTCCGGAAGTTAATGCAGGTGCCGATCAGGTTATTTGCGAAGGTGCTGACGTAATTCTGGATGGTACTTCTGATAATACCAGTGCTGTACTTTGGACAAGCAATGGTGATGGTGTTTTTGCACCAGATCCAGCAAATGTTCTTGACCCGGTTTATACCCCTGGCGTTACTGATATTGCCAATGGTACTGTTGAGCTTACCCTTACCGGTCAGCCGCTTGATCCATGTTCAATTCCGGTTAGCGATCCTATGACCGTTACTATCAATCCCCAGCCGGCTGTATTGTTCTGCTTCGATGGCGTAACTGCAGTTACCGATTCAGTGTTTTACCGTTGCTTCGACGAAACCGTTAATGTTTCACTTTGCGAAGTAATTCAGGGAACAGGTCCATTTACGATTTGCTACACTTTAAATAATGAGCCGGATAGTTGTGTAACTGGTGTAAATCTTGGTGATGTTTTTGCCAGTCAGATTTTACCTGTGGGTACCAACGACATTGCTATTACATCAATTACCGATGTTAATGGTTGTGCTGCCTTAGACGTAACGCCTTACCAGGCTCAGGTTGTGGTTCATCCCGAACCAGTGGCTCTGTTCTGCTTCAATGATGAACCTGCTGCTCAAGGCACTGTATTCCCTTATTGCGAAGATGTTGCTGTTAATGTAACCCTTTGCGAAATCGTTGACGGTCTTGGACCTTTTGAGGTTTGTTATACCATTAATGGCGAGCTTCCTGAAACGTGTATTACACTTAACGAAGGTGAATCATTGTTTAATAGCACACTGCTCCCGGGTAGCTATGTTGTTCAGGTTACTTCTATTACCGATACCAATGGCTGTAGTGCTTCTGACGCCAGCATTGCCATGTACACTGCTACTGTTAATATCCAGGCCAACCCAATTATCGAGGCTGGTGATCCTCAGGTTCTTTGTGATGTCGATTTGCCCGTTCAACTGGCTGCAACAGGTGCAAACTATAGCTCGCTATTGTGGACAGGTGGTTCAGGTTCATTTAGTATTGATACTATTCTTACGCCTACTTACGATCCTGACTTGGCAGAATATGGTGATACCATTACGCTGTGCATCGAAGCACAACCGATCAGCCCATGTACTTTGGTTGTTTTCGATTGTGTAGATATTTTTGTACAGCCCAGCGCAACTGCTTATGCAGGTGCTGATTCAACAATTTGCGAAGGCTTGGATTTCTCATTAGCCGATGCTGCTGCTACAAATTACTCTATGCTTACCTGGACACACGATGGTGACGGTGCATTTGATTTTACCAATACCCTTAATCCGGTTTATACTCCTGGTGCAGGCGACCTGAATGAAACCGTAGAGCTTTGTCTTACAGCTGCCGCTATCGATCCTTGCACAATGGCTGCAACCGATTGTTTAGACTTATTCATTCAAGCTAACCCAACTATTGATGCCGGTCCTGACCAAGATGTATGCGACACTCAGTTGCTCGTTCAACTGGAAGCAACAGGTGACGATTTTGATTCAGTAGAGTGGTCTGGTGGTTTAGGTGATTTTAGTAATGCTAATATTCTTGATCCTACTTACGATCCCAATGATTTAGAAAATGGTACAAGCGTAAGATTGTTTATCACAGCACAGCCCATTGGTCCTTGTGTATTGGTAGTTATGGATAGCATGGATGTTTTCATCCAGCAAAGCCCAACTGCTTATGCCGGTCCTGATACTATTCTTTGTGTAGGTACTCCTTACTATATAGTAGATGCTACTGCTGCAAACTATGATGTGGTCATGTGGACTACTTTCAATGGTACCGGTGCTTTCGATAACGAAAATATCGTTAATCCTGTCTATACTCCTGGGATGCTTGATGTAAATCAAACGGTCGAATTGTGTATTATGGCTGCTCCTATTACTCCTTGTACTGTTATGGCGCAGGATTGCATGGAATTGTTCATCCAGGCCAACCCAAGTATCGATGCCGGAATCGATCAGGTTGTTTGCGGTGGTACTGCACTAATGGCTGCTTCCGGTAGTGATTATAGCTCTGTACTTTGGTCAGGTGGTTTAGGTTTATTCAGTGCTTATGATGTACTCGATCCTACCTATACTCCCGCTGCTTCTGAATTTGGTACTACCGTTGATCTGGTTATCACAGCACAGCCCATTAGCCCATGCCAGCTTGTAGTTGCCGATTCTATGGAATTGTACATCCAAAAGGATCCTACTGTTGATGCCGGTGCTAATCAGGTTGTTTGCGAGGATGATTTTGTTGCATTAAATGCTATGGCTGACGATTATAGCTCAGTAATGTGGAGTGGCGGCTTAGGTGATTTCAGTGCTACCAATATTCTTGATCCAAGCTATACACCCGATGCTCTTGAAGCAGGTAATGTGGTTACCCTATTCATCGAAGCCATGCCCATTTTACCATGTGCCGTTTCAGCTATCGATAGTTTAGAAATTACTATTATTGCGCTGCCTACCGTTAATGCTGGTATGGATATCGAAGCCTGTGATAATGTACAGTCAGTTGCTGTTTGTGGTACTGCTACAAGTTATGCCTCTGTTCTTTGGACAACCAATGGTGATGGATTCTTTGATGATGCTGGTATCTTATGCACTGACTACTCCCGAGGTACTAATGACTTAGCTAATGGTGTAGAGCTTTTCTTGGAAGTACAACCGCTTGATCCTCCATGTGTTGTTTCAGCCATCGATTCCCTCAGTGTTACTTTTATCCCAAGTCCTTTGGCCGTTGCCGGACCTCCTGCTACTATCTGCCAGGGTGATCTGTCGTATGCGCTGATTGACGCTAATGCTTTTAACTACGCTTCGTTATCGTGGACAGGTGGTGATGGTACATTCGATGACCCCAATTCACTTAACCCAATTTATACTCCCGGCGATGGTGATATCGCAATGGGTTATGTTGAGCTTTGCCTTACCGCCGAGCCTAACATAGGATGTAATACTGCCAGTACCTCTTGTATGATACTGACAATTATTCCTGATCCTGTTATCGATCCTATGGATGATTTGTATCTTTCATGTGATAACTATGACTTTGTTAATGGTTTATGGTTAGCATTGGATTTGAATCCCTTAGTAGGCCCGAATCCGGGTGATTATACCTACCAATGGGCAACCGATGGTGATGGTTCTTTTGACAATGAAACCGCACAGGTAACTATCTATACCATGGGAACCAACGATAAGTGGAATGGAGTCCTTAATCTTACCCTTACTGTTGTAGGCCCGGCTGGTTGCGGAGTTGTAGTTTCTGAAATATTAACGGTGTATGTTCCCCAACAGATCATTCAGGTTGATAATTTAGACTGGTTTGACAATAACTATGGTTGGAGAGGTATTTCTTCTTATGTAGGCAAGGAAACCACAAGTGTTCCTGATGTGATGGCTCCGGCTGTTGTTGAAGGTTCGGTACTTAGCCCACTTAAATTTATGTTCGACTATACTGGTAAATATTACTGGCCAAGCATTGCCAATCCAGTAAACCAGCTTGGAGACTGGAAGCCTGTTGGTTATAAAACCAAATGGATATCCGAAGCCTGTCTGCCCATTTACGGCGATAACGCATACGATACCGTGTCATCTGCATTCCCGGTTATGAGCAACACCGGATACCTTTTCACCTTCTTGCCTGTTTTAACCAATGAGGTGGTACTTATCGATACACTCTTTGCTGACAAGCTGGGTCTTGATAGTGATGTTCTGCTGATGTACGATTGGATGAGTAACTTGATTTGGACACCTGAAGACAGTATTGGTGGTGGTCTGGAATATCTCTATCCCGGTCAGGCCTATCTGCTTGTTCATCGTCCAGGTTTTGATAGCTATACTTTGAACTTCCCTGCAGTTAATCCTGCAAATTCTATTGTATCTAAAGTTGCTTCTCCGGCAGCAGCTATCGAGAATGGTAACTCACCCTGGAACAACGTTGCAAATACAGCAGCACCCCATTTCATCTTCTTTGCTGATGAGGTATTGAGCCAAATCCAGCCCGGTGATGTAATTGGTGCCTTTAACCAATACAACGAATGTGTTGGCGTTACTGAGTTCAACCAAAGAGAGAGCCTCCAACTACTCGCTATGGGTGATGATCCTACAACGGAAATATATGAAGGTTTTGAAGAAGGCGAAGATATGAGCTTCAAGCTCTATCGTCCTGCCAGCGACCAAACTTTCGATGTATCCTTTATTTATGATGTTGAGTATCCGCAATACGATAATTTATTCACTGTTTATGGTGTGTCAAACGTTGTTGATGTTACAATGTCGATAACCTCAGTGGGTAATGATCTGATTGGTAAGTCGCTTAACGTATTCCCGAACCCAACCAACAGCTTTATTAATATCGCTTCTGATTATGATATCAAGAGTGTAACCCTAGTAAATTATGTTGGCCAGGTGGTTTACTCAAGTAATGTAAATGCACACGACTTCCAGATCAATGTATCGGAATTCGTTACCGGTATCTACATTGTTCGCGTTGAAACAGCCGAAGGTAATTTGTTAACCAAACGCATTACCGTTGAATAATCATTAAATTGATATTCCATTAATAAAAAAGGGACTGGCCATTGGCTTAGTCCCTTTTTTTTATTTTTCCTGCTCTAAAGTGATGCGGTATTTGTTTAATTTGTAATTTTACAAATCTTTTTTAATAAGTATATTATCATGAAAAAAATCATAGGTACACTCGCATTTTACTTTCTTTTGCTTGTCTCCACAAGCATCTCCGCACAGGAGCCACCCCCCCTCCCCCCAGGCTGGGAACACATCGCCACCCCGTCAAACCACATTGTCTCGGTGCCGCTCACAAGTCAGCCCAACATCAATGGCTACCCGATAATGCCGGGGGATCATATTGGGGTTTTTTATACAAACGATAGTGGTGAGCTGGCCTGTGGAGGTGCTACCCCCTGGCTGGGTGATGAAAACACTGGCATTATTGCCTTTGGAAATGATGCCTTTACTGCCGAAAAAGATGGCTTTGCCTCCGGCGAAACTATCACCTACAAATTTTATTCGTGGGCCTTGCATCAGGAGTACTTTGCTGATGCAATATGCAATGATGCCCTGCCTGTGCAATGCGATGTTTTTGTCTCCAATGGCTTATCCGGCGTGGACTCGATTTGGGCTAACGCGTTTTATTTCGTTGGCAATGCCAGCCATGATACGCTTTGCCAGGGTGATCAAGTGCAGTTTTTTGTTGAAGCTTCCGGTGGAAATGGTAGCTACACCTACAACTGGACTTCCGATCCGCCGGGATTCAACGCTACCATACCTAACCCTGTCCATGTTCCTGCTGCAAGTACTACGTATTATGTTACCGTTACCAGTAATGGCCAAAGCCTCGGGATGCAATTTTATGTTCAGACCTTCTCACCACCCTTTGCCGATGCCGGTGCCAATGATGCAGTTTGCGCCGACGAGAGCCTTAGCCTTGAAGGGCAACATGCTGATGATTCGGGCTTTTTCTGGTCATCAGCCGGTGATGGTACTTTTGATAATGACACCCTGATTAACCCTGAATATTTTCCCGGGACGCTCGATATTTCTTCCGGGCTGGTTCAGCTTTCTTTAACTGCCAATCCTGTTCAGCCCTGCGATTCGCCGCTTACCTCAACTATGCAACTAATTATTGAAAGTTACCCCGAGGTTTTTGCCGGCGATGATCGAGCCGCCTGTGAGGATGATAGTCCTTTGTTGATAGCCACCGTAAGCAATACTACACAAATGCTTTGGACAACATCAGGCGATGGTACTTTTTCGGCACCCCTTTTTTCAACTTCGGTTTACTATCCAGGTAGTAACGATCTCCAAATTGGGAATGTGGAACTTAGCATCACGGGTATTGCACTGAGTCCGTGCCAGGGTCAGTTTTCGGATGCGCTTCAGCTTAGCTTCCAGGAACTCCCTTTAATCGATGCCGGAGTCAATCAGCTTGTTTGCGAGGATGCAACGGTTCAGCTTAGTGCTTCTACACAAAATACTGCCTCGGTACTTTGGCAAACAAGTGGTGACGGAACTTTTGCTGACCCTGCTTTAATCGAAACGACCTATTATCCCGGTTCCCTTGACATTGCTGATGGTGAGGTTGATCTTGCTATTGTCGGGCAGCCTGTCTCACCGTGTAGTTCAGCATTTAGCGATGCCCTTCAAATATTAATAAATGGAAATCCAATGGTAGCAGCTGGTGAGGATGCCACAATATGTCAAAATACAAATATGCAACTTGCGGGTTCAGCAATGTATTACGACGAAGTGCTGTGGACAAGCACAGGAGATGGCGATTTTGATAATCCCGATCAACTAAGTACAACTTACACCCCGGGTACCAACGATATTGCCAATGGCCTGCTTACGATAAGTCTTACTGCAATTCCGGTTTTCCCTTGCACCGTGCAAGGGGAAGACGATTTGATTTTGAGTATCGAATACCTGCCCACGGCCATCGCAGGCGAAGATGCTACCATTCACTATACCGAAAATTACCAATTGCTGGGCGATGCTCTAAATTACTCAATATTAGTGTGGAGCAGCTCGGGCGATGGTTTCTTCAATGCCTGGGATATTCTCGACCCGGTTTATACCCTCGGAAGCCAGGATATTGCCAATGCCGGGGTTCAGCTTGCGCTTACTGCTTTTCCCATCAGTGCCTGTCAGGTAGGTGCAAGCGATTCGCTCTACCTTACTATCGATACCATTACAGGTATCCAAACCTTACACACTGCGTGGCAGCCAAATATTTATCCCAATCCTGCAAAGGCTCACTTGTTTGTTGAATTGCCATCTGAGTCTTGCAACCATGGTCAAATTTTTATTTACGATAACTTTGGCCGAAAAATTTATGAATGGAATATGGGTCATAGTGATACTAAGATTCCTGAGCGGCTACAAATTGATATGGCCGCTTTTGAGCCAGGGCTTTACTTTCTTGAAATGAGGATAGATGATACCATATTTTATAAAAAGATCGTGAAAGCACTTCATTAATAGGAATGGATGATGCAAAAACCCCGGTAATAATACAATGTGAAGAATAGTTAAAAAGTCGGGTGTTTCAAAATTATTTTATTTTTGTATGAATTATTAATAGAAGATAGACAAATTTGAATAACTATAGTTTTTATTAATTAGAGATAAAACGAAAATGCTAAAGTAATAGTGCTTTAAATCAGGAGATTATGTTTTTTTTAGAATTGATTTTTTATTCATGATTTTTTATTAACACGATTTAAAAATTGAGGTATTCGATAAATGGCTCAACGTTTATCCATTATTGAATAAGACGGGCTATGGATGTTATTTAAAAAACGTTAAAAAAAGATTATCGAATTTACAGATTTATCATATATTTGTTTACGAAAAGTCAGAATTTTCTTAACCTTAACTTAATACAAATCTTTAAAAAAGGAGGATTACATGTTATTAAAAGTTTACAAATCAAGAGTATGGGTATTACTCTTTATGCTTCTGCCCTTTGTGGGCAGTGCTCAAATCCCAGGGCTTCCGGCCGAATGGGCATTTACCTTAAACCCAACCTCAGGCACCTACGCCATCCAAACGGATGTTACGTTTGATGGTGTTGACGCTTTAGAAGTAGGCGACTGGGCTGGTGCGTTTTACAACGATGGCGGAGTCATGGAATGTGGCGGAGCCGTCCAATGGCTTGGTGATAGTAGTGTTGCCATCGTCATTTTTGGTAACGACACTTTGGTAGCGCCGGATAAAAACGGTTTTAGCGAAGGCGAAATGATTACCTGGAAATTTTATCGCGATGCCAGCGGTTTGGAAGAGGAGGTAATGAGTACCCCCGAGTTCAACTGGACTAATGGTGCATTGGAAGAAGTTACCGGTTTTTATGTTGATAATGTAATTACCATTGAGATTCCGCTGTACACAGAGTATCAGTTCGTATCTTCACCTATTGTTACCGAAGATATGAATATGGTAACTGTTTTGGAAGATGTTCTGCCAACAATTGAGTTTGTTAGAACAAATGATGGAAAAGAACTTTTTTTCAGCCCATTTCCTCCTCCGGGTGGATGGAATAATGGTATTGGTGATTGGAATAACTTTGATGGTTACTACTTTAACAATACATCATTTGAAAACACCCTTGTTATGGAAGGTGCTTTGGTAGATCCCACTATTCCAATGGATATTCCTGTTGGATATCGTTTTGTTGGTTATCCTTATAATAGTCCACAAAATGCGTTAGATGCCTTTGCTGATATTTTGGATGATATTTCTTTTATTCGCACAAATGATGGTAAAGAAATTTTTTACAGCCCATTCCCACCTCCTGGTGGATGGAATAATGGTATTGGAGATTGCCAACCGGGAGATGGGTATTATATTAAAGTCGATAATCCGATTACCGGATTTGTTTTTCCTGAACCATCACCCTCAGACGCATCATCAACTGTAATACGTCCAAAAGTTCAAAGTCCCAAAACCGGACATTTTACCCCGCCATCTGGTGGACAGCCTACTGATATCTGGAAGCTCGTTCTGGGAGAATGTAATGTAGATGGTGTTCAGATAGAAGATGGAGATGAGCTAGCTATTTTTGATGGTGAAAATATTGTTGGCCTTACAGTCTTTAATGGTTTTATACCGTTTACTACCAAGGTTGATGCTTTTGTTAACCTCTATACTGTTGGAGCTCCCTATTCTTTAGTACTTTGGGATGAAAGTGCTCAGGAAGAAGTTTTAAATTATGAAATTACATTAGATGAGGAATTTGGTTATTTCGGTACTACTTTCCCGCCTGCAGGAAATCCGACAAGTTATGTAATGGCACTCAATTTTATTCCTGAAGATTGTGATGCTCCTGTACTTGTTTCTGCTGTGGGTGGCCAAAATGTTGTTGACCTCTCTTGGACTGCTATTCCTGAATCTGATGCAGCACGCACTGGACATTTTACTCCACCATCTGGTGGACAACCGACTGATATCTGGAAGCTCGTTCTCGGGGAATGCAATGTAAATGGCGTTCAGATAGAAGATGGTGACGAACTGGCTATTTTTGATGGTGAAAATATTGTTGGCCTTACAGTCTTTAATGGTTTTATAC
>CAZGAO010000002.1:94654-131187 GCA_964523795.1 uncultured Lentimicrobiaceae bacterium
CGTTTACTACCAAGGTTGATGCTTTTGTTAACCTTTATACTGTTGGAGCTCCCTATTCTTTAGTTCTTTGGGATGAAAGTGCTCAGGAAGAAATTTCAAATTATGAAATTACATTAGATGAGGAATTTGGCTATTTCGGGACTACTTTCCCGCCTGCCGGGAATCCGACAAGCTATGTAATGGCACTTAATTTTATTAGTGAATCACCTGTAAGCTTTAATGTTTACTTTGAAGATGGAACACTGGTTGAAGCTAATGTTGAAGGAACAACTTATCAGGTAACTGGCCTGGAAGATGGTACCGAGTATTGCTTCTATGTAACTGAGAACCTCGAAGGTGGTGAGTCATGTATGTCAAATGTGCTTTGTGCAACAACTGACACTGGTTGCGATGATGTTGTTATCAACAACTTCCCCGCAGCACCTGCTGATCTTTGCCTTGGCGAAGCGTTAGCTATCGACTTTAGCGGCGTAGAAGTTCTCAACGCTGTTTCTGAAGTATGGTCAGTCGATCCCTTTGGAGCTGGTGCTTTTGATGGTACTACTTTCAACTTGAACACAGCTTACGTGGGTTTCGTTACAGTTTCTGTTTTTGGTGAAGCAACTCCTCCATGTGCCGATGGTTATGCTAGTCTTACATTTGAAGTATTTGCACTTCCCGTAGTTGAATGTCCTGAATCTGATACGGTATGCATAGGTAGTGCAATTATTGATTTTGCTGAAGTTGTAGGTGGCGTTTACACGAACGCCAATGGTGGTATTGTCACAGGATTCAATCCTGTAGAAGTTGGATTCTTCGACTTTACCCTCACGGTTACTGTGAACGGATGCTCAGATTTCTGCTATTTCTACATCGCTGTTACTGATGCTCCAACAGCTTCTGCTGGCATGGATCAGGAAATTTGCGAAAATGAGACAGTTCAGCTTGATGGTACTGCTGCAAATTACAGTTCGTTAATGTGGACAGGTGGACTTGGTGTGTTTGATGATGCTAGCATCTTGAACCCAACCTATACACCTGATGTGTCTGAAGTTGGTACAACTGTTTCACTTTGCCTTGCTGCACAACCTCTTTACCCATGTACTGTTGCTGCCACTGATTGCATGGAGTTATTTATCCAAGCAGCACCAACAGTTGACATCTTAACAGACCAAGTAACTATTTGTGAGGCTGATGTATTTGACTTTACCGGTTTAGTAATAGCTGCAAATTATTCTTCTGTACAATGGTTATCAATTAATGGTGCCGGTACATTTAGTGACGACATGCAGCTTGAACCAACATACTTCCCGAGTCCTATTGACATACTGCAAGGATGTGTTATATTACATGTAACGGCAAATCCAATCAATCCTTGTACAGTTAGTGCATCTGACGAAATGGAGCTTTGTTTCCAAATGCTGCCTACTGTTGATGCAGGCGAAAACCAGGATATTTGTGAAGGTGATGTTGCTAACTTAACAGCTTTTGCTGAAAATTACAGTTCAGTTATGTGGACAGGTGGACTTGGTACGTTTGATGACATTAGCATTTTGAACCCAATCTACACGCCTGATGTGTCTGAAGTTGGAACAACTGTTACGCTTTGTGTCGAAGCCCAGCCAATCAGTCCATGTATGACTGCTGCAAGTGATTGTATGGATTTATTTATCCAGGCACTTCCTGTTCCTAATGCAGGTATGGATGCTACTATTGGAGCCGAAGATACTTATGCCCTTGCCGATGCTACTATCGCTAACCTTCAGGAAGATGATTTCTCGTGGTGGGAAACTTCAGGCGATGGTACCTTTGATGATTCCTTTGACCTCAACCCCGTTTATACTCCAGGTGAAGATGATATCGCTAATGGCAGTGTCGAACTTTGCCTCTTGGTTAACTCATTTTATTGTGGTGTTGATGTAATGGATTGCATGACCCTGACTATTGATTCTGGTGGTTGCATTAATCCTCCTACTGCTGATGCAGGTGATGATGACGTAGTTTGTGCTAACGAAGTTTACCAACTTGACGCTACTGCTACCAACTATTCTGCTCTAATGTGGACAAGTGCCGGTGATGGTATGTTTGACGATGCTACTGTGCTGAATCCTGTTTATACTCCAGGTGCTGAAGATCTGATGAATGGGGTAGAACTTTGCCTCACAGCAGAACCTATCGAAGTAGCCTGCGACCCGGTTATGGATTGCATGATGCTTAGCTTTAATGCACTGCCTTACGTTGATATTGTACTTTCTGCTGAAGTAATCTGTCTTGATGAAACCCTGTATGCTACAATTACCGGCCCCGAAGATGGAGCTTATCCTTATATGTTAACTGGAATCTTTAACGACGAACCTATCGAAGGTCTTATGGAAAGCAGTGTTAAAGAACTCGAATTAGTTGCTCCTGCTCCTGGTACCTATGTTGGTTTACTCACCGGTATAGTTGATTTCAACGGTTGCGCTGTTGAACTCAATGAGGAATTTACCGTGGTGGTTAATTCGCTGCCAACCCTTACCTATGCCTATTCCGCACTCGAGATTTGTCTTGGCGAAACCATCGATGTTACTGTTGAAGGTCCCGCTGATGGTGCTTATCCTTACACTGTTGATTATACCGTTAATGGTATGCCGATGCAAGACATTATCGAAGATGCCTTCCTGCAATATCCGCTTACTCCTGATATGGCAATGACTTATGAATTTGTTGTTGTTAGTATTACCGATGACAACGGATGTGTGGCTATGCCTAACGATGTGTATAGTGTTGTTGTTAACCCGCTGCCCATTGTTGAATGCCCTGAGTTTGTTGGCGTTTGTGAAGGTAGCGAGTACATCGAATTCGATATGGTCGAAATGGGTGAATATACCAACGAAGCTGGTGACGTAGTTACAGGCTTTGAACCTGACATGGCCGGTAGCTATATGTTCTACCTTACCGTTACCAACGAATTTGGCTGTACAGATATGTGTATGTTCACAATAGTTGTTAATCCTCTTCCAGTTGCAGTATGCCCCGAATTCGAAGCCGTTTGTGCTGGTACCGAATACCTCGGCTTCCCAATGGTTGACATGGGTGAATATACCAACGAAGCTGGTGATGTAGTTACAGGCTTTGATCCTGAAATGGCCGGAACCTATATGTTCTATCTCACCGTTAGTAACGAGTTTGATTGCTATGCTATGTGCGAATTCGAAATCGTAGTTAACGCTGCTCCTGTAATTACTGCTCAGCCTATGAATGCAGAAGAGTTGTGGGGTACTACAGCTACCTTCGAGGTGATGGCCGAAAATGTGGCTAGCTACGAATGGTATTTCGATGGTGGTGTAGTAGGTACCGAAGCTACTTTGGTTCTCAACGATATCGATAACGATGATGCTGGTGATTATTACGTTATGCTTACTTCCGAGTTTGGATGTACCGTAATGTCAGATGTGGTTACCTTAACCGTATCACCCTGGACACAAGTTATCAATTTTGGTGGTAAAGTCAACGGTTTCTCAACCTACCTCGAACTGCTCGACGATGATGCTGCAACCATTTTTGCTGGTATCGATGTTAAAACGGTAAGTTTCAGACAGCCTGCATTTATCTGGACACCCGCTAACGTAACCTTCGCTTACAATGAAGAAAAAGGTGCTAAAGTTACACGTAATGTTAGTACTTCTGCTACGACCACAGTAACAGGTTACCCAACCTTAGGCACCGATGTACAACTTTTAGCCGGCGACAACTTTATGCCAGTTTGGTCGCAGGATGTTGTTATGGCCGAAGATGTGTTTGGTGATCTTGTTGGTCTTAACTTTGCCTGGAGCCACGATTATTCAGGTTTCTACTGGCCAGCTTATAACCTCACTTCTTTGCAATATCTGGTTCCCGGTAGCAGCTATTTGGTTAATATGGCCGATGGAGCTACTGTTAGTTTTGATGTACCAGCCGTTAACGCTACTGTTCCCGTATTTGTTGATCTTCCCGCGAATAAAACTTCATGGGATGATGCTACACTTACCGCTACACAGCACAACATTGTCCTTACATCTGAGGCAATTGCTCAGCTTGAAGTGGGCGATGTGGTCGGTGCTTTCAACCAATATGGCCAAATTGCCGGTATGGTTGAAATTGATAACCTGAGAGAAAACACTGCCATTCGTACTTACGGTGATGATCCATCAACCAAAGAAATCGAAGGTTTTGTTGAAGGTGATGTGATGACCATCAAGGTATGGCGCAATGGCGTTGAAATGACAGCTCTTGCAACTTTTGGTCAAGAATTGCCCAATCAAAATGTTTTTGCACAAGATGGTGCCTCTGTAATTACCGAGTTGAAACTGGGTGCTACCTCTATCAACGAAATTGGTGCTGACCTTACCGCAAGCCTGTATCCAAATCCGGCTACCGATGTGGTAAATATTCAAACTAACTTCGAGATTAAGAGCCTTAAAGTTGTGAATTATGTTGGACAGGTTGTTTACAACCAAAGCGTAAATCAAAACGACTTCCAAATCAATACATCTAACTATGGTTCGGGTATGTACTTCGTACAAATCGAAACCACCGAAGGTGTTGTGATTACCAAAAGACTTACTATTAAATAGTAATAGATAAGTTTAATAAATAAAGGGGCTTTCGCACAGAAAGCCCCTTTTTTGTTTTTTTTATAGCTAATTTTGCTTTGTTTTTTATTTAGCTAATGATGAAAAGAATCGGCCTCTTGTGTGTAATCTTCCTTTTTACGGTTCAACTGCATTCGCAGGATGGTAACTCTTTGAATCGTTTGCTGATTGTACATGATAGTGTTTCCGCGAAATACCGGGGGCATATCGATACGGTTACCCTCAATAGCTGGCTCAATATTATGCAAAGCAACCGTTATCTTAGCCTCCTGCATTTTTACGATTCGCTTATTAAGGTCGAATATGCTGCTACCACCAAGCCCGATTCAGCCAATATGATTTTGAACCGCCAGCTTATTGAATTTCAAAAGGAGATTAAATATCTGAAATCAAATTATGAAAATGAGCAGGCCACGGCAGGATTCTATCGAAAGATGTATTTTATGTTGATTGCTTTGGCTCTGGTATTTTTAGTGATAATTATTGCTCTTGCTTTAGTGGCAGGCAGGACTGGGAAAAAGCTAAGCGAAAAGGATCAATTACACAAAAAACAATACACCGAATTGCACGCCATCCAAGTGCTAATAGAAAAATCGCGTAAAACTGAAAACCAAATGGCCTCTGAGATAAATCGCCTTAAAAAGCAACTCGGCCAAAGTGAATCGGTTTCTCGCGAAGATTACCAGGTCTTGCAAGAAGAGAAGCTGATGCTCGAAAATCAGATGCTTGAAATTAGAAAGGCTTTTGAACTCGAAAGTCAAAAACGAATGGAAGCCGAAATCTTAAACGGGGATCAGAAAACGGAGGCTGAGTTAGAAAAAGAAACACACGAGATTGCCGAACTTCGCGCAAGTTTGTCCCTTGTAAGGCAAGATAATATTAATTTGAACGAACAGTTTGCAAGCTTAAAATCTGCCAATGAAAGTCTTCTCGAAAAGTTGGCAGAGCTTGAGCAGCTGCGCGAAAAATACAAGGAATTGCTTGGTGAACAATCGGCTTTGGCGGATGATTTGGAAAATATGATCAATCGATTAAAGAATAAATTGAATCTTGAATAATTAAAATCAATGTGATTATGAAACTTGTCGTTTGGATATTGTTGATGCTTGTGAGTATGACTGCCGTGGCTCAGGATAAAAACAAGGTAGTTGTAGACGAAAAGCGGAATAGCGAAATTCTGATTGGATATTGCGACCGTCAGGGCTTAAACAATGCGGTCTTCCGTGAATATTTTAAAAAAGAATACGAAAATTACGCCCTGGATACCAAAACGGTTGAACAGATTCTGAAACTTCGTAAGGATTTAGAAATTGTTCTTGTAATGGGTTCGTGGTGCCACGACAGCAAGGTGCAGGTTCCGCGTTTTTATAAAATCCTGGATGAAGCAAAAATTAAAGATTCAAAAGTAATGCTGATTGCCGTTGATAGTAATAAAACTGCTGGGGACGTGGATATTGCCAGCATGAACATCCTGCGTGTTCCTACTTTTATTTTCTATAAAAACGGAAATGAAATCGGCCGCATTGTCGAAAGTCCAAACGCTACTTTGGAAAAGGACATGCTTTTGATTTTAATGATGGCATCTCAATAGCTTAATAATGGAAATATTCAAAACCATTGCCGCTACCCGCGCCTACCTCGATCGGCAAATAGAGGCCGGAAAAACCGTAGGATTTGTTCCCACGATGGGAGCCTTGCACCAGGGGCATCTTTCCCTGCTTCAGCAAGCTACCCTCGATACCGATATTGTGGTGTGCAGCATTTTTGTAAACCCGATACAGTTTAACAAACCGGAGGATCTGAAAAAGTATCCGCGTACGCTCGATCAGGACATAGCAAAGCTAAACACTATTTCGTGTGATGTACTTTTTGCCCCCTCGGCCGAAGAAATGTATCCGGAGCCTGTGCTCGAAAAGTATAATTTTGGCCATCTCGACAAGGTTTTGGAAGGGGCTTTTCGTCCCGGGCATTTTAATGGCGTGGCTGTGGTGGTCAAAAAATTATTCGACATCGTTAAGCCGGATAAGGCATATTTTGGGATGAAAGATTACCAGCAACTGCGAATAATACAAACGATGGTTGCCACGCTCAATCTTCCTGTCGAAATCATGCCCCAGCCAACCATGCGCGAAAAGGACGGCCTGGCCATGTCCTCGCGCAACGTGCGATTAAGTCCGAAGGAGAGAGCTATCGCTACTGCTATTTATCGAGTTTTGTTGGGTATTAAAGATAAAATTAAAAATCAAGCTCCCGGGCAGGCCGAAGAATGGGGATTGAAGCAATTAAATAAATATGAAGAGTTGGATGTGGAATACCTCTCTATTGTAGGAGTAAATAATCTTTTATCCTTGTCCGAGGGGCACGAAAAACAAGGAGCCATCGTTTGTGTTGCTGTCCATCTTGGAAAAGTAAGATTGATAGATAATATTATTTTATTTTCGTAATTTTGCCGCCATTATGCAAATAGAAGTTTTAAAATCGAAAATCCATCGCGCCACCATTACCGAGGCCAATCTTCATTATATTGGTAGTATTGCCATTGATGAGGATTTGATGGATGCCGCCAATATTATCGAAAACGAGCGGGTACATATTTATAATATTAACAACGGTGAGCGCTTGGATACTTATGTGATTAAGGGCGAGCGCGGCTCTGGAATAATTTCGCTTAATGGAGCTGCTGCACGCAAGGCGCACACCGGCGACCTTGTTATCATTGTTTCTTATGCTAGCATGGATTTTGAGCTTGCCAGGAAACATAAGCCGGCCATCATTTTTCCCGCTTCAAATAATAAATTATAAAAGGCTTTGAACAAGAAAGTCATCTCCGCTCTCAAAATAATTTTTTTTCTGTCTATCGGGATTTTCTTTATCTGGATCTTCCTGCGCAAATTAACGCCCGACCAAAAGCACGACATCTGGGACTCTTTTATCCATGCCGATTTTCGCTGGCTTTTGCTGGCATTGATTATTGGGTTTTTTAGTCACCTCGTTCGTGCCATGCGTTGGCGGATGCTCTTGCAACCCATCGGCTATCAGCCCAAACTTACCAACACCTTCCTTGCGGTGATGATTGGCTATTTTGCCAATATGGCTCTGCCACGACTCGGCGAAGTTACCCGTTGCGGTGTACTTAATAAATACGAACGCATACCCATGAATAAATCCATCGGCACGGTAATCGTCGAGCGGAGCATCGATATGGTGGTCTTTATTGTTTTGTTTTTTTTAAATTTCATCATATTCTTCGACAAGCTCGAGTATTATGTTAACGAAAAAGTGTTTACGCCCTTGAGCGAAAAATTTGCTTCTACCGGCGAAACATCATTTTACTTAGCCTTCCTGTTGGTGCCATTTGCGATCCTGCTGATTTTGTTTTTTATTTTTAAAAAGAAAATTAAGAACTTACGTTTTTATCAAAAAGTAAAAGACTTGCTCACCGGCTTCTGGCATGGGCTGTGGTCGGTGTCTAAAATTAAAAAACCTTTTACCTTTGTTTTCCAATCATTTTTAATTTGGATATTGTATTTTTTAATGATTTACGTGTGTATTTTCAGCCTGCCCGAAACCAGCCATTTAGGTGTGGGGGCAGGTTTGTCGATGCTCATTTTTGGTTCCATAGGAATTATGATTGTACAGGGAGGTATTGGTATTTATCCGGCCATCATTGCTGAAACACTGGCAATATACGGAATTCAGGCTACCACCGGCTATACCCTGGGCTGGCTTACCTGGACAGCACAAACACTGCTCATCGTTTTGGTAGGTATTGTTTCGATGATCATTTTACCCATTCTCAATAAAAAGAAAAACGATGGACAAGCTCAAAGTCATCCAATCCAAAATAATTCTTGATGGCGATGTTCTGAATCGGCATTTGACTTATTGGAGATTTAAGGATAAAAAAATTGTTTTTACCAATGGCTGCTTCGACCTCTTGCATCGTGGCCATATCGATTATCTGGCCAGGGCGGCTTCCTTGGGTCATGTCCTGATAGTTGGCCTTAACAGCGATAGCTCGGTACGCCGTATCAAGGGCAGCAACCGTCCGCTGCAGGACGAGCAGTCGCGTGCAATGATAATGGCGGCACTCCATTTTGTGGATGCCGTGGTTTTGTTTGACGAAGATACCCCCTATAATTTAATTCAAACCGTTCAGCCTGACTTCTTGGTAAAGGGCAGCGACTATCAGGCAACGAATATTGTGGGTTACGATATTGTTGCAGCAAAGGGTGGGAGCGTAGTTACCATCGATTTTTTGCCGGGATACTCAACCAGCCTCATCGTCGATCGTATTCAAAAATCATAAATCAATCCTAAATTGGCTAAGATAAAAACCACCTATTTCTGTCAATCCTGCGGGCACAACTCGCCCAAATGGCTGGGTAAATGCCCTTCGTGCGGCGAGTGGAATACCTTTGCCGAAGAAATCGTTCAATCGACCAAAGCCAAAACGGCGCACTTTATTGGTTCGCCGATACAGCGGAGTGTGCCCAGGCAATTGCATGAGGTGCAATTCGAGAACGAAAACCGCATCGACACGGGCAGCGATGAATTGAACCGTGTTTTGGGCGGAGGTCTGGTTCAAGGCTCCGTTGTTTTGGTGGGAGGGGAGCCGGGCATTGGTAAATCCACCCTGATGCTTCAGGTGGCCTTGCAAATGAAAAACCTCCGGGTGCTCTATATCTCGGGCGAAGAAAGCGAGCAGCAGATAAAAATGCGCGCCACACGCCTGGGTCACGATAAGGCCGAAACCTACATCCTTACCGAAACCTCCAGCCAGCTTATCTTTCAGCACATCGAAAAACTCCAACCCCAGATTCTGGTTGTCGATTCCATCCAAACCCTGCACACCGACACCATCGAATCATCGGCGGGCAGTATTTCGCAGATACGCGAGTGCGCCAACGAGCTGCAGCAATATGCTAAACTTACCAATACGCCTGTTTTTCTTATCGGGCACATCACCAAAGATGGCAACCTGGCCGGTCCCAAAGTTTTGGAACACATCGTGGATGCCGTGCTTCAGTTCGAGGGCGATCGCAACTATGGCTATCGCATCCTGCGCTCGGTAAAAAATCGCTTTGGCTCTACCTCTGAGCTGGGTATTTTCGAGATGCAAAATACCGGCCTGCGCGAAGTAGCTAACCCTTCCGAGCTTTTGATTACCCAGCGCGATGAAAATTTCAGCGGCATCACCATCGCCGCCACCATGGAAGGCCTTCGTCCCATGCTTATCGAAATACAAGCACTGGTTAGCACGGCGGCCTATGGTGTGCCACAACGCTCTACCACCGGTTTCGATACCCGAAGGCTAAACATGCTGCTGGCCGTACTCGAAAAAAGGCATGGCTTTAAGCTCTCGGTAAAAGATGTTTTTCTGAATGTGGCTGGCGGTATCCGCGTGGATGATCCGGCGGTCGATTTGGCCGTGGTGGCTGCCGTGCTCTCCAGCAACGAGGACATGCCTGTAAACCCTAAAGTTTGCTTTGCTGCCGAGGTAGGTCTCTCGGGCGAGATAAGAGCCGTGAACCGCGTTGAGCAGCGCATCAGCGAGGCTGCCAAGCTGGGCTTCGAGAAAGTATTTATCGCTATGCACAGCTTCAAAGGCTTATCACAAAAACAGCACGCCATCAAGCTGCTCCCTGTCTCGCGCATCGAGGAGGTTTTTAATACCTTGTTTGCTTAGTGCTTGTCATAGCATGGCAAAAGTCTGCCATAGCATGGCTTCAAGCCATCCTATGGCTCAAAAATCAAAGTCTTAACCAGGAACACCAAGTCATAGCATGGCTATGAGCCATACCATGACAAGTACAAAAAAAGCCGGGAGAATTTCCCGGCTTTTTTTTGATTATCAAAAATCAAATAATACTATTCGCTTTTGCTGAAATCCATAGCAGCCAAGCGTTTATAGCTGTTGTAGCGCCATTGAGCATTCTTCACGGCCTCCTTCGAGAGTACCTCGGCTTCGGCAGGGAAGGCTTTGTACAGCGAAGTATAACGCACTTCACCTTTCAGAAAGTCCATAAACTTGTCCCAGTCAGGCTCTTTCGAATCGAGTTGGAAGGGGTTCTTTCCTTCTTCTTCCAGTTGCGGATTGTAGCGATACATTTGCCAGTAACCGGCTTCCACAGCGCGTTTTTCCTCTTCCTGGGTTTTGCCCATGCCTGCGCGCAGACCGTGGTTTATGCAGGGCGAGTAAGCAATAATGATAGAGGGACCTGGATAGGCTTCCGCTTCTTTCAGTGCTTTGAGAAACTGCGATTGGCTGGCTCCCATGGCTACCTGAGCTACGTAAACGTAACCATAAGTCATTACCATAGCACCCAGGTCTTTCTTGCGGGTTTTCTTGCCCGAGGCTGCAAATTTGGCCACAGCACCCACAGGTGTCGCCTTTGAGGCTTGTCCGCCGGTATTGGAATATACCTCAGTGTCCATTACCAAAATGTTGATATCTTCGCCCGAAGCTACAACGTGGTCAAGGCCACCATAGCCGATGTCGTAAGCCCAGCCATCGCCACCAAAGGCCCATACCGATTTTTTGATCAGGTACTGCTTCAGTGCCATAATTTCTTTGGCAACCGGGGCATCCGATTTTGTGCAAAGGGCAACAACTTTTGCTGATGCCAATTTTGAGGCTTCCGCATCGTTCACCCCTTTGAGCCATTCGCCAAAGGCAGCCTTCATATCATCGGCAATGCCATTACTCATGGCTGCCTGCATTTTTTCGGCCAAACGCTGGCGCATTTTATTTACACCCAGCATCATCCCGAAACCATATTCAGCATTGTCTTCAAACAGCGAGTTGGCCCAAGCAGGACCTTCGCCATTGGCATTTTTGCAATAAGGTGTCGAAGGTGCCGAGCCGCCATAAATGGAAGAGCATCCCGTAGCGTTGGCCACCATCATGCGGTCGCCAAAGAGTTGTGTTATCAGTTTTACGTAAGGTGTTTCGCCACAACCTGCGCAGGCTCCCGAGAACTCGAAGAGGGGCTGGGCAAACTGGCTGTTCTTTACGCTCTTGTCTTTTTGTACGATGGTGTCTTTATAGCTTACGTTTTTGACCATAAAATCCCAGTGCTCATCTTCGTGCATCTGCGATTCCAGTGGCTCCATAACCAGTGCCTTTTCTTTGCTGGGGCATACATCGGCACAGTTGCCGCAGCCGGTGCAGTCGAGCGGACTCAACTGAATCCTGAACTGGTGTGGAGCAAAAACTTTGGGCTTGGCTTCCAGTGTTTGCATGTCCTTGGGAGCCTTGGCCATTTCTTCCTCGCTGAGCAGGAAGGGACGGATACAGGCGTGAGGACATACATAAGCGCACTGGTTGCACTGGATACAATTTTCGGGAATCCACTCGGGAACGTTTACGGCGATACCCCGTTTTTCGTAGGCGGTGGTGCCTGCCGGGAAGGTTCCGTCTTCGCGTCCCAGGAAGGCACTTACCGGCAAATCATCGCCTTTTTGTGCATTGATCGGCTCTGCCACATTCTTGATAAAATCAGGAAGGTCGCGGTCATCCTTTTCTTTTTTCACTATTATCTCAGCCCATTCTTTGGGTACTTCTACCTTTTCTACTTCACCACCCTTATCCACAGCAGCAAAGTTCATCTTTACAATGTCCTCGCCCTTGTGTCCAAAACTCTTGATGATGGCTTTTTTCATTGCATCCACGGCCAGCGCGTAAGGAATTACTTCCGAGATTTTGAAGAAGACCGATTGCATAATGGTGTTGGTGCGGTTGCCCAGCCCAATTTCTTCGGCCAGCTTGGTGCCGTTGATGATGTAGAACTGAATGTCTTTCTCGGCCATGTATTTTTTAAAGTGGTCGGGAAGTCTGTTTTTGGTTTCCTGGGCATCCCAGATACTGTTGAGAAGGAAGGTGCCGCCTTTTTTTAGGCCGCGCAGCATATCATATTTATTAAGATAAGCAGGCACGTGGCAGGCCACAAAGTCGGGGGTTCCCACGAGGTACGACGACTGGATGGGCTTGTCGCCAAAACGCAGGTGCGAGGTGGTGATACCGCCCGATTTTTTGGAGTCGTAAGCAAAATATGCCTGGCAATATTTGTCGGTATTTTCGCCAATGATCTTGATTGAGTTTTTGTTAGCACCTACCGTACCATCCGAACCCAAACCGTAAAACTTAGCCTGATAAGTACCTTTGGGTGCAATACTTACTTCGGGAAGCAGCGGCAGCGACAGGAATTTAACATCGTCGTTGATGCCTAAGGTAAAGTGATTTTTCGGCTCATTAAGTTTTAGGTTATTATAAACCGAGATAATCATCGCCGGGGTGGTGTCTTTTGAACTCAGGCCATAGCGTCCGCCAACAATGATGGGGGCATTTTCTTTTTCATAAAAAATATCTCTGATATCTAAGTAGAGTGGTTCGCCTGTTGCGCCGGGTTCTTTGGTGCGATCAAGTACGGCAATTTTTTTCACCGATTTAGGCAGCACTTTTATAAAGTACTTTTCCGAGAAGGGGCGATACAGATGCACCGAAATTAAACCCACTTTTTCGCCATTGGCGGTAAGGTGGTCGATGGTTTCGCGGATAACCGGAGTAATTGAACCCATGGCTATCAGGATGTTCTCGGCATCGGGGGCACCATAATAAGTAAAGGGATGGTACTCGCGGCCGGTGCGTTTGCTAATTTCCTGCATGTATTCTTCCACCATGTCGGGTATCGGATCGTAGAAGGTGTTGGCAGCTTCGCGCGATTGGAAATAAATATCCGGGTTTTGTGCTGTTCCACGGGTTACCGGGTTCTCGGGGTTCAGGGCGTTATCCCTGAACTTTTGCAAGGCATCCCAGTCCACCAGGTCTTTCAAGTCATCGTTGGTAAAATATTCTACCTTTTGAATCTCGTGCGAGGTGCGGAAGCCATCGAAGAAATGTACGAAGGGAATCCTGGATTTTATAGCCACCAGGTGGGCAATGCTGCTGATGTCCATGATTTCCTGCACGCTGCCGGTAGCCAGGAGGGCAAAGCCGGTGTTGCGGGCAGCCATCACATCGCTGTGGTCGCCAAAGATCGAGAGTGCCTGTGCGGCAAGGCTTCGCGCGCTTACGTGAAATACGCCGGGCAACAATTCGCCGGAGATCTTGTACATATTCGGAAGCATGAGCATCAAACCCTGTGAAGCAGTAAAGGTGGAGGTGAGTGCGCCGGCTTGCAGCGATCCGTGCATGGCTCCTGAGGCACCGCCTTCTGATTGCATCTCGGAAACCTTTACGGTTTCGCCAAAGATATTTTTACGGCCATGAGCCGACCATTCGTCGATGTACTCGGCCATGGTGGAAGAGGGCGTAATGGGATAAATGGCAGCAACTTCGCTAAACATGTAGGCTACATGCGAAGCGGCATAGTTGCCATCACAAGTAATAAAATTCTTCTTTTTAGTCATAATTATCTAATAATTTAAACGCTAATATTCGATTCTGAAATTTGGCACGAAAGTACTTATTCTCACCGAAATTCAATCCTTACAAAACCTATTTCAGCATCAAAATCAGTTATTTAAAATCGTTTTAGATTATGGAGCGTATTAAATCCCATGCTTATGAGGCTTTAGTAAAGTTGGCGTTTGGTATTTTGAGATATTTAATTCTCACTAAGCAGTGTTTGTCCTTAAAGTAGCACATAGAAAAATATACGATTTCAGATTAACCCCGATACGTTGCACTTCGGGGCAGGCAGATTTTAGATTTAAAATGCTGGTGATATTCAGCACAATCTAAAATCTCCGATCGGTAATCTTCAATCTGAAATCAAAAAAATATTGATTTTATGGACAAACCCTAATTTTCCCTCTTTCATCCATGCCTTCCCGGTTAATAATTCTATATATATACTTTTCCATTAATTGATCACTATCTTCCCCCTAACCGAAAAATCATCGTTGCTAAGATTGAAAAAATACACTCCACTTGGTATTTGCCGAACATCCCAGATTATTTTGTTTTCGGAATGGTAAAGCACGAGGTTTTTTATTTTAGATCCCATGCTGTTAAAAATCGTAATTTCAGTTTCCTCTTGTGGCTGCCCGAGGTACTCAAAACTTACATATTCATCCGCAGGGTTTGGGTAAACATTGAGCTTGTCGGCTGCCGGAACGGGGATGGCAGGCAGTGATGTAATCGTGTCGCTGATCTCCAGCACCCAAATATCTCTTTCGTAATAATACAGATTGTGTGGAGTACACGTTACATCGTACGAGGGGCCTAAATCGGTAACCCCGGCAATTACAAAGTTTAAATCACTTTTTTGAATTACGCCATGCAGCAGATGCTCAAATCCTATTCCGCCAATACATCGTTGGTTTATCAGCTCGCCTTCGTCACTGATTGTCAGCATCCAGATGTCGAGAAAGTTAGAATGGTTCTGGCTCACCTGCCCATCGTTGGACCAGGTATAGCCAAATAGGGTAAAGGTTCCATCGCTGTTATGAAATATTCTTTTTGCAAATTCTGCATTAGAACCACCATAACATTTTTGCCAAAGCACTTCGCCGTTAAGATTGGTGCGCATTAGCCATATATCCTGTCCGCCGTGCACTTCAACCCCTTCCAAATCCCCGTCGTCCGATTCGGTGTTTGATAGTATCATATATCCATCTTCGAGGGCGAGTAGTTCTTCCATCACGTCCCAGCCATTGCCGCCATAGCACCTGTGCCATTGCATGTTGCGATCCGCATCAAGTTTAATAAGCAGGTTGTTCATTAAATCATAGCGGGGCATGCAGGTGATAAAACCTAGATATCCGAGTTCGCTGTCGCAGCCCAACAGGTAGCCCCCATCGGGGGTTGGTATCATGGTTTTACCCATATCTACCCAATCGGTGCCTGAAGAATGATCCCACTGGAGTTCTCCCTCGCTGTCAATCTTTATCATCCAGATATCCGAAGCACCAAAGTTTAGGCTTACGTCACCATCTTCCGAGCCTGTAGTGCCCAGTACTACCAGATTGCTGTCGGCATCTATAAGGGCCGTTTGCGCTCTGTCGCCACCGGTGCCACCGTAGAGCCGGCTCCAGATTTTGTTTCCGGCATTGTCTATTTTCATTATCCAGTAATCTTCCGAATTCGGATAAGGGTCGCCCTGCAAGTCCCAGTCGGACGAGTAAGAGCTGCCCACCAGATAATAGCCCGACTGGGGAGCCGGAATAATTCGGGACAGGTAGTCGTTATCACTGCCGCCATATACTTTGCTCCAGATCATGCTGCCTGTGCTATCGGTCTTTATAAGCCAGGCATCTGTATTGCCCAGGTTGTAACCTACATCGCCATCCGCAGATTCGCTGGTGCCCAGTATCAGGTAGCCACTCCCATCGCGAATAATGTCGGTGGCAATTTCCTCCTGGGAGCCGCCATAGCAATTTTGCCAGTCGATTTGGTAGGTCTGGGTGTAGCCGGCAAGGGCACTAAGAACTATAACACCAATAATAATTTGCTTTTTCATTGTCTGTATTTTTTGGATGAAAGGTTGCATCGTTTAATTTCTTCTTAACAATTTAATGATTGATAACTATTTTGCCACTACCGGTAAAGCCCTGCGTAGTATAGGTGTAAAAGTACACACCTTGTGGCATTTGCCGGGTATCCCAGATGTATTTCCCGTCTGTTTTGTAAAGTATCGTATTTCTGATTTGTTCGCCCATGTTGTTAAAGACCATAATTTCAGCTTTCTGCCGGGGCTGTCCTGTGTATTCGAAGCAAACATAATCGCGGGCGGGATTGGGGTACACCTTTAGGCCAGCCAAAGCGAAGGGTGGTAACTCTGGCAGGGCTGTAGTGGTATCTGCGATTTCCAGAACCCAAATATCGTAAGCGTAAATGGGGTGGATTTGATGGGTAAAACACGATACGTCGAAAGAAGGGCCCGCAAAAGTTTTACCGGCAATTACATAATTGTAGTCACTTTTTTTTATAACACCCCAATTCATTTTTTCGTGAGTCACTCCTCCAATGCATTGCTGGGCAAGTAATTCACCGTTGCTGCTAAGCCGGATAACCCAAATATCATCGTTACCAGAATGATTTCCATTTACATCAATATCATTTGAATCGGTTGTACCGAAAACCACAATATCACCATTTTCATTTAAGAACAATTTGTGGGGTGATTCCGTTTTCGTCCCTCCATAACTTTTTTGCCAGATAATATTGCCATCAAAGTCAGTTTTGACGACCCATATATCGCCTTCCCCATAGTGATAGCTAAGGTCACCATCCCCAGAATCAGTATATGCACTAAAAATATAGCCATCCTCCAATTCCTCAACCGTTATTATTACATCATGATTACTTCCGCCATAGCATCGTTGCCACTCGATGTTGCGGTCTTTGTCGAGCTTTACCAATACTGCCTCTGCAAGATCGTGATACGCATCGCATCTAAGATTCCCCTGTGTGCCTTCGCTTACCCAGCAGCCACCACTACACAAATATCCACCATCGCTGGTTTGAGTCACACCATAACCATCGTCAATAAAGTTGGTTCCGATGGTGTAGTCCCATTCTATTTCGCCCTCATTGCTGAGCTTAATCATCCAGATGTCCCATGCTCCATAGGCCACACTTATATCTCCATCGTGGGATGCGGTTCTGCCATAAGCCAGCACCCCATCATCATCAGTTAGTATGGCGTACCATTGCTGATCGGTAGCGTTGCCTCCAACAATACGATCCCACATTATATTACCCAGGCTGTCTATCTTAACGATCCAGGTACTTGACGATCCGGGATAGGGATTATAACTTATATCACCATCCGTTGAACTGGACATGCCCGTCAATAAAAAATTATCCTCACTATCCCTAAATATTCTTTGAAAATTGTCACTAGATGTTCCTCCATAACATCTTTCCCATAAGATATTGCCCTGTAAATCAAGTTTTAAAAGCCAGGCATCGATGGCCCCATGGTTGCCTGAGTTAACGTCACCATCGTTAGATTCTGTGTAACCAGCAACCATATAACCATCATCTATTTTAATTATATCAAATGCGTCATCATCGTCGGTTCCTCCGATGCACTGATTCCACAAAATAGTAAAAGGTTGCGAATATAAAGGGCTTAATAAAAAAATATAAAACACAAGTATTACAATTCTTTTCATTATAGTATTGGTTTTTAAAACAGGGAGGATAAACTGCTTATCCTCCCTGATGATAGTTAATGAGAAACAATTATTTTTCCGTTTTTAGAAAACCCATCAACTGTAAACGTGTAAAAGTAAACTCCTGGTTTTATCTTGCGGGTGTCCCAAATCTGATTACCCTGCGTGGCATTTATGGTAAACCTCTGAACTAAGTTGCCGGTAACATCAGATATTATAATTTCGCCTTTGGAATCCATGTCCGGCAAAGTATAGATAAAATTTGTCCAATCGCCTGCGGGGTTTGGATTTACTTCAATACTTCCGCCTATTATTTGCTGTAAAGTTCTTGTGTTATATACACTGCCACTTTTAAATCCATTGTTGCTTTCAGCAGAGATGCAATCGCAGAAATGATAACCGTAGTTCGATTCCAGTAAACCTATTGCCATTGCTGCGGCTGTTCCTTTGCTATTTTCAGCAATTCCCACCAGACTGTTCACCTCGGTACTATCCAGGTCAGTGAGCGGTTTTCCCTGCTGAGTCATCTGTACCTGAAGGTTCAGCAAATTCATATACATGGTATGTTCAGCCATCGAAGGGGCATCGTAATTATGCAGGTCAGGCAGCATAGCTGCCAGTGCCAGTGCTTCCTGATGGTTTCCCACCTGAAGGTAAGTAGCTATGATTTGTTCATTGGCTCTTTGGCCGCCAATATTGCTGAGCCAGGTGCGTAGTGCTGCCATATCTGTGATGGAGTCGTTAAGCATACTGCGAACAATGTCATTGGCGGCGCGTGTTTTGCTTTGGTTAAGTGCACTTATCTGCTGCTCAAGTACAGTGCGGTAAGTAATTCCACCAGCTACCTGTTCAAGAATATCGATCATATACTCAGGCAAGGGGTTTTCCTTGTCTTCTAAGTATTTAAGCAGCTCGTCATTGCTAAGTTCATCGGGGTTGGCGGCCATGATTTCGAAGAGGATACTTTCGGGCAAAACCTCTGTTTTGTCGGCAGCCGTCTTTAGCACTTCGGCGCTCAGGTGGGGCGATTTGCCCAGCAGCTCTGCACGCAGTTCCCAGGTATCATCGGGCCAGGCGGTTTCCACTTCTAATGTTTTCATTGCGATTTTTGTTTGGTGAATAAATTATTTATTTCAGATCATGATCTTACAATTTTTAATTGAGTGCGGCAAACTTACAAATTATGTTTGGTATTCAAAGAAAATGTTGTAAGGGGGGGGGGGCTGTTTTAAGGAAATTTAACGTTCATTAACATGCCTGGTTTTTATGTTAATCAACTTTAAAAAGCCGGACTGACTTAGTGCTGTTGTTTTTTTTAATATTTTTGCCTTCTCGAAATTTTTAGTGAACTATACAAAATAATAAAACGATAGATTATGGCTGATTTAAAAACGACGTACTTAGGATTAAATCTTAAAAACCCGCTGGTGGTGGGCGCGTGCAACCTGGTAACCGATGCAGATGCCCTGCAGCAAATCGAAGATGCCGGCGCGGCAGCAATTGTTTACAAATCCTTGTTTGAGGAGCAAATACAACTGGAGCGTGCCCAACTGGACGAAGGCTTAGAAGAATACGACGAGCGACATGCCGAAATGATAAGCCTGTTTCCGAAAATTGAACATGCCGGTCCCGAGGAGCATTTGCTCAACCTGTCGAAGGTGGTGGATAAAATGGACATCCCGGTTATAGGCAGCCTCAACTGCGTGTACGATGTTACCTGGGGCGAGTATGCCAAAAAACTGGAAGAAGCCGGCGTTGCCGCACTCGAACTTAACTTTTATGCCAACCCGCAGGACTTTGCCAAGCCCGGAAAAGAGATTGTGGAGCAGCAACTGGCCATCCTCAAAAAGGTAAAGCAAACGGTTAAAATTCCTATCAGCGTTAAGCTCAGCCCCTTTTACACCAATATCCTGCGGGTAATTACCGAAATGGATAAGGTGGGTGTGGATGGCTTTGTGCTTTTCAACCGGGTTTTTCAGCCCGATGTAGATATCAATAGCGAAGAACTGGTTTTCCCCTGGTTTCTCAGCCACGAAGGCGATTATCGTCTGGCTTTGCGTTATGCCGGTCTGCTTCACGGACAAATTAATGGCGACATTGCCGCTAATACCGGCATATTGACGGGCAAGGATGCCATTCAGGTTATGCTTGCCGGTGCCGATGTGGTGCAGGTGGTAAGTACTTTGTACAAAAACGGCATTGGCCAGCTTAAAAATATCCTCAGCGATATGAATACCTGGATGGACAAAAAATCGTATGCCAACATTGATGCTTTTAAAGGTAAGCTGTCGAAGCAAAATATCAACGATCCTTTTGCCTACAAGCGTTCGCAGTATGTTGACATATTGATGAAGGCCGATGAGATATTCAAAAAATATCCGATGCGTTAGACGAATATTGAGAATAAACAAGTGTAGCAAAATAAAAGCCGTCTGGAAATCTTTCCAGGCGGCTTTGTTTTTTGTGGGAATCCAAGTTAAAGAATCCCGGCATTTTTTAGTATTTGACGGAGTTGGGGTTGCAGGTGAACCTGCTTTCTGAAAACTTCCTTCATTGCTTCATTTTCTTTTTTCAATTTTTCCACATCGTCAATCACTGGTTTAATCATGGTTCTTCTGTCCCACAATACGAATCCGACAAGGAAGAGCATAAAGCTGAACAAAATTCCAAAGCCCCAGTAGAGAAAAGTTTTTTGGTCGTCCAAGTGCCGTTCGATATTTTCAAATCGTGCATCTATCGAACGCATATTCGTGTTCATCTCGTTTCGCAAGCCCAGCATTTCGTTTCTTAAACTACCCATTTCATTTCTTAAACTACCCATTTCGTTACGTATGCTTTCAACATCTGATTTCAGTTGTATCATTCTATCCCGGTCAGCAAGCGTGTAGGGAACTTCCTGCGTTTGCGATAGTAGTACTGTGGAAAGAAAAACGAATGCTATGATGAATAATGTGCGATGCATTTTACAAAAATGTTGATTGCAAATGTACGCAATAATTTATAAATGTAAAAACAATGAACCTTTAAAAAAAATCATTAAGCAGAAACTTGTGGGGGATTTTGCTGAGAACTATCAAAATCCTTGCATCAATGGCTATGTTATTATTTAGCATGATAAAAAATTAGCATTCCTAAGATGATACTGATTTTGTCTAAAAGTTAGATAATGAAAGGTTTACTATCTCTGTTTTTGAAAACGAAAATTCCGATTCCCCTTTTTTAAAATCTGCCGTGCAACCTTTACCCCTTATTTTTATCTTAGGTGCATTACATCAGAACATAATTTTGTGTTTTTTTGCACTCATGTTCTGTTCCCCTTCAAACTACTAAACACGTTTTTTATACTAACTTAACTATACTATGCAACACAAGTTCTTTACTCTTTTAATGCTCGCCTTAATGCTTACTTTGGGAATTAAGGCGCAATGGATTTCGATAGACCCGCAAAGTGCAGCCGGCACCGACCAAAAGGTTAGCGTGCTGAAAGATACCGAAAACGAGACCGTAATCCGGGTTGATCTCAGCGGTTTCATGCTTAAGGATTTAATACAGAATGGCCAAACGTTTCAGACAGCCGACCTGCTTACCGATATTTTTACCACCCAGGTGGGCTTTCCCGAGTTGCCGCAAATTGCCAAAATTTTGGCTGTGCCCGATCAGGCAGGGCTAAGTGTTGAAATTGTAGAAACCGGGCAGATGCGCACCTTTAGCAATATCAATATTCCTGCGGCTCGCGAAAGCTGGTGGGAGGGTGCCAAGGAACCCGCTTACACCAATAATGGCGAAGCCTACAAAACTGATGCGTTTTACCCCGCCGAATACGCATCGCTGGATGAGCCTTCGGTATTTCGCGATTTTCGTATTGCCAGGCTTTCGGTTTACCCCATGCGTTACAATCCTGCCACTAAAGAATTGCAGGTAGTTTCGTCCGTTACCGTAAAGATTAGCTACGGCAAGGGTGAGGTGATAAATCCTAAAACATCGCCCCGCCGACCTATTGTTCCCTCCTATGGCAAAATATACGCAGGTGCAATTTTTAATTACAAGGAAGTACTCAATCGGGTTTACGATGGCCGCGAAGAAGGGCACGACCTGATGCTGTGCATTATGCCCGATGAGTTTGTGGAAAGCTTTCAGGTGTATGCTGATTGGAATCGCCAAACCGGCACCGATATTCACATCACCTCCTTTAGTGATATCGGAGCCAATAGCAGCAACCCGGATATTATCAAAAACCACATCACCGATGCCTATTTCAACTGGAGTACTATTCCTACTTATGTTTTAATTGTAGGAGATGATGGCGTTTTCCCAAAGAAAATTATTTCTTATCCCGATTACTCCTTTCCTTACGACAATTACTTCGTAAATGTGGAGGGTGGCGACCACTTCCCCGAAATGATGATTGGCCGTTTTACCAACCAGGGTGATTACCGTATGCGGGTGATGATTAACAAGTACCAGCTCTACGAACAGTTTCCCTACACCGAGGAAACCGATTGGTTTAAAAAGGCCGTTTGCTGCTCCAACAACGCCTACGAATCGCAAGTGGAAACCAAGCGTTTTGCTTATGAATGTATGACCGAAGATGGTGGCTTTAGCCACGTTGACACGTTAATGAGCGATGGCAATGGCTGGAATTGTTCTATGGATGTTGATGATATCATTAATGCTATCGAAGATGGCCGCAGCTATTTAAATTATCGTGGCGAGGGCTGGAATCACGGATGGTATGCGAGCTGCTACGATTTCTACTCCGATCATGTGGGCAATATCCAAAACGGACAAAAGTTTACCTTCGTTACCAGCATCGGTTGTGGTGTGGCTATGTTTGATGCCAGCGGTGGCAATTGCTTTGGCGAAGAGTGGATTCAGATGGGGACGATCGGCGAGCCACGCGGTGGTATTGCCTTTATCGGGCCTACTTCCAATACGCATACTACTTATAACAACCGGATTGATAAGGGAATTTATACCGGGATGTTTCGTGAAGGATTGGATACCCCGGGACAAGCCCTCGAACGTGGTAAATTGTATATGTACAATGTATTTGGCACCGATCCTTATGTAGCTTATCACTACAATGTATTTCATGTTTTGGGCGACCCGAGTCTGCATATTTGGAAAGATGTTCCTCTGGAAGTAAATGTGGATCATGTAGATGTAATCCCGGTAGGTAATAATCAATTGGAAATAACAGTGAATTTTGCTGCATCAGGCCTGCCTGCCGACAGTGCCATGGTGATTGTTACCAACAATGAGATATTTGCCAAGGCCTGGTGCGATGTCAATGGAGTAGCTTTGATCGATATAATACCTTCGGTTGAGGATACCCTTGTGGTTACCGTGCGCGGTGGCAATGTTTATCCCCACCAAAGCATCATCGAAATTATTCAACCTGATGAGTTGGTAGAGCCTGAAGGCTTACCCGAAATGGTGGATATGAATGGCAACAACGATGGTTTGCTCAATCCTGCCGAAGATTGCCAAGTGGCATATACCCTGAAAAATTGGGGCGATTTGGTGGTAAATAATGTACAGGCTACCCTTACTTGCACTGATCCAATGGTGGAGATAGTGAATGGAGGCCCTGTGAATTATGGCAGTTTGCAACCCGGTGGAGAACTTATTGGCGATCCCTTCATGTTTCATGTAGATGCGCTTTGTCCGATAGACCATATTATCACCCTGACGCTAAACGTAAGTAGTTCGCTTAGCTCATGGGAGTACAATGCTGCCACCAAGGTAATGGGCTGCCATTTGAACTTCGACAATTATATGGTCGGCGATGAGGGATCTTCAAACATGAATTACCGCATGGATCCGGGCGAAACTGTAAGGCTGTTTTTGTCGGTGGTGAATAATGGTGATGACCTGGCACCCAATGTTTCAGGCTTGCTTTCCAGTAGCGATCCTTATATTACTATCACCGATGAAACCGCCACCTTTGGCACCCTCGAAATCGATGGCCAGGCCATTAATACCGATGATTATTTTGAGCTAACTATTGATGCAGCATGTCCCTCAGCTTACATGGCTGAATTTAGTCTGAACCTTTTTACCGAAGATGGTTTCTATCCTTATCAAATCGACATCGTGCATCAGTTTCCCATTGCCTTGCCAGTGCCCACTGATTATACCGGCCCGGATGCTTATGGTTACTATGCCTATTCGAGCAACGATGCCTTTTACGATCAGATACCCGAATACGATTGGATGGAAGTGAGCGGAGTAGGCGAGATGCTCAACATGTTTGGTGAAACCGATTATACCGAAACGGTGGATCTTCCCTTTAGTTTTAAATATTATGGTTTTGACTATGATAAACTTCGCATAAGTACCGATGGCTGGATAGCCTTTGGCAATGGTGTGCAAACCGCTCCGATGAATTATTCGTTGCCGCACAACGATAACGTAAGTAATATGGTGGCTGTTTTTTGGGATGATTTGTACGACACCCAGTTTGCCGATGGTCATATTTTTTATCATTATGATATGGATAATCATCGCTTCATTGTAGAGTGGGATAGCATTACCCACAACAATGCCGGTCCTGAGCCGATTCGCGAAGAGTTTCAGGCCATCCTCCTCGATCCTGACCATTACCAAACCCTTACCGGCGATGGTGAAATTATTATGCAGTATCGCAAAATGGAAGATATGTCAGGCAATACCATTGGTATCGAAAATCAAAGCCAGGACATTGGTTTGCAATATGTGTATAATCAAAATTACAATCCCACTGCAACCACCATTACCAATGGTATTGCTGTAAAATTTACTACCGAGGCTCCCTTTGTTTCCTCCATCGTGTCGATTGATGATTACAGTACAGGCTTTAATAATAATTCTGGTTTATTGCATTCTACCCCCAATCCCTTTGCAGGAAGTACGTTAATCGGCTATACTTTGCCTAAGGATGCTCAGGTGGTGCTCGAAGTGTATAATATTCGTGGCGAACGTGTGGGGCAATTACTGGATGCACTCCAGGTTGCCGGAAAACATGAGATAAGCTGGAATGGACAGAATACAGCCAGACAGGATTTACCTGAAGGCGTTTATTTTGTTCGCATCCAAACGCCCGACTTTGCACAAACCATGAAAATGATAAAGCTGAATTAATCACGACTGAAAGCCGCGGTGTATGTACAGCTTTTATATTTTACTTAGTATTATCATTATTGCTATTGTTGCTGGTCTGGTGGAATATGCCCGCCATCAGCGGAGGTTGCAATCCATCGGGATTCGCATTCATATCAATGGCACACGCGGTAAGTCGAGCGTTACACGTTTGATTGGTGCCGGCCTGCGTGCCGGAGGCATTAGCAATATAACCAAAGTTACCGGCACTTTTCCGCGCCTTATTCTCGAAGATGGTACCGAAACCTACATCCATCGAAAATCCTCGGCCAATATTATCGAGCAACTTTCGATTGTGAAGTTTGCTGCGCAAAGGCGTGTTGACGCGCTTGTGATGGAATGTATGGCCTTGCAGCCACAATACCAAACCATTACCGAAAAGCACATGATCCGCTCTAATATCAATGCCATGACCAATGTGCGCCTCGACCATACTGATGTGATGGGGCATACCCTGGCCGAGATTGCGATAACGCTGGGGCGCACCATTCCGCGAAAGGCTGATTTTTTTACCGCCGAAGCTATTATTCCCGATCAACTGCGCCAAATTGCCGACAGGCGGAATACACGTTTTCATTTTGCCGATGGACAAACGGTATCGGATGAGGAGATGCAGGGCTTTAGCTATATCGAGCATCGCGACAATGTGGCACTTTCCCTCGCAATATGCCAACATGCCGGCATCGACCGCGAAACCGCTCTTGTGGGAATGTACCAGGCCATCCCCGATGCGGGTGCCTTAAAGGCTTTCAGGGTAAAATCGTATAGCAAGCAAATGGTGTTTTATAACGCCTTCGCTGCCAATGATCCCGATTCTACCCTGATGATATGGAATATTATAAAAAATGAGGCGGGTATGGAAGGTACTCGGGTGATTTTGCTCAACACACGCCAGGATCGCCTCGACCGCGCCCGCCAACTGGCCGAGCTGGCCGGGAGGAAGCTGGTGAATGATGCGGATTATCTGGTGCTTATTGGCCAGTCAACCGAGGTGGTTTCGGGAATGGCTTCGGGCTATGGTTTCCCGCATCGCAAGATTATTAGCCTGGGCTACGTTACCCCTGAAAAGGTTTTTGAGAAGATGCTCACCATTACACGGGAGAAATCCACGATTGTGGCCATTGGAAATATGGGCGGAATAGGTGCTGATACGGCTGAATATTTTGAAAACAGAAGTTTATAAAAAAAAATGATTGAACTCGCTATTACTTTAGGACTCATCTTTAGCCTGCTCTCCTACGAGGTGTTTGGGCTGGCTGCTGGCGGTATTGTGGTGCCGGGCTACATTGCCCTGCATTTAGCCCACCCCGACCGGCTTATCGGAATTCTGGCCGTGAGCCTGGTAACCTTCCTTATTATTAAGGTGCTGGGCAACTATACTTTTTTGTATGGCCGCCGCCAAATGGTGCTGGCCTTGCTTATTGGTGCCCTGCTGGCCAACTTTTCACGCTACTTTTTGTCGGTGGATATTTCGGGTACTACCATGGAATTGCAGGCCGTAGGCTGGGTTATACCCGGACTGATTGCACACTGGTTTAGTAAGCAAGGCGTATTCAAAACCATCAGCGTGCTTTTTGTGTCCTCGGTTTTGGTGCGGTTGATTTTGATATTATTTTTTGCAGGTGCCTTGCTGCCTTAACATCAAAAAAAGAAAATGAATGTATAATTTTAGAGCAAAATCCAATATTGTCTTAGGCCTCTTATCCTTATTAGCCCTTATGGCTTTTATTGCCGTAGAGAATGGGAAGGTTAATGCCCGCCAGGAATATTACAACGAAAAGCTGGCTGCCGCCGAATTGTCGCAGCGTGCCTCTGAGTACCTCCGCAGTCACCGTTTGGAAAAGGGTGTGTTTATCGATGTAATCAACGATCCAAACCAAACCGCCCTGATTGGGCAAAAATATACGATGATAACCACCGACCGTGGCGATATCGAAGCTAAGCTATCTTCGACCAATCCCAACTTCGCTGCCGTAATTGTGCAACTACTCAAAGAAGCCGGACTGCGTGAGGGTGAAACCGTGGCAGTGGCCTTTTCGGGGTCTTTTCCGGGAATCAATATCTCGGTGCTTTCGGCATTGGAAGTTTTAAAATTGAAACCCATTGTTATCACCTCTGTTGGTGCATCCAATTACGGTGCTAACGATCCCTACTTTACCTGGCTCGATATGGAGCGTTTACTCAATGAGGGTGGCATTTTAAGTAATCGCTCGTTAGCAGCTTCAATGGGAGGAGGCTACGATGTGGGTCGTGGACTTAGTCCCATGGGTCGCGATTTAATCATAGAGGCCATCCACCGCAACAAGGTTGAATACATCGACAAGGAGCATTTGGAAGAAGGTATCCAACGACGGATGGAGATTTACGATGAACAAAGCAAGGGGCGCAAAATCAAAGCTTACATCAATGTTGGCGGCGGGATTGCCAGCCTGGGAAACACCGTGAATGGCGAAATTATCGAACCCGGGCTTACCGAATATCTGCCCATGCGCAACTATCCCGTAAAGGGAACCATAATTCAGATGGGGCAAAACGGTGTTCCCATTATTCACATGCTTAATATTGCGCAACTGCTGGCCGAATATGGCTTGCCTAATAGTCCGGTGCCATTGCCCGAACCCGGCGAGGGCGGCGTTTTTGTGCGCGAAAAATACAGCCTTACCATCACAGGCATTGCTACCTTTATCCTTGTGCTGGTAATTATTCTGGTTTATCTGGGCGAGCAAAAGTATCATCGTCTGGGTACCGATGTAGTGCCGCTCACGCAAAATCAAAATCAAAGGGAAGAAAAAGAACAAACCGTGAATGTACTGGATTTGTAATTTTTAGCTATCCAAACTAAATTAGTATTGAAAAATATAAAAACTACATGAGATATGAAGAATAAACATTTACTTTTCATTTTGATTCTTTTTACGGTAAACGGACTTTTTGCTCAAGATGCAAAAAAGTCAAAATATTTGAAACCAACGCAGTACAAAGAAAGCATTAAGACCAGCGTATCGGATAAGGTGCGCAGTTATTATTCGCTGGATGCTGATGAGGCCACGTTGGTTTCGCATAGCGGCCCGGGAATTATCAGGGTGCTTACCCGTGCCTGTTTTGCTCCGGGTGCTGGCGACGAACTTTCATATACTATCACTTATGTGGTGGATGGGGGCGAAGCGCGCACGGTTTCTATTAGCGATGCTGAACGCTCGAAAAAGGCAACTTACCTTGATGGCACACGCGGTGTTCCGGGGCAGCTCCAGGATTTTGAGATTAAGTTGGGAAGGGGCGATCATAGCATTCGTTTTTTGCTCTCGAGCGGCGAGATAGCCGTAGCTGCCCGCTACAAGTTTATCCCCGTAAAGAAAAAAAATATCGACTGGATATCTTATTGCCCGGCTCAACCTTCAGAACCTGTTGATCTTATTTCGCGCGAATCGATTTACAATTATTACCGTTTTTCGGAGGAAAATCCGCTTCGTATCGAAATAATAGGCCCAACGCAGCTGCGCATATTTACACGCCTGGAGCATCGCTACGAAATGAGTGGGCGGGCGCATTACCGGGTGCAGATAACCGAAAACGAGGAGGTGATCAATACTTTTAGGCTAAGCAGCGTGCGCTCCGAAATAACTTTTTATACCCACGACCACGAGCTGGTGCCGGGCAAGGCTTCAGAATTTGTTATTCAGGTACCCGAAGGCAAGCACGTTTACGAAATTATGCCCCTGGATAAAGATAAAAACACCGTGCTGGGGCGACTGCTGATACCTGAAGCGGATGTAAAACTGGGTAATTGAGAGGCTGTAAAATGAGAAAACGAAGTTTAATAAAAACGAAGTACCTGAGCACCGCCCTGGTGCTGCTCGTGCTTTTTCTTTTTGTAGCTCCTCACGGCTATGCCCAAAAAAAGAGCAAGAAGTCCAAACCTGAATTTGAACTGGACTTTAGCCTTGCCAGCTTTTACGATGATAACATTTTGAAGTATTCTGATAAATACCTCGATCGTTTTATCAACAACGAAGACCCAGGGCGTTTTCACATCGATACCTACGATGATTTGATTATAAATCCCTCGCTTTCGGCATCGGTGGCATTGGATATTTTTGGAAAACACAGCTCCGAATTTGATGTCTCGGCCAGTTACAGCCAATATCTTAAAAATGACATTAAATCCTGGAGTTCTTTTGGCATCGGTTACCGCCAGTACTTTTCCAAAAAACTGAGTGTGAAAATATTCTACGATTACATCCCCGAGTTTTATGTCCGGCATTTTCGCGACGACGACTGGACGGATGTTTATGGTTTTACCGATGATACCTACACGCCTTATGTTTTCGCCAAAGATAATTACGGTATCTGGGGGCAATACACATTTTTTAAAAACACCCAGGTCAGGCTTTATTATTACTATTCAAAGTATTATCACAATAAGCATTATACCGAATACGACAGCGACAACAGCCTTTATCGCATCAAAATATACCAGCCACTATTCAAAAATCTAACCCTGGAGGCCACCTATCAGTTTGTTACCTCCGATGCAAAGGGCTACGATGAAGCTGGCGAAAATAAAGAGACTTCCGATGACGGCGATGCTACCTACGATGAAGATGGTTTTATTGCGGGCTTAGTATGGAAAATGCCCCGTGTTTTCGATCGCTATAATACCCTGGAATTGGAAACCGTGATTTACAATCGCTATTATCAAACCGATAAACCGGTAAACGTGGATAAGCTGCACGCCGGACGTGTGGATAACAACCTGCGCTTTTATCTGACGTATTATCTGAGCGTTTCTCGCGCCTTTAAATTCAAGGCATTTTACCGTTGGTACAAGCGCGATTCGGGGACGACTTCGGATATTAATAACGAATTTGTAAAAGACGAAAAAGATTACCGACAAAATCATGTGGGCATCGAGTTGATTTATAAATTAGATTTTTAATCAGTATTAAATCAAGAAATAAAATAAAATTAGAAAACTATAAATTATGAAGATCAATAAATTGTTTGTTTTGATATTGATAGGGTTTGGACTACTGGCGGGCTGTGGAAAGCCCAAGAATCCTGAGACCATCGAACCGATAACCGAACCCGATGGCGGCTACAAGATAGTTGCAAAACTCGGTACTTCGGCTAGTGCGCAGGATGTGGTTAAACGTGGCGACCTGCTTTATATGGCGCAAGGTGAGGGCGGCCTGCTTATCGTAGATGTGAGTGATCCCACAAACCCAACGGTGGTTAACGAGATTACCGAAGGTGTGCGCGGTTATTCGGCTAAGATCGATTTTCGCGACAGCATTGTTTATCTGGCCGCCGGTTCCTATGGAATCTCGGTGGTTGATGTTAGCGATCCCATGAACCCTGATATTAATGGCTGGTATGTAAATTTGGTGAAACCGGCAAAGAACCTGCATATCCTGGGCGATTTTCTTTTTACAGCTATCAGCGAGAAAGGAATTCAGCTTGTTTATGTTAAAAAGAATCTTTCGCTGCCTGCTACCCGTGGCGACGTTATCACCGAAGGCTATGCCAACGGGGTAACTACTTCGCCTGACAGCACTACCATGTTTGTGGCCTGTGGCGAAATGGGCTTATCGGTTTACGATATCTCCGATTTTCAGGAAGGCTGGGGTATTTTCCCCCGTTTGGGCTGGTGCGATACCCCCGGTTATGCCGAAACCGTGGTGGTGAACGATCAACAATCGTTGGCGTTTTTGGCCTGTGGCACCGAAGGTCTTCATATTATCGATTATGCCGATACGGCCAATATCCATCGCGTTGGGAACTTTGCTACCGAAGGTTTTGCTAAGGAATTGATCTATGAAAATCAGAAAATATTTATTACTACCGGCCTGCGTGGCCTACAAATTATTGATGTGGCCAATGTTGCTGCCCCCAAAATTATTGGCGTAGTGCCTACCGAAAACGCTCGTGGTTTTGATATGGACGAAGACTACATTTACATAGCCGATGAGGTAGAAGGTCTGGTGGTTATTTCACGACCAAATTAATAGTCATTTATTGTAATTGGTAGTAATTTGCGCTTCGCGCGTAATTTGGTGTAATTGATAGTAATTGTCATGTTGTGTGTGTCGGCTTCCCCTAAAGGGGATTAAGGGGGCGCGTGGGGATTAATGGTAATTTGCGCTTCGCGCGTAATTGATAGTAATTTGTGGTAATTGATAGTAATTTGTGGTAATTGATTGTAATTTGTAGTAATTGGTTGTAATTGATAGTCAATATTGTTTTTTTGGAGATTGAGATAAATTACGCGAAGCCAATTACGCCCGCAGGGCAAATTACGCGCGAAGCGCAACTTACATCGAGCGCAGCGAGATAAATTACGGCGAAGCCAAATTACGCGCGAAGCGCAAATTACATCCGAGCGCAGCGAGGATAAATTACACCGAGCGCAGCGAGGTAAATGACACGTGAGCGCAGCGAGAAAAAATTATGGAAATAGGAAAAAAAAAGCGTTTTGAGTTTATCGACCAGTTTCGTGGTTTCATCGGTGTGCTGATGCTGCTGGGGCACAGTTCTTATTATTTTAATTCGGTGTGGCTTCAGCTCGACCCGCTCGACCCGCTTTTTCCTTCCCAGGCGCAGTTTATCCTAAGGTACGTTGGATACTTATGTGCTCCCGGCTTTCTGATGATGAACGGAGCTATGGTTTGGTGGTCTTACCACCGGCGTATCGAAAAAGGCCATCGCGATCGGGATGTGCGCTGGCACCTGATACAGCGCGGCTTGTTTTTGGTGCTGGTGCAAATGACCTGGGTTAATGCATCGTGGGGTGGTTTTGCCGAATTTAAACCCTGGCATCTGGGTATCATCGCTACCATTGGCATTTCTATGGTCTTGCTCACCTTCATCATTTCACTCCGCTGGAAATATCGTGTCCTGATTGCTGTGGCACTTCTTATCATTCATGCCATTGTTATCCAAATTCCCTACGATGGCGAAACAAGCTGGAAGCTGGTGCTGATGCAAACCTTTTTCGATTCGGGCAGTTTCAATAAATATCCCGTAATACCCTGGTTTGCCCTGGCGATTTTAGGCTCGGTGATGGCCAATGGCTGGCTTGAGATATGGAAAACCGATAAGCAACGAATCCTGATGGGTTTAGTCATTTCAGGGAGTGTTTTTGCCCTGGCAATATTTATCCGGCTGATGAGTGGCTTCGGAAACATTTTCCCCTTTTCCGAATTTGGGCATTATTCATTTTTCCTCGATCAAAAATATCCACCCAGCCTCTTTATCAATCTGTGGTCGTTTGCTGCGGTGGTATTGGGCGTTACCTTTTTTGTTGCTATCGGCCGCGTTGCACCAAAGCTGCTGGTAGTATTTAGTATCCCCGGCAAGGTACCCTTGTTTTTCTATGGCGTGCATCTGGCCATCTTTGGGATTTTTGTAAAACGCTTCGATTTCTTTTACCGCGAGGGCGGAGTTCTTACCACTTTGATAGGTCTTGGGGTAATGCTCGTGATTATGCTTCCCCTGTGCCGATGGTTTTATGGCGTTAAACGCAGGAGCAATAATTATTTTATTCAAATGATATAATCGCTGCCAATGAAAATCCAGGAATACAAGTCAAGGATATTACCCTTTTTGGTGCTGATGATGCTCTTCGCTTTTTTTGTAGCCTGTTCAGGTCGGCACGAGCCTGCATCCGTTTTGCAAGATGGTTCCCGCATTTTTGCTTTAGATAATGAAGTTGAAATTATCGATCAGATTCAGTTTTATAAATTCATCAGTCCGAAAAGTAAAATACCCTTGGGCTTCGACACCATCTTTACCCTTGAGGATAAGAATTACCTTCGTGTTTTGATTTCGCTAAAGGATAGCTTTGCCCACAAAAGTAACCCTGCCATGTTTCACCTCGACTGGATTGACCCTGATCAGCAATCCTTTTTTATGAAGCGCAGCGATTTACTCCCGGATTCGCTTGAGCCGGTTTTGGAAAGTTCGGTTTCGCTCTCCCCCGAAAAGCGTGTGCCCGGGAAACACCTGCTGCGTATTTATTACTTCCGCGAGTTGATTGCCGAAAAGGTTTTTACATTGCTATCTGCCGGAACAATCAATTACAAGCTGGCCGACCTTCTGCTTCCCGAAATCACTTTGTGCGAAAGTAAAAGCAGAAAGGGCGATTACAGAGGCGTGGATTCGGTGTTTGTCATTGGCGATAAAGAAAGGGTGCGTGCTTATGTGGATGTTGATAAGTTAAACACCTTGCAAGACCCGCTATTTATTTTTGAATTGTCCTGGACAGGGCCTGACGGTGAAAGTTTTTACACCAAGAATTTTGAAGTAGCTGCCAGCGATGAACCCGTTTCGTTGTACAGTTCCATTTCCATCCCCCCCGATAAGCGTGAGCCTGGTAGCTATGCACTCAGGTTTTATCTTTTTGATGAGCTGATTGCTACGAAAAGTTTTATCCTGAAATAATTTAGGTCTGCTGCAAAATTTAGAATAATATTTTATCGGTGCTCCAAATAAATTGCTTTTCTCAAGCCAGGCTATGGCAAGTACAGACGCGCTATTAGCGCGTCTCCGCCTGCGATTTATTGGTACACACAAATAACGATGAACGGATAACGATTATCCAACAACTCTTAATACCCAAACCTTTTCAAGGCCTGCTCACTATCGCGCCAGTCTTTATCCACTTTTACGGTAAGCTCGAGGAATACCTTTTTGTCCAGAAACGCCTCGATGTCTTTGCGGGCATCCGAGCCCATTTGTTTGATGGCTTTTCCGCCCTTACCCAGGATGATCATCTTTTGGGTTTCGCGGGCTACATAAATATAGGCGTTGATGCGGATAAGTTTTTCTTCTTCCTTAAATTGATCCACCACTACTTCTACCGAGTAGGGCACTTCTTTGCGATAGAGCAACAATATTTTTTCGCGGATAATTTCGGAAACAAAAAAGCGATAGCTCTTGTCGGTCAGTTCATCCTTGGGATAGTATGGCGGATGTTCGGGCAACTTGTCGAGGATGATATTCAGAATCCGTTGGATGTTGAAGCCGTGCAGTGCGGAGGCAGGAATGATTTCGGCATCGGGAAATTTCTCTTTCCAAAACATGAGTGCTGCCTCTACGTTTTTCTGATCGGTGCTATCTATTTTATTGATAATCACCAATAGTTTCTGATCCTTGGTCAAATCCAGTTTAAGGATGCGCTCATCAGCTTCTTTTTCGCCAATCTCCACCAGATACAGTAATACATCGGCATCGGTGAAGGCTTCGTCCACATGCTCCATCATCGACTGGTGCAATTTGTAGTGTGGTGAAAGAATCCCCGGGGTATCCGAAAAAACAATTTGATAGTCGTCACTGCTAACAATTCCTTTTATCCGGTGGCGTGTGGTCTGGGCTTTTTGGGTAATAGCCGAGAGTTTTTCGCCTACCAGGGCGTTCATGAGTGTTGATTTCCCTACGTTTGGTTTTCCTAAAATGCTGACAAAGCCTGCTTTATGTGCCATCAAAATATTTTTTTAAATTAATTTGCAAAGTAACAAAATTTTTATCTATTTTTGCAAACCCAAATTTGAAGGGGGACAATTTATTTGACATCTTGAAAGCATCATGCAGCAAAAACATAATGCTTTAAAAATACATTGCGGGGTGGAGTCCCGAAAAACCAGAAATCTTCGATTTCATAGTTTTTCGAGGATGCACGACCGAAGGTCGGCACTCGTTAGGGAGATAACCCTATTTTAAACGCACAAAATACATTGCGGGGTGGAGTCCCGAAAAACCAGAAATCTTCGATTTCATAGTTTTTCGAGGATGCACGACCGAAGGTCGGCACTCGTTAGGGAGATAACCCTATTTTAAACGCACAAAATACATTGCGGGGTGGAGCAGAGGTAGCTCGTCGGGCTCATAACCCGAAGGTCGTTGGTTCGAATCCAGCCCCCGCTACTACTAAAAAAAGCTGGCCGATAGTGCCGGCTTTTTTTGTTTTATTACCTGAATAGAAATCACATATCACTATGGCAAACATACTTGCAATTGTAGGCAGACCCAATGTGGGCAAATCAACACTCTTCAACAGGCTTACCGGCCAGCGGCAGGCTATCGTTGAGCAAACCAGTGGCGTTACCCGCGACAGGCACTATGGCAAAAGCGACTGGAACGGAAAGGAGTTTTCGGTAATCGACACCGGCGGCTATGTGGTTGGCTCCGATGATATCTTCGAGGGCGAAATACGCAAGCAGGTGGATTTGGCCGTAGCTGAGGCTGATGTGATAATGCTGGTGGTGGATGCGCGCGAAGGTCTCTCGGCTCTCGATGAAGATGTTGCCCTGGTCTTGCGCCGCTCAGCTAAGCCCGTTTTTGTGGCCGTCAACAAGGTGGATACTTCCAAAAATATCCACGATGTGGGCGAGTTTTACAGCATGGGTCTGGAGCACCTTTTCCCTATTTCGGCCATCAACGGTAGTGGAACCGGTGATTTGCTGGATGAAGTGGTGAAACACTTCGAGTTAGAAACAGCGGAGATAGATGATGACTTGCCCAAATTTGCCGTAGTAGGTCGCCCCAACGTAGGGAAATCTTCGCTCATTAATGCCCTTTCGGGGATAGATCGAAATATTGTTACCGATATCCCCGGCACTACGCGCGATTCGATAAACACCTTGTACAAGGGTTTTGGCTTCGAGTTTTATCTGGTGGATACCGCCGGCCTGCGCAAAAAGAACAAGGTCTATGAAAATATCGAGTTTTATTCGGTGATGCGCTCCATTCGTGCCATCGAAAACAGCGATGTGTGCATCCTGATGATTGATGCCACCCAGGGATTTGAGGCGCAGGATTTGAACATTCTGCATCTGATCGAGAAAAACCGGAAAGCCGTGGTTTTTGTCGTTAATAAATGGGATCTCGTAGAAAAAGAATCGAACACACATAAAAATATAGAAGAGGAAATTCGTAAGAAAACGGCTCCCTTTGTTGACTTCGAGATTATTTTTACATCGGTGGTCAACAAGCAGCGTATCCACAAAACCCTGGAGGCAGCACACGAAGCTTTTCAGAGCAAGAGCCGCAAAATATCTACCTCCAAGCTCAACGAGGTAATGCTTCCTATTATTAATAACTATCCTCCCCCGATGGTTAAAGGCAAATATGTTAAGATTAAATTCATAACCCAGTTGCCTACACGCTTTCCTGCCATTGCATTTTACTGCAACATGCCGCAATATGTAAAAGAGCCTTATTATCGTTTTATCGAAAATAAGCTCCGCGAAAATTTCAACTTCCGGGGCATGCCTGTCCAGGTTTATTTCAGGAAGAAATAATTGCGTTAAGCACCAAGCATTTTCCCTTCGATTAGTTTTTGCTCCTGTTGAACACTTTAAGTATTGGCTTGTTTATTCTTCGCCATAAGCGAAAAGGGCTCGCCATGTAAATCATATACTTTTCAAGGCCAAAAAAATCACTTCTCTTGCGTTGTACGATTATATTTTCTGATCGTAAATCACCTAACTTATTTACTTACAGAGCATATTTAATTTTAGATAAACAAGAAATTGTATCTTGAGATTAGTTATGAGCTATGACATTATTACAAAGGGTCATAGTGGGAAAATCAAAGTGGAAACCCGACAAAGTCAGGGTTCAGCATTCATCATTGTATTACCGGTATAATTATTTCAAATATGAGAAATTCAGAAATAG
>CAZGAO010000003.1:0-127585 GCA_964523795.1 uncultured Lentimicrobiaceae bacterium
GTCGATAGCTAATTATCAAATTGTTACAATTCGGAAAATGCAAGCTGGGTTAAGTAGTTTCTATAAAAAGTGTCTGTCCAAATAGTCAACAAAATATTGATTTTAGATTGAAGATTAATGATTGAAGATTTCAGATTTTACTGATAATCAACCACCATCTAAAATTTAAAATCGATAATCTGAAATCGTATATTTTCCGAAGTGTTATTTTATAGATTGACATTAATTAGACGCACGTCCTTTGCGTTAATAGCGGACTAATTATAAACAAACAGCGTCTCCCCATCAAAATTGGTATTGTATTGTACCATGGGATATTGCGCCGGCCCGCTTATTGGCGATCCATCGATAAGCAGATACTTGGATCCTGCGCAAGTGTCCAGCGCAAAGGAGTAATCTTCGACAATCAGCCTTGAACATTCTGCATAATTTTCGTAATAAATACAGCAGCTATCCGGCTTGTAGGTGGGCGTTCGTTCGTAGGCCTTAAATTCGTCCATCGAAAGCCGGTAAATTATTACCCCACGGCTGGGGCTGTTGGCCGTTACATAAGCCCAACCTCCCGGGCTGTTCAGGAGCAGATATTCGGTAGAATTGGGGTAAATCTGAAAATTAACATAACCCACTTCTATGGGCGGTTCGTCGCCACTGTTGCACGACATGCCAAAAAACAGAAGCATTGCAACAAGGCTCATCAGTGGCACAAAAAATTTCGATTCCCTAAGCATATTTTAAATATTATTTTTGCAGTTAGCCTAACGGCGATCAAAAGTCCTTAGTATTTTATAAATTTTGAAAAAACATCTACACCATATTATAATAGGTATTCTTTTTTGCCTCGGCTTTTTTATCGGGGTTCATGCCCAGGAGCCAGCCGATTTTAATTTCGAAGTGATAACCAGCGAAAATACCATGCTGCAAAAGGGGCTTTCGGCCAACACGGTTTACACCCTGATGCAGGATAGCTATGGATACCTGTGGTTTGGAACCTGGGATGGCCTGAATAAATTTGATGGTTACAACTTTGTTACCTACAACCGGATGGACGGCCTGAGCAACGAAACGGTGAATGCGCTCATCGAAACCGATGATGGCAATGTTTGGATTGGTACCGATGTGGGTCTTAACTGCCTGCGCCGTGGCGATGATTCGGTGCTGGTGTTTTTGCACAGGCCGGACGATTCTGCAACCATTAGTCATAACAAAATCAACTTTTTGCTTCAGGATCAACCGGGAAGGATTTTGCTGGGAACCGATGGGGGATTTAATATTATCGATCTGGAAACCTACGAAGTAAAACGTTATCACGAAAGTGAAACGCAATTGCAAAGTGCTCCTGGTAATCAAATCAATTACATTTTAAAATCCTCTGCGGGTATTTATTGGCTTGGAACCAATTTTGGGTTGCTTGAATATAATCCTAATACGCTCGAAAACACACGCCACTTGCATCGTCCCGAAGATCCGCACAGCCTGAGCAGTAATCGTGTGCGGGCAATATACGAGGATGACCGGCACCGAATATGGGTGGGTACCGAAAACGGACTTAGTCTGCTCAATCGCCGCCAAGCTGGGTTTAGGGTTTTTAGGCATGATAAAGATGACCCGCAGAGCCTGAGCCATAATTTTGTGGAATCGGTTTATCAGGATAAGTCCGGGAATTTTTGGATAGGAACCGATGGTGGCGGATTAAATCTGTTGGATACCGGCGACTTTTCGTTTGCACAGGTGCAGTCGTGGATAAATGATGCTGGTGGACTTAGCAGCAATCGGGTTTACGATATTATCGAAGACACCGAAGGCAATGTGTGGTTTGGAACCTTTAATGGAGTAAATATCTGGAATAAATTCAAACCTCACTTTCATCACTTTAAGGCCAATCCTTACGATCCCGAGTCGCTGAGCAACAACTTTGTGTGGGCTTTCATCGAATATCGCCCCCAAATTATTTGGGTAGGCACCGATGATGGTATTGGGGTTTTTAACGCCAACACCGGAAAGTTTAGCCCGCTTTCCGAGTATTTTACTTCCGATAATAAACTGTCCAGCGACCGTGTGCGATCCTTGCTAAAGGATAAGAATAACAATGTATGGATAGGAACCAGAGACCAGGGCTTGAACAAGCTGGATACCAAAACAGGACGCGTTTATCAATTCAAGCCCTCGGTGCAATATCACAACAGCCTGTGTGGAAATTATGTTATTAATTTGTATGAAGATAAAAACGGGCTTATCTGGGTGGCCACCAACAATGGCTTGAATACCATCGATCCTATCACTCATGCCATCCGTGTTTTTCGGCACGCACCCGATGATTCGGCCTCCATTTCGAGCAATACCATTTACGATTTCCTGGAGGACAAGCAGGGCAATTTTTGGATCGCTACGCTTGATGGTCTTAACCTGTTTCATCCCGAAACGCAAAGTTTCACAGTTTATCGAAATCACGGTCCGGAATCCGACCCTGTGAGCACCGACCGTTTATTTTGTCTCTACGAGGATAGCAATGATAATTTTTGGCTGGGCACGCGGGGTGGGGGGCTGGAGCTTTTCGACAGGCAAACCCACACTTTCCAATCCTATACCACCAAAAATGGCCTGCCCAATAATGTGGTTTACACAATTCTGGAAGACAGCAGCAGCAATTTGTGGATGAGCACCAACTGGGGTATTGCCATGATGGACACGCGCAAGAACACTTTTGTTAATTACGATGTAAGCGATGGCCTGCAGAGCAACGAATTTAATGTAGGGGCTAAGCTGAAATCGTTGAGCGGCCAACTGTTTTTTGGTGGCATGAAAGGCTTCAATGTTTTTACGCCAGGCTCCATTCGGATAAATCCATCCAAACCCAAAATTTTGATTACCTCCTTCAAAAAATTTAACCAAGCCCAGCCGGGTCAGGTATCCGATGGCGACACCATCATATTATCCTACAACGAAAATTTCTTCTCCTTCGAGTTTTCTACCCTCGATTTCATCAATGCAAACCGCAGCAAGTACGGATACCTGCTTAAAAACTATAGCCACGACTGGACTTACGTTGACGGACGGCGGCACTTTGCCGAATACACCAACGTGAATCCTGGAAACTATACTTTTATGGTAGTGGGTGCCAGCAGCAATGGAGTTTGGAACAAGGATGGAATCGCAGTTACCGTGATAGTAAAACCGCCCTGGCATCAAACCTGGTATTTCAAAACCCTGGTTGTACTTTTTTTTCTGTTTTTAATCTGGTTGATTATTTATTCACGCGTACGTCGCATCCGGCGCAAGCATGTGATGGAGAAGAAAGTATTGAAAATCGAAAAGCAACTCTTCGATATTCAGCAAAAGGCTCTGCGCCTGCAAATGAACCCCCACTTTATTTTTAATTCGCTCAATTCGATTCAAAGTTTTATCATTACCAATGATATCGATTTGGCGGTAAACTACCTTAGCCGCTTTTCCCAACTCATGCGCCTGATTCTTGTCAATTCGAGCGAGGCGGTGATTCCGCTGGCCGATGAAATTGCTGCTGTGAAACACTACATCGAAATTGAACAACTGCGCTTCGACAACAAATTTGATTACACCATTATAATAGACCCCGAAATTGACGAGGAATTCACCGGTGTACCTCCCATGATTATTCAGCCATACATCGAAAATGCGGTCATTCATGGTTTGGTTAATAAGAAAACATCAGGAAGTATTAAAATCGAATTCAAACGAAAAGGTGAAATGATGCTTTGTACTATTGTGGATGATGGAATCGGACGGCAGGCGGCAACGGAAATTAAACGCCAAAACGGGCTTAATGCCAAATCGCGTGGCATGATGATTACCAAAGAACGTCTGGACATCCTTAATAAAGGTGCACGCGAAAAATACAGCGTTAAAGTTTTCGACCTAAAAGATACCAGCGGCAAACCCGCCGGAACCAGAGTGGAAGTGCTGATTACAATTCAGGAAGTCTGAAGATGTCAGATGTCCGATGTAAGATGTCCGATGTTTGCAGTGCAAGGTTAGACGAAGATGTTGACCTCTCGCACAAAATCTAAAATCAAACATCATACAATCACATCTAAAATCTGACTTCTAAAATCGGACATCTGACCCCGATGGTCGGGGCAGGCTATCAAGGACGGCCTTTTCTGTTATTTGTAATAATTAAAAATAAGCAGATGATTTTGAAAAATAGCATTGGATTAAACTATTTTGTGGATATTTGACCCATTAATTAAAAATTAAAAATTGGTAAAAGCTGTAATCATCGACGACGAGCAAAAATCGCGCATTGCATTGGTTGGTTTGCTCGAAAGGTATTGCCCTAATGTAATTATCTCGGGCGAGGCCGAAGGCGTGCAGGATGGCAAACGGAAAATTAAAAGTGCCAAACCCGATGTCATTTTTCTGGATATTCAAATGAAGGATGGCAGCGGTTTCAGGTTGCTCGAATCTTTTGATGAAATAAATTTTGAAATCATTTTTACCACTGCCTTCGACCAGTACGCCATCAAGGCCATCAAATACAGTGCGCTCGATTATTTGTTGAAACCCATCATTCCCGATGAGTTGATTGAGGCGGTACAAAAGGTTGAGGAGAAGAAAATCATTAAAAACGCCAACATCAACCAAAATATCAACGTGCTGCTCGATAATATCAAAAACAAGAATAACGAGTCGAAGAAGATAATTTTGAGCACTGCCGAAAAAATCCATGTAATCCCGGTGAGCGATATTTTGCGCTGCGAATCGGATAATTATTACACCAACTTCTTTTTTACCAATGGCAAAAAACTGTTGATATCCAAAACCTTGAAAGAAAATGAGCGGATGTTGGCAGAGCACAATTTTATCCGACCGCACAAGTCGCACCTTATTAATGTAGCTTACATCAAGGGCTACATGAAAAACGATGGCGGTTTTATTTTGATGAGCGATAACAGTAAAGTACCGGTGTCGCGTCGGCGCAAGGAGCTGATTATCGAAACCATTCATAATTTGTAGATAACAGAAAACGATAATTTAATACAATTGCATTTTAATACAGCAAATTAGAAGTATATAAAAATTAGGGAATGTAGTAGGGTTTTATTCGTGTAATTGATTGAAAACGAGGTTTGTAAAACGCTAAAAAATGTTAAAAAACTCAAGCCGATAACTGATTACAAAAAGCCGTAAACTGATTTTTTCTTTAAGCCCTGATTAGGTGCTTCTACTTTTACGTGTTAAGATGCGTGAATAATTTATTTCCATGGACGACATTATTTATTTTTTACTTTTAGTTGGATGGCTTGCTTTTTCTTTTTATCAGCAAAATGCTAAGAAGAAAAAGAAGCTGGAGCAAATGCGTGCCGAAGAAGCCAGACGGGGTCAATCTTCTGATGTGGGCGAAAGCGAGGATGTGCGCATGGATTGGCAGCATGAGGCGGGGCAGGATCCAAGGACGGAAACAAAACCGGAATTCAAATCAAAGCTCGAAGAATGGTTGCTTGGCGAGCAGATTAGCCTGGAGAAAATTCCAGAAACGGAGGCTCAGTCGCTCGAAACCATTCCTGAACAGCCCGAAATTGGAAACCGGTATGATGGCTTTTCGGATGATCAGAAGCCCAATGTGTATCAAAAGTATTACGATGAAGAAATAGCAGAACAAGCAGCACCAGATTTTAATCTCAATCACAAAAAGACTGAAGATAATGAGATGGAGCTTGAAGATGCTATGATTTTTGAAGGACAAAGTAGCCCTGAAAATACTGTAATAGAGGGGCAAACCTACTTCGATCTGCGCAGAGCAGTTATTTATTCAGAAATATTAAACCGGCGGTACTAATTAAGTGTGATTTTAAATAAGGGCCGAAACGCAAAAAGGTTTTGGTTAATACATTTAATTATTAGTAATTTTACCGCCCTTTAGCACAAAGTATAAACAAACATAAAATTATATGGTATGTTAAAACATCTACTTTTAACGCTTGGTATTGTACTATCAACAAGCCTTTTTGTATTCTCTCAATCAGGTGCCCTACAGGGGAAAGTGCTCGATACCGATACAAAAGAGCCCATTCCATTCGCTAATGTGGCGGTTTTTTCAGGTGGTAACCTTGTTACCGGAGCAACCACCGACTTTGACGGTAAATACGTTATTAAACCTTTAAGGCCTGGCAATTACAATGTAAGGGCATCTTTTGTTGGTTACAAAACCAAAGAAATCGCCAATGTGGTTGTAAAGAATGACCAAATTGCATTTCAGGACATCGAGCTTTCGGTTACTGCCGAAACCCTGGAAGTGGTTGAGGTGGTGGAATACAAGGTTCCACTCATCTCTAAAGATAAAACCACCTCGGGAGCTACGGTAACCTCCGAAGAAATTCAAAAAATGCCTAACCGTTCTACCAACTCCATCGCTACAACGGTAGGGGGTGTTTATTCCGATGCCGATGGTGGCAATATTAGTATCCGTGGCCAGCGTAGTAGCGGTACGGCATATTATATTGACGGGATGCGCGTAATTGGTTCGGTTAACATACCCGAGTCATCCATCGAGCAAGTGCAGGTAATTTTGGGTGGTACGCCCGCCCGTATCGGCGATGCTACCGGTGGTGTAATTAGTGTTACCACCAAAGGCCCCTCGCGCGAGTTTGGTGCCGGTGTTGAAGCACAAACCTCACAATTTTTGGATGCCTTTGGCTACAACCGTTTTGGCCTTAACATTCAAGGGCCGCTATTGACCCGAATGGAAAACGGGAACAAAACCTCACTCCTGGGCTATTTTCTTGCCGGCGAGATGGTTTACCGTCAGGATGGTCGTCCTTCGGCAAAAGGTACACTTAATAAGATAACCGATGACTATGCCGATTATCTTCGCGAAACACCACAGCGTTTGAGTGGTAGTGGTTTTGGTGTGTTTAATAATTCGCTTTATACCCGCACCGAAAACACCGAAAAGATTACCAATACACAAAACACCGATCGTTTAACTATCAGTCTCTCAGGTAAACTTGACCTGCGGGCTTCTCCTACCATTGGATTAACTTTGGGTGGTTCATACAATCGCCAGGATTATCGAGATTTTAGTTATTATAACTCGCTCTTCAACTGGGACAATAACCGTCATGTTATGGCTACCACCTGGCGTGTGTTTGGTCGATTCACTCAGCGCTTCCCGGTGGATAAAGAAAGCACTTCTATTGTTAAAAATGTTTTCTACTCTATCCAGGCCGACTACTCGCGCGACAGCTATGAAATAGAAGATGATTCGCATGGTGATAAATTATTTAACTATGGCTATTTGGGGAAATTTGAAACTTACAAGCAACGTTCGTACGAGTTGGGTTCGGATACCATAAACGGCGTGGAATACAGCGATGTTTGGGTACAAAATGCATGGCAGGACACAGCCTTTACCTTCCAGGCCTACGACATCAACCCTGATGTTGCCCGCTATACCGAGCAATACTACGAATTATATCCCAATAAAGGCAACTGGCAGTTTAATCCACAAGGTGGCTATTGGCTCAATGCCAACCAGGTGCAATTGTACGGTGGCCTGCTTAACGGCCAGTCACCGGATGAGGTTTATTCAACTAGTCTTTGGGGGAACGTTGGAACACAGTATAATGGGTATGGTAAGGGCGTTGAATCGCAAATTGGTATCTCGGCCAATGCCTCCGCAGATATTGGAAACCACGCCATCGAATTTGGCCTACAGTACGAGCAGCGCAACGACAGGGCATACTCTTATGGCCCGGTTCAGTTGTGGTCGCTGATGCGCTTGTATGCCAATGCCCATGTTAACGAATTGGATAAGGCCAACCCCGAGCTGGTAGAAATTGAGGGACAATTTCAGGATACCATTAATTATGGTCGCCTGTATAGTTTTACCGACCAGCGTATCTTCGATATCAACCTGCGCGACCGTATGGGTTTGGCCATTCAGGGTACCGACTGGATCGACATCGACTCCTACGACCCCAATACCCAAACCATCAATTACATAGATGCCGATGGCCTTATCCACAAAGATGTGCCGGTTAGCGGTGGATTGGATGTAAATATGTTTAGCCCCGATGAGTTGCTCAGCGATGGTGCTAATTATGTAAGTTATCATGGCTACGATCCTTATGGTAATAAAAACTCGAGTCGGCCTTCGTTTGATGACTTTTTTAATAAAACCAACAGCATCACCTTGCCTAATGGCCAGATTAAGGAATACAACACACGCGATATTCAGGCCTTCGAGCCTATTTATATGGCCGGTTACATACAAGATAAATTTAATGTGGACGATTTGATTTTTAATATCGGTGTTCGTGTTGACCGTTTTGATGCCAACCAAAATGTACTCAAGGATCCCTACCTGCTTTACTCAGCCTACACGGTTGGCGAAAAAGGTACGCGCTTCGATGGAGGGGCACACCCCTCAAACATTGGTTCGGATGCTGTAATTTATGTGGATAATAAAGATAATCCCTCATCAGTACTTGGTTATCGCGAAGAGGATACCTGGTACAATGCCTCCGGTGCTGTTATTCAGAACCCTAATATATTGGATGCCGGTAGTGGTATTACGCCTTATCTGAAAGACCCCAATCAAAACAAAGTTACGGCTGACGTATTTGAGGATTATGAGCCTCAGGTAAGCATTATGCCACGTATTGCGTTTTCATTCCCGGTGTCGGATGAGTCGGTGTTTTTTGCCCACTACGACATCTTAACACAGCGGCCTACGTCAGCACTAAGAATGGATCCAACTGATTATTTCTTCCTCGAACAGCAAAATGATGTAGTTAATAATCCAAACCTGAAGCCCGAAAAAACCATCGATTACGAGTTGGGCTTTCAGCAAATGTTGAGTAATACTTCATCCTTGAAGATTTCTTCATTTTATCGCGAAATCCGTGATCAGATTCAGTTTTTCCGCTATACCGGAGCTTACACCGGAGGGTCTAACCTTTACGATTCGTATGCCAACCTTGACTTCTCTACCGTTAAAGGTTTAACTGTGGAATACGATCTTCGTCGTACCAATAATGTAAGGGCAAGGGTTAGCTACACGCTGCAATTTGCCGAAGGTACCGGTTCCAGCCCTAATACTTCAAGGGCATTGGTAACTGCCGGTTTGCCAAATCTGCGTACCATTCTTCCTTTGAACTGGGATCGCCGTCATGCCTTTAATGTGGTACTCGATTATCGTTTTGGTGAGGGTAAAGACTACAATGGCCCTAGTACCACCAGGCAAATAAAAGGAACCGACCAGGTGAAAACAACCCAATGGTTGCAGAATACCGGACTTAACCTGACCCTTAGTGGCGGTTCGGGCACACCATTTACCCGTTCCGAAAATATTATTGGTGAGTATGCCGGTGCTGGAGGAAGAGTGCTTGCAGGTACTATCAACGGTTCGCGTTTGCCCTGGCAATTCCGCATCGATGCTCGTTTGGACAGGGATATCAATGTATCCAAAAAGCCTAACTCGCGAATGTATCTCAATGTTTATTTGCAGGTACTTAATCTATTGAATACCAAAAATATTATTGGTGTGTATTCGGCTACTGGCAGCCCCGATGATGATGGTTATCTTACTGCTCCCGAGTGGCAGAATAATATCAATTCTTCCATTGACCCACAGTCCTATCGTGACCTATATGCAATGAAAATGAATACGCCGGGTAATTTTAGTTCACCTCGTCAGATTCGTCTTGGCGTAACCTTCAACTTTTAAGCCATCAGAAATCTAAAACAGGATAATTTTATAGTTATGATACAAATAAAATACATATTGCGAACGCTGCTTCTTTCCGTTTCAATCATTCTCTTTGCATATTCAACAAGTTCTGCCAAAGAACAACAAAGAGATACTACGGATAATACGCAAACCAATCTCAAAGCTACTGCTGCAGGATGTTCGCCCAGTGGTGCCTTCGGCTTTCTCGATGTTAATAATATCCGTGCCCGGATAAATACTGGTGGTGATATGTGGTGGAATTTCGACCGCTCAGAATATTACGTGCCAGCAACGACCCAACAAACCTCCATGTTTTCGGCTGCGCTTTGGATTGGCGGCCTCGATGTTAATGGTCAGCTTAAACTTGCAGCCCAGCGTTATCGACAAGGACCCGATTTTAACGGAGGTGTTGATTATTGGCCCGGCCCAATCTCGCGTATCGACGCTTCGGTTGATGAGGAAACCTGTGCCGAATACGATAAGCTTTTTAAAATTACCCGTGCCGAGGTGGATGCTTTCGTGGCCTACACTAACAGTGCTGATCCTGCTGAAGAATATCCGGATTATGCTATCCCCGAATCTATCCTCAATTGGCCTGCACATGGTGACGAAGCACTGGGACAGAGCTACTACCTGGCTCCTTTCTACGACAACGATGGTGATGGAAACTACGATCCGCGTGCCGGCGATTATCCATATTACGACATCGACAATAGTCTGTGTAAAACTCTTACTCCAACCATGGATGCCGATTATTATTATCCCGATACCGAGGACAACTGGAAATATGGTATTCTCTCCGACCAGGTGATCAAAGGCGACCAAACATTGTGGTGGGTATTTAATGATAAGGGAAATATTCATACCGAAACCGAAGGTTCTCCTATTGGTATGGAGGTTAGAGCGCAAGCCTTTGGTTTCGCTACCAATGATGAGGTGAATAATATGACTTTCTATAGTTATGAGGTTATTAACCGTTCTACCTTTAAACTCACCGAAACTTATTTTAGTCAATGGGTTGATACCGATTTAGGTTATGCTCAGGATGACTATGTAGGATGTGATGTAGCTCGTGGTTTGGGCTATTGCTACAATGGAACGCCCATCGATGGCTCGGGCGAGGTAGAAGCTTATGGCGATCAACCCCCCGCTATTGGCGTTGACTTTTTCCAGGGTCCCTATATGGATCCCGATGGTAACGATAATCCCAAATATGATACCTTAATTAATATCCAGGGCGATACTACCTTCCTTCAGATTTGCGATGTAAGTATCAACGGCGTAAACTTTGGCGATGGCATAATGGATAACGAGCGTTTTGGTATGCGCCGTTATGTATATCACAACAATACCTCATCCAACCCTAATACTACTGACCCTGACCGCGCCCCCGAATATTACAATTACCTGAAAGGGATTTGGAAAGATAACACTAAAATGAAATATGGCGGTACAGCCCACGAAAGCGACCTCAAAGCTGTAGGTCCCGATTGCGATTTTATGTTTCCTGGTGCTACCGACCCCTGCAACTGGGGAACCGGTGGAACCCCTCCCAACGAAGGCTTTAACCAAAATGGTAAATACTGGACCGAGGAGAACGAACAAAACCAACCTGGCGACCGTCGCTTCATGCAGTCAGCTGGTCCTTTCGACCTGGAACCCGGTGCGGTTAATTATATAACCGTTGGTATTCCCTGGGCACGCGCCACTTCGGGTGGCCCTTGGGCTTCTGTGCTGTTGCTGCGCGTGGTTGATGACAAAGCTCAAGCACTCTTTGATAACTGCTTCAAGGTGCTGGATGGTCCCAGTGCTCCCGACCTTACCTTTCTCGAAACGGATCGTAGCATTACCGTTACCATTTCTAATCGTAAAGGATCTAACAACTTCCTCGAAGCCTATTCGGAGCTTGACCCCAATATTCAACTTTTGGAAGATACTACTGGTGCACGGAGTCAAGCCGAGGAAGATTCGTTGAAAACCTATCGCTTCGAGGGTTATCAAATTTTCCAACTGCGTCGTGCCGATGTGAGTGTCGAAAGTATTTATGACCCCGATCTGGCGCGTCTCGTAGCTCAGTATGATAAGAAAAATGGCGTAACGAAATTGATAAACTACAATTTCGACAGGGGTGTAGGTGCTACCGTGCCCACAGTAATGGTCGATGGTGGTGATGAAGGAATAAGTCATACTTTCCAAATCACACAGGATGCTTATAATGCCGCCTTGGTCAATCATAAGCAGTATTATTTCATTGCCCTGGCCTACGCCTACAATGAGTATTCACCTTATAGCCAGGATCCGGGTATCGAAAATGGTCTTTATGGCCAAAAGCTACCTTACCTTGCTGGTAGGAAAAATATTAAAGTCTATACGGCCATTCCACATAAACCTGTTAATGGATTAGTTACCAACTCTGAATATGGCGATCGTTTTGAAATTACCCGTTTGCAGGGTAATGGAAATGCAGGTTTTGAATTGGAATTGAAACAAAGTACGGTGGATTTGATTTTATCCAAGCCTCCAATTACCTATACTAAAGATCCTGCCACGGGCAGATACTTTACTGAGGATTCGATTGGTAGTGAAAATTACCCCATTGCTTATGAGGCGGAGTATGTCAAAAACTTTGGCCCGCTCAACGTTAAGGTGGTTGATCCTCTTGACATGGTAGCTGGTGATTTTGTCCTTCGTTTTTCGGATGTGAAGCAGCCTTCTACTACTAACGCACAGGGACAGACCGTACTTAGGGATTCTATTACTATTAATGATGCCAAATGGGTGTTGACCGATTTTAATGGCAATGTATGGTATTCCGATACCTCGATAGCCGTTGGTTACGAACAGGTAATTCCTGAATTGGGTATCTCGATTGCAGTCAATCAGGTTCCATATCCGGGAAGCACCACTGCTTCCAATAATGGCTTGATCAATTCATCGCTTACCTTCCAGGATAGTTCACAATTTTGGTTTGGAGGTGTTCCTGATATCGATATCCCCGCCAATCCGCTTAACTGGATTCGTGCCGGTGTTTATAAAGATGATGCCAATGCTGTACTTAACGACTGGAAAATGACGAACGATAATCCTTGGGATGCCAGCCAGTTTTACGAACAAGTAATCTTTGGTACTTGGTCGCCCTACGCACTGGCAGCCGACAAAGATGAATCAGCTATAGGGGCTAGCTATAATGTATTATCTCGCGATAAGGCGCAGCTAAAATTCCTGGCCAGTGTCGATGTTGTGATAACTGCTGATAAATCGAAATGGACCCGCTGTCCGGTACTCGAAACCGGGGATGATGAAAACCTTAGCCAGGGACATGCCAGAAAGTTGCGCCTGCGCGAATCGGCCTCCATTGATAAGGATGGGAATTTTGCCGAGAGTATGAGCATGGAAGACAGTGATAATCCCGATGACCCAAACTATATCTCCGCGAAGGGTATGGGCTGGTTCCCTGGATACGTGATTAACGTAGAGACTGGTGAGCGACTTAATGTGATGTACGGAGAAAACTCCTGGCTTTCTGGCGATAATGGTCGCGACATGCAGTGGAATCCTTCCACCCGGATTTTCGATAACAGTGGCAATCCTATCTTTGGGGGTATGCACTATCTTTATGTAATCAATTCTGCTACCATTGACTATTCGACCTACGTGTTTAAGATTCCAGCTTACGATGCCGGACGATATTTCCGAGATTCTTTGGTAGGAGTGGGTGTAGCCAATGGTGGTGTACCTGATCAGGTTCGTTTATCTGGCCTTTTTGCCAGCGTTAACTGGATTAACATGCCCATGCGGACTATCGATTCGATATGGTTGCCCGAAGGTAATGATGCAAAAGTACGCATCAGGGTATCCAAACCCTACCAGCGTTATTATTCCCGCACGGTGATGTCAGCAGGTAACCCACGAGAGCAGAATAATTACTTCCCGATGTACAAGTTTACTACAGCGGGCTTTGAATCGGTTAAGTATTCACCCCAAGCAAACGATGAAGACCTAGACCTGATTAATGTTGTTCCCAATCCCTATTATGCGTATGCTGACGGGCCTGGTTATGAGCGTAACCAGTTGGATACAAGGGTGAAAATAACTAACATTCCCGAGAGATGTGTGGTAACGATCTACAATATTAGTGGTATGTTGATACGGCAATACAATGTGGATAAAACCGGAATCAAAAATCCTTCTGCCTCGACCAGTGGCAACGATACCGATGCCAAAACATCGATTGACTGGGATTTGAAAAATTATGCCGGTATTCCAATTGCTGGTGGCCTCTACCTTATTCATGTTAAAGAAACCGGAGGTCGAAGTGGCGAACGGGTGGTTAAATGGTTTGGTGCGATGCGTCCAATTGACCTTAATACATTCTAAATAATAATGTTTAAAAAATTTAAAATATTAAAATTTGAAGGCATGAAAAACATTTACAGAAATATATTTACGGTTTTTTTGACATTGCTCTTGCTATTACCCTTAGTGATGACCGCCGGAAATAAAGACCGTTCAGGACAAGCTGGCGCATCCGAGTTGCTTATTAACCCTTGGGCACAAAGCTCAGGATGGGGTGGTGCTAATGTGGCTTGCTCGCGCGGCCTCGAAGCATTGTTTACCAATGTAGCCGGTACTGCCTTTACTACAGGTACCGATTTAATCTTTGCCAATTCCGATTATCTCAAAGGTGCAGATATCAATATGATGGCTTTTGGCTTATCGCAGCGCGTGGGCGAATCCGGTGCGCTTACCATTGCTATTGTTAACATGAGCTTTGGCGACATTTCACGTACTCTTATCGATAAGCCCGATCCCTCCGATGTTACTGTGGGAAGCTATAGCCCCAGTTTGTTGAATATTAATATTGCTTATGCCAAGGCATTTTCAAATAGTATTTACGGGGGTTTCAATATCAAGATTGTTTCGGAGTCGATGGCTGATATGAGTGCCCAGGGAGTAGCTATTGATGCCGGTATCCAATATGTTACCGGTGAGTTGGAAAACATCAAGTTTGGTATTTCCCTTAAGAATGTTGGTCCTACCATGAAATTCAGTGGCGATGGTTTAACCTTTCGGGGTTTTTACAACCAGTTTGCACAATCCTCACCTACCTTTCAGCAGCGGGTTTCCGACTTCGAATTGCCGGCTACTCTGATGATTGGTGGTGCTTATGACTTTTTGTTTGGCGAAAGTCGATTTACCCTCGCAGGGAGTTTTGTTTCCAATTCGTTTACCAAAGATCAGGTAATACTTGGCGGCGAATTTGCCCTCAAATCTTATCTGATGCTTCGGGCTGGTTATACCTACGAAGAAGGCATTACCAACAAAACCGACCGTACCAGCGTATTTACCGGCCCCAGTGCAGGTATTACAGTTCAGGTACCGCTTAACAAAGAAAAAGGATCCGTATTCTCGATTGATTATTCATATCGCGATACCGATCCCTTCGATGGCGTTCATACCATTGGAGCACGCATAAGCTTATAAAAAAAAAGTTAAGGCAATTTCAGATACTTTAAAAAGTATTATTTTTGCAAAATGTTTGAGGCCCTTTTTTAGGAAAGGGTCTTTTTCATTATTTATCAATATGTTAAACTAATCCAGGTGCTGATATGTCCGAGATTAAATATTATAGCGAAGAAGGGCTTGAAAATCTAAATAATGAATTACGTAGCCTAGTAGCAATCGACCGCCCGGCAGCCTCACGGCAAATAGCTGAGGCTCGTGATAAAGGCGACTTGTCAGAGAATGCCGAGTACGATGCCGCCAAAGAAGCACAGGGTCTTTTGGAGATGAAAATATCTAAGTTGGAACAAACCATTCGCAATGCCCGAGTCATTGACGAATCGAAACTGGATACTTCAAAAATCCTTATCCTTTCGCATGTTACCATTAAGAACATGAAAAATAATGCGGCCATGAAATATACCATTGTGCCCGAGAGTGAGTCCGATATTAAGAATGGTAAACTGTCGGTAAATTCGCCCATAGCCAAGGGTTTGCTTGGGAAAAAGGTTAACGACATAGTCGAAATACAAGTGCCTGCAGGCAAACTTAATTTTGAAGTGATGGAGATAAGCCGATAAGAGCTTTGCTGTGTTAAAGGCATAAATTGAATGCTGAATGATTGCATCATCGTTCAGCATTTTTTTTGTGAAATGACGGAATTGTTACCTTTGTTTCTTCATTTAATAATACATCTTACCATGAGTAGTATTTTTACTAAAATTGTCAGCGGTGAAATTCCCTCTTACAAAATTGCCGAGAGCGATAAATTTTATGCTTTTCTCGATATTAATCCTCTGGCCATGGGGCATACTCTGGTTATTCCCAAAAAAGAAACCGATTATATTTTTGATATGGATGATGATCAGCTTGCCGACATGATGGTTTTTGCTAAAAAAGTGGCACATGCTATCAAAAAGCAGATCGTATGCAAACGCATCGGTATTACAGTTTTGGGCCTGGAAGTTCCCCATGCACATATCCACCTGGTGCCTATCAATGGAATTTATGATATTGATTTCAGTAAGCCAAAACTTTCGTTTAGTGAAGCCGAATTTCAAAATCTGGCTAATGCTATTCGCTCCGGGCTATAAATTTCCTACTATTATTTAATTTATCTGATAAAAAATTTGCAAGAAAAGAAAGCAAAATTTTCCTATCAAAACAACCATCGATGAGAAAAGCTTATGATTTTTTAGTGATAGGTAGTGGCATAGCAGGGCTTAGTTATGCTCTTAAGGTGGCACAGTATGGCAGCGTGTGTGTTCTGGCCAAGAGTAAGGCTCAGGAAACAGCTACCCGCTACGCTCAGGGAGGAATAGCTGCTGTTATGTACACCCCCGATACTTACCAAAAACATATCGATGATACCCTGATTGCTGGTGATGATTTGAATGATGAGGAAATTGTTAAAATTACCATTACTGAATCCACCGAACGGGTGAAGGAGCTGATAGAATGGGGTACGCGCTTTGATAAAACCACGGGTGGCCGCTTTGACTTAGGCAAGGAAGGTGGCCATTCCGAAAATCGCGTCCTGCATCATAAGGATAACACAGGTCAGGAGATTCAAAATGTCTTACTCGAAAAAGCCAGCAATCATCCCAATATCCAGATACTCGAGAACCATTTTACTATCGACATAATCACACAGCACCATCTGGATGTGGAGGTAAACCGCCGTACCAACGACATTACTTGCTTTGGTGCTTACGTCCTGGATATTGCCACCAACGAGATTCATACCTTTCTTGCCAAAACTACCATGTTGGCCTCCGGTGGTGCTGGCAATGCTTATGCTACGACCACCAATCCGCAGGTAGCCACTGGCGATGGTCTTGCCATGGTTTACCGTGCTAAGGGTATTATCGAAAAAATGGAGTTTATCCAGTTTCATCCTACCGCCTTGTACAACCCCAAAGAAAAGCCCTCGTTTTTAATTACCGAAGCCTTGCGTGGTTTTGGAGGCGATTTGAAAAACTCGATGGGTGAAAGCTTTATGCTAAAGTACGATAGCCGAGGCTCGCTGGCTTCGCGCGATATTGTGGCGCGAGCCATCGATAACGAGATGAAGTTGCTTGGTGATGATTTTGTGTATCTGGATTGTACGCACCTGGAGAAAAATAGTCTCATCAATCATTTTCCAACCATCTATGCCAAGTGCCTGAGCATTGGTATCGACATTACCCGCGACATGATTCCGGTAGTGCCCGCAGCGCATTATACTTGTGGCGGGATAAAAACCGATGAATTTGCCCGCACTTCTATCCTTAACCTTTATGCCAGTGGCGAGTGTGCCTCTACCGGATTGCACGGAGCCAATCGCCTGGCATCAAACTCCCTGCTTGAATCGCTGGTGTTTTCGCATCGTGCCAGTTTGCACGCTCCCGATCATATTAAGAATATTAGTTTTAGAGAAGATATCCCCGACTGGAACGCCGAAGGCACGGTACTCAACGAAGAAATGATACTCATTACACAAAGCCTGAAAGACCTCCAGGCAATTATGAGCAGCTACGTGGGTATTGTGCGCTCTAACCTGCGCCTGAATAGAGCACTCGATCGGCTCGAAATTATTTATCGCGAAACCGAAGAACTGTACGACAAATCGATACTCACCGTAAAAATATGTGAGCTGCGCAATTTAATTAATGTGGCCTACTTGATTATTAAAATGGCCATGCAGCGCAAAGAGAGCAGAGGTCTGCACTATTCGCTCGATTATCCTAAAAAAAATCATATCAGCGTAACAAAGTAAGGGGATAAAAATGGATAGACAGCAATTTACAGGTATCATTCAGCAAGTGTGGCACAATGAACAAGTGCACCGCGAGGAGCTTAAAAATATTGTGGATCACTATCCCTTTTGTCAAAGTGCGCAATTGCTCTATTTTATTTCGTTGCTAAGCAAAAATGATATTCAATACCATCAGCGCTTGAAGCTGATGGCTGCTTATGCAGGCGACAGGACTTTGCTAAAAGAATGGGTGGATAAGCTGCGGGCGAAACCTGCCGAAAAGTCGGTTACCGAAGTCAATGCTGATAATGTTGAGCAATTGGTAGATGGCGATCTTAAGCCAGATTTAAGCGTAAAAACCAAAGTCATCCCTCAAAATAAAATAATTATTGATGAGCCGGAGATTTCAAATCAGGAAGACATAGAACCTTTTGTGCCAGCAGCAGACAAGCAAAGCGAAGTGCATGATGCGGTTTCTGAGATAGTTAAAGCACCAGAACCAGCAAAGCCAGCTCTTTCTAAAACCACGAGTAAAGCAGATCTGATTGACAAGTTTATTAAAAATGCACCGCGCATTACACGCTCGCAATCCGATTTTTACAAAGCCAACGATTATTCGCGCAAAAGTGACACCGACCGCGAGGATATCGTAAGTGAGACCCTTGCGCGTATTATCCTGGCGCAGGGAAACCACGAAAAGGCGATTAAAATTTATGAGAAATTAATTTTGAAAGTTCCGGAAAAAAGTAGTTACTTTGCACGCCAAATTGAAAAAATAAAGCATAAACAGAATCTAAATAATTGATACGATGGGAATTTACATACTTTTAACGGTACTGCTTTTAATTGTTGCAGTTTTGATAGTTTTAGTTGTCTTGGTACAAAACTCAAAAGGTGGTGGACTGGCCTCCAATTTCGCCGGTTCTAATCAATACATGGGCGTTCGTAAAACTGCCGACTTCCTCGAAAAATTCACCTGGTCGCTCGCTATCGCTATGATGGTTTTGGTTTTGGGTTCGGCAAAGGTTATTCCTCACCACGAGGGAGCCACACAAGTGGATACCGAAATTCGTAAATCTATCGATGACATTCCAATTCCTACCAATACTTTCGATCCGAATGCAGGTCAGCAGAAGGCTCCTGCCAATGACGAAGGTGGCGCGGAATAAGCCAGGATTTTTAAAAACATAAAATACAAATGTCAGATTGTCATAAGCAGTCTGACATTTTTTTTGTTTCTTACAGACACGCAACCCGCACGTCTCCTTAGATCTACATCCTACGTATCTTTGCAATTGCCTGATCGTACAGACGCGCAATTTGCGCGTCTCAAAAGAAACGCAATCTGCGCGTCTCCGCCCTTTACGATTTAATCCCGCCTACTGTAAGGATGTCCCAGAAAAACATGACAGGCAGCTTCGCCCCGCTATTAACGGACAACGAACAACGAATAACGATTAACAGACAACGATTAACGAACAACGAATTAATCCCGCCTACGGCGAGGATGTCCCCGAAAAAACGGGGCAGGCTGATTCGCTCCACAATTAACGACTAACAGACAACAATTAACCCTCACCGAATCCTGAACTACTGCCATAATGGTCATGATTCCCCAATGGCCGGGCGCAAAAACGCTTTGGCACAGAATCTGATTGGCCGCGCCCTGATAATTGAAAATTCAAAAAAGGATTACTAACATTAAATAATAAAGAAGTATGTCAAAAGTAAAAATCCAACCATTAGCTGACAGGGTAGTTATCGAACCTGCCAGTGCCGAGGAAAAAACTGCCGGCGGAATCATTATCCCCGATACTGCTAAAGAAAAACCCCAACGTGGAGTTGTGGTGGCCGTTGGCCCTGGTAAAAAAGATGAACCGATTACTGTTAAAGAAGGCGATGTAGTGCTCTACGGCAAGTACGCCGGAACAGAAATTACGATCGATGGCAGCGACTATCTGATCATGCGCGAATCGGATATTGTAGCAATAGTTTAAATTAAATCATTCATTAATAAATAAAAATTAAAGACAATGGCAAAAGATATCATTTTTGATCTTGCAGCTAGAGACGGACTGAAAAAAGGTGTTGATGCGCTTTCAAATGCAGTTAAAGTTACCTTAGGTCCCAAAGGACGAAACGTAATTATCGATAAATCGTATGGTGCCCCCATCATAACCAAAGACGGTGTTACCGTAGCAAAGGAAATTGAACTCGAAAACGCCATCGAGAACATGGGTGCCCAAATGGTAAAAGAAGTGGCCTCGAAAACCAACGATATTGCCGGTGATGGTACCACAACGGCTACCGTTTTGGCGCAGGCTATTTTTACTACCGGTTTGAAAAACGTTACCGCTGGTGCCAATCCGATGGATCTCAAAAGAGGAATCGACAAAGCGGTGAGAGCCGTAGTTGAAAATCTGAAAAAACAATCCAAAGAAATTGGCGACAGCAACGAGAAAATTCAGCAGATTGCCTCCATTTCGGCTAACAACGACAATCAGGTAGGTGCGCTCATTGCCGAGGCTATGGCTAAAGTGAAAAAAGAAGGCGTTATTACTGTGGAAGAAGCCAAAGGCATCGACACTTATGTTGAGGTTGTCGAAGGTATGCAATTCGACCGCGGCTATATCTCCCCTTATTTCGCAACCAATACCGAAAAAATGGAAGCGGTTTACGAAAACCCCTACATGCTTATCTACGACAAGAAAATTTCGGTGATGAAAGACCTGCTGCCTATTCTCGAAAAGGTTGCCCAGAGTGGTCGTCCACTGTTGATTATTGCCGAAGATGTAGAAACTGAAGCGCTGGCTACCCTTGTGGTTAACAGACTGCGTGGTGGTTTGAAAGTGGTTGCCGTTAAAGCTCCCGGCTTTGGCGATCGTCGCAAGGAGATGCTCGAAGACATCGCTATCCTTACCGGTGGTATTGCGATTTCGGAAGAAAAAGGCTACAAACTCGAAGATGCTACCCTCGATTCTTTGGGTCAGGCCGAGAAAGTAACCGTTAACAAAGAAAATACAACCATCGTCAGTGGAAAAGGTGCTAAGGCCGATATCGAAGGTCGTGTTGCCCAAATCAAAAAGCAAATCGAAACTACCACTTCCGACTATGATAAAGAGAAATTGCAAGAGCGTCTGGCTAAGCTGGCCGGTGGAGTAGCAGTAATTTATGTAGGTGCTGCCAGCGAGGTAGAGATGAAATCGAAAAAAGATTTGTTCGAGGATGCACTGAATGCAACCCGTGCTGCCATCGAAGAGGGTATTATCCCCGGCGGTGGTGTAGCTTATGTGCGCGCCGTTGATGCTTTGAACGACGTTAAATTTGAAAACGAAGACGAAGAAACCGGTATCGCTATTATGCGCAGAGCTTTAGAAGAACCCCTGCGTCAGATTGTGGAAAATGCCGGTATGGAAGGCAGTGTGGTTGTTAACAAGGTTAAAGAAGGTAAAGATGATTTTGGCTACAATGCCAGAACCGAGGTTTACGAAAATCTTTATGATGCCGGTGTTATCGATCCTGCAAAAGTGGCACGCGTTGCCCTCGAAAATGCAGCCTCGATTGCAGGCATGTTGCTTACTACCGAATGTGTGCTTGCCGAGATTAAAGAAGATCATCCAGCCGGTGGAATGCCTCCGGGCGGCGGCATGGGCGGCGGTATGGGTGGCATGTACTAAAGTACAAGCCCCAATCCAAAATAATTAAAAAGGTGCTTCCATTAGGAAGTACCTTTTTTTGTTTACGAAATATCGAAGGAGTGAATTATCCAGTGGGAGATAGAGGGGGTTAGTCAGTGTGTTGGGAAACTTCCGGATGGAGTTAAGTTAGAGGGGGGTCAGCCAGTGCGATGGAAAGCCCTCCAGGGGGAGTTAGAGTGGGGCAGCCAGTGCGATGGAAAACCTTCCAGGGGGAGATAGAGGAGGTCGTTAAAGTAAAATAATCCTACTGGCAGCCAAGCCCGTAAAAATGGCAATGATAAAACTAACCATCGTACCCAAAAGAATGTACTCCGCATCCTTGCGGTTTTCGGCATTTTTGATATCACCGTATCTTAAAATGGATTTAGCGGCAATCAAAAAGCCGATTCCGGCAAACTGATTAATCAAAACGAAGGTGAGTATCAAAATCCTTTCAAGTATCCCAATCCACTTTCCCGCATCCTTTAGCCCTTCGTTGCTTACCTGTTGCTGCCATCCTTCGGTAATTTTGGCAATCAGAAATACCGAGGGAAAGGTGATGAAAAAGTAGGCTGTGGCAATGCTGAGGGTTTTTAAATCAGTAAAAATAAAATGGAATTGCTGTAAAAGATTGATGTCGGGCATAAGATACAGGTACCACGCCACTACAACGATGATGAGATGAACCGCCTGGTCGAGCAAGAAATATTTTAGGCTGTTCCCGGTGTACGATTTCACTAAGTCGGTGAGGTAGTGCGTGAGGATGACAAGTAGTGGAACGTAAAAATTGCTGTAGTATCCCGAAAATAAGTAGGTCAGCACCCCAACGATCAGCACATGAAGATAGAGCGTTTTGGCTTTCCAGTGTTTCGTTAACCGCTCCTGGATCCAGCTTTTGTGCTGAAACAGAAAGTCAGCAAGCAAATGAGCAATGACCAATCTGAAAAGCAAAGCAAAGTCAAGATTCGTTACCTCGTTCATTGTTGTGAGTTTATTGTTAATCTTTAGTTTTTGCTGATTTTTTATAAAAATGCACATCCAAACTAACAAATTATAAGCTCCCAGGGTTATAATCGCTAATTATAACCTCACAGGCTTATAATAATCAAATATAACCTCACAGGCTTATAATCATCAATTATAACCTCACAGGCTTATAATCATCAATTATAACCTCACAGGCTTATAATTTTCGGATTTGAAAAAACTATCAAAACGATCCATCAGAAGTTCCAACTGATAAATGTTTGCTGAGGCTATTCTTTTTTTAACTGCGGGTTGCGAAATCTTAAACTTTTCGGCCATTTCTTCCTGGGTTTTACCAATTAAATATTCGATGGCAACATCGGCTTGCACTGCCGTCCAGCGCGCAATAATTGCATCCAGCATGGCGCATTCCACGTTGAGTTCGGCATTAACTTCAGGCCAGGGAGTAACGATGCTGGTCATGCGGGCGTGTTTTGTCATTTTGTCCAAAAAGGGGCCCGAATTACGGTAGGCTTCGCCATCGCCTTCGCCGCTGCTTGTGTCGGGCAGATGCGAAATGGTGCCTATGCCCACGGCAATGCGCGTATCCACTGCATTTTTCAGGGTGGTTGCATAAGCACTGCGCATGGATGCCCGGATTAGGACAGTAGCCGCTAAAGCCTTGTCAGCTTTTATCAGCACGCCCTGAAAGCTGTCGCCCCTGAAAATATCGAAAGGAAAGGCTATAGCATCCGCGCCAAGAATCTGCCCGGTCTTCTGGAAAGCCATTTTCAGCTTGTCCAGCAGGATTTTCCGATCATTACCCGCAAACCTCGACGATTTGGCTATGTCGCCGGTAAGTACAGCATACAGTTGTTCGCTCATCGTTTTATACTTTTAATTTCCGGTATTTGATGCGTTTGGGGCCTTCATCGCCCAGGCGTTTCTTTTTGTTTTCTTCGTATTCGGTGTAGCCGCCTTCGAAAAAGTAAACCTGCGAATTGCCTTCAAAGGCGAGGATGTGCGTTGCAATGCGATCCAAAAACCAGCGGTCGTGCGAAATAACCACCGCGCAGCCGGCAAAATTTTCGAGACCTTCTTCGAGTGCACGAAGGGTATTTACATCGATGTCGTTGGTAGGCTCATCCAAAAGCAAAACGTTGGCTTCCTGTCGTAGCGTTAGCGCCAGGTGCAGCCTGTTGCGCTCGCCGCCCGAAAGTACGCCGGTTTTTTTCTGTTGATCGACACCACTAAAATTAAAACGCGAAACGTAAGCCCGCGAATTCATTTCGCGGTTGCCCAGTTGTATCGTTTCGTGCCCGCCCGATACTACTTCCCATACGGTTTTTTCGGGGTCTATTTCTGCATGTGCCTGGTCGATATAGCCGGTTTTTACTGTTTCGCCGGTAACAAATTCGCCACTGTCGGCGGTATCCTGACCCATAATCAAACGAAACAAGGTGGTTTTTCCGGCACCATTAGGGCCAATAACGCCCACAATACCGGCGGGGGGGAGTTTGAAATTCAGATCGTCGAAGAGTAGCTTTTCGCCGTAGGCCTTGCTTACATGTTCGGCTTCGATTACCTTGTTGCCTAAGCGTGGGCCGTTGGGGATAAATATCTCCAGTTTTTCTTCTTTTTGTTTTACATCCTCATCCATCATTTTTTCGTAGGCTGATAAACGAGCCTTCGATTTGGCATGACGCGCCTTGGGTGCCATGCGCACCCACTCCAGCTCGCGAGCCAGGGTTTTGTGCCGCTTGCTTTGTGTTTTCTCCTCCATCTCCAGGCGTTTTGTTTTTTGCTCCAGCCACGACGAATAGTTTCCCTTCCAGGGGATGCCCTCACCGCGATCAAGTTCCAATATCCAGCCAGCCACATTGTCCAAAAAGTAACGGTCGTGGGTAACGGCGATTACCGTACCCTTATATTTTTGCAGATGCTGTTCCAGCCATTCCACCGATTCGGCATCCAGGTGGTTGGTAGGCTCGTCGAGGAGTAGAATTTCAGGCTCCTGCAAAAGCAGGCGGCAAAGTGCCACGCGGCGGCGTTCGCCACCAGAAAGGTTAAGCACCGGGGTGTCGCCCTCAGGGCAACGCAGGGCATCCATGGCGCGTTCCAATTTCGAGTCAAGCTCCCAGGCATCTTTCTGGTCGATTAGTTCGGTGAGCTTGCCTTGCCGCTCTATCAAATTGTTCATCTCGTCATCGCTCATTGGCTCGGCAAATTTGAGGTTTATCGCCTCATATTCTTTCACCAGGTCAACCACTTCCTGCACGCCTTCTTCCACAATTTCCTTTACCGTTTTGCTTTTATCCAGAGCAGGATCCTGCTCCAGATAGCCCACCGCATAGCCCGGCGAAAAAGCAACTTCGCCAAGGTGGGATTTTTCCAGACCGGCAATAATTTTTAGCAGCGTGGACTTTCCTGAGCCGTTAAGGCCTATGATGCCAATCTTTGCGCCATAGAAAAAGGAAAGATAAATGTCTTTTAAAACTTGTTTGTTAGGAGGGTAAATTTTTCCAACCCCGTTCATCGAAAAGATGATTTTTTTATCGTCAGCCATAGTTTATTTCAATTTTGATTATTTGCAAAGATGAGGCGTTTTTTTGGACTTGCACCGCTGTCCTATTTTATTTCGATGCGGATGCCATTGATTAGCGAGAGGTCAAATTTTTCAACCTTTGTAACGGGCATGTTATTGTAGCGGTAGTTAAACTCCACAATAAAATTTACCGATTTGGCAATGCGGAATTCAAGACCTGTTTCGGCGGTAATGCGGTAATTGTTAAAATCGGCGAAAGCGGGCTGATAGTAAATTACCCCGGTGAAGTTGAGCTTCTTTTTTATTAGCCAGTCGAAACTGATAAAGTTAGTCCAACGCCAGTCGTAGCGGTCAACGGTACTTTCATCGAGTGTGTAGTTTTCAGTTTCGTACATCACGCCGGTGCTCACATTTATATCCAGGGTTTTTGTGCTATCATCCTTTGCCATAAAATCGATCAGGCGATATTTTACGCCAGTGCCAACCAGGTTACGCACGTTCAAATCGATAAACTCATCGTATTGCCTTTGCACGAAGGTTTCCCAATTGGTTCGCTTGGTAAGATGCATTATTCCGCGCAAATGCAGGAAACCCTGATTTTCTACCTTAGCCTCGGCGGTTTTTTTATATTCAAAATTTCCTACCAAAAAGGAGTCGAATTTTTTTCCATTATAATCCAGTCGGGCAGCACCCTTGTAGGCCGTGTATTCAGTATTTCCCGCCTTTAGCGATATTGCAGTGGAAAGGTTAAAGATAAAGCCGGTTTTGTCATCGTAGTATTTGCGGTATTTTTCGGTGTTAATTTGTGCCGAAGCATTAGAATTGAGTAATAGTGCTAAAGCGATTAACAAAAAGCCGGTAGTTAATTTGAATAGATTCATAATATTAAATAAAGAACAGCAGGCTTATTTTTTTTTGTGTGTTAGTTTCTATTAACGTTCAGAACTGCGAATCGAAATGGCAAAAAAGAATAAGATAGCTCCAAATATCAAAGCCATAACTCCGATAACGCGGGTTAGAATAAGGATGGTGCCAAAGGGGCTGATAAACAAAAGCAGGCCAAAGATCAGCGTAATGATGCTGTTGATGAGCAGGAGATTTTTGTAGCGGCCTGTTTCAAGTAGTTTTAGAGCGATAAATAATTGTACCGCACCAATTACCAGTGCCCATATCCCGATGATAATACCAAATATTTCGAGGCTAAGCTGGGTATTGAATACTAAGATTATGCCTACAACGATACTTACGATAGAGCTTACCAGCGATGAAAGATAGTCTTTGTCGTGCTTCATATTATTGATGGAAACCCATAACCCGCTTGCTCCGCCAATAAGAAGTACGATGCCAAAATATTTAACAATGACTACTATAGTAGCCTTCGGGAGTAATACGGCCAACGCACCAAACAAAAGTGCGATTAAGCCATTGATGAGTAAGGTGATGCTGTAATGTTTAATTTTATTTTTCATGTCAGTTGAGGTATTAAATTATTTTCTCTAAAAGTTTGTAGGTGTATGTTTCATTATTTCACTCAATTTGTGCGTTGCCTTTTTCCAGTCAAATTTGTTGTGTACAAACTGATAGCCGGCTTCGGCAATACGGTCGGCAAAGCGGGTATTAGTTAGTAGTTTATTAATATGCGCGGCATAATCTTGGGGCGTTTCTCCAATCAGAATCTCGATGCCATCCTTGGCATAAAGTGCGCTGTTGGCCAGGCTGGAAGTGATGCTGGGAATTTTCATCGACATGGCTTCGAGTAGCTTGTTTTGTAGCCCTGTGCCAATTTGCATGGGTGCCACAAATATTTTGGCCTGGGCATAGCACTCACGAATGTCGTCAACCCAGCCTGTTACATGCACAAAATCGCTCTTTTGTTCAAGCACTCTTTTGGCCGGACTTGCACCTGCCAACAGTAGTTTTGCCTCGGGATGTGTTTTATGTAATTCCGGTAGAATTTTTTGAGCCAGAAAAACGGCTGCATCCACGTTGGGCGGATAGCTCATATTGCCGATAAAAACGATTTCATATTTTTTCTCCATCGCCATGGGCTTAAAAAATTCGTGATCCACGCCATTAGGGATGATGTGGATTTTTTCTTTTTCAGGATGAGGTATCAAATCCCGATCGGGTATAGAGATGATGGCTTTGTTGTCGAAAATATTAAAAAGATCGTGCTCGTAGCGAAGCAGGCGGCGGTATTCCATTTTGAAAATCGGTCTTAAGTAAAATGCAACCTTGGAAATGCGCCGTTGGATACCTTTTGAAAACACATCCTGATAGTCGATGGTTTTAGGAATGCTTACTTTTTTTACATATTCGGCTGCCCGCAGCAATTGGCAAAAAATGTGGTCGGGTTTTTCATTCTTGATAATTGTATTGATCTGCCGCTGTATTTTATTGCTATAAAAATAACCGGCCTGGAAAGGGATACCTTTAAAAAATGCACGGATAAGATTGACAATAATGCTGATTTTGGAAATTTGAAAAACATGGATTGATTTGCAAAAAGGCTCCAGTTTTTCAAGATGGGCTGCGGGCACTTCACCCTCGTTAACGGCGCAGAGCACAATTTCGTTTTCTTCCGATAGAAAACGAATGTGATTGTATGCACGCAACTTATCGCCTTTTTCGAGCGGATATGGAAACCGGGGTAATACTACAAGCAATTTCATTGCACAAAAATATAAACTTCGCCGATAATCTGCGCTTAAATTGTGGTATAGAATTGTTCGAGTTCTTGCACCAGCATTTTGTTGTCGTGTTCTTTTTCGATCAGTGCTTTTGCATTTTGGCCAATTTGCTGGCATAAGTCAGCATCTTCAAGGCATTGCTGTATGGCCTCGAAAAAGCGGTTGGCATCTTCGGCCAGCATGATATTTTTTCGATGTTCCACATTAATACCTTCGGCTCCAATGGGGGTGGAGATCACGGTTTTGCCCATGGCCATGCCCTCGATAATTTTGATGCGAATACCACTGCCCGAAAACAAGGGAACCACTTCGATGGCCTTGGAGGCGATAAAATCGAGGGCATCGTCCACTTCGCCCACAACTTCAATATTTTTTCGATTAAGATTGGTGAGCCATGCTGGCATTTCGCGGCCTGCCACATAAAACTTTAGATTGGGATAGGCCTGATGCACTTTTTCCCACACCTGATCCAAAAACCATTTGATCCCTTCCTGGTTAGGAATCCAGTTCATGGCGCCAATATGAAACAGCGATGGGTATTCGGTGCTGATATTTCGCGGCTCTCTGAATTTGTCCAGGCTGATGCCAAAAGGAATGGCTGTTAAAGGGATCGAGCAGCCCATACCTATGAAAAAATCGCCATCGTTTTTGGTAATGCTAACAATGCCATCGTAGGCGTTGAGTTTTCCAAGCTCGTATTTGCGCAGGGTTTTCCAAAGGTGATTGAGGTAGTGTTTTTTTATGGGATTGCGCGTAATTTCGGCTATTCGCTTCCATATCAGATGTTCGATATTGTGCGAACGCAAAACGATCTTTGCCTTTGAATATTTGCGTATCGCCGCGATGTACGGGCTTATGTACAAGGTTTCGAATTGCACAACATCATACGCGTCTCTTTGTAAAATGTCAATCAGCTTTGCTTCAAAATCCTTGCTGATAAAACGTTGGACGTGGTACGACTTTGTGCTGAATAGATTAAGGAAGGCATCCACAGGCTTAATGGCCAGGTTGATGTAAACAGTTTCGATATTCGTTTTTTCACGGTAATATTTGGGGATGCCCTCCACATTTACACCATATTTATTGCTATTGATGGCTAATACTTTTACCTGATGTCCGGCATCGGCCATGCCTTCGATAAGGGCATTCATTGCTATCGGGCCGCCTTCTTTGGGAGGATAGGGTGACTTATTGCACAAAAAAAGGATACGCATATCGAGGAGCTTTTAAAGTGGAGCTTATTTATTTTTTGCGAAGAAAATCAATTTTTTAAAATACTTCTGCCACGCTTCAGCATCCAGCAGTGGGGCATCGGTGGTGGCTTTGTAGGTGAGGAAGATGCCCAGGGGCATCAATATCGCCGAGGCCATCCACATCGCTATTTCGGGCTGGAGCACACCGGCGCGGGCGTATTTTTCGCCCGTTATCGAGATAATATGATAAATCACAAAAAAGAGAATCGAAACTACCACAGGCATACCCAGCCCACCTTTGCGGATGATAGCGCCCAAGGGTGCTCCGATAAAAAACAGGATTAAGCAGGCGATCGAAAGGGTGAATTTGCGCTGTCGCTCGATGTCATGTTTGCGGATGCGCTCGGCGCGTTTCTCAAAGTCGCCCAGGCTAAACTCCAGATTGTTTTTTGCCGACCGAGCCGATTGTAGGGCAAAGTTCATGGCATTAATTCTGGTATCGCGGTCTTCGTTGTCGATATTGTAAATGCTGTCATCTGGGGCTATAATTGTTGGCAGGCTATCGTGGGCAAAATATGTGGTGTCGGCAGTATTAAAAAACGTGAAGCGGTCGCTCAGGCTTTGGTTTAGTTTTTCTTTACGCAGGGTCAACTCTGCATCCAGCGAATCGCGGTAGCCAACGAGCTGTGCCAGGTTCATCATTTGATAGTTGTTGCGAAAGAGCTGCTCATTGGTACGATTCAGGGCAAAATCAAGCCCGCTGAAACGGCGGGTTTGTTCTTTGAATTTACTCCGCTGAAATGGACGGGTATCTTTGTAATCTTTTCGGTTTACAACATCTTCGTAGTTGTAGCCATCATAAAGATGAAAAATAAGCGTGGCCTTATCTGGCGTAAGCTCCATTTTTCCCCACTTGGCGGTGCTTAGTTTTATATTGCCCATCCGGTCGCTGTGGTTGTAAATCATCACATCTTTGATGATGTTTTTTTCCTGATCTTTTTCGCTGATGCGAATGGTAAAGCCTTCGATGCCATTGTAAAAGATGCCCTCCTTGATGTTGAGTGTTAATTTTTGCTGGCGTACATCATACAATAAAGAATGGAATTTGAGATTGGCAAAGGGCAAAACACTGTTGGAAAATAAAAATGCGGCAAAGCTGATAACCACAGATAAAGCGATGAGTGGTTTCATAATCCGGCGCAGCGAAATACCTGAAGCCTTCATGGCTACCAGTTCGTAATTTTCGCCCAGGTTGCCAAAGGTCATCAGCGATGAAAGCAAAATGGCCAGCGGCAGAGCTAGGGGTACAAAGGTGGACGAAGCGTAAAACAGCAACTCCGTTATTACGTACCACTCCAGCCCTTTTCCTACCAAATCGTCCACATACTTCCACAAGAATTGCATCACCAAAATAAACAGGGAGATGAAAAAGGTGAGCACCAGCGGGCCGATGTAGGACTTAAGTATGAATATGTCGAGCTTCTTCAAAAAAAAATGATATTGGTTCGCAAAGATAAAACTGTTATCCGGTTGAAGGTGCTAACGCCAATTATTTAAAAATGGTTTGCTTTGTGGCTTAAATAACATATTTTAGAGTGAAATTCTCCGGTATTATAATTATGCTTTAAATTTTCATGTGGTTTGGGATGTGTGTTTTTCCGACGGTTATTCCGACGGTCTTCGATATTATCCGACGGTTTACCTTTAATCTCGTAATAGCTTACTGATTTTATAATAATGATTTATAAGTATTTAGGGATCTTATCCCGACGCTTACTCCAACGGTCTTTACTATAATCTGATCATTGTCCAGCGGTTTTTAAAAAGCATCACATTATTTCTGATTGATTTGATTTTTTATTGCTGGCGTACATGTCAGCATACAAAATCAATAGTACACCGCTCAAACCAAATGCCCTGAATATTCTATCTTTGCCCAATCATAAGTAAAAAGCATAAAAGATGAAGCTCGTAGAAGTGAAAACCAAAAAACAGGCGCAGCAGTTCCTCAGCGTTGCCCGCAAAATTTATCAGGGCGATAGCCATTGGATTGCTCCATTGGATGATGATATCGAAGCGATTTTCGATCCTGCAAAGAACGCCTATTTCGATGGGGGAGAGGCCATACGTTGGATTTTGGAGACCGATAATGGAGAAGTCATTGGCAGGGTGGCCGCTTTTTACAATCGTACCAAGGCCAACACTTACGAGCAGCCCACCGGCGGAATGGGCTTTTTTGAGTGTGTCAACGACAGGGAAGCTGCGTTTTTTATGTTTGATGCTTGCCGAAAATGGCTTGCCCAACGTGGAATGGAAGCTATGGATGGACCTGTAAATTTTGGGGAGAACGATCAATACTGGGGTTTGCTGGTCGAGGGATTTATACAGCAAAGCTATGGCATGAACTATCATCATCCCTACTATCGGAAGTTTTTTGAGGATTATGGCTTTTTTTCCTACTTCGAGCAGGTAACCAACCATTTGGATATGACCGTGCCCTTCCCTGAGCGTTTCTGGAAAATTGCCGATTGGATTTCTAAAAAGCCCGGTTTTAGCTACGAGCATTTTCAAATGAAAAATGCCCGCAAATATCTTCTCGATCTGAAATCGGTGTACGATGAGGGCTGGGTCAATCACGAGCATTTTACGCCGCTCAATATAAAAGATATCGAAAGCAGCCTCGAAAAAGCCAAGCCCATCCTCGATGAGGAAATAATATGGTTTGCCTATTTCGCGGGTAAGCCGATTGCCTTCCTGGTTATGTTCCCCGATGTAAATCAAATATTCAGACACTTCAACGGCAAACTAAATATTTGGAACAAGCTGCGGTTTTTGTATTACATGAAACGCCATGAGATAAAACGCACGCGCATCACGGTTATGGGAGTGGTTCCAAAGTTTCAGAAACATGGCATCGAATCAGCCATTTTCAAAAAACTGCGCGAGGTTTTTGATAAACGACCCAATTACAAGGAGGTGGAATTGTCGTGGGTGGGCGACTTTAATCCCAAAATGGAAGCACTACACAAGGCAGTGGGTGGCAAGTTTGGGAAAAGGCATATCACCTATCGCAAATTGTTTGATGAAAACGCTGCACCCCAACACGCAAAGGTGCTGGGATCCAAAAAAGTAGTGAAGGAATAATTTGATAAAAAAAACAGGGATCCGAAGATCCCTGCAAAAAAATGAAAAAAAACCTCTTTCCCAAAAGGTAATTATTATTAATGCGGCTCGTGATAGCCGTTTATCATTGCGCCAAAAGTAGTGGTAGCCGTTTTGCCAAAGGTGCAAAAATATAGGTGAACGAATAAAAATATTGATACAACGAAACCTCCGGCAATGTGAAGCAGGGCGGTGAGCAAAATGCCGCTCACGCCAAAAACGTTCATCCAAATTGTTTCGGGAAACAACAAGGCCCAGCCGGTAATAAAAAGTATCGGTAAAATAACGTACATAATCACCACATAAGATATTTGCTGCAAAGGATTAAACTTTTGTTTTTTGTTTACCGGAAAGGGGACTTTCTCGTTTTTGTAAACTCCCAATGTATAATACATGGCTTGCTTAAATAATCGTTTGGTCAATCCCTTCAATTTCATGCGATAGTATTTCCCGTTTTCACTAAAAATATTGCCAGCTAAAAACACTAGATAACTTATGGTGAGAATAATGCCTGCAACATTATGCCAGCTCACCGCCAAATCGAAACGGATAAAAGGCTGATTGGGGTTGGAGTATTGCATGCTTACCCCGGTTAGGATCAAAATAATAATCATCAAGGCATTGATGGCATGCCATATCCTAAGCCAAACTGGATATAAGTATAGTCGTTCGTTGCTCATGATTTTTTGAATTTAATGCGTAAAATAGCGTGTATCATTATGCCGAGCAGCGTTAAACCAAAAACAACAATACTAATCAGGTTGAGATAGTAATTGCGGCTAGCCCCGATAACGTAAGATTCGTTAAGGATGGTGGCGTTAAAAAATCCTTTTTCTTGTCGGCTTTCGATAAGCTGATGCTTGTAAAGCGTTGACATAAGCAGGCTATTTTTTGAATGGCATTCGGCGCATTTTTTCACTGCCTGCGTGGAAGGCCTTACTTTGTGTGCTACCAGCAGGTCGTTGTGTGTTTCGGTATGACATTCGATACAGCGCACCTTGCTAAAGTGCAAACCCTGATTGGGCAGCCAGTCGTGTTGTGCTATCAAGGCGGTGGAAGCTTCGCCGCTTAAGAGCGAAAACTTATCCTTGTCGGTATGGCAGCTAAAGCACACATCGTTATCGTAAGCAACAATCTCACTAATTTCTTTTCCGGTTCTCACGTTCAACCTAAAGGAGTGTGGGTCATGGCATTTCCAGCAGCTAAAGTCACCGATGGAATCGGTGGAGTGTACGCTGGCCATAAATTCTTCTTCGATAAGCTCGAACTTGTACTTAGCATAATTATCATCCCCACCGTGGCAGTCGATGCAGGTATAAATAGGCTCGTAGCGTAGTTCGCCCGGATGGGGAAAGTTTTCGTAGTCAGACGAGTGGCAGTCGGTGCAAAAAAACTGCTCGTGTGTACCCGAATAAAAATCTGCCGTGTCGAGCACAAAGTTGGGATTCATCAGTTTTTTTACGTCTTTTTCAACCCAGTCGTTGTAGTAGCTATAGATAGCCTGCCCGTGGCACTTGAAACATTTCTGATTTTCTTGCCTGTTGTCAAAATCATTAGCAGATACAGGAGTGGGAAAGAGAAAAATAACAAGCCAGGCAATACTGTTGTAGATAAAAAATTTGCGTGGCTGCATTGCTTTTTAGTTTCTGTTAATAAATTACAAAAGGCCGGCATGTCGCAATTATTCAACAGCCGGCCTGTATGGTTTATTTCTTCATTGCTCTCATGTAATAAATCAAAGCCCAACGTTCTTCCTCATCGGGTATCTTCTTTTCGTAATTGGGCATTTCATCGCGACCCACAAACGATTTGTAATAAATTGCTCCATCGCTTTGCGACTGGAAACCTTCGATAGTGAAATCGCCGGCATGGGTTTCGAGCTGACGTGCCTTGGGGCCATCACCTTCGCCTTTGTTTCCGTGGCACGATTTGCAATGCTTAGCCCATAGCATTTTGCCGGTACGCTCCATATCTTTGGTATATTCGCTGTACGGGTTGGTTTTCTTTTGATACTCAGCGGGTACTTCCCAGGCACCAGGCGTTTTTTGTTCCTGCGGAATCATAAACGACAAGAGCATGAAGACTCCTGCAAATATTGCTGTAAGCATCAGTACATTTGTTTTCTTCATTTTAATACAAGTTTTTAAGTTTAACAATTAGTGGTTTTTAGCTTTCGCTAGATTGTGTAAAAATATGCAAATTTTTTAAAATCCCCACAAACGGGTGATAGTGAAACCAAACATTAAATCAGAAAAGCCATTGGCCAAATCAAAACCATTGTAGGTATAGTTATCCTGAGGTAAAATGCCATTGGCCGAGGTAATATAAATCTGAAAGGCGTGTGTGCTGGTGGAAACTTCGTAGCCAATACCAATATTGGGTTTGGCCGCTTCAAAATCGCGCTGCTCCGATATCGATTGAATTTTTAATGGAATATCGTACTGGAACAAAAAGGACGACTGGGGCGAGAAATTAATCCGGCCATTAAAACCGATGCCAACAGCATCGTGGTTCATGGTTGAGTCAACCGAGTTGTAATGGCTAAAGCTGGTGTGTGCTTGCAAGGATAACCAATGGTTTATTTTGCGCCCTACAATCAACTGGCTGAAATAGCTCATGCGATTGTTGAATTTGTACTCGGTGCCAAAAGCCTTTTCGTTGCGGCCATCGATGGCCATATTCGCGTAAAGCGTAACAAATACGGGGATAGTATTTTCGCGGGTTTGCTCCAGGGCAACATATTTTACATTAAAATCGCTGTACATATTTTTCAGAGTCAGGCCGTAGCCCACCTGCAGGTTATCGAGGATGCTGTAGTTAAAACCATTGCGAATATTAGCACCCGGTGCATAGAGGCCAAACATGTCCGTTGTCCCGTTATCCATAGTCCCAAAGCGGTGTTGAATAGCCCATTCGAGGGTGTTTTTTACGGGGATTACACTGGTTTGGTTGTCGATAAGCCAACCGCTGGCAAAGGCATATTTTACGGGTTTGTCTGCGGGCTTCTCGGCAGCATCATCCTGCGCTGAAAGCTGTGTGCAAGCAAATATCAAGAATAATAATCCTGTTAAATATCTTTTCATCGTAGTTGTATTTTTATAAAATGTAGAACTTAATTGTTTGCCGCACCCTGAGCTATCCACAGCAAAATAATTTCGGCCTCACTCGTGTTGGCATATTTATAATTGTGTTCGCCGGTCTCGGGATACGGGAAGGTGTATATCTTGCTCGATTCGGGCACGGCAGTGTTGTAAAGTCCTTTGCTGGTAAGGCTGCTGTAGGCATTTGCCGCTGTAAGGTCTAGTTGCGAAATGCCGCCGGGTTTATGGCAGTTTGTGCAGTTGTTGTTATTCCATATTGGAGCCACGTCCATAGCAAAGCTGATAGTATCGGTAGGCTCAGGGACTGGTGGCGCAGGCTCGGGCTTGATAAAATCGTATTCGCACGATGCTAATATTGCCACCAACGAAATCATTGCTGCGATTTGTATTATTCTGTGCATTTTCATAAAAATGTTTTAAGTGGATTATCAAAAAAACCAAAAAAGGCCTCTCAGTAAAAACAGAAGCCTTTTTTGGATTATTTCAAAATATTATTGAATAGCATTGATGGAGTTTACCACCAATTGATGGATATAATCAGGATTGTGAACTCCTTTGCTGCGGTCATCAACCAGGCCGGCATAATTGTAATATGCCTGCACCTGCACTAATGGGAAGGTGTCTTCAACCGGATGTCCATCGGCATCGAGCACGCCCAGGTTCATCAGTTCGTTTTTCAGGTCTTCAATCAATCCTGCAATTTCGGTTTGCTTGCCATTGATGTCAAGCGTGGTAGCACTTTCGTGGCAAGGTGTGCATGAAGCTACGGGTACTTTCCAGGTATGTCCGCCTTCGGCTTCAGCATATTCGTGCATGTGGCAACCGGTACATCCGGCTTGTACGTGGCTCGATGAACCAGGCTCGGGATAACCTACGCCGATTTCGGCACCACCAATACCTTGCAGAAAGGTACCCTGGGGGCCGTGGTGGGGGCCATAGTGTGTGTTGGGAATGGTGAAGGTTCCTGTGCCATCGTCAGTAGGAGGAGCAGTACGCGGCTGGTGGCAATTCAAACAAAGATTGGAGTTGTTACCAAAATCCAGACTTACTTCTGCATTGTACATCATCAAATCCACAGGTCCGTTTTGACGAATGGCATAGTCGGGGCCATCGTTTTCAAAGTCCAGTGTTTCGTGGAATGAGTGGCAGGTTCCGCATTGGATGTGTGTCGGAATAGGAATATTGGCAGCGGTGGTGTCGAGGCCGGTGTGCTGGGTTTCCACAAATCCTTCGTGGCTATGGCACATAGCACAGTCGTTGCGACTGCCTGCATATCCCACATACAATCCAGCAGAGTGGCCTGATTCGGCATATTGTTCTTCAATTTGGCCCATGTATTCGAGGGTGTGGCACTGTATGCACGAAGCATTACCAGCTACGCCGTCTTTTCCATCGGTACCATTGGCTCCATTGGTTCCGCTAGTTCCATCGCTTCCTGCAGGGCCTGCTGGGCCTTCTTTTGTACATCCAGCGGCCACGGCCAAAGCAAGAATCATAAGCATAAATACTTGTGTGAGTTTAAATCTTTTCATGTGTGTAGTATTTGATTAGTGAAAGTGTTTTAAATTGTTTTCAAAAGTACTGTTAAACACTTAACATCAGCAAAAATTGGGGTGGACATTATCCGTTGTTTTTCGGGAATTTATCATGCAAATATTGACATAGATCAATATGATTGCTCAAAGCCCTGTTTTTTAATAGTTAAATGATTATTTTTGCGCCTCATTTAGAATTAAAATCAATCGATGATAGAATTTAAAAAATCAGCATTTTGCAAGCACTGCAACGATTGCAACAAAAAGTCTGCTTTGTTTAGCTTGCTCAATGAAGATCAGTTGGCCGCAATAAATCAGGACAGGTTCGAAACTTCCTACCACAAGGGGGAGATGATTTTTAAGCAAGGCTCGGCATCATCCCACATTTTAATGCTCACCAGTGGCCTGGCCAAAATATATCTCGAAGGGAACAACGGGCGCAATTTAATTTTGAAACTCATCAAACCTACCCAAATGTTTGGCGGCCCCGGAGTTTTTCTCGATGGCCGTAATTATTATTCCGCAGCAGCGCTTGAGGAATGCACGGTTTGTTTTATTCAGCAGGATAAATTTAGGCAGGCCATCCGTACAAATCCTGATTTTGCAGAGAAATTTATCGAACATATCAACCGAATGGCGATTTATAATTTCGGGCGATTTTCTGACCTTACGCAGAAGCAAATGCCTGGTCGTGTTGCCGATGCGCTACTTTATTTGAGCAAGGAAATATATGAATCACCAAAGTTTAGGCTTACACTCTCAAGGCAGGATTTGGCCGAAATGACCAATCTCTCCAAAGAAAGTGTAATTAGGATTTTGAAAGATTTTAAAGATGATGGCACCATTATTAGTACCAACGATCGTATCGAAATTCCCAATATTAAGATACTCGAGAAGATAAGTATGTTTGGATAAACGGTTTCTTTGTTAAATTATCTTAATATCAAAACCCAAAGACAGCTCGATCATACTCATCTCTTTTTCATCGGTGCGTGTGCCCGTTGTAGTATTAAAATTGAATTCCATTTTTCGATACATAAATCCGGTATTCAAAACAAGGTCGATACAGGGCACTAATTGATAATTGATTGCTAAGCCCGGCTGCCACGAAAATTTCCAGTCTTGTGCCGAGGTTTTTTTTTCCCAGGTATCGGGCAATAAATAATAATCCGGTTTGTAAAGCTGATAAGGAGTCTTGGAGTACAATACGCCCGCAGCTATCTTAGCCGAAAAAGTCCATTTTTCTCCCAAATTGTATTTGTAAAAAAATGCCGGCATAATACTTATTATGGTGTAAGGTTCCGAACGGACAGTAAGATCGCTAAGAAAAGGATATTTGTTCACTCTTGCTCTTGCCAGTGCTACCACATCAACAGGGTGCAACGTAAGCGAGCCTGTGAGGCCTGCTCCCAGGTGATTAGTAAAATAATATACGCCTTCCGCTGAAACCAAAAATCCCGCTTGTGCAAAACTTCCATCTTCCAAATTTTGAGCACGGTAACCGAAAAGTGGAAATGATGCGCCGGATCGAAAACCGAGGTGGGCATTTTTATCCTGTGCAATAAGCCAAAGCGGGCATAGTGCGATCAGAAAACCAAACAGAACAATAGCCTTTGAAAAAAATCCCGGCTCGAATATTATTTTACGAAAAGTTTCTTTTGCCATTTTTCGCCAGCACTGGTGATTTGGATAAAATAAACACCACTTTGCAGATTTTCTTTTCCTGACATCACCGGAACATGAGCAGTAAGATTGCCCAAAGCAGTAGTGTAGATTACGCTACCCTCAATATTAAATATTGTAAGCGATACATTCTGCATGGTAGTTTTGGGTGTGAAATAAAATTGTCCATTACCAGGATTGGGGAATATTTCGGATAAGGGATTGCTTCCCGATTCAGAAAGGCCTACTGTATTGATAATAATTTCTTGTAAATACGCACTGCTTTCGCAAAACTCGCTGTTTGCAACTAATAACACATCATAGGTGCCATCTTCGGCGTAGGTATGTACAGGATTTGTTTCGCTGCTTGTACTTCCATCACCAAAACCCCATTCGTAAGAAACCGCATTGGTTGACAAATTGGTGAAGGTGAGGGTACGACCCTCAACAATCCATTCAAAATTGGCGAAGGCATCGGGTAAAACATTGATAAAGTCAGGCTTTGTATTGGTGATGCTCTGATTGATGGTAAGTGCTACGGTTTTGTTCCCTGCTGTGGAATAGCTTACTTCGTGAGGGCCCTGGGTACTAGCGGTGGCCGGATTGGCATCAGCACCAAAATCCCAGTTCCAAGCGCTGGCACCTGTTGACATATCCGTAAAGGTTAGTACTTCATCGGTACAGCTTTCCTGGGCGTTTACCGTAAAGTCGGCCACCAAAACTACCTCGGGCTGGAAGGTAAATTCCATGTTTTTGAAGTAGGATTCATCGGGTGGGCTAAGGATAATAGCTTCGCTTCCCTTTTCAAACTCGATGCTGAAAAGTGGTCCCTGAGCATGTTTTTCGGTAAACTCCACAAAAAGCGTGTAAAGACCATCTTCCACAACGTTGCCATCCAGATCGGTACAATCCCATTCGATGGTGTGGGTTTGATGGGAATTGAGCGTGGATCCGGTAATAGCATCTACCACGTTGTAGTTGGATGCTGCTCTCCAGGTGTACAAATATTGCTTGCGCTGATTGGCCATCGCCTTGCGGGTTTTTACAAATTCGCCATCCTTTTCCATCCATACGGCCAGCACATGCCTGGGGGCATACGAGCCGCCCTGGCTTTGGGTTTTAAACTGAAACGTTACTGTGCCAGGTGTGTTATCGCGCTCATTGTCCAAATCAGTATTTATTGGATAAAAGGAACTGAAAAGAATTAGAAAAGCCAGGCTGGTGGCTGAGGTTAATAGTGTAAGATAGATTTTTCGCATTGTTAGTATTATTAAAACAGGCCACAAAAATAGTTTTTATTAATAAACCATCAATATATGTACTTATGATGGTGGTGATGGAATTGTTGTTTGATCTTGAGTTTAATGAACTCCCTGAAATGTTAGGGTTTTTGTTGTTCATTTTTATAATGTGTAGCCTTTAATTTTTGTTAAAAACACACTGCGTTTTTGTCGTATTGGTCAATCTTTCTATTTTTACCTCGTGCAATAGCACGATCTATCAAATAATTGTATCAATTTATTTTTTGATAAAACATTTTAAACCTTCACACCTTGTACAGAATCGAAAGTAAAATCGACCCCAATTCCCCGGAATTTCTCGACAACAAACGCAAGTATCAGGAAATCCTGAAAACCTACCGCCAACGAATACGCCAGGTGCGGCAAGGCGGTTCTCCGGCCTCGGTCGAGCGGCACAAGAAACGCGGTAAGCTGCTGGCGCGCGAGCGTATCGATTTGCTTATCGATCCTAATACACCTTTTCTCGAGCTTTCATCATTGGCGGCATGGGGTACGCACAACGATCAGTTTCCTTCGGCAGGTATTGTTACGGGCATCGGTGTAATTCATGGTCGCGAAACCATGATCGTAGCCAACGATGCCACCGTGAAGGGCGGAACTTATGTGGCGGAAACCATCAAGAAACATGTCCGTGCCCAGGAGATTGCCATCGAAAATCATCTGCCCTGCGTTTACATGGTCGATTCGGGCGGCATCTTTTTACCGGAGCAATCCAAAGTTTTTGCCGACCGCTATGACTTTGGTCGTTTCTTTTACAACCAATCAAAACTCTCGGCTTTGGGCGTGCCGCAAATAGCCATTGTTATGGGATCGTGTACGGCCGGAGGAGCTTATGTGCCGGCCATGAGCGATGAAACCATCATTGTAAAAAAACAGGGAACGATTTTTATTGGCGGGCCTCCCTTGGTAAAAGCAGCTACCGGCGAAGAAGTTACCGCCGAAGAATTGGGTGGTGCCGATGTGCATACCGCTATTTCGGGCGTGGCCGATCATCTGGCCGAAAACGACCGCCACGCTGTGCAGATTTGTCGCAACATTTTTCAGACCTTCGGGAAAAAAGAGAAGCAGATATTGAATATGTCGCCCATCGAAGAGCCGTGGTACGACCCCGAGGAATTGTATGGCATTGCCCCGATAGACCTACGCAAAGCCGTCGATTCCAAAGAAATCATCGCACGCATGGTGGATGGCAGCCGCTTTCACGAATTTAAGGCCCGCTATGCCCCAACGCTCGTTACCGGCTTTGCCAATATTATGGGTTTTCCGGTGGGGATTATTGCCAACAATGGTGTGCTGTTTTCGGAGTCCTCGCTCAAGGGAGCGCACTTTATCGAGCTCTGCGCCTTCCGAAAAGTGCCCATCATCTATCTGCAAAATATTACCGGTTTTATCGTAGGCAAGGAATACGAGCGTCGCGGTATTGCCCGCGATGGTGCTAAATTCGTTCATGCCACAGCCAATGCCAATGTTCCCAAGTTTTCGGTAGTTTTTGGCGGATCCTTTGGTGCCGGAAATTATGCCATGGCAGGCCGCGCCTACGATCCGCGACTGCTGCTGATGTGGCCTAATTCCAAAATCTCGGTGATGGGTGGCGAACAAGCCGCAGGTGTTTTAATTCAGGTTAAAGAAGACCAACTGCGTGCCAGGGGTGAGGAGTTGGATGATAAAGTGCGCGAAGCCATGCGCCAGGAAATCCTTGAAAAATACGAAGAAGAAGGTTCGGCCTATTATTCTACCGCACGCATCTGGGACGATGGCATCATCGATCCGGTGGACACCCGGAAAATTCTGGCCATGGGTATCGCCGCCTCCCTGAACAAGAAATTTGAAGACAGCAAATTTGGGGTGTTCAGGATGTAGGGAGAGTGGTTAATAGTTAATTGTTCACAGTTAATGGATGATCATTGAGGGTAAGTACGTAGTGAAATAATTTTACAAGAATATTTGAGAATTTATAAAAATTACGCTATCTTTGTTGTCTAATTAGGCAATATTTTTAATAACTAAAATGCCCACTATAAAAATTATTGATTCGATTAAGGTTGATATTTATGCCAGAGAGCATCCACCACCTCATTTTCATGTTTTGTTCGCAGAGTATGAGGAATTAATTGTTATCGAGACTTTGGAAACCTACATTGGATATATCCCGGCATCGCAAAGAAAAAAAGTAATTAAATGGGCTGAATTGCAAAAAGAATTGCTGTTAAAAAACTTTAAGCGTTTAAATCCAAGATTATGAGAAGAAAACTAAAAACACCGAGGATTATAAAAATTGAGAGAATTGATGGCTTTAAAATTTCTTGCATGTTTAATAATGGGGAGTCAAAACTAATAGATTTCAATTCAATTTTAAAAGAATGGAAATTGACACCAACAGATATTGAATACCCGCTATTAGCGCAAAAGGAATTTCAAAAAGTAAAATTGAGAAATCATACGCTTTCATGGGATAATTTAGCCGTTCTGTTGCTGAACGAAGATGGTAAAGAAGATCAATTCCCTTACGAAATAGACCCATATTATCTGTACCAAAATAGCCAACCAGTAGAGAGTAAACATTCATTTATGGTTGGAGGTTTAATACGGAGTGCAAGGTTGAAAGAGGGTTTAACTCAAGAACAACTTGCTCTGAAAAGTGGCACATCGCGTTTTTACATTTCGAGACTTGAGAATGAAAAAACAGATATAGAATTGTCGACTTTTAGAAAAATAATTGAGGCAGGATTAGGAAAGAATTTGAGAATGGTGATTGAATAATGTTTACTACGGGATGTAAGTCTCTGTAATCTCTGCATTGCAAGGATTAAAAAATTAAAATGAACGAATAACATATTTTACCCTGAGCTTGCCGAAGGGAACAATTAAGCCAACGAATGATTCGTACAGACGCGCAATTTGCGCGACTCTGCAGGATTTGCTTTGCAACGATTAACAAATTTTACCCTGAGCTTGTCGAGGGGAACTATTAACGGATAAAGAACAACATACAGACACACGGAATAAATAATTGGGAATGTACAGACGCACGGCCGTGCGTCTCTAAATCCCGAAAAACAAATACACATGAAACAAATACTCACAATTCTCTTTGCATTCATTACGATCACCACCTTCTCCCAGGACACTTTTTCCATCATCGCCATCGATACCATCACCGGCGAGATTGGCGGTGCCGGAGCCTCCTGCATCGACGAAAACGCCATCCCCACCGGGGTGCTTATTATCAACGACATCATCCTTGGCAGGGGCGGCATCCACACCCAGGCTTTGTGGCGACCCTCCAATCAGCAAAATGCCCACAACCGCATGGTTGTAGGCATGTCGCCGCAGGAAATTATCGACTGGCTGGTGGCTAATGATGAGCAAAACAATCCGGCGGTGCGGCAATACGGCATCGTGGATATGGATGAAGACGGCCATCCGCGCAGTGCCGCTTTTACCGGTAACAACTGCTCCAATTACAAAAATCACATCACCGGTCCCAACTATGCTATCCAGGGCAACATCCTGCTGGGTCAGCAAATTTTGGATTCGATGGAAGTGCGTTTCTTGAATACCGGGGGTACGCTGGCCGAAAAGCTGATGGCTGCCCTGCAAGGAGCCAATGTGCCGGGTGCCGACACGCGCTGTCTCAACGAGGGCACTTCCTCACTCTCGGCCTTTGTGCGCGTAGCCGAGGCAGATGCCCAGCCGGGCGAATACTGGTGCGATCTGCTGGTACCATCAACTCCTTATGGCATTGAGCCTATCGACTCGCTCCAGGTTTTGTTCGACCAATGGCTTATCTGGACTTCCACCGAGGAGCGGCCTTTTATTCAGCCCAACCGCGCTAGAGTTTTTCCCAATCCTGCCAGGGATTATTTTACTATCGAGATAGAAAAAAATACAGGCATAGCCGAATTTCAAATTCTGATACTGGCGATGGATGGGAAAGTTATGGATGAAATGATTTACACGAATGAAGCATTGCAAATCAATACCTCAGCTTATCCTGCCGGACTTTATATTTACAATGTGAAATCACAAGGCCGGATGCTGGATGCCGGTAAAATAAATGTAACAAGGTAAGGAGATGCTCTTTTTATCAGGAAGAACTGAAAAATCTACACGACGGAATTGCCCATAGACCTTTGTCAAATTGCTGAATTTGATTACCCCTGTAAATAACAATGCCACCAAGCCATTCATTCTCAGCAGCCTCCGACAGGCGTTTTAAATTTGTAAAGTCAGACTTTGATACAGTCTCACGGTTTTTTACTTCTATACCAATGATGCCTTTATGAGTTTCCAAAATAAAATCAATTTCCATTCCCGACCGGGTACGATAAAAAGTTAAATTGACATCCAGTCTCTTCGTTCTTATGAATTTCATTAATTCAGCCGCTACGTGATTTTCGTATAATTGGCCACTATCAATGTCAAATCCAAGTCCTGATAAGTGTCGAAGCAGGCCGTTATCGAGCCAAAATAACTTTGGTGTCTTTACTAAACTACTGGTAAGGTTTTTATGGTATGGCTGTAGCAAAAATGCCTGATATGAAATTCGGAGATATTCTAAATAACGCCGTGAGGTTTCAGTGCCTATCCCCGTATCCTTTGACAATTCAGTAAATGAGATTAAATTAGATGCCCTTAATGCCGCCATTTGCTGAAACTTCCTGAACGGTTTTAAATCACTTAAATTTGCCAGGTCGGTAAGGTCACGCTCCAGATACGCGGTCGTATAATCTTTCAGCCAGTACTTTCGGTACTTCGGATCTGCTATGTGAATCAATGGAGCCATCCCACCCCAGGTATATAGCCATTCTTCTGCTCGTTTTGCCACATCCCATTGCTGGCCTATTAGAACCGAATTCAGTTCATTCAAAATATTATCTATTTTTCCCTCTGAAACTAATTGCGATAGGAGAAACGAATCCCGTTTTTCACCTTTGGGATCTGCCAGCTCCCCCAACATAAAAGGGAATAATTCATACAACACTATTCTTCCTGCAAGAGTCTCCCGCACTTTTTTTAGCAGCAATATCTGAGATGAACCGGTAAGTACAGAAAAATTAAGGTCTCTCTCATCAAAGGCAAATTTAATCTTATCAAATAAGGCTGGTTCTTTTTGAATTTCATCAAACACTGCAGCACCAATTTCATTAGCCCATCTAAATGTAGTGATATTCGAAAGCTGATCTCTAAACTCGATAGCATCAAGGTTATAGTAGGGCAGTTTATTGTAATGCTGTTTTACAAGGGTTGTTTTTCCGGTTTGTCTGGCTCCGGTGATTAGCATTAGCTGCCTTTGATGTGAATCAGGCAAATCTTGCCCAATCATACGAATTACCTGTAAATCTTCCCACATAGTGGGCAAATATACAGTATAATTTTGGGATTGGTAAATAAATTTCTAAATTGAAAGGAAATTTGTATTATTGTTTGCTCAAAGTAAATAACGATTAACATAAATATGAAACAATACCAAACCATTCAATTTGAGGTAAGCGGCGATGTGGGCACTGTGTGGCTCAACCGCCCGAACATTCACAATGCCTTCAACGAGGTGATGATTGCCGAGGTGCTCGACATTTTTACCGAGGTCAACACCATGGAAAATATCCGCATGGTGGTGCTGCGCGGACGTGGCAAATCATTTTGTGCCGGTGCCGACCTCCACTGGATGGGCGGCGTGGCCGGTTACACTTTCGAGCAGAATTATGTCGAGAGTCTCAACCTCTCCAAATGCTTTTATGCAATTTACACCTGCGTCAAACCCACCATTGCCGTGGTTCATGGAGCGGCCATCGGTGGAGCAAATGGTTTGCTGGCTGCCTGCGATTTTGCCTATGCTGACAGCGATACCACCTTTTCGCTGAGCGAAGTCAAGATTGGGATTGTGCCGGCCTGTATCTCGCCCTACGTTACCAAAAGGGTGGGGGAGTATGGCTCGAAGGAATTGATGCTTACAGGCAAACGTTTCAAGGGCACCGAAGCGGAGCATCGCCGGCTGGTGAATAAATCGCTGCCTGCTGCAGAACTTGAAGCTCATTTGGAATCGGTAATTGCACTTTTGCGCACCAGCGGCCCCAAGGCCATGACCCAGTGCAAAAACCTGATTTACGAAATCTCGAACAAGCTCACCATGGAAGAAGCCATCACCTACACCGCGAAAATGATTGCCGAAATCCGCGCCTCAGAAGAAGGCCAGGAAGGGATGGCGGCATTTTTGAATAAACGAAAACCCGGGTGGGTGTGAAGAAGGTAATTGTTAATAGTTATTGGTTAATGTTTATTGTAAAAAAACAAAAATAGCATGACAAAATATTTCTATTTCCCATTTGGACAGAAACTTAAAAAAGTCGAGCAAAAAGATAGAAGCCCGAAAAAGGTTTTTGTTTTGGGAGTTTATGCAAGTGCCGTTCATGCTCGCTGGGTTGATAAAAATGGGAAGCAAAAAGTTTCAGCTTTGGCTGTTGCAAGCGAACCCGAAATATTCTGGACTGGAAAAAATGCCGAAGAAATAATTTCGAGAATATAGATTCCAGAGCAATTAGGACAATTGACAATACCCACCAATAAAATGCTTAACGGACCTTCGGGAAGGGCACTTGACTCTTTGTTTTTAGAACCACTCGGATTTGATAGAAAAACAGCCTGGCTATGCGACTTGCTCCCGGAATCACGAGTTAATGAAAAACAGAGAAATGCAATAGATAAACATTATTCAGAGCGTATTATTGGGAAGTTTGGACTTTCTAAAGCTACCATTCCAGACATTGACAAAGCAGAATTGAATCTTCAAAAAAGACGAGATGAAATATTGGAAGAACTTGAAGATTCAAAAACTGAGAATTTAGTATTATTGGGAGATTTACCGATTAATTGTTTTTTGCGGTTTTATGACAAACGATTTTCCAGGTTGGCTCAATTTGGTGAAACAGAAGCTACTTATGGAAAACAGCACGATATTAAAATTAATAACAAAGTTTATAATGTAATCCCTCTTTGTCATCCCAGACAAGCAGATCGTTTAGGGAATTCAAATGCTAAATGGGGAAAACTACATGATTGTTGGATGAAAGAATTAAAAACAAAACGCTAGTATTAATTGTCAAAGACAAAGGATTGAATGGAAAGACAAGTACAATCAATTTTGATACTGAACAGAGCAAGTGGGGAATTAGAAGGTGGAAATATGGTGAAGAATCTTCATCAGCAATTGGAATCGAATTACCAGTGGTTTCTGTGAAAATTGAAGAAATTGGAATTTATTAATAAGATAAAGCACGAAAGCGCGACAATTAACAATTAACGAATAACAATAAATCTTACGCAAGATACGTACAGACGCGCAATTTGCGCGTCTCTAAAATTGCCGCTATGAAACAGATAACAATTAACAAACACCGATACTCCCCATGAACAAACGCACCATTCTCTTCGACAAAATCCTTATCGCCAACCGGGGCGAAATCGCCATCCGCGTGATGCGGGCGGCCAAAGCACTCAATATCCGCACCGTGGCCGTGTATGCTGAGGTGGATAAAGATTCGTGGCACGTGAGCTTCGCCGATGAAGCCTACTGCCTGGGCGAGCAGGAACTGGCCGATACCTACCTTAACGTGGGAAAAATTATGGACATCGCCCGCGAAACCGGTGCCGATGCCATCCATCCGGGCTATGGCTTCCTAAGCGAGAACCCCACTCTGGTGGAGGCCTGCGAAAAAGCAGGGATTGTTTTTATTGGTCCTGACACGCGAGCCATCAAGTTGATGGGTAACAAAATCGAAAGTCGCGAATTTGTCAAGGCACTCAAGGTTCCTACCACGCAGGGCGTTACCGGAAATACGGAGCAGCTTATTGCCGAAGCCGGGAAAATCCCCTTACCGATTTTAGTCAAGGCTGCCGCAGGTGGTGGGGGCAAGGGCATGCGCATCGTTCACGACTTGAAAGAACTTCCCGAAATTATCGAAACCACACAGCGCGAAGCAAAGTCGTACTTTGGCGATGGAACTGTGTTTGTGGAAAAATATGTGGAAGAACCCCGCCACATCGAAATACAGGTGATGGGCGACAAGCATGGCAACGCGGTGCATCTCTTCGAGCGCGAATGCTCTATCCAGCGTCGCTACCAAAAGATAATTGAAGAATCGCCTTCGCCAACTTTGAATGATGAGCTGCGCCAAAAAATGGGCGAGGCTGCCGTAAAAATTACCAAGGCCATTAACTATTCCAACGCTGGCACCATCGAATTTCTGGTGGATAAAAACCTCGACTTTTATTTCCTCGAGATGAACACCCGCATCCAGGTCGAACATCCGGTTACCGAAATGGTAACGGGCATCGACCTGGTACAAGAGCAAATTTTGGTGGCAGCCGGAAACCCGCTAAGTTTTGCGCAGAGCGATATCCGCCAAAGTGGCCACGCCATCGAGTGTCGGGTTTATGCCGAAGATCCGGCCAATAATTTCCTGCCCTCGCCCGGGCAAATGATCTTTTACCGCGAGCCCGAAAGCCATCGCGTGCGCATAGATGCCTGCACCAACCGGGCGGCGACCATTCACAGCTTCTACGATCCCATGATTTCCAAAGTGATTGTGTGGGAAGACGACCGTGAGCATGCGCGCAAAAAAATGATCGAGGTGCTGAAAGATTACATCATCCACGGTATCAAAACCAATGTGCGCTTTTTGATCGAACTCTTGCAGGAAGAAAACTATATCCGCAACACCATCTCCACCAAATTCTGCGATGACCACCTGGAGGATCTGGTGCATAAATCAGAAGAAAAGCGCGGTTACATCGTGTATGATGCGCCGCTGGCGGCCTACGCACTTTATTATCTCAAATACAAAGAAGGCGTGCCAACTGCAAACGTTTGGCAGCAAATCGGCTATTGGCGCGATCTTACCGAGTTTAAACTAAAAATGGATAAACAGGATTACCATGTCTTGGTTTATCCCGAACGCGCCGGTTTGGCCAAAGTAATCATTGGGCAAATGACTTATCTGGTGGAGATACCCCACCTGAGCAGCAACAAAATTACCGTGAAAGCTAAGGAGGGAATTTTCCGGGCCGACATTTCGCACGACTGTCTTGGAAATGCTTTTGTGAGCGTCAACGGCCATATTTTCAACATCCACCGCGAGGATTTGTTAATCCGGGAAGATGTTTACACCGGCATCGACAGCCCCGACGGCGGCGGCGATGGCCTGATATTTACGCCCATGCCCGGCAAGGTGGTCAAGATAAATGTGAAACCCGGCGATGAGGTGAAAAAAGGCGCGGTACTCCTGATTGTGGAAGCCATGAAAATGGAAAACAACATCGTAGCTCCCAAAGATGGCAGGATTGAAAAGGTAAATGTAAAAGCCGGCAAAATGGTGGACGGCAGCAAGCCTGTGCTCGTGATGGAGAATGAGGAGAGTTGAAAGTTAGAAGTCCCGAAAAATAGAAAATCTATGATTTTCGTAATTTTTCGAGGATGCTCGGGCTTTGCCCGGCATTAAAAGTTAGAAGTCCCGTAAAATAGAAAATTTTCAATTTTCGTAATTTTTCGAGGATGTTGTAAATCCGGGATTTTTAAATCCTGGGCTCGCCCAAAGGGCGGCATTAATCGTTAATAGTTAGAAGTTACTTTTCGACTGTGGATTGCTTATCGAAACCAGTTCAGTGTAAAATGTTGATATTTATTATTTGGGCGGCCGGGCGGGCTTTCCGCTCTATCCGTCTCGCAGCGGCTGTATTTTTGCAGGCGGTACAGGGGCTTCCTTCGTCAGCCGCTGCCCGCTGGCAAAAATATCGCCGCCGCTTCGCCGGGATGCCGCTCCAATCCCTGCCGCACCATCTGCTTCAGGGAATCGCTGTTTGGCTTGAAACAAAATTGTTATTTTTGGATGCTAATAAATCGAACTAAAATGGAAACAATTGGAAAATTAACAAATCTGTAAATGGAAATCCTTAAGTTGTTCAATTACAATTTATCGGAAATCCAGATTCTTGAAATTAAGGTCTTCCTTGCGGAATATTTTGCTCAACAGACTACTCGAAAAATGGATGAGTTTTATGATAATCAGGGTTAGAATGAGCAAAAAATCGAGGAAATTAAAAATGAGCACCTAAGAACGAAATACAATTAGAATGGGATTTAATTTCAGCGGATTATGACGATATTAAATTTGTTGATTGTGCGATATCAGCCGGAGCAAAGTATATTGTATCAAACGACAAACACTTCAATATCCTGAAAGAAATTGATTTATGAAAATTGGAAGCTATAACAGATGATGAGTTTTTATCATTGATCGATTTTAATTTTTGAGCTGATAAAAAAAGTTTAAAAAATGATTGCCGAAAGTAAGTTCTTAATCATACGCAAGGTTGAACAATGTTTTAAAATATGAATTTGGTATGGATAAATTAGCAAACATACACCCGGGTGAGATTCTACATGAGGAGTTCCTAAATCCACTAAAGATTACAGCATATCGGCTTGCGAAGGATACCGCCATCCCTCAGACACGCATATCTCAGATACTAAAGGGTAAACGCAGGATTACCGCAGATACAGCTTTACGATTAGGCTCCTATTTTGGTAACTCAGCAAAATTTTGGTTAGGATTGCAAAATGATTTTGATATTGAAGAAGAAAAGGAAATTAAAAATGAAATATTTTCAAGAATCAGAAAAATCAGGCCTCAATCTGCATTCTCTGACACAGATGGATAATGGGCTGATGAAATTATTATTAAATAACAGACGACGATTAATCCGAAACAAGCGGATGATTTGTACAGACGCGCTAATAGCGCGTCTCTGCAATTTCATTTTCTGGATTATTATCAGATACCGATTACAAACGGATGATTCGTACAGACGCGCTATTAGCGCGTCTCTACCCTCGCTGATTCGGGACTATTAGCGGATAACGATTAATAGATAACGATTAATCCCGCCTTCGGCGAGGATTTCGCTTTGCTCAACGGATAACGATCAACAGATAACGATTAACAATTTTTACCCTGAGCTTGTCGAAGGGAACGACTTACCATTAACTAACAAAATATGAACTTTGAACTTACTGATGACCAAAAAATGATTCGCGAAGCCGTACGCGACTTTGCCGAACGCGAAATCCGTCCTGTGGCTAAAGACCTGGACGAGAAAGCTGAATTCTCAACTGACCTTACCCGCAAAATGGGCGAGCTGGGATTGTTTGGCATGTACCTGCCCGAAAAGTATGGCGGACAAGGCATGGACACCCTGGCCTACATTATTGCCGTCGAGGAAATCTCGCGCGTGGATGGCAGCCAGGGCGCAACCCTCGCCGCGCACAATTCGCTCGGCATCGGGCCTTTGTATTATTATGGTACCGAAGAACAAAAGATGAAGTACCTGCCGCAGCTTTGCACCGGCGAAGCACTCTGGGGCTTCGGCCTCACCGAGCCTAATGCCGGCAGCGACTCGCGGGGAACCAAAACTACCGCCGTACCCGATGGCAACGAGTGGGTGATTAACGGATCCAAGATTTTTATTACCAATGGCTCGGTGGATATTTCGGTAGGCTCGGCCGTGCAAACCGTTACCAAAACCCACGAAAATGGCAAGAAAGAGTTTACCACTTTTATTGTCGAAAAAGATACCCCCGGATTTAAGCGCGTTTCGATGCATGGCAAAATGATGTGGCGGGCATCCGATACCGCCGAATTGTATTTTGACGATTGCCGTGTGCCCAAAGAAAACTTGCTGGGCGAAGTGGGCAAAGGATCTAAAATAATGCTCTCAACGCTCGACAACGGGCGACTTTCGATTGCAGCTATGGGCTTGGGTGCCGCGCAGGGAGCTTTCGACCTGGCCATGCAATATGCCCAGGAGCGGCATCAGTTTGGCAAACCGATTTCCAAATTCCAGATCAACGCTTTCAAGCTGGCCGATATGGCTACCAAAATCGAACATGCCCGCTGGTTTTTGTACCGCGCCTGCTGGCTCAAAGACAACAAACAGCCTTTTGAAAAAGAAGCTGCCATGGCCAAGCTTTATTGCTCGGAAATAGCCAAAGAGGTAGCCGATGAGGCAGTGCAAATCCACGGTGGCTACGGCCTGATGAAAGATTATGATGTCGAGCGCATCTATCGCGACCAGCGCCTGCTACAAATTGGCGAGGGTACTTCCGAAATTCAAAGACTGGTCATTTCACGCCATCTTGGCTTGTAAGTGTATTAATCAAAACTAAAAGTCATGGGGAAACGAAATAACGGTAAGTTGCCGGTTAGCCTTAATCTTAATGTACGAAACCTACAAACTTCGGCCACGCTGGCCATCAACGAAAAGAGTAATAGCCTTATCAAAGCCGGTAAGCAGGTTATGAAGCTGGGCTTGGGGCAGTCGCCCTTTCCGGTTCCCGAATCGGTGGTTGAATCGCTGCGCGCCAATGCTTTTCAAAAAGATTATCTGCCTGTGCGTGGGCTTTATCCCTTGCGCGAAGCTATTGCAAAGTTTAATCGCAAAGCGCATGGCCTGGAATGTACCGCCGAAGATGTACTGATCGGTCCCGGCTCGAAAGAACTCATCTTTTTGCTGCAAATGGTGTATTACGGCGACTTGGTAATTCCCACGCCAAGTTGGGTTTCGTATTCTCCGCAGGCGCAGGTTATCGGGCGACCGGTAACCTGGGTTCCTACCTACGAGAAAGACAAATGGATGCTCACGCCCGAAAAGCTCGACATCATTTGCCGTGCGGATCCCGATCGACCCCGCATTGTCATTCTCAATTATCCCAACAATCCCACCGGCTCTACCTACACTTTGCCTAAGCTAAAAGAGATAGCCCAGGTAGCCCGCAAGCACCGGGTCATTCTTATTTCCGATGAAATATACGGGTTGCTCCATCACAAGGGTCAGCATGTTTCCATTTCCCGGTTTTATCCCGAGGGAACCATTATCAGCAGCGGGCTTAGCAAATGGTGTGGTGCCGGCGGCTGGAGGCTGGGAACTTTTACCTTTCCGCCATCTTTGCGCGGCATCCTCGATGCCATGGCTTCGGTAGCCAGCGAAACTTACACTGCCACCTCTGCGCCAATTCAGTTTGCAGCAATCACAGCTTTTGAAGGCAGTGCGGAAATAGATGAATACCTCCGTTTGTCGCGAAAAATATTGCACGGCATAGGTATGTTTATGGTAAAAAAAATGCGCAAAGCCTTTGTGCAAGTCGCCGATCCTGAGGGTGGATTCTATCTTTTCCCAAGTTTCGAGTACTACCGCGAAAAACTAAAGCAGCGGGATATTTTTACCTCCGTTGAACTTTGCGACCGCCTGCTCGTTGATACCGGCGTGGCTATGCTGTCCGGTCGCGACTTTGGCCGCCAGCCTGAGGAACTTACGGTGCGCATGGCTTATGTCGATTTTAATGGCAAGGAAGCACTGGATGCAGCAAAAACATTGAATGGCAGCAAAGAGATCACCGACACTTTTTTGAAAGAACAGTGTCCAAAGCTGGTGCTTGCCACCACCCTGCTATGCAAATGGTTAGATGAACTTTAGGATATTTTTATTAATAAATTTTAAAAATTTCAAATTATGGAAGATAAGAAAAATAGTACCGAATGTACCGTGTTGGATAATGGTCCAATTATAATAAAGGGCGATTTTAAAATGGTGGATGCCAAGGGCAACGAAATCCGCGTTACCAACCCAAGTTATTTGTGCCGTTGTGGCCATTCAATGAACAAACCCTTTTGCGATGGGATGCACAAGGAAAAGGGATTTAAAAGTTAGGAATGTAGAGACACACGGACGTGTGTCTGATGGGATTGTAGAGACACACGGACGTGTGTCTGATGGGAATGTAGAGATACACGGACGTGTATCTGATGTGAATGTACGGACACACGGACGTGTGTCTGTAAAACCGGTTTTCTGCGAATGGATAAATTCAATAATAAATATCGAAAAGAATCAAACCGAATGCCCGGGTGGGATTATTCCCGGAATGGATATTATTTTGTAACCCCGGTCATATTATACATGAAATGCCTTTTGGGAAAAATTGAAAATGGCAAAATGATCTTCTCCGATTTTGGCAAAATCGTAAATGATGAATGGCACAAATCATTTGAAATACGAAAGGAATTATTTCTTGACGAATTTACCATCATGCCCAATCATTTGCATGCCATTCTCATTATTAAGCATCCAGAGGATGATAATTTGAATGCTGATGATGATGTAATTTGGGATAATAATGTGGATGAAATTGAAAATGAAATTTGGATGGAAATCGGGAATGATGAAAATGGGAATGATGAAAATGGGAATGATGAAAATGGGAATGTACAGACGCACGGCCGTGCGTCTCTAGCGTCCCCCCACGCGCAATTCCCCCACGCGCAACCCTCCCACGCACCGTCCCTCCATTGTCAACCAAAATCTATTTCCTCATTTATGGCTGGCTTCAAATCTGCAACTACTACCAAAATTGATGATTATATTGATTTGCACCATTTGCCTATTGCGAAATTCAACCGAAAAAATCGCCTTTGGCAAATCAATTATCATGATCGTATTATCCGATACCATCGGGAATATTTGAATATTAAAAACTATATCCGAAATAATCCCAGGAATTGGGACGAAGATAAGCTCAGAACAAAACATTAAAGGAAAATTAAAATGGACAATATCCTTTGGAAACCCAATCCTGAAAAATTGGCACAATCGCAGATGTTTGAGTTTTTACATCTGATAGATAAAAAACATCATTTGCCGCAGGCAGACTATCCTAACTTACACATATGGAGTGTAGAAAATCCGGCTGAGTTTTGGGGTGAGTTTTGGGATTACACCAATATTCTCCATTCCGAAAAACATAATGCGCTTGTTGACAATGCGCACAAAATGCCTGGAGCTAAATGGTTTTCGGGAGCGAGATTAAACTTTGCTGAAAACCTCTTGCAGCATCGCGGCGAGAAAGCAGCTTTGATTTTTAGAGGTGAAAATGGGGCTGACCGAAGATTGTCGCGCAATGAGCTGTATCACGAGGTAAAGCGCATTGCCGATGGTTTGAAAGCGCAGGGTCTTGTTAAAGGCGATCGCGTGGCGGCCTTTATGCCCAATATCCCCGAAACCATCATCGCTATGCTGGCGGCGGCTTCCATTGGGGCTATCTGGTCGTCCTCATCGCCCGACTTTGGGATAAAAGGCGTGTTGAATCGCTTTTCGCAAATCGAGCCTAAAGTCGTGTTTTCGGCGGACGGATATTTTTACAATGGCAAGCAGTTCGATTCGCAGGAAAAGCTCAAAGGTATTCTCGAACATTTGCCTTCGGTGGAAAAAGTGGTACTCATCAATTTTACGGGAAAACGTGATGTTTCAGGTATCGAGAAAGCTATTGCCTGGGAAGATTTTGGCAATCCTGAGGCTGACCTCCTCACCTTTGAACAGTTGCCCTTCGACCACCCGCTTTACATCATGTACTCATCAGGCACCACCGGTTTGCCCAAAAGTATTGTTCATTCTGCCGGAGGCACGCTCATTCAGCATTTAAAAGAACTGCGACTGCATTGCGATCTTACCGAGGACGATACTATTTTTTATTTTACCACCTGCGGCTGGATGATGTGGAACTGGGTGGTGAGCAGCCTTGCGGTGGGTTCAACGCTGGTGCTTTTCGATGGCAACCCATTTTATCCTGCACCCGATGCCCTGCTCAAAATGGCCGATGAACTTGATGTTACGATTTTCGGTACAAGTGCGAAATACATTGCCTCGCTTGAAGAAGCCGGGGTGAAACCTAAGGAAATTTCAGATTTCCCAAAGCTAAAACTCATCACCAGCACCGGTTCGCCTTTGACCAACGAAAGTTTTGACTATGTTTATCGCGATTGGAAAAAGGATGTGCAGCTTTCGTCGATTGCCGGAGGTACAGATATCGTTTCTTGCTTTATGTTGGGCAATCCCATTTTGCCGGTTTACAAGGGCGAGATTCAATGCGCTGGCCTGGGCATGGACATCGACTGCTGGGATGAGATGGGAAAATCGATACGCAACGACAAGGGAGAACTGGTTTGTAAAACCGCCTTTCCGTCCATGCCGGTTTATTTTTGGAATGATGCCAATGGCGCAAAATATCACAAGGCTTATTTTGAGGTTTACGATAATATCTGGCACCACGGCGACTATATCGTAATCAGCGATCATGGCGGAATAACCATGTATGGCCGCTCCGATGCTACCTTAAATCCTGGTGGCGTGCGGATTGGCACAGCAGAAATTTACAATGTGGTCGAAAATATGGAAGAAATTGCCGATTCGGTGATTGTGGGTCAGCAATATCACGGCGATGAGCGTGTGGTGCTTTTTGTGCAACTGAATGCAGGTTTTGTTTTGAATGAGGATTTGATCAAAAAAATAAAAACCAATATTCGCAAGGGATGCAGCCCGCGCCATGTGCCGGCAATTATTAAGCAGGTTACGGATATTCCTTACACGCTCAATGGCAAAAAAGTGGAAGTGGCGGTAAAAAAAATCATTCATGGCCAGGATGTGCTGAATCGCGATGCTTTGAAAAACCCCGAATCGTTGGAGCAGTTTAAGGGGTTTTTGTAGGTGAGATTTTTATGGGAAATATTTGTAAATATCTTTTCTGTCAAGGCAACGACTAAATATTACCACATCACTTTCCAGGAAGAAACCAATACGATAGTTTCTGATTTTAATTCTGAAGGCAGAATAGTGGCCTTTTAATTTAATGACATTTGAAATATCAGTTATAGATGTTGAATTTTTAATAGTAACAATGATTTCAACAATTTTAGATTTGATTTTCGGATCTCTTATTTTCTCAATGTCCCTGTAAAAAGATCTTTCATATTTAATCTTCATAGCGACCTAACGATTTCATTATGTCTTCCTCAGGCACATAGTCACCTTTTCTCTCTTCTACCATTGCTTTGAGCAAACCCAAATCTTCCATATTCTCATCCAATACAACTTGGGAATCATAACCTAATTTATTTAGAAGTTCGCTCAGAAATTGATAATCATGTTCACTTTTAGGACTTATTAATAGAGTTTTCATATTTTTATAATTATTTCTGATCGTTGCAAAGATAGTAGATTAACGAATATCAAAAAATGACTATGTTTGTGTATTGAAATAATTCATCAAAATACTAACTTATGAAATATCCAAAAAAAGTAACAATTGGCGATATTACCGTTAGAGACGGTTTCCAGCACGAGGAAATATTTATTCCTACCGATGCCAAGCTATGGCTGGCCGAAGAGCTTTTGCTTGCCGGCTTTAAGCACATCGAAGTGAGTAACTTCGGAAACCCCAAGGGCATGCCCCAATTTAAGGATGCCGATGAACTGTTTAAAAAAATTAGAAAAAGCAAGCGGGTAAAACATCTTTTGGACGAAGCCATGCTTACGGCTATTACCATCCGCGAGCGGTCGGTGCAGCGCGCCATCGATGCCCGCAAAGAAGGCTATGGGCCCGATCGGATTTTGCTTATGGTCTCGACCAGCGAATCGCATCAGAAAAAAAACTCAGGACTTAGCATCGACGAGTACTGGAAGATGAGCGAGGAATGGGTGAAAAAAGCGCGCGATGCCGGCTTGGCGGTTAATGGCACGGTGAGCACAATTTGGGGTTGTCCCATCGAAGGGCCGACCGAAATGAGCAAGGCCATCGAGTTTACCAAACGCTGGTTCGACATTGGAGCCACCGATGTTGAACACGCCGACCACGATGGCTCGGCCTCGCCCGACAGGGTTTACAAATATTTCAGCGAGTTACTCGAAAATGTTGATAATCCACACAAGCAAATTGCGCATTTCCATACCACGCGCGGTTGGGGCTTGGCCAATGTTCTGGCAGCATTGCAGGCAGGAATTACCAATTACGAATCGACCATGGGCGGACTGGGTGGCCAGCCGGCCAATTTTGTAAGTGGTGTGCCGGTGCCCGGAACCGGAGCTTATTACTACAAAGATCCCAGCGATGTGGGTTTGGTCTCGACCGAAGATATGGTGGTGATGATGGATGAGATGGGCATAGAGACCAATCTGGACATCGACCGTATTTTGGAGATTGGGAAAATAGTGGAGAAAATCGTGGGGAGAAAACTCAGGTCGGAATCCATTCGCAACGGACGAATTCCAAAAAGTTTGTCGGGCAGGGATTGATAAAATCTTTTTGTAAATAAAAATATCCCCATCATGATTTCGGATCGTGATGGGGATTTTTTAGTTCTTGCGCAATTTATCATACTTAAATTGTTCTTCGCCAAAAGGCAGTTCAGACACCTCCGTTTTAAAGGCAAGCCAATCGAGGACAATCATGGCAAGGTCTTTATTAAGGTTTTTGATCTGATCTTCAAAGACAACTTTAACGCGCTTAAAACCATCATCGAAAATATCTTTCTTTTCTTCATCATCCGGGCTAAGGCGGGTTTTGGCCAGGAAGTCATCGCGCACCTCTATTTCGGCAAAGTCCATTTTTTTGGAAACATTAAAATGAATAGATCTTACATGTTTATAATGTTGCCGTTTGAAAAAAGGAAACGACCGGGTTTTCACAACTTTTTCTATGCTCTCGGAGGTGGCGGCATAGTAAAGATGATTTTCGAGTTTTGATTCTTTTAGTTTGAAATCAATCTGAACCCAGGGCAGTTTTTTTTCGTGGGGCAGGCTGTTGGCTCGGGTGCAGAGATCGAAAAAGTAGGCGATAAAATTTTCGTAAGGCTCTTTATTGACTTCGTAATTTTCCCTGATACTAAATATCTTGTCTTGTATCTTGGCACTTTCGCGTGAGGGGCGTTCTTTTTTTCGCTGTTCTTCGCGTTCCGCTTCTTCTAACCAGTGTGACATTTTTTTATGAAGTTAATTTTTACAAGTTTTGTATGCTTCGCGTGTCATTTATCCTCGCTAATGCTCGGACGTAAACCCGAAAATTAGAAAATTTTCAATTTTCGTAAATTTTCGAGGATGCTCGAAAAACATTGAAATCAAAGATTTCTGGTTTTTCGGCATTTGCGCTTCGCGTGTCATTGATAGTCATTTGCGCTTCGCGCGTAATTGGTAGTCATTGTGGGATTTTGCCAATTGAATTGATATAGTTATTTAATTTAATCCCAATAGAATCCAATGTTTGTATCATGCTTTCAAAATCCTCAGTATTAATGAGGTTTCTGTTTTTAGCTTTGGTGAGCCAGGTTTTTGATTCGTATAGTGAGCCTCTTGAATAATAACTAAAATGTTTGACTTCTTTGAAATGGTATCTGCCATAACCTTCACTCAGGTTGGCAGCAACTGAATCGATGGCCCTTACAAATTGTTTTCCCACCGTATCTTTAGCGAAAAAGTCCCATTTTATTACAATATTCCATACATCTTCACCAACCTTCATGGCCATTTGGTAGACATTAAATTCTTCTAATTTCATTTTGACTTCCTATCTTTTAAAGTTGTTTTGCACTGACAACTAATGACTATCAATGACTACAAATGACTATCAATGACTACAAATGACCATCAATGACTGCATATGACCATCAATGACCACAAATGACTACAAATGACCATCAATGACTACAAATGACCATCAATGACTATCAATGACAACTAATGACTATCAATGACCATCATGACTACGAATTACAAAAAATTACCCTTTTCATTTATACTCCAAAATCTCCGCCTCATCTTTGATTATCATCATGGCACTATCGGCCAGGGCATCCATATCCGAAACAAAGGGCGAAATAATTACATTGCCCAGTTTTAAAATTCTCCTTTTAACTTCCTCGGTAAAGAACTTGGATTGGAAGATATTGCCGCTAAGGATAATGGCTTCGATAGGATTTTCGAGTACCACATACATGGAACCTATTTCTTTGGCCAATTGATAAGCCATAGCTTTGAGAATAAAGGCGGCTTTTTCGTTGCCTTCTTTTATCATGCTTTCGATAAGGTTGATGTTGTTGGTGCCAAGGTGCGCCATCAGCCCGCCTTCGTGAACCAACATTTTGCGCAAATCCGACCGCTGGTATTTGCCGCTAAAGCAAACATCGATCAGGTCGCCATAAGGGATATTTCCGGCGCGGGTGTACGAAAAAGGGCCATCGCCATCGTAGGCCTGATTTACATCTACAACTTTTCCCTTACTATGGGCACCCACCGAGATGCCACCTTCGCCCACGTGGGCAATGATGAGGTTGAGCTCGTTGTATTGCCTGTTGATGGAATTGGCATAGTTGCGTCCGGCAAATTTGTGGTTCAGGGCGTGGAAAATCGACTTGCGCTCAAACATTGGGTGGCCTGATACTTTGGCCAGCGCATCCATTTCGTCCACCACTACCGGGTCGGACAGGAAGGCACGTGCTTGCGGTATCATCGAGGCAATGCGGTCGGCGATGAGGCCGCCCAGATTGGTCTCGTGCATTTTGCTTTCCTGGCGCAGATCGTTTTTCAGGGCTTCGTTTATTTCGTAAATCCCCGATTTGATGGGTTTCACCAGCCCGCCACGACCAATTACAATTTCTATTTCGCTGAGCTTGATATCGTTTTCTTTCAGCTCGTGCAGGATTTGATCGGTACGCGATCCTTCCTGCTCAAGCACTTCCTCATTACTTTGGGCAAGGGCCTTGTCCAGTTTTATGGTTTTGAAAAAGACCCAACTGTTGTTTTGAAAAACACCAATTTTGGTGTCGTTTACCTGAGGGTAAATTACAAGGATTTTTCTGGTTAGCATAGCTTATCGTGTTTTAGCTAATTATTAGACAACAAATCAATTTTCAAAAATATAATTTTTTTGCAAGCAACAAGCTAAACGTAACAATTCTATGTGTTTTTGAAATTATTTTAATTTTGCCCTCCACAAAAATTTGAGCGCATTTTTTGATGAAATCTATTTTTATCATCTCTTTGTTACTTTTTCAGAGCTTTTTGTTTTCACAAAATGCGGGCTTAAAAAATATTCAGATCCCCTACAATTCTTCCGACATCCTAATTGATGGAAATCTTGACGACTGGAATCAGTATTTTCAATACCACTTTTCGGATACCAACCAAAAACTAAACAATACTCCCGGCCATCAGCTTATGGCCTTTTACGATGAAAGTTATGATTATACAGGTGTTTTTCTGCCACAATCCCGGAATAGTGTTGATGTCAGAGTTTGCTGGAATCTTAGCAATCTATATTTTGCTTTCCTTGTAAACGACAGCCACCTGTGGGCGCAAAATAGCATCGAAGGCAAATATCCCGATTTGCATCTGAACGATGGTATCGAAATTTATATCGACAGTAAAAATGACAGCAAGGATAAAATGGACATCAACGATTATCAGTTTATGATCGACATTTCGGGATTGAATCTGGTTTTTAGGGGCGACCGCGAATTGCTTGCCAGCGATACGATGGTAACTCCAAAAAAAAGTGGCCAGAATATTTATTTTCAATACAAGACTAGTTATTCAGGAACCTTAAATGATACAATCCCCGACAAGGGTTTTGTTGTGGAAGTAATGATTCCTTTTGCCGCCATTGGCCTGACTGCCGAAACAGGCATGAAACTGCGTCTGGATCTTTGCAACAACGACAACGATTACAACCTGGATGGCGTGGATTCATATCAGGAAAAAGCCAAGCGGTACTGGCCTTTCAACTGGTCGGGCTATTGCGATTTTGGTTACCCCGAAACCTGGATTGAGGCTGAACTCGTTGGAGAGCCTGACTTTTTTGATAAACTTTCAGGCGATAAAATGCGCCGATGGTTCAAGTTTTATACCCTCGTATTTTTGACGACTATCCTAATCATAAGCCTGCTTTTGCTTAGGATGCGAAAATTGAGGCGTTTGCCTTTACGGACTGAAATAGAAACTTCAAAAGTTATTTTTCTTGAAAAACAGGAAATCGGTTCATCCATCGAAACTAACGATAATGCAGGTCTCCTAAAAAAGGCTGCAGCATTCATCAGCGAAAATTATAATGAAAACCTAAGCTCCGAAAAACTGGCTCAACATCTTTGTGTTTCGCTACGCAAATTGCAACGCATTACGCGTGAAGAACTCGATACCACACCCACCAATTTTATCTACATGGTAAAATTAAATTTAGCTGCCGATTATCTAAAAAAACACAAGGGCAATATTTCGGAAACAGCCTACGAATTTGGATTCTCCGACCCCGGATATTTCTCCAAACTCTTTAAAAAACACTTTGGAATGTCGCCCGCCGAGTTTTTGGCAAATAACGACAAAGAATAGTAAGTCCGGTTATTTTTGTACTTTGTTACCGTCTGGTATTTCCTTTAATTCATAATTTGTACTTCGCCCGCCAATTTATTCTCCGCATAATTTTTATTCTCCGCAAATAATGCCCAGATTATTAAGGCTAATCTCCGCATGTTTTGTCTTTTTTACTAGGCGATAACAATTGGATTTGCACAATAGTGCTGTATTAACGGATGAGTTTAATCATTTAATATTTGCATAAACTACGAAAAATAGCACCCTTACCGTATTCTCCATGCACTTGTCGCTATCGTCCCAGTGTTTTTTTCTCTCCCGTTTTAGTTTTGCATCATGCAAACACACCTTACTATTATTTCCGGTATTTGTGGCCTAATCATCATTTTTGGTAGCGCAGCCTTACACCCAAATCACTTTAAATGGGTGGCCGGAATTTTCGCATTGTTGGTAATCCTTTTTATCAGGATATCGCTTGGTGAGGTAAGTTTGAAATTAGAATTTCAGTTAACATCAATTTGTTGGCTCTGCGTAATTGCAACAATACTTTTTTTGGTATAAAATACCCAAGTTGTAGAGACGCGCAAATTGCGCGTCTCTGCCGGATTTGAAGATAATTTTTAATTAACGAATATCTAAATGCTATGAAAACCTTTACAACTTTTGCCTTAGCCATGATTTTGAGTGTTGTGGCACTCGCGCAGAATTACGAGCAAATCCCACTCAGCGAAATCACAAAAATTGCCAACCGAAATGCTGAAGCCCTCTGGGGCGAATGCTTTCCGGCCGAGCCTATTCCGTATTATGGCCAGGATGATAAGATCATAGCCTGGCGATTTAACTATTCCATCGGAGTACCCTTTCCCGAAAGGGAAAAAATAATTAGTGATTGCAGGCATAACGAAGATTGCGCAGATCGCTACTTGCAATGGGGTGGTGATAATTACGGTAGGATTCTGATTGCCGCACGAAATAACATGCCGGTTATGCTGGAATACTCCAAATGCCTTTCGGCAGAATTTGCGCTGCATACGAAATTTGCTAAACTTTCAAGCAAAGCATTTTCGGATGGTGAATCGGTGGCGGGAAAGATTTACTATTTGAACCATTTTAATACCTGGCAGGAAATCAGTGATGGTAAAGAAATCAAATACATCTGCACTTCGCCTACGGGGGGCATCAAATCCCAAACTGAATTTGAGAACAAAAAAAATGAATCGGGATATTTTTGCGAAACCGGAGATTTTGATAAACTCTGGGCAAAATACCAAAATGGATTTGTAGTGTCGAACAAGGCCGATAAATACATCCCCGATCATCAGTACATGCCTTTTTACGATTGGAGCTATGGGTGCAGCCCCACCGCCGCAGCCATGCTTTTTGCCTGGTACGACAACCGTTCAGCCATCACCGATTACAAATATTCCTGCTTTGTAAACTGGCATTACCAGCGGTGGGATTCATTGGAAAACCAAACCGATTACAATGTTTCAAACCTGCAAAAGGATCTGGCCATAGCCATGCATACGGATACTTTAACCGGAAACACTTCGAGCTACGATTTGGATAATGGAATGCAGCATGTTGCCAATAGTCAACGGGGATACAATTTTGATATCGAAGATTATTTTACTTTTTTGTGGACACGAACAAAAAATGATATTGATGACGGAAGGCCACTAATAGTAAGTATTCCGGGACATTCAACCACCGGTGTTGGCTACAACAATTCCAGCGATGTTGCCATAACTCATTACACCCACGACCCTCCCGAGCATTTAGTTTATGTAAGCCGATGGAGCATCGACATGACCGTGCGGGCAAAAAAGGGCGGAGGCAAAGGAGCGCACGTGAAACTAATTTCGCCTTATGGCGATCCGCGATATAGCCGGAATGGTCAGGGCGAAGTATATAACGAAGGCAACTGGGCCGAAATACTTTGGGAAGCCGATGAGGTAGAAGATTCTTATGTTGATATTAGATACTCGACGGATGGTGGATACAATTTTCTGCCTGTGATTTTTGATTTCCCAAATACCGGATTGTATAACTGGCAAATCCCTGCGGGAGTAAATTCAACAAAGTGCCGGGTAATCATCAACTTGTACGATCCGGAATTGGAACCTTACTATGCTGGTGCGGATGGTTCGTGGGGGAATTTCAAAATTAATGCAGGCGGGGCAATTGCCACTATGAGCGATGGGCATCTGTATGAAAACGAAAGAGTTTCTAAATTCTATTTACATCAGCATCCTCACTCTTCCTGGTCAGTCATAGCAAGTCACACCGATACCCTCGGCGATCATTGGCAAATGCAGCTTTTTGATGGAGAAGATTTTAACGATGATCCCATCAAAGAATACGTCTATGGCCGTTACACCAATTTTATTGCCCTCGATGGAAACCATTTAGCTTCGCAACTGCGCGGAGTAAAACACAAACCATACAGTTCCGCCAAAACAAACTACCTCCAATACGAAGGTGGGAACGATGAGTTGGAGCTCACGTCCGGGGGAACAGTTCAGGTTAATTGGCAAAATGATGAAATCGTTCGGGTTTATGATATTCACCTCACTCCCGGACAGTATTTTTTTAGGATGAAACGTCTTTCGGGAGATTTGGATATCGATATGGCATTTATGAGTTCTGCGGATGGCAGTTACATCAAAGATATTTCGCAGGCCGAATACATTTCTGAAAATGTTGGTGGAGAAGAGGATTCGTACATTGTAAATATTGAAACCGAAGATGATTATGGCTTTTGCATGTTTGCAAAAAAAATGGGAAGTGGTTTACTTAGCCTGAAAATAGATGACGCTTATATTTGGACCGGCAACGAGAACAGCAACTGGCACAATGGCGATAACTGGGTTGGTGGTACTGTTCCGCCCTGGGGCAGCGATGTGGCCATTCCCAATCGCAGCAACGACCCAAATATATATACGGCCGAAGCACATTGTGGGAGTTTGCGCATCCTTCAGGGAGCGCATCTTACACTCACAAATTATAACCTCGTTATTCAGGATGATTTAAGTTTGGATGGAACCATCAGTGTTGATAATCCTTCACTGGATGTTTTTTGTGGTGGTGATGTGGAGGTTTTAAGCCATGGCAATCTTGATATTATTGATAATGCTATGCTGTGGGTAGAGGGCGACTGGACTTTTGAAGAAGGTGCTTACACCAATCCAAACAGCGGTACCGTTAAATTTTGGGGAACGCAAAACTCCATCATCCATGTTAAATCAGCAAATTGTCGGTTCAATAACTTACGCATAAGCAAAACCAGCGGTGCCTGGGTGGCTTATGATAATTGCCCCGATATGGAGCCACTCAAAATTTATAATCAATTTATTATTGATGATGGTGCTGAATTTATCCAGTGGGCTATGTACAACACCATTTTTGAAGGCTCGTTTTTGGCCTATCCCGGCAGTGAATTTCATTTTGTGAATGGCCAGGCTATTTTCGATTATGCAGGTACGGGGGGCATTAGCATCAACAGCGAGCCAGGAAGTTATTTTAATGACCTTACCGCGAGTTGTACTAATTGGCTGGGGCTTTCATCGGATATTGAAATTCGGGGTGATCTCACCATCAACGAAGGAAACTTTAAAACCCTGGGCTACGATGTGTATATCAAGGGCGACTGGAACGATGAAGCCTGGGGTTTTAACCACGGAAGCAGTCGCGTAATTTTTAATGGAAGCGGCACACAAACCTCGTATGGCGGAGCTTTTTGGGAACTGGAACTCAACAAGCCAAGTGGCGAATTACGCATCCGCGAAAATACTACCGGAGTACAACATTATGATTGGACACAGGGCATCATGCGTGTAAATGGCGGATATTTTTTGGCTTTAGATTGTGAGGATTCCGGGCTTTATGGTTCTATAACTGTAAGTTCGGGCACAGCCGATTTCAGGCAGGATCCGGGGCAGTATTTTGATATGAATGCAAATCTTGCAATAAGCGGTGGTGAGTTGCACCTTCATGGTGGAAACGGGATGGGTTTTTGGCCTTTTAGCAATAATGCTTCCATTACCATGTCGGATGGTTTGATTGATATTCACGATTACGGAATCCGAATTCATAACTCTACAACTTACACTTTGGATGAAGATATTACCGGCGGAATTATTCGTATTAACGGAAGTTTACATATTCATAATGATGATTTTAATCCAACGGGAGGCACCATACAAATGATAGGCTACAATGAGGATGCTTCGCTACATTCGGTTGTAGGTGCAAATCTTTTTAATTTAGTTGTGGATAAAAGCAGCAAGAAAAATAAGGCCATTGCTGCCAATTTGGTAGCCACCGGATATGTGGATATTAATGGAGATTTTACGCTTGATGGCGGAAATTTTGAAGCACCGAGCACACTGTGTATTCAGGGACAATTTAATAACAATCTCACACCTTCTCATTTTGATGAACTTACGGGTACCGTAATATTTGATGGTGCTGATAATAATGAATTTGAAAATGATGAGGTTTTTTACAACCTGATCGTGGACAAACCTTCTGATTATTTTATCATCAACGAAGGCGTTTCTTTGGGAGTAAATGGAACTTTTACTGTGGACGAAGGCATAGCCTACTTTATGCCCGGCAGTGAAATTACTTTGGGAAATGCCCTGGAAGTGAATTATGGCGGGACTCTGGTTTTAGAAGGAAACGACACCGATTATGTTTCCGTAAATCAAGGAACCTCAAAAGCCAACTATTCCTTCGATATTAATCCGGGTGGCGAAATTGCGGCCATTCACACCATTTTTATTTTCATGGATTTAGAAGGGATTAATATCCATAGCGGAGCCTACGTGTGGCCCGAAGGAGCTTTCCATAACTGCAATTTTGCTTATGGCTTACCGGGAGGAACAGCTATGACCATCGACAATGGTGCTGATCTGGTGATTCATGATGCGTATTTTTTGCCCAATACAACGGGAATGGCGCATAACGTTACTAAAAATGTGGATAACGGAACAGTGTTTTTCGATGGTGCCGTAGGGGATTTTTCGGGTTCGGATTTTGAGAATGATCCCTACAACCGCATCCATTGGGAATACATCCCTCCCTTTGAATTGCCCTTTGCCGAAAATTGGGATTCCGGGGATTTTGAAAGCAATATCTGGACAGCTACTTCCGAAAATTGGTTTGTGGATGCCAACAATGGAAACGATGAACCCTCGGCCGGATTTAAATTTACTCCCCGGATTTATAACTACTCCGAACAATTACGCAGCTACCAGCTCAACGGAGTTCCGCACAGCACGGTGCAACTTAGCTACGACATTGCTTTTGAAGATTGGGATCCGGTAACTTTAGAACAACTTTCGGTACGATTGGTCTATCCAAATGCTGATTATTACACCCTGGCCAATTATGATAATTCGGCCGGAACCTTCGACTTTATCAGCGAAACTATCGACATCTCTGAATATGCTGCCGGCGAAATTTTTATGATAAGCTTTGTAGCGCATGGCGAGGATTCGTGGAGCATCGAGAAATGGAACATCGATAATATTGTGGTTTCGGGAATACCCGAAGAACCCGGAAAACTTTTGGGGACTGTAAAAGATGCCATGTCCGAAAACCCGATTCAGGATGCACTGGCAGAAATCATAGGAACTGCATTTAGCATGATAACTGATGAAAATGGCGAATTCAACATCGTGGATGTGCCGCCAGGATTTTATACCGTAAAAATTAATGCCGATGGCTATCTTTCAAAAACAATCAACAACGTGGAAATCAAAGCCGAAGAAAATACCTTCCTTACCATTCTGCTTACTCCTGAACCACCAAGTTATTGCACCCAAAATCTCTATCAATATGGCTGTGCCGAAGGTGATGGCATCAATACCTTTATTCTCCAGGATATTGTAAACGAAGAATCCGGATGCAGTGCAAATGGCTTTGGCGATTTTACGACCCTGTCCACCGATCTTACACAAGGCTATCCCTATCCCCTCCAGCTATCGTCCAATTACGAAAACCAGTATGTGTCGGTTTGGATTGATTTGAACGACAATTTCGAATTTGAGGAAACTGAAAAAATGCTCGCTGATTTCCTGTTGGAAATTGGTAATGAAACTTATTCAGCCGTTCTCGAAATACCTGATCTTGCTCCCCTGGGTGTTCACCGCTTGCGTGCCCGCGCCGTTTGGAGTCTCCAAAATACAAATCCCTGCGATTATTACAGCTTTGGCGAAGTGGAAGATTACACGGTAAATATTACCAACGAATCCGCGCTTGGCGGCTTAAAGGCTTTTGTTTTTGATAATCTGCAAAAAGCAAGCATAGCAAGTGCCCGAGTAGAAATTATGGGTACCGGCCAGTTTGCTTACACCGAAGAAGAGGGTTATTGTATTATTGATTTTATCGAACCCGGAAAATACGATATCCAGGTTTCTGCTAATGGTTATGAAACGCTGACTTTAACAGCTCAATACATTTTCCCGAACATGAATAACCTCATCGAAATTGAACTTGTCCCACTCGCTATCCTCAGCCACAATATTTCGCTTACAGAGGGATGGCAAGGATTGTCGAGTTACCTGATGCCGTCAGAATCGGACATTGAAACCATTTTTGGCCCCATAGGTAACCAAATGACGCTGGTGTATAATTATGAGCAAATGTATTGGCCCAATGCAGGAATTGCTACCCTGACAAACTGGGATCATCACGATGCCTTCTTTATCAAAATGCAGGAAGGTGCCACTTTAAATATTACAGGTTATGCCGAGGCAAATCTATCCTGCGATGTCCCGGCTTCATGGTCGATATTGCCGGTGATATGCCCGGATGATGTAAGCCTGACCGAACTTTTTGATGGCAAAGCGGTAAAAGATAATGTGGTTCTGATTAAGGAAATTGCCGGAACCGGCGTTTACTGGCCTGAGTATAACATCAACTCACTCGGCGTACTTCATTGTGGAAAAGCCTACAACTTGCTGATGGAAACTGCAGATCAGATTACCTTCCCGGAAGCCCCCACAAAAGCCACCTCAAACGTTAAAGCGTGGGAATACCCGAATATTTTCGGTTTTGACAAACCCATAAAAACGGCTTCATCGCATCTGATAGTTTTTCCTGAACATGCATTTGAGCAATTGAATTTTAATAAAGAAAACCTGATAGTAGCAAAAACTTCGGAGGGATTGGTTTGTGGAATGACTCCGATAAAAGGAAACTCAGCACTCACCATTTATGGAGATGACCAGACCACCTTTGGAAAAGATGGGTTTTTTGAAGGGGAACATATTAGTTTTTCAGTTGTCAACCCACAAACTTTGCAGGAGCAAACTTTACAAATCACTTTTGAAGAGTCATGGGCAAACCACGGGGGTAAGTTTGAGAGCAATGGAGTTTCTGTTGTGAAAGATGCGGTTTCGGGCACAACTGGTTTAGCGAACGAACTTTCCAAATCCGTAAACATTTACCCCAATCCAACGCACGGCAAATTTGTGATTGATGGTTTGGATGAATCTACCACCATAGAAATATTTGATGCCGGCGGACAGGTGATTCTGCAAAAAACCATTTCTCCCATTGAAAATCATCTCGATCTCACTGGTGTGGAAAAGGGAGTTTACAATGTTCGTTTGATAAGTTCAAATGGAACATTTACCAAAAGGATTGTGCTTTTATAAATATCGACCTCTTGACTCATAAGTTTGTAATCAAATACTTACAACAATGTTATCGTAAATCTACATGTCGCAAAATTCATACTGAATAACTTAGTGTTTCTTAGTGCCTTGGGGTCTTTGTGGCTATCCTATATTCCCTTGCCACAAAGGCTCAAAGTCTCTAAGTTTCACTAAGGGTATTAAATGCGACAAAGCAATTACGATAAGTCAGGAGTTTGGTAATAACAGTAGGTTTTAAATACAAAGCCCCGGCTGTGCTTGGCCGGGGCTTTTGGTTTAAACTTTACAGCTCGAAAAAATTTAACAGACTCCACCTCAGATATCATTGATGTGGATCATCGGATAAATTGGGAATAGATTTCTCCTGCCGCAACTGCGGCATCGAAATGACATTGTAGAGCGTGAAAACCCTTCCTGGCCAAGTCAGACAGGCTTAGCATTAAAAAAAACCTTAGTAGAAAATACGACCACAACGCCCCCCCCCTAACTTTATTTCTATCGTGATGTAAAAATAAGCTTGGTTTTCTTTTGAGGAATTATTTTTCTACTAAGGTTTTTAGCTGAACTTACATATTCCTTCTATACTGCCCGCCTACCTCAAACAGGGCTTCGGTGATTTGCCCCAGCGAGGCATATTTAGCAGCTTCCATCAGGCTCTCGAAGATGTTGCCATTATGTAAAGCCGTTTCGCCAAGTGCTTCCAAACTTTTAGCTGCTTCCTTTTTGTAGGTTTTGTGCAGCCCTTCAAGCATGGCTATCTGATATTCTTTTTCGGCCTTGGTGGCGCGTATCACTTCGCCTGGCAATACCGTGGGTGAACCCTCAGATGAGAGGAAGGTGTTAACGCCCATGATGGGCAGCTTTCCGCTATGTTTCATCGATTCGTAGTACAGCGATTCTTCCTGTATCTTGCTGCGCTGGTACATGGTTTCCATGGCTCCCAGTACGCCGCCGCGTTCGGTAATCCGGTCGAATTCCAGCAGCACGGCTTCTTCCACAAGGTCGGTTAGTTCTTCGATGATGAAGGCCCCCTGGAGGGGATTTTGGTTTTTGGCCAGTCCCAGCTCGTGGTTTATAATCATTTGTATGGCGATGGCACGGCGCACCGATTCTTCGGTGGGTGTGGTGATGGCTTCATCGTAGGCATTGGTGTGCAGCGAATTGCAATTGTCGTATATGGCGTATAAGGCCTGGAGCGTGGTGCGAATATCGTTAAAACCAATTTCCTGGGCATGAAGCGAGCGCCCCGAAGTTTGGATATGATATTTTAACTTTTGCGAGCGGTCGTCGGCACCATATTTTAGTTTCATGGCTTTGGCCCAGATAAGTCGGGCAACGCGCCCGAGTACCGAATATTCGGGGTCGATGCCATTGGAGAAAAAGAAGGACAGGTTGGGCGCAAATTTGCTGATGTCCATGCCACGGCTGGCGTAATATTCCACGTAAGTGAAACCGTTGGCCAGGGTAAAGGCCAATTGTGAAATGGGGTTTGCCCCGGCTTCGGCAATGTGGTAGCCCGAGATGGACACCGAGTAAAAGTTTCTTACTTTGTTATTGATAAAATATTCCTGCACATCGCCCATTACCTTGAGCGAGAAATCGGTGGAGAAGATACAGGTATTTTGAGCCTGGTCTTCTTTTAGGATGTCGGCCTGGATGGTTCCGCGCACGCGGGCAATGGTATCTTTTTTAATTTTTTGATACACTTCATCGGGTAAAACCTGGTCGCCGGTAAGGCCCAGCAACATCAAACCAAGTCCATCGTTGCCTTTGGGCAGGTCGCCCTGGTAAGCTGGGCGTTTGGTCCCATGTTTTTTGTACAGGTCAGCAATTTTCTTCTCGACTTCTTTTTCCAGGCCATTTTCGTTGATATAGATTTCGCATTGCTGGTCGATGGCAGCATTCATAAAAAAGCCGACCATTGTTGGCGCCGGTCCGTTGATGGTCATCGACACGGAGGTTTTGGCATCTACCAGATTAAAACCTGAATACAGTTTTTTGGCATCATCGAGGCAGCAAATCGAAACGCCCGAGTTGCCCACCTTGCCATAAATGTCGGGGCGGCGGTCGGGGTTGCGGCCATAAAGGGTTACCGAATCAAAAGCCGTCGATAGTCTTCGTGCGGGCATACCGTACGAAACGTAATGGAAGCGTTTGTTGGTGCGTTCCGAGCCGCCTTCGCCGGCAAACATCCGCGTGGGATCTTCGCCCTCGCGCTTAAAAGGGAACACGCCGGCGGCAAAGGGAAATTCGCCGGGTACATTTTCGCGCAGATTCCATTTCAGGATATCGCCCCAGCCGGTATATTTGGGCAGGGTGATTTTTGGAATCTGAAGATGAGATAATGATTCCGTGTGCGTTTCTACGCAGATATCCTTACCCCGCACCTCATAGCAAAAGGTTTTTTTGCGCAGTGCTTTTTTCTTCGTATCCCATTCTTTGATAATTTTCTTATTGCGCGGATCGAGGTTAAGTTCCTGGCTGGTATATAATTTATGCAAGGATTCGGCCGTATCGTTTTGCCCTTCGTTTTTTGCTATTTGTATGGATTCGTGCAGGGCAAACAGTTTTTGCGCTACTACGCCCTGTTCATCGCACCATTGGTTGTAATTGCGAACTGTATCCGAAATCTCCGACAGGTAGCGCACCCGCTTTGGCGGGATAATGAATATCTTTTCTGACATCTCGTGGGTGATCTCCATTTTGGAGGCGAAGTCGATGCCGGTTTTTTGGGCTATCTTTTCGATGAGTGCCTTGTACAGGGCGTTGGTACCCGGGTCGTTAAACTGCGAAGCAATGGAGCCATACACCGGCATTTGCTCGGGTGTCTGATCGAAAAGCTGATGATTGCGCTGGTATTGTTTTTTTACATCGCGCAAAGCATCCAGTGACCCACGCTTGTCGAATTTGTTCAGTGCAATAATGTCGGCAAAATCGAGCATGTCAATTTTTTCGAGCTGTGTGGCCGCGCCATATTCGGGGGTCATCACATACATCGACACATCGCTGTGATCCACAATCTCGGTATCGCTTTGCCCGATGCCCGAGGTTTCGAGGATGATCAAATCGAAGCCGGCCATCTTGAGCAGGCATACGGTATCTTTTACGTAGTTGGATAAGGAGAGGTTGGCCTGGCGTGTGGCCAGCGAACGCATATAAATGCGTGGGCTGTTGATGCTATTCATCCGGATGCGGTCGCCCAGCAGAGCACCACCGGTTTTGCGCTTGGAAGGATCGACCGAGATAATGCCCAGCATTTTTTCGGGGAAGTCGTCCAAAAATCGGCGTACAATTTCATCCACCAGCGAAGACTTGCCCGAGCCACCGGTTCCGGTAATCCCAAGTACCGGGATTTGACTTTGACATTTGGCGGTATTGTTTTTAAGGAATTCGGTAGTATGTTTTGGGAAATTCTCGACCGCCGAAATTACCTGTGCCAGGTGGACGATGTCTTTGTTTTGGATTTTTTCGACATCGGGTACTATATCTTTACCCGTGGGGTAGTCCGACTTTTCGAGCAGGTCGTTAATCATCCCCTGCAAGCCCATCGAGCGGCCATCGTCGGGCGAGTAAATGCGTGCAATGCCGTGCTCATGCAGTTCTTTGGCTTCTTCGGGCAGGATAACCCCGCCGCCGCCGCCAAATATTTTGATGTGCCCGGCTCCTTTTTCACGGAGAAGGTCGTACATATATTTAAAATACTCGATATGCCCACCCTGGTAGGAAGTGATGGCTACCGCCTGTGCATCTTCCTGAATTGCACAATCCACAATTTCCTGAACCGAGCGGTCGTGCCCCAGATGGATTACTTCGGCTCCCGATGATTGGATGATACGACGCATCACGTTGATGGCGGCATCGTGGCCATCGAACAGAGAGGCGGCAGTTACGATTCTTACTTTATTTTTTGGCTTATAAATTTTTGGTGCTTGCATAGGTAGTGGGTTACCAAATTAATAGTTTAAAATTTTGGAGGCAAAGATAGGGATAAAAAAAATTAATTTTTTTATTTCACCCATTGATGTATCATCTTGCGAAGCAATTCGTTGTCGATGGGCTTGGCAATATAATCGTTGCATCCTGCTTCGAGGGCAATTTTGCTGTCGTTGCTCTGTGCATAAGCTGTTTGCGCGATGATGATGATTTCCTGATTAAATTCCCTGATCATTTCGGTGGCTTCCAGGCCGCCCATCAGTGGCATTTTTATATCCATCAATACCAGATCAATATCGGGGTTATTGCGGCAGGCCTCCACCGCATCGATTCCAGTGTTGACGGCTATAATATCGTTGGCCATTTTTTTTAAAATCAGCTTCAGGTAGTACATAGAGGTTTCATCATCTTCGGCAATCAGTACTTTCAGCTTCCGCGTTTGCGGTATGTCCTCCTTCTTAGCTTCGGTTTCGTATTGTGGGGTGGGGGCGAGGCTTTTTATTTGGTCGGGAAGGCTGATGTAAAACGCAGTTCCTTTGCCTTCCTCTGATTCCAGCCTTATGGTTCCACCCATCATTTCAACATAAGATTTGGTAATCGACAGCCCCAGCCCCGAACCTTCAAAGGCTCTCGAATCGCTGATGTCGGCTTGCACGAAGCGTTCAAAAACGGCTTTCTGTCTGTTTTGTGGTATGCCTATTCCGCTGTCCTTAACAAAAAGCTCAATCGTATCCGCTGTTTTTTTTAATCCAAATCTGATGCTACCCTGCTTAGTAAACTTGATGGCATTCTTTATCAGGTTCGTCATTATCGAATTGAGCTTGTCGGGGTCGCTAACTTGTGTAAGTTCCTGGTATTTGGTATCGGGGTCAAAAATCAGATCCAGGCCTTTGGCTTTTGCTTCGGGCACAAAGAAATCGTAGAGGTCAACTACTGTTTGATGAACATCAACTAAGCTAAGCCGAATTTCTTCCTGGCCTGATTCAATTTTTGCGATGTCGATCAGGTCGTTGATCGTGGTAAGCATCCGGTCGCCGCTTTTTTGTATCAGCCGGATGTATTTTTCCTGCTCGGCACCGGTGAGGTCAGGTTCTTTGAGCAGACTTGTAAAACCCAGGATGCCATTCATGGGCGTACGTATTTCGTGGCTCATATTGGTAAGAAAAGATGATTTAAGCCGATCGCTTTCTTCGGCTTTTTCTTTGGCTACGACAAGTTCTGTGTTTTGGCTCAGGAGTTTTTGCTCGGCTTCTTTTCTTTTGGTAACATCGCGTGCGGAGCCTACAATCCCTATCAGTTTACCATCTTCATCAAGAAGCGGAGCCTTGTGTACATCCAAAAACAGAAATTTCCCACCTACGTTGCCATACTCGTCAAACTGCATTTTTTTCATTTCTTTCAGGGTCGTAACATCGGTGTTTTGGCACAATTCGCCAAAGGTGTGCCATTGTTGGTTTTCGGGATGGGCGTTGCGTTCACGCTTTGCAAAAAACAAATCCGTTTTGCCAATTGGCTCACTGGTGTCTTTGGCCTGCAGCAGATTATGGCAAATGGCTTTGTTAGCAAAAATATACTTATAGTCCAGGTCTTTAGCCCACACCATGTCGGGCATGGTATCGTTCATCAATCTGAAAAGAGCATTGGTTTTTCGATACTTTTCCTCGCTGTCCCTTAGCTCGTTTTCTGATTTTTTACGATCGGTAATGTCCTGAACTATACCGCTTATAATGTTGGTTGCGGCATCATATTCTGATATGGTTCGTGCATCAATAATTTGATTACTGGTTTGATTTTTTAGTTTAAACGTGAGGTCATGTTTATCAATTTCTCCTGTTTTGAGCTTCTCGATGGCATCGGTGAGTGCGTTGCGATGTGGTGGGAGGTGACATTGTTGAATGCTTTCGAGGTTAAGCGGTGAGCCGACTTTGAAGCCATATATCCGTTTAGTTTCATCAGATCCGTAAATTTCGCCGGTATTTAGGTTAATACTCCAGTTGCCCATCTTTCCAATGCTTTGCGCTTTTTTGAGTTGCTCCTGGCTTTTTGTGATTTTTTTTGTGGCTTGTATCTTTTCGGTAACATCCCTTAGAGCAACTATGCGTACAGTTTTGCCCTGGTGTTTTACGTTTTTCCCTTCCAGCTCGGCTACAAAGGTGCTTCCATCTTTGCGTTGCCCGCTTACGGTATAGGGTGTGGCTCTAAATTTTACCATATTCAGTAAAACCTTGGCAATGTCGGTTTTTGAGGATAAATAATCCAGCAGGTTCTGCCCGATGGCTTCCTGTTTGGAATAACCCGTTATTTTTACAAAGGCATCATTCACATCGAGGACTATTCCGTTTTTGTGTACGATAATCCCTTCGAAAGAGGACTCGGCCAGGAAGCGGAATTTTTCTTCGTTTTCTTTCAGGGCAATTTCCGATTTTCTAAGATCAGTAATTTCCATGGACACGGAGAGGATCACCCGCTCTTTGCTCTGCTGATAAAAAATGGGTGTCAGGGTATTGATAAACCATTTATGGCCGCTTATGGTTTCCATGTCCACTTCTTGCTTTATGGTTTCATTGCTTGCAATTACTTTTTTGTATTGTTGGATAAAAGTGTTTGCGCTTTCTTTGGGGAGAAATTCCCTCAGGTTGCGTCCTGCTATGTCGGGTGGATTGGCCTGCCCGGTCATGTTGGCGGCACTGTTGGTGTTTGCAAATAAAATATTTCCATCTTTGTTAATAATGCTCATAGTCTCGAACATGGCTCCGGCCAGATGTTGATAGCTGTCCGTTTTATCTTTGAGTAATTCCACAGTTTCATCCATCTTTTTTTCCACCGTGAGCTTATCCAGGGTAAAGGCAATATCGTGTGCAAGCTCGGTAAATAGTTCCTGCTCTTCAGGCTTGTCGGCAAACTCCCGTTGTACCGATGCCGAAATACTTCCAAAAAGTTTATTGTTGTGATTGAGCGGGCAAACGAAAGTAGTCCATTCGGCATATTTTTCAGCTACTGGGCAATCGGGACATTCATCGGTCGGCGACCAAACCACCTTTAACTTTGAATGGTTCAGGGTGTGTTTCAGGCATTTGGGTAAGTCACCTTTTAAGAGTATATGCTTTAAGGCCGACAGGTCGTCATCGAAGCCGGCCGAGGCAAAATCCTCTATAAGTTTATCCTTATCAAAAAGGGCAATCCACACGGTGTTGTATCCGTGCATTTCAACCAGGATATTGCAGGCCGAGCGGATAATTTTGCCTGTGTCGTTTTCGTGAAATAAGAGTTTGTTTACACTACGCAGGGCATTGAGTATGGCTGTGGTGCGATGAAGATCATCTGAGGGTTTGGTGATTTTTGGATCGATACTAAGCATATTATCATTTCATAAGATTCCTGGTGTATCCGGGCAGCAAATGGATATCACCTCATTATTGCTGTGCCGGCAATTCTTTTTGGATTTTGATACGGTAAAAATAATAAGAATATTGAAATGGTACTTTTTATGAGCCATTTTTTGAAACAAAAAAAATCCCGGCACAATGGCCGGGACTTTTTTATTACTTCATCGCAATGGTTTCGATCTCCACCAAAACCCCAAGCGGCAGTTTAACCACGCCATAAGCGGCGCGTGCCGGCGGATTGCTGGGATAGTACTTTGCGTAAACCTCGTTCATGGCGGCGAAGTTATTCATGTCGCTAAGCAGGCAGGTCGATTTTACCACATCATCAAAGGTGTAGCCTGCTTTTTCTAATATGGCAGCGATGTTTTTCATCACTTGCTCGCTTTGTTCAGCGATGCCGCCTTCCACCACTTTTCCGGTTTCAGGATTGATGGGAATCTGGCCCGAGATAAACAGGTGGCCATTGTGTTCGATAGCCTGGCTGTAAGGGCCAACGGCGTTTGGTGCTTTTTCGGTGTAAATTACCTTTTTCATTTTTGTAAATTTTAAATGTTAATTATTTCTAAAAGGATGCGCAGAGACGCGCAAATTGCGCGTCTGTACGGGTATTCAGTTTGTTAATCGTCAGGATTTCATTATTCGATATTCGATATTTAATATTTGTTATGTGTGCGTTATGTGCAGACGCGATGCATCGCGTCTCTACCTCTCTACTGGTACGAATCCCTGAAATCCTTTTTCCTGTCGTATTTCAGATCTTTCAGGATCGAGGCTTTTACGTTAATGCCAAAGGTCCAGCTTTTTCGGCTGCCCGTGGGAATCCAGCTAAAGTGCATTTCCCAGCAATGCAGATCACGATAAAAGTCGATGGAGGTATAGGTAAATTTTGAATCCACAATATCATAGCCCGTTCTAAAGTTGACCTTCCATTTGGGTGTGATGCTGATATCGCCGGTGATGCCTAAGGTATGAGCCGATGTTTTCTTGTTGTCGATGCGCTCATAATTAATGTAGTCCGGATTATTGCCCAGGTTTAAGCTGTAGTTTATCGACAGGCTCCAGGCGTTGTTCCAGTTGATGTATTGATCAGGGTTGTCGAGTACATCGTTGATCTCCTGCTCGGTATATTTTTCGAGGATGTCCTGATTATCTTCGGGTGGTGGTGCTCCGCCTCCGGTTTTCTTTTTGTCTTTTTTCAAATCGTTGGCACTCAGCCTGTAGCTTATACTAAAATTCCAGGAGGTGTTTTCCATCCTGAATAATTTCTTACTAACTTCATACTCATACTGATTCATTGTTTTACCTGCCGAGTCCACAGTGTAAGGATTCCAGGAGGATCGATAAGTGATATTGAGTTTTTTGAAAAGGGTGGTTCGACCGCTAATGGAAAGGGGTGCCCAGTTGAGCGAGTCTTTGGCAATGTCGTAGGCAGTGCTGAAGCTAAAATTATCGATGAGCACCACTTTTTTGGTGCCGTTGATGGTGTCTTGTTTCGAGCGTACTTTCATCTCCAGATTGTTGGCCAGCGAGAGGCCAATGCTTCCGGAGCGACCATCCTGAGGGCCGCCGTACAAGGAGCTTTCGAAAATAGAGTAGCGTTTCGTATCGCCTTCCTGGTCTGTCTGCACCTCGTCCCAATAGCCCCAGTAGTCGGAGCCAAAGTCCGGACGCAGCGTAAACGAAACGCTGGGTGTCATCACATGACGCACGGCAGTTATCGGCCCTTTTTTAAGCTGATACATCCCGTAAAGGCGCGTGCTCATAGAGGCCGAATACGAAAACTCGCGCGCTGCGGTAAACCTGCGCAGGGTATCTTTTTGCACATAGCCAAGCGTAGTATCTGTTTCCGTTATTAAGGTATCGTTTATCCAGTTTTGACGTGTGGTGTAGGGATACCACTTTTCGGAATAGTTGACAGAATTGGTGAGGTTGAAGAATTTTAAAATTTTTATAGAACTGCTGATGGGGATGGCATGTTTGACACCAAACTTAAAATCATCTTCCCAGCCGGGCTTAAATAGCAGCGAATCCTGGGTGTTGATGCGGTTGTCGGTATTCATGGTGTATTTCATGTTGATGTTTTCGTACCACTTGGGCTGCCCTACCTGTTTTTGTTTGCGGAAGGGGTAAAACTGTTTAGTGTTAAAGGTAACCGTAGGCAGCGAAATATTTACCGAGCCATCGATGGTGTTTTGCTGGTGGGTTCCGTTTATCGACAAAAACATGGAGTTGTTAAAGTTGGTTTGATACGAGATACTCGACTGAAAAGTATTGGATAGATAGGCATTGGTGCTGGTAAGGTTGAATTGGTTAAATTGCGATGAAACGATATTAACATTGGCCGAGAAGCGGCTGTTGGGTCGAGCCTTTGGGTCTTGCGAGTGGGTCCATCGTATCGAGAAATCCTTGTTTGCTTCTACGCCAGGGTCGTCTTTGTCGCCCAGGTAATTCACCGCATAATTCAAATCAAAATTCCCGCTGTATTTGTATCGGTTGGCATATCTAAAGGTGGGGCGCAATGCCCAGCTTCCGCTGGTGTAAATGTCGCCGGTGATGGTAAAATCCATATAGTCGTTGATGCCCCAGTAATAGCCACCCCGCTCCAGGAAAAAACCACGACTGGCCGATTCGCCAAAGCCCGGGATAATGATGCCCGAGCGTTGCCCTGCTTTGTTGGGAAAAAGGCCAAAGGGCAGAAATAGTGGCGTGGGAACGCCTTCGATAACCATGTAGGCCGGCCCCGAAACTATTTTGTTGTCGGGGATAACCTGTGCACGGGTAAATTTGAACTGAAAGTGTGGATGATCCAAATCGCAGGTGGTGTAGCCGCCATGCCAGGCATTGACACGCCCATCGGGCATCTTTTTGATTTTTTCGCCGTGCAGGTAGCCCTCGCCATCTTTGGTGATCACGTGTGAGATAATCCCCTTTTTGGTGTCAAAATTATAACTCATTTCCTTCGATCGGTAACTCTGTCCCGATTCTTTAAAAACCGGTTCGCCAACCATTTTCCCGGTGCTGTCGGGTACGCCCTTCGCAAAAACGGTATTGTTCAAAAAATCGATTTCTATGTAATCGGCCTCCAGTTCAATATTGTCGTATTCGATGGCAGCATCTTCGTACAAAAACACCTTGCGGTTTTGGATGTCATAATGGATTTTCTCGAACGACTTGTATTTTACGCTGGCTTCCAAACCAAAGCCTGACTTTTTCTTTTCGGTCGAATCAGCCTCCACCAGCGTATCCTGCAATATTGTACTATTTAGGCTGTCGTTAAGATTTTGATAATAATTGGTAAGCAACGAATCGGGGGTTTGGCTAATGGTGTCGGCCTGCGCCAGAAGCACTGACGATGATAACAATAGGAGCAAGGGCAGGATAATCGAAAACCAACAGGCAGGCGGGGACGAAAAATCCTTCGCTAGGAATTTTGATTGTAAAGTGTATTTTTTGGGTAAACTTTTCAAGATCAATTAGTACCTCTCAATTCAAAAATTTGATCATTCATCATGCAAAATAAATCAAAATGTGGCTGATAATCTTTGCTTTGTTGTAATTTATTATCCTAAAAAAACCAGCTATCTTTGCCACAATGTTAATGAAACGTAATAAATCGGCTTATTTTATTTTTTTTCTGTTTTTATTTTTCCTTCAGGCTCCAGCACAACAATCGAAAAATGGCACAACAGTGAAAAAAGTGGTGATTGATGCTGGTCACGGGGGCATCGACCGGGGTGCTTCGGGAAGCGTTGCCCATGAAAAAGACATTACCTTAAAGCTGGCCTTGCTTACCGGAAGGCTTATCGGGGAGCAAATGCCGGAGCTTGAGATAATTTATACCCGCACCAACGACCGCTTTGTGCCGCTGCATCAGCGGGCACAAATTGCCAACGATGCCCAGGCCGACCTTTTTATTTCCATCCATTGCAACGCCATTTCAAAGCCTGAGTTTTTTGGTTCCGAAACTTATGTGATGGGCGTACACAAAACTGCTGAGAACCTCGAAGTGGCCAAAACCGAAAATGCTGCCATTTTTCTGGAAGATAATTTTGCCGCCAGCTACGATGGTTTTAATCCCGATGTGGACGAGGACTACATTATGCTCACCATGATGCAGCATGTGAACATGGATCAGAGTATTGCTTTTTCGCAGTTGGTGCAGCAAAAGCTCAAAAGCACTGCCGGCATGTACAACCGTGGTGTGAAGCAGGCAGGCTTTGTAGTTTTGTATCTTACCACCATGCCCGGAGCCTTGGTAGAAACGGGCTTTTTATCCAACCCTGCCGAAGAAAAATATCTGCTCAATCCAGATAATCAATACAAAATCGCCAAAGCCATTGCTGAGGCAGTACAAGCCTACAAAGTGGGCATGGAGAAGTGATAATACAATTTCTGTTTCTCAAAATCATTTGAGCCTCCTTACTGAAAAATTATATAGTTTTGCCTTTAATCAAAATATAATTCAACGTGAAAATATCAAAGGAACTTAAAGTGGGTCTTGTCTTTATTGGCGCAGTAGCCCTCTTGATCTGGGGAATGAATCTGCTGAAGGGTACCAGTATTTTTTCGAGCAAAAGATATTTGTATGCCATTTACGACCGGGTGGACGGCCTGGAAAACGACAATAAAATTCTAATCAACGGATTAAGTATCGGCAAGGTTCAGCGCTTGGATTTTATCCCGGCAAGTTCACAAATTCTTGTCGAGATTTACCTTCACAACGAAGTGGACATCCCCATCGATTCTAAGGCTATCATTCGCAGTATGGATCTTTTGGGTAGCAAGGCTATCGAAATCCAGTTGGGCACTTCTACTCAATACGTCCAAAGTTACGATACCTTGTATTCTGAAATGGAGCAAAGCCTCATGTCGCAGGTCAACGAGCAGGTTGAACCCTTGAAACGCAAAGCATTGGCCTTGATTACTTCTATCGACTCGGTGATGACCGATGTGCAATCGATGTTCGATGAAGATACCAGAGACAACCTTATCAAGTCGATCAAAAGTATTCGCAATACGCTGTCTCATGCCGAAAGCACCACCTCGCGTCTGGATAATATACTGACCGATGGACAGCCCCGAATACAGGGAATACTGAAAAACCTGGAATTGATTTCGGAAAACCTGGAGCAAAACAACGAAAATATCAACCGGATATTCAGCAATATGGCTACCCTCAGCGATTCGTTGGCAGTAGCGGATATTCCGCAAACTATGCGCGATGCCCAGGAAGCCATCGGCAACCTTAACAAAATTATCGCGAAGTTGAATAGCGAAGATGGGACGATTGGCAAGCTCCTTAACAACGACAGCCTTTACATTCATCTCGAAAGATCTACCGAATCGCTCAATTTGCTTTTGGAAGATATCCGCCTGAACCCCAAAAAATATGTGAAGTTCTCGCTGTTTTAGTTTGGATTTAAATCGTTTAAAAAAAAATCCTGCAAATTGATTGCAGGATTTTTTTTTGATTTCATACATTTGTTGCAAAATAAAATTCAAAATTATGAAAAATTTAAATATTAGGATTTTTAATAACTGTATTAATAGTGTTTTACTTGGTGTAATCATGGTTTTTTTGTGGGGATGTAAGGGAAATACGCAGCCCGACAATCCAGAGCAAGCACATTCATCCTGTACTGAAAGTGGTTATTTGATTGCAGCAGGCGGCAATCTTAGCGACACGGCAGTTTTTAAAAAGTTTATGGATCTTGCCGGTGGCTCCGATGCCCCCGTGGTAATAATAAGTACTGCCTGGACTGATGAGGATTTGGCTAACGAACAACTTTTGTTGAACCAGGAAAAGCGATTCAGGGCTTATGGTTTTACCAACTTTAGCTTTTTGCATACCCGCGATCGGAATTTGGCCAATACCGAAACATTTATTCAGCCGCTGATTGCTGCGCAGGGTGTGTGGTTTTTGGGCGGACGACAATGGCGGCTAGTGGATGCTTACGAAGGAACATTGGTGCTCGGCCAACTAGCGAAACTGCTCGAAAGGGGAGGGGTTGTTGGAGGCAGTTCCGCCGGGGCAAGTATTTTGGCCAGTTACCTGGTGCGTGGCGATACCCAAACCAATACTGTGATGATGGGCGACCATGAAAAGGGTTTTGGGTTTTTTGCCAACACAGCCATCGACCAGCACTTGCTTGCCATGAACCGGCAGTTTGATATCTTTGAAATACTGGATGCGCATCCGGGAATGCTTGGTCTGGGGCTGGACGAAAACACGGCCATCGTTGCGCACAACAATCAGTTTGAAGTTATCGGCAAAAGTTACGTGGCCGTTTACGATGGGACTTTTTACCATGAGGTGCGCGATAAAGATGATTGGAATTACGCAGTGGGCGAGGTAAGTCCGCTACCCGAAGGCAGTTGGAAGTTTTATCTATTAAAAGCCGGCCAAAAATATGACATGTACCATCGCAGGGTGGTTCGGTAAAAAACGAGCTATCTGGAAATTTTAGTTATTTGAGGTGATATTGCGTGTAACAAATATGTTAATTGTCGTTTTAAGCTGAAAATTATTATAATGAAAATGATATCAAGAATTACTTTATTCACGGTTTTCGTATTAGGCCTAATATCTTTAAGTGTTTATCCCTGTACGACTTTTGTACTTCACAAGGGCGACAGGATAGTTTTCGGACGTAATCTTGATTGGATTACCGGCTCAGGCTTGATAATGACCAATCCCGGAAATTTAAAAAAGACTGCTCTCGTTGACCCAACAGAAAAGGCAATCGAATGGATTTCAAAATATGGCAGCATGACTTTTAACCAAATTGGAAGAGATTTGCCTTATGGCGGAATCAATGAAACCGGACTTGTTGTAGAACACATGACCTTAGAACAAACTCTGTATCCACGCAAAGATGACCGTTTTGCAATTAGTGCAAATCAATGGATCCAATTTCAGTTAGATAATTATTCAACCATTGAAGAAGTTATTCATAGCGATTCCTTATTAAGGATTGTTGATGTTAGCTCAAAATATCATTTTCTTGTTTGTGACAAATTTGGCAATGTTGCAACTATCGAGTTTTTGGAGGGTAAGATGGTAAGTAATATTCAAAATTCTCTTCCAATACCAGTTCTTGCAAATAGTACATATAGCAAGTCTTTAGAATGCTATAACAATTTGGAAAATACAGATTCTGACCGTTCGCTATACAATTTTAGTACAGCTGCTCATAAGATTCAAGAAAATACAAAATCCTCAAATGATTCTATAGTTAGCGATGCGTTTGAAATATTGAAATCAGTAAGTCAGGGAGTTGGGACAAAATGGAGTATTGTTTACGATATTACTAAGCTAAGGATATATTTCAAGATTTTTGAAACGCCTACTATTGTTGGAGATCAAAAAATATTTACGAAACAATCGGGTCAGGCAGAGATGAAGTTCGTTGACCTCAAAAATTTCGATTTTAATTGTTCTAAAAATATAAAAGTTTTGAATCTTAACGAAAATCTATCTGGATTGGTGGATAATCAATTCACTAATTACTCTTCCGGGATAAATAAAGCATACATTACTGAAGCATTTACATTCTTCAAAGATTGGGGATTTAATCTAAATATAGGGTCAGAACAGATTGATTATTTAGCAAAATATCCAGAATCATTTATTTGTATGGAAAAAGAATAAGCACCACGAGGCTGCCCATTTACACAGACAGCCTCGTGGCTTCATTCATTCATTAACAAGTTTTACCGATTTTAGCGATCGAGCAGCTTGTCAATACCTTTTTCAAAGTCTTTCAACTCTTTATCAATGTCGGCTTTCGTTTCTTCCCATTGCTTCCCACCGGCCTTGTTCATTTCTCTGAGTTCCTTCTGTAGTTCCCGTCTTTTATCTTTAAGCTCATGGATGGCTTCCCGGGTTTTTTCTTTTACCTCATTGTTCGACTCTTCCATCTTATCTTCAAATCGGTTTATCTTCCGGTCAAAATCATCAAGGGTTTTATTAGCGTGTTCTTTAAAGGTGTCGGGATCGTCTTCAAAAGCATCTGCAATGTCATTTTTTACATCCGTCATTCCGTCTTTCAAATCGTCCCATGCATCTTTAGCATCATCCCTCAATTCTTCGGCTTTTTGTTCCATCTTCGATTCTTTGTTGTCTCTTTGCTCCATGTTGCAGGCCGTAATGGCAAAAATGGATATTACCATTAATAATCCTATCAATTTTGTTGTGTTTCTCATTGTTTATTTATTTTTCTTACGAATTAAATTCAAGGCTGACCCGGCTTTAAACCAGCCAATCTGAACCGGGCTATAGGTATGATTTACCGTAATAGCATCGCTGGTGCCATCGGCATGATTGGCCACCACGGTCAATGGCATTCCGGGGGCAAAGTCCTGCAGGCCAAGGATGTCAAAAGTATCATCTTCCTGTATTTTGTCGTAGTCTGCTTTGTTAGCAAAAGTAAGGGCGAGCATACCTTGTTTTTTAAGGTTGGTTTCGTGGATGCGGGCAAAGCTGCGCACCAGCAAGGCTCTTACACCCAGGAAGCGGGGTTCCATGGCGGCATGTTCGCGCGAGGAGCCTTCGCCATAATTTTCGTCGCCTACTACCAGCGAACCGATACCTTGTGCTTTATAATCGCGGGCAACAGCGGGCACCTCGTTATATTCACCGCTAAGCTGGTTTTTCACCGTGTTGGTTTTTCCGTTGAAGGCGTTTTCGGCACCAATAAGCATGTTGTTTGAGATGTTATCCAAATGGCCACGGTAGCGCAACCAGGGGCCGGCCATCGAAATATGGTCGGTGGTGCATTTGCCTGCAGCTTTTATTAAGAGACGTAAACCTTTTAAATCATCCCCGCCCCAGGCATCGAAGGGATCGAGCAACTGCAGGCGTTTCGAGTCGGGGAGCACCGATATTTCTATCATGCTGCCATCTTTGGCCGGAGCCTGGTAGCCGTTGTCTTCCACAGCAAATCCTTTCACAGGCATCTCGATACCCTGTGGTTCAGTCAGCTTTACTTTCACGCCATCTTTATTTACCAGGCTGTCGGTCATGGGATTGAATTCGAGGCTTCCGGCGATGGCAAAGGCGGTTACAATTTCAGGTGAGGCTACAAAACCATGGGTGTTGGGGTTGCCATCGTTGCGCTTGGCAAAGTTACGGTTGAAGGAGGTCATAATCGAGTTTTTCTCGCCCTTGTCGGCATTATGCCGTGCCCATTGGCCAATGCAGGGGCCGCAGGCGTTGGCCAAAACAACACCGCCAATTTTTTCAAAGGTATCCAGGTAGCCATCGCGTTCCACGGTATAGCGCACTTGCTCCGAGCCGGGAGTTACGGTGTATTCGGATTTTACCTCCAGATTGTTGTCCAGTGCCTGTTGCGCTAGTGAAGCGGCACGAGAAATGTCTTCGTAGGATGAGTTGGTGCATGAGCCTATCAGCCCTACTTCCAGTTTTGCGGGCCAGCCATTTTTGCGAACGGCCTCAGCAAATTTTGACAGGGGCGTTGCCAGGTCGGGTGTAAAAGGGCCATTGATGTGGGGTTCTAATTCTGACAAATTAATCTCGATCACCTGGTCGAAATAATCTCCGGGATTGGCATATACTTCGGCATCGCCCCTGAGGTGAGATGCAATTTTGTCGGCTTCGGTGGCAATCTCGGTTCTGCCTGTACCTTTTAGATATTCGGCCATTTTTACATCGTAACCAAACAAAGAAGTGGTTGCGCCAATTTCGGCTCCCATGTTGCAAATGGTTCCTTTGCCGGTGCAACTCAGCGTATCGGCACCCGGGCCAAAATATTCTACAATAGCACCTGTACCTCCCTTAACGGTAAGTATGCCGGCAACTTTCAGGATAATATCTTTGGAGGCAGTCCATCCGCTCAGTTTTCCGGTGAGCTTAATGCCAATAATTTTGGGCATCTTCAGCTCCCAGGGCATCCCGGCCATCACATCCACGGCATCGGCACCTCCAACGCCAATGGCCACCATACCCAGGCCGCCGGCATTTACGGTATGCGAATCTGTGCCTATCATCATCCCGCCGGGGAAGGCGTAGTTTTCGAGTACCACCTGGTGGATAATGCCTGCGCCGGGTTTCCAAAAGCCAATGCCATATTTGTTGGACACGCCGGCCAGAAAATCAAAAACTTCCTTGTTGGCATCTTTGGCGATGGCGAGGTCTTCTTTTGCGCCCACTTTGGCTTGTATCAGGTGGTCGCAATGCACGGTGGAAGGTACGGCTACCTTGCTTTTGCCGGCCTGCATAAATTGCAGCAAAGCCATTTGTGCCGTGGCATCCTGCATAGCCACACGGTCGGGGGCAAAGTCAACATAATCACCACCACGCTTGAAAGGTTTACTTGCTTCGTTATCCCAAAGATGGCTGTAAAGAATTTTTTCGGTAAGTGTCATGGGGCGGCCAAGTAATTTGCGCGCCTGCTCAACCCTTGCGGGGAATTTATTGTAAACGGATTTGATGAGGTCGAGATCGAATAACATAGGTTTAGCATTTAGTTAATTAAGCTGCAAAAATAGCAAGATTAGCATGTTTGGCGGTGTTAAGAAATGCTAAAGGAGATGTCCGATATATGATGTCAGATGTTCGATGTCCGATGTCCGATGTTTACCCGAACATCTAAAATCTATGATCTGAGATCGGATATCATTTTTAGTTCAAAAGTTTTTTCGCTGAATCATTATTTACTTTATCTGAGAATCTTCAGTATCGAAATACTTTGACCGCTAAAAGATTTAACCAATGAGGAGTGCTTTTTTAGGCAGATTTTGCAATATCAATGAGCATATTAATATATCTTACTGAAAGCATTATGCTTTGCTTGCTTTCGAGTGTTGGTTTTTTGAATTTCAAAATCTGTAATTTCTAAGCTATTATTCCTTCAATTTGCCGGTTTCCAGGATTTTTATTTCGGTACGCCGGTTTTCCTGTCGGCCTTCTTCGGTTTCATTATCAGCGAGCGGATCGGAAAAGCCATAGCCCTTGTACTGAAGCCTTTGGCGGTTGATGCCGTTTGCAATTAAATAATCAAAAACTGCCCTGGCTCTGTTTTGGGATAATTGGATGTTAAAATCTTCCGAACCGATATTGTCCGTGTATCCTCGTATTTCGATGTCTATTTCCGGATTTTCATTGAGTAAATAAAGCAATTTTTTTAATTCGACCACCGATTGGTTTTTTAGATCATATTTCCCGGTATCGAAAAAAATATTGCGCAGCACCATAATGTTTCCCACCTCGATGGGCTGGAGTAGGATATTAACCCGAAAGGGTTCCAGCTTTTCCTGTACGCCCGTGAGCATGATATTCTCGGAATAAAAGAGATAGTTTTCCTTGCTCACATTAAGGGCATACTCGCGGTTGGCGGGGATGCACACCAGAAACTCGCCCGAATGTGGATCGGAGAATGAGCGAACGACTTCCTTCTCTGAATCCAAATCGATGAGGCTGAAATAGGCTTCTAAGGCTTGCCCTGTTTTAGCATCGCTAATTTTACCTTTCATGTAGGTGGACGCTATGGGACGAATCTCACCAGGCAGATCGAACTCAAAAATATCAAAGCCGCCGTAGCCGCCAAATTTATCAGCCGAAAGATAAGCCTTATCGCCGGCGGCATTCACCACGATGTTGATCTCGTTTTCGGGGGTATTAAGTGGGTAGCCCAGATTGAGTGGTTTCGACCACTGGCCGGTGCTATCCAGCTTGCTCATGTACAAGTCGATGCCACCCATGCCGATGTGTCGGTCTGACGAAAAATAAAGCGTTTGCCCATCGGGGTGGATAAAGGGAGCCATTTCGGAGCCGGAAGTATTGATTATGGTGCCCAGGTTTTCGGGCTTCGACCATTGGCCATCGTCCAGAAGGTAGCTTTTCCACAAATCCGATTTCCCCCTTCCACCACTTCGGGTAGAAGAAAAATACAAGGTACGGCCATCGGATGAAAGCGAGGGCTGCGATTCCCATGCTGCTGTATTTACGTTTATGCCCAGATTATGCGGTGTGCCTGCTTTTTCCCCTTCAATCTTTGAGACATAAATATCGCAACTGCCAAAGCCATCAGGCCAGTGACAGCCAGCAAACAAAAGATAGCGGCCATCGGGACTTATGGTGAGTGCGCCCTCATCACCGGGGGTATTAATCGGTGGGCCCAATTTCGTAGCTTCACCCCAGGCTTCCTCCATGTTGGTGCGTTTTGATAGATAAAAATCATCGCCGTCCGGTCTTCCATCCGCCCGGTTTTGCCTTCCGGTAAAATAAAGGCTCAGCCCATCGGCACCGATGGCGTTGATATATTCGTCATTTTTGGTATTGATGCCCGACCCCATATTTTGCGGGGAAAAGGGCACCGGATGTTTTACAGCCTCGCGGGCAAATTTGGCACAAGCTTTAAAATATTGTGCAACGGCGTGTCTTGCAGTGCTGTCGGTTGCGTTTTGGATATAATGATTCAGGCGGCGCATGGCCATCGGATATTCCTGGGTCTCGAAGTATAAAAGCCCCGAAAAGAAAAAAACCTCCGGATACTTTGTGCTGTTTATCTGTATTACTTTTTGATACACTTCGAGCGCCTCCGTTTTTTCATCGGTGGCCTTCAGCGCATCGGCAAGCAGGAGGTAGGCTTCCAAAAATCCCGGATCTAATTTGATGGCAGTTTTCAGATTTGTTTTCGCATCCTCGTAATAAAGTAGGTTAAAGTTTCGGGTTCCTTCCTCAAACTGTTTGATGGCACGTTTGGACTGGCTGCTCAGTTGCTGCCCACTAAGCAGGGTAGGGGAGGCAAGCAGCAGAAATGCCAGGAAGAAATAAAAATATTTGTGGAAATAATTATTCATAAAATTAACAAACAGTGCAGAATCCTATTAACATCGGATTTGCAAAATAATTGTCGGAAAGTCATCCGATGAATACGGTTAACAAGAATACCTGCATATTTGAGCTTAGGTTTCATGCCCAGGCAAAATTCATCGGATGGCTATCATTTTTAAACCCTATCTTATCTTTTAAGGTCGGGGGTATTAGAATAAAGTTTTTCTGATTTCAAATTACCCTCAGCCCCTCAATCATCGAAAAATGCTTGATATTGAGGGTGGCAATACTAAGATTATGAGCCAAGGCAGTTGCCCCAATGCAAAGATCAGCAAAATCAATGTTTTTGCCTTTTTTGTTGAGGCTTTGAGATACTTGTATTGCTGCATCGGCACAGGCTTTGTCAAAGGAGAGAATAGACATTCCTGCTATTAATTTGCTCACGAGCTTCAAGGTACATTCTATATTCTGATTCAGTCCAAGTTGGAGAAGATAAAATCAAATCCATAATTTTTTGCTAAAAAATTGTTTTTTCAAGAAACGAAAAAGTAAGGTGAGATTGATTTAAGGAATGTGCATAAATTTATGCGATTGGATGGAGATTTTCCAGCGGGGATTTTTCTTTACATAATCGATGATGACCGGGGTTATGTATTTTGCCCGGCTCCATTCGGGCTGAAGGTACAAAATACACTGCTCGCTAACCTGGTCGGCAAATTTTTCGGCCCAGGCAATGTCGCTGTCGTTGAAGATAATCACCTTTAGCTCGTCGGCTCGCTGGGCAATTTCGCCAACTGGAGTCTTATTCTTTTTGGGCGACAGACAAATCCAGTCCCACTGGCCGCTAAGTGGATAAGCCCCTGAAGTTTCGAGGTAGGTTTTAATCCGATTTTTTTTTAGTTCTGCGCACAGGTAGTCCATGTTGTACATCAACGGCTCGCCACCCGTTACTACCACTGCTTTCGACACTTGTGCCGCAGCATCGTTCACAATTTGGTCGGTAAGGGTGAGGGGATGCAGGTCGGGGTTCCACGATTCTTTAACATCGCACCAGCGACAGCCAACATCGCAGCCACCGATGCGGATAAACCAGGCTGCTTCGCCGGTATTACGGCCTTCGCCCTGTATGGTGTAAAAAGCCTCCATCAGGGGCAGCATCTTGCCAGCCTCAAGCAGGCGGTTTTGTTCGGGGTTATTGGTTTTAGGTTTGATCAATGTGCTATTTTTATTTTTTTGATGATCGAATGTTCGCCGGAGGATATTTTGAGAAAGTATAAGCCGTTTTCTAAATCAGCAGTCTTAATCTCCAATTTTACCTTTCGCTGCAGTCGCTTTTTTTTGCCGCTGCCTTCGATCAATTTATTCCATCGCCGATCTCTGAGTTCAAAACTAAAATTTGCTTCCGGAAGTTCGAGTATGTCGAGATGAATACTTTCGGAGGTGGTAGGCGGGATGCCGGATATTTGAATTTTGTTAGCAGTATAATCGCCAAGATGGCTGAAGGCAATCGACTTGAGTGAATCTGTATTTACCCGAAAGCGCATGGGTGGTACTGCCGATTCTTCGCACGAAAACACAATATCTTGCTCGGTAGTAAAGCACAGCCCTTCGGTTTGCACAAATACCAGATCGGGAAAGTCGATACGCAGTTTCTTAGCCTCAAAAAAATTCTTTCCTTCATAATCCCAAAACAACCACATAAACGAAACATAATCGGCATAGCCCAGCAGCGCAAGTTGGCTGCCATCGGGGCTAAATTCGGCAGCGGTTATCAGACCCCCGGCATCAAAGTCAGCGAGCGGACTTATTTTGTATTCGCCGGCAATCTTTGGTATGGCATACATTTTTGTACGCTGATTTTCCCAGTTTTTGGTAAAAAGATAAATGCTGTCACCATAAGAGGCAATGGCTTCGCAATCGAAATTGTGATTGTTCATGCGTTTCTCGAAGTCGATTTGGTCAGCATAAGAAAAGCGGATGGTTCCGATTCCGGATATTTGTGTATCCCCGCTATGCGGAATTTTATTTTTAGCGACCTTATAGACGATAAGGTTTTTGCGTGTGCCCCTGTTGTTGCCCACATCAGCGAGGTAAATAAAATCCTGATCCTGCGAAATATCTTCCCAGTCCTGGTTTTCGGCTTGTGGCAGGCTGATGGTTTGTACCATTAGCCCCGTATTGGTGTCGATGGCATAGATTTCGGCTTCGCCACCACTGTCGTTGTGAGTCCAAAGTTTGTTACGCCACAAAATTAATCCTGAGTTTTCGGCAACCTGCGCCGGAAGTTGAGGGTTTATCCGCTTAGCTTGGGCTGAAATTACCGGGAGATATTCGGGTAGCATGTTGCCGGTATCAGGCATAGCTAAGTTTTGCAGCACGGGAGCTGAAAAAAGCGGGAAGTAAAAGCAGGTAAAAAATAAGATTGTGAGCAGGCGAAGTTTCATGGGTTTCTGACTATTTCAATCGTGAATTTTCCGGGATGGGGTATTCTTATTTTCCCTTCAGTGCTTTAAAGGCGGTGAGTGTATTGAGTAGCAATGCTACGCGCGTCATAGGGCCAACGCCACCAGGCACCGGTGTGATGGCTGCGGCTTTTTTTGCCACTTCCTCAAACTTGACATCACCAATAAGGCGGAATCCTGATTTGGTGTTTGGTGCTTCCACCCGATGGATGCCCACATCGATAACTACCGCGCCTTTTTTCACCATATCTGCACTTACAAATTCAGCTTGTCCTAAGGCAGCGATAAGGATATCCGCACTGGCAGCAATTTCTTTTAAATCCTTGCTGCGGCTATGGCACATGGTAACGGTAGCATTGCCAGGATTGGCTTTGCGCGACATGAGTATGCTCATGGGAGTTCCCACAATATTGCTCCGACCCAGCACCACGCAGTGCTTGCCTGCGGTTTCGATCTTGTATCTTTTTAGCAGTTCCATGATGCCATAAGGTGTTGCCGGTAAAAAGGTCGAATTGCCGAGCATCATATTGCCCAGGTTTACCGGATGAAAGCCATCCACATCTTTTCGTGGGTCGATGTGGGCGATAATTCGGTTTACATCAATATTTTCGGGTAGAGGAAGCTGGCATATCACACCATGGATATCCTCATCGTTGTTGATAAAATCGATGGTGTCGAGCACATCCTTTTCGCTCGCGTTTTTGCCAAGGCGATAAATCGAGGAAGTGATGCCCACGGATTTGCAATCTTTTTCTTTGTGCGCCACGTAGGTTTCGCTGGCGGGGTCTTCGCCCACGAGAATGGCGGCGAGGTGGGGTGCCTTATCGTGAGTGTCGATAAATCCGGCTACTTCAGCCTTGATTTCCGCTTTAATTTTCTCTGCAGTTTTTTTTCCGTCGATGAGTATCATGGGAATTTATGATTTTGGATGTTTGATTTAAGATTGAGGATTAACGATTTTAGATTGTGTTGAATATCACCAACATCTTAAATCTAAAATCGCTAATCTGAAATCGTATATTTTTTTAACTATTACTAATTAGTGTCTGTCCATAAAGTCAATGCTTTTGAATAGCCCCGGGTTTTAACCCGGGGAATAATGTGCTTGGCCTTACATCCCCCTCGATTTTGCCACGCCTATGGCGTGGCAAAATCGAGGGGGATTTTCATCTTAGCCATTAAATCCTCGCCCTAAAGGGCAAGGCAATTCATAATTCAAATAACTTACTATAAAGACAGAAACTAATTAGTGTCTTCTGAAAAGCGATGTTGTATTTTTTCTGTTTATCCTTAACCTGGCATGCCTTTCATGCGCTGCATCATCTTCATCATATTTTTACCGCCGCCCTTGCTCATCATCTTCATCATCTTACGGGTTTCGGCAAATTGTTTTATCAGGCGGTTTACTTCCTGTATGTCGGTGCCCGAGCCTGTGGCCACCCTTTTGCGGCGGCTACCGTTGAGCAATTTTGGATCTTCGCGTTCAGCCGGTGTCATCGAATAAATGATGGCTTCGATACCTTTGAAAGCATCGTCATCAAAATCCATATTCTTAATGGCCTTGCCCATGCCCGGTATCATGCCCATCAAATCTTTCACATTCCCCATTTTTTTGATCTGTTTTATCTGGGTCAGGAAATCATTAAAGTTAAACTGATCGCGGGCAATCTTCTTTTGCAGCTTTTTGGCTTCTTCCTCGTCAAAGGTGTCCTGGGCTTTTTCGACCAGTGAAACAATGTCGCCCATCCCGAGGATACGGTCGGCCATCCGTTTGGGATAAAACACATCGAGGGCTTCCACCTTTTCGCCGATACCTACAAATTTGATGGGTTTTTCAACAACCGAACGCACGGTAAGCGCGGCTCCGCCACGGGTATCACCATCGAGTTTGGTCAACACTACGCCATCGTAGTTAAGTATGTCGTGAAATGCCTTGGCTGTGTTTACCGCATCCTGCCCGGTCATGGCATCCACCACAAACAGCGTTTCCTGAGGGTTGATGCTTTGTTTTACCTTGCTTATCTCGTTCATCATCAGCTCGTCGATAGCAAGACGACCAGCGGTATCCACAATCACCAAATCGCAGTTTACAGTTTTGGCATGTTTGATGGCTTGTTTGGCAATATCCACGGGGTCTTTACTCCCTTCGATGGTAAATACCTCAACGCCGATCTGTTCGCCCAAAACCTGAAGCTGGTTGATGGCGGCAGGCCGATAAACGTCGCCGGCTACCAGCAAGGGGCGTTTTCCTTTTTTTTGTTTTAGATGATAGGCCAGCTTGGCCGCGAAAGTAGTCTTACCAGAGCCTTGCAAGCCGGCAATCAAAATCACAGCCGGGTCGCCTTTAATGTTGATTTCTTCGTGCTCGCCGCCCATCAATTCGGTGAGCTTGTCATGTACGATTTTAATCATCAACTGCCCGGGCGAAACGGCGGTAAGCACATTTTGCCCCAGTGCTTTTTCTTTTACATCATCGGTAAAGTCTTTGGCGATTTTGTAGCTAACGTCAGCATCGAGCAATGCCTTGCGCACCTCTTTGAGGGTTTCGGCCACGTTGATCTCGGTAATATGACCATGACCCTTGAGTATCTTGAACGACCGTTCTAATTTTTCACTTAAACTGTCAAACATAAATTATACGTTTTTTTTGCGGGTGCAAAAGTAGAATTTTTTAGCGAAACAGGAAACATGGAGTGATGGAGTAATGGAGAGTTGGGGTGGTGGGTAGAGACGCGATGCTTCGCGTCTTTACAAAATGCGCAAATATTGAATATTGAATATCGAATATTGAATAATGAATATCGAATAATGAATATTGAATATCGAATATTGAATATCGAATATTGAATAATGAATATCGAATAATGAATATTGAATATCGAATATTGAATATTGAATAATGAATATTGAATAATGAATATCGAATAATGAATATTGAATTCTGCGGTATCAGAAGACACCGATTAGCAAAAATGTATTCGTACAGACGCGCAACTTGCGCGTCTCTGGGATTCCATTTTTGGGACAATGAACGATTAACCATTTACTAATAATGCCGCCCAACGGGCGTGTCCCGGATAAAAAATCCGAGGATTTGCAACATCCTCGAAAAACTATGAAATCATAGATTTCTGGTTTTTCGGGACAAAAAAAAGCCCCTGCACAATGGCAGGGGCTTTTTAAAACTTAATTCAGCTAAGCCTACTTGATAACGAGTTTCTCGATTCCGATAACGCCGCTATTGATAAACTTAATGAAATATACACCTTTCGGTTCGGAGCTCAGATCGAGTTCCTGAGTATTGAGGAGGTTTCCTTTGTAAACTTCCTGCCCTTGGGCATTCAGTACAACGTAGTTAACATCCTCGTCCATATTGTTCCATACAATATTGAATATGCCTGAAGAAGGATTCGGGTAAATGTTGAGTCCGTTCAGCATGTTTTCTCCAATGTTTGTTGGCGACAGTTTGAAATCGGTAATAACGGAAACGCCGTTAATAGCGAACAAACCATTAGCATTGGGAGCGTCGAAGCTGTAGGTAACATCAATATCAAATTCTTCTTTGGTAGCAGGACGGAACAGACGGAAGCTCAGGTTTTCGCCTTCAACAAATCCATCAGCCATTTGTGTGGTGATGTCATCGCCAAAGAGGTTGAAGCCTAAGTTGTTTCCATTGAATTCTATCAGACCGGCACACCATCCGTTTGGAGTAAAGGCACCAAGCATGTCGCCTTCTTGCAGGCTGGTAATTGCGTTGGCATCGAATACTACGGCGTGGTTTACAGTAGTGTAGTTAACATCGTTCCAGTTGGTGTTGTTAACCGAACGTAGTGCTGTGCTGTGCGAGCCACCGGCTTTGGCACATCCGGGGAAGGTATAATCCACATCGGCATCTACTTTTACCCAATAAGCCATACCTGGGTTCAGGTCGGCGAGAGTGTAGATACTTCCGGCAGGATAATAAATACCGTTACCGGTGGGTTCCCATGCGATTACGAGTCCAGCGATGCTTCCCAGTGCGTCAGCAGCAGGGATGGAGCAATCCTGGAGTACAGGCATCAGGTTCCAGCCTTCGGTCAGGCTTACTGTCATGCCAGCCATATAACCCATAACGGGTAGGGTAGCAGCAGCTTCCATTTTGGTTTGATAACCATGATTGTTGCTAAACGCGTCCATGGTGTTGATATCAAAGGCCGGATAGTAGAGCTGGTTGAAGAATTTGGTGATAATCATATCATCACCAACAGGAGCCATCAGGGTTTCCATATCCATCTCCATAGGAGCTACATAGCTTGACCATGCGTTCCAGCCCATTTCCATTTCCACATCTTGAGTTGTCATAACCGGGCAGGCTACAACGCCAGTGTAGAATTCGCCGGCTACTGGTGCGCCTCCCGGGAGGAAGCTAACCAATACATTACCTGCGGCATCCATCATCTCAAATCCACATTCTCCTGGATAAGAACCACCAGCCCATTCAAGGCTAAGGTCAAGACCATCACATAGGGTAACTATTTCCTGTCCAAAGCTACCAGCACTTAGTGTATAAACGCCAAATACATTGCCATCAAGCAAGAGTGTTACACTTGCGCCATTCCAACCATCGCCGTAGCTATCGGTAAAGTTTAGTGTAAAGTCGCAACCTTCAGCGCAAAGCATCGAGGCACACAGTACGTTGGATTCACCAGTGGTAAGTTCGGGTTCGATATACTGATTAACCTTATAGCAATACTGAACATCGGGTTCGATGTCGGTATCCATGTAGGTATTTCCATAAGTTTGTGCAATAACTACGTCATCACGAATTACATCGTAATAGGTGATGAAGGTATCAGCACATTCCCATGAAGCAATGTAGTCGTTGGATGTACCACAGGGGTAACCTTCGAATACGCCTACAGAAACAAAGAAATAATATGTTCCCGGTATCAGTTCAACAGTAAGACTCATTTCTTCGCAAGGTTCGCCTGAGAGGAAGGGAGCAATACTTCCGGTAGTGTTATCGCATCCGGCTACACCGGGTTCAACTTGGTCGATAAGTCCGCCAATAAAGGGGAATTCGGCAGTAAGATTGAAAGTAACTGATTTAGGCTCGGTAATTACAAGCTCGTACCAGTCGGTGTCTCTGTTGTTGACGCCATCGAAAACAAAGGTACTGGCTGTTCCGCAAACAACGTCTCCGCAATTCACATCAGTGAACACAGGAACATCTGAATTACAGCCACCATTAAAGGTATCTACATACTCGTCTCCGGGACATTCTTCGCCTTCGGCAATTGCGCCAGCAGGACATTCGAGAACACATGCATCATTTCCAGATATGGTAAGTGTGTAATCACCGAAGTTGCTACTGTAGCCATAAACCTTGGCATACCAGGTTTCGCCGGCAGCCATGGGGCCTGTGGAGATAAATGATTGTGCTGCTTTAGCATCACATTCGGGGCTGTCATCATTAAGGAAAGCATAAGTTGCATCATCGCAAGCATACCATACTTCGAGTTTAGTATCGAAACTTGAACCGCAAAGTGATACATCTACAGAGCCATAATCCTGATCAGCAGTAAAGCTATACCAATTGGCACCAAGTGTTTCAATAGCACCTAATGCAGGTTCATCATTAACGTTACCATAGTCGAAGGCAGTAGCACAAAACTCGCCCGGTTCGGGTACGAACTCATTGATCTCGATGGTGAATTCAGGAATGCAATCCGGTGAAGGATAGGTATCAATCATCATGTAATAGGTACCGGCTTCCAAAGAGGTAGCAAGTACTTTGTTGGCTGAGCTGCCAGTGATGAAGGTAACACAGTTGCTGGCAATGGGGCATTCCTGAGTAATAAGAATACCTGTCCAGGTGGTTGTGGTGGTAAGTGTAATCTCCAAGTCTTTGGCTTCATCGATGGTAAATTGATAAACGATGTCTTCGCCACCATCGTAGCTGCCTAGGCAGGTTTCTTCGTAGTTGTTTCCACGTCCGCAGGTTGAATCGGTATCAATAACAGGGAAAGTGGTCATATCAAGGATTTTCGGATTATCACAATCGTCACCGATAGCGCGACCCGAATTTGACATAGGTACCTTAGCGGTAACTCCGTGTTCTTGTTCTTCCTTCGACATTGACATTGTCTGAGCTTCTTCCTGCATGCTGGTAGAAAGTCCGCCACGAACATTGTCGCCGTCCACGGCAGGATTGCCTGTCCAACCGAGGTTAATCTCACCTACGCCGCCATTGGCATAAAGCAATACGGGAGTAGCAAATTCAAGATCGAAACCCTGGGTAGTAACACCGCCATCTTCGATAGCTATGTTTTCCACCGTTTGGCTTACATAACCAGCTTTAGAAGCGGTAACCATGTACAGACCAACGGGCAGTTCCATTTCGTAGAAACCTTCGGCGTTGGTGAGGGCAGTAGCTCTCATTTCGTCGGCTGTAATAAGTACGCCTTGTACCGGTCCTCTGGTAGTGGCATCCATCACGTAGCCATTAAGTGTACCTGTGTAAGCCAGTACTTCAAGCTCTACAGGAACATCCAATACAGGCATGAGCGGATCGTTAGAGGCAATGCTGATTGTAGCATTGTAGATACCAGGTTCGAGCACGGTAGCATCGAAAGTAACATCGATAACCGCATTACCTTCGCCAGGAATCATTCCACTTACAGGGTTGATAGCCAACCACTCAGAAGGGGGTTCTACTGATCCCATAAAGCCAAGGGCACATACCTCGGCTCCGCCGGGGAAGGCTGCAACTAAAGTGGTAGCTCCGGTTACCTTATCAACAACTCTCAATTCGCCTTGGTTAGCAGTAAGGTTGTAGGCTGACATGTATATAATATCTGATGCCTGATCCCATGCCATACTTTGTGCATAGTTACCATCAAATCCTACTGCGCCGATTGAAGTACGGACACCGGTGGTTTTGTTTATGGATACAATTTCATCCAACTCGATTTCAAAACCGTAAAGATCACCATTGCCATCACAGGCCATCGAGATGATCAAACCTCCAGCACTTGAGCCTATTAGCGTTGAAGCACCTGTTGTCAGGTTTAAGGTGTAGAGGTCATTCGTCAATGCCACATCGTCATAATTAATGGCGTACATGGTATTGGTAGTATAGTCAAAGGCCAGATCGGTAAAAGCAAGACTAGTTCCGACTAAGGTTAATGTACCCGTTGTTAGATCGACAGTGTTTAATGTTGCTGCATCGTAATCGATGGCATAATAAACATTATTTTCGTTAAAGTCGCCTGCAAATACAGTGTTGAGCGTAGGAACAGTAACTGTATAGGTTCCCGGAGTATCGGTATCAAAATTGATGTAGGCCAATCCAGGGTACATATCAAAGCCGTAAGCTGTTGATCCTCTCAGTACATCAAAGTTTCCGCCATTAGATGGCTTGTAATTGGTGTAAGGTGCTTTGCCCATCGAAACTTCGGAGTGCGTAATGTTTCCTGTAAAAGCAGGAATACTTACTCTCGAATTCTTGGCTCCGAATGAGATGTCAGCATCCCAATCCAAATCACCCAATCCAAGGTTGTTGATGGTCAGGGTTTGCATTGCTGTTTCGTCTATGTAAAGCGATTGGCTCAACGATGCAGGGTCAGCAGCAATTTCGGGAGCATAAGGTACATCTGGACACAGTTGGTTCGACATTGCGGTTTCGCCACCTGGGTAAGCCTGATTTACGGTATAGCAGTAAGTGTTTCCTCCGGCTACATCTTCGTCAAGGTAGGTATTGCCATAAACTTCGGCAATTTCTACATCATCACGATACAGGTTGTAGTAAGTAATAAAGGCTTCTTCGCAAGTGAGTTCGGCGACGTAATCGTTTTGGAAACCACAAGGACTACCTTCAAAGGTTTGGTTGCCAACAAAGAGCCAGTAAGTACCCGGAATAAGGGTTGCAGTAGCAACGGCAGGTACTCCACATTCATCGGAGGCAGCCTGAGCATAAACTACTAAGTTATCACAACCCATGTTTCCGTCAATGATCAGTGCATTAACCGGGAATTCGGCATCAACTGTCCATGTAATGGTTTTGGGTTCTTCGATTATCAGCTCGTACCAGTCGGTATCTCTCAATCCGGCATCAGCCCATGCTGTACCACAAATTACATCACCACAGGTGATGGAAGCGTAGGCAGGAACTTCGGCATTACAGCCATCATTAAGTTCTTCGCCACAGGCTTCGCCTTCGTCTATTGCTCCGGCAGGGCACTCAACAACACATTCTACAACTTCTTCGATAGTAAGCGTGAAATCAGGAATGCATGTAGGTGTAGGCCATGTGTCGATCATAATATAATAAGTACCTGCTGCCAATAGCTGATCTATTTGTGAGCCGCCTGCACTTACATTTGTAGCTGTAGCTATGCAATTGGAATCGGGCGGGCAAACATCAGTAAGCAACATACCTGTCCAGGTAGTAACAGTTTCCATGGTTAAGCGTACTAATGTTTCTTCGGTAAGGGTAAACTCATAGAAGATATCTTCGCCACCATCATAATAGCCTAAGCAAGTTGCATCAACACTGTTGCCACGTCCACAAGTGGTATTTTGATCGGTGTAAGGCAGCATATCCACCATGATTGGGCTTGTGCAGGTATCGCCAATGGCTCTGCTTGAGGAAGCAGGAACTGTAATGGTAGGTCCGTGCAGATATTCCAGATTTGGAGCTACAGCACTAAGCATGCTTTCGTCCACTCTAAGGCCTTTGCCTTCCAGCACATTATTACCTTCCCATTCGAGGGCAACATCAAAGTAGCTGGCTTCGGCTGAAAGTAATACAGGAGCAGCAAACTCAAGTGCAAAATCAACGATGGTGTTTTCACCTGTGGTTACCATAACATCCTCAACCATTTGTGAGATATAGCCTTCTTTTTCGGCCATAACACTATAAGTCATATCACCAAGTACCGAAAGGCTGTATGTTCCATCTGCGCCAGTGGTAGTGCTAAAGCCACGTGTTTCATCGGCAGTAATCAGAACACCTCCAACGGGGCCACGGGTAATGGGGTCGGTAACTGTACCAACAATGTAGCCAATGTCGCCACCCACGTATAGCTCAACGCTAACGGTTTGCATACCAACATCGGGAGTGCCATTGAAATTGATATTGGCAGTATAGGTTTCACCCAGATTCAGGAATTCGGTATTAAGCGTCATGGTAATGTCCTGACTTTCCTTAGAACCTGTAAGTGTGCCACTGGTCATATCCAAGGATAGCCAAGGGGCAGTAGTTGAACCTAATTCGTAGCCAAAAAGGACATTGGGTGTTCCCTGAACAACTCCGCCAAGGGTATAGGTTCCGGCAACAATGTCTTCGGCGAGGAATAATCCACCTGCCGAACGTGCTTCACCCACTTCGGTAATGGTGTGCATTACGCCTGTGAAAGTTCCGCTGGCAATATCCCATTGTTCAACCCATGCTCCGGCACCAGTAGAAGTACCACAGTGGAACCACAAATAGGGACCGCCGGCAGTATGATTATCAAAGGCAGCACCATACATGCTGGGTACGCCTGCAATACTGTTGAGCTGTGTTCCATTACGGCCAACCAGAAGCATATCGCTATCCCAGTTATTGCACCAGAACGCATCGTTTACGTCGTCATAAGCAATAGCACGAGCTGCACCAGGAGAAGTGATGGAACTTACCAGTGTTTTGTTGGTGAAGTCCATCTCATAGATAGTGGTTGAAGCAGCACCGCCATAGAAATACTGGCCATCATAAGCCAGGTCTCTAAGGCCAGTAACACCGGGAATGGTAAATGTTTCGATATAAGTACCATCCATTTCAAACTTATGAATTTCGGGACCATTCCATTTGCAGGTGTAAAAATACATGCCATCGGTTTCGCAACCAGCGTGACTTACAAATCCTGAAGTGGTTTCAACATCAAGTGCAAACTGTAAATCCCAGATAGCATCTGTACCTGCCATATTAGGCTTTACAGGCTCGCCATTAACTTCATCGTACGCATTGGATGTAACCGCAGGAACGGTTGTGTTCAAGTTTCTAGCATCGGTAATAAACTGTACCTGTGCAGTCCAGTCGATTGGACCGTTACCATTATTAGCAACCGAGATGGTATAGTCTTGTGCATTACCAAATTCGATTTCCTCGACAAAGGCATCGGGTGAAACCTCGAGTGTAGGAGTGGTCATAGCCACATCCCAAACAAAGTCGTCAAGAATCTCAACACCTTCAGCTACCACGGTATTATAACCATCGGCGGTAAGGGTAACATCATAGGTTCCGGTAGGAATACTGATGGAATAGGTTCCATCAACGCCGGTTTGTACCTCTGCACGCATTTCATCGAGCATAATGGTAGCACCTTCGATAGGAGCACCCGAGGAAAGCTCGGTAATTGTGCCTGAGAAAGATACATAAGTAGCTTCGTAAATATGGATATTATCCAGATCCCATTGGTTGATATTAAATGAGTTTGCACCATAGGCTCTGAATCTAATTTTGAACGATTCGAGATCTGAAACTAAATCGGTGATATCGTTCGAGAATGAGGTCCATGGTATGCTGCCTAGTTGGTTGTCATGGTTAAATACCTCAAGCCATGTTGCACCATCCCATAATTCAACGGCAAGGCCTTCAACAGTGGTGAGTGCATAATTGCTTAAGAACAAGTCGTAATCCAACAATGTTACATCGATAGGTTTGGCAGCACCGCCCTGGAAAGTACGACTTACCAGTGAGTACTCATAATCGGTAGCAGAGGGAGTCCAACTAAAGCGAGCGGTAGGTGCCGGGTTTCCAGCAGTGGCATTCATTTGCCAGTTTGCTTGTTCAGGTTCGAACGTCCAGAAATTGGTGGCAAAAGAAGTGTCAGCCCACATTTCCATAAAAGGCAAAGCCTGGGGAAGATCCGGTTCAAGGGTGATGTTAAGAGCTGTTGTTACTCCTGGTAATACTACAATGCCAGGATATGTGGAAGTGAAGAAGCCTGCCTTGCTTGCGGTAACCGTGTAAGTTCCGGCTTCTAATCCGTTTAGGGTATAGAAAGACCCAAAGGGGTTGCCTACTGAAATAACGGAGAGGCCACCGGCTTCAACAAGTACACCTCCTATATGTGTATTGGTAGCACCATTTTTGGTAGAACCGCTAATTTCACCATAAGCCAGATTTTCGACTACTTTTTCTTTGCAGTCGTTATCGGGTACTTCATCGCCGACCAATTCGGTGCAGGCGGTAAAGGTGTATGAACCAAAGGCTGAGAGATCGGCTGTGGCGGTAAAGGTATAATCCAAGGTACCACCAGGCAGGATAACGTCAGCCACAGTTTCGGTTACCGGATTGTCGGTTTCAAAGCTATAGGTAACATCAAAGCCGGATTGCTCAAGCGCACCCTGGTTTTTGATGCGGATGGTAACTTCTTCGGCGTTGCTTAGTTCATATCCTGTTTCAGGAGCAAGTATAGCTGTAACAGCAAGGTCGTTATCAGCACCTTCGCTTACGGTAATGGTATAATCCTCTACTTCGCCATAGCTCATGGGTCCGCAGGGTGTAGGAGCAGTTGAGTACGACATTCTTACGCGCATGCGATAGTCGCCGCCGGGTGTTCCACCAGGAACGGTAATTGCGCCGGTAAAGGTCAGTCCGGTGCCATCGCTGGTAAGGATAAACTCTTCATCAGTACCTACGTCAAACACATAGTCTGCACCCCAGTCCACCCAGCAGGTAACCAGGTCGGATGCCCATGGGTTTCCGTTGGTAACGGTAATTGTTTCAAAGTCTCCGGCAATGATGGTTGTGCTTTGGTCGGTATAGTCAGCTACGCCGCCCTGCCACAAACTGGTATTATCGATATCACCGCAGAGTACATTAGCAATGTATTCATCTTCGGTACCCGTAGAGGCATCGCAATACATAGGGGCACTGTTGGTTACCATTTTTGTTTTGCAGTCGTTGTCGGTAAATTCATCGCCAATAAGTTGAGTACATGCTTCAAAGGTATAGTCGCCTAAAACCGAGAGATCAGCTGTTCCGGCATCAATAAGTACCGTTTCACCGGCAGCTAATGGGCCTACATAGGTTCCAGTAACGGGATTTTTTGCCGGGCCACTCCACGAAATTTCCCAATCGATATCCGATTGAGGATCGCTTCCAAAGTTTTTGATAGTAAACATCACTGGTTCAGCATTGGTAAGCTCTGCACCCGAAACGGGTTCGTTAATCATTGTAACACCAACATCGTTAGGGTACACTATGGTTTGATACAATTCCATAGCACCAACTACATCCGGTTCGCCCTGAACCAAAAAGCCCAGTGTGGCAATGCCGGGAACCAGATTGCCAAAATCGAAAAATGCGCCACCAGCAATGGCAGCAGCTTGAATAGCTGATACATCATAGGTTACTCCGGTGTGATTTCCAGCCAAATCAAACTGATAAAAGGTAGCATCGTCCTGGCTAAAAAGATAAAGGAAACCTTCGTTGTCATCATAAGCAGCACCATAAGTTGCAGCTGCTACTGTAGGAGTGTACGTATTGATAACAGTACCTGCAATATCAAATTCGTACAAGGGATCACCAAAGGACTTACACCAAAAGTTAGTTCCATCGTAGGCCAGACCTCTAATGGTTCCAAAAGTTGAAGTAAACAAGTCTGTCCAGGTTTCGGCAACAGGATCGAAGGAAAAGAAATTGGTTTCATTTCCTCCATAAACCAAACCTGAGGCTGCATCATAAACTAAGTCACGGATACCCCAACCCGTAACGGTCGCAGGTTGTTCGTAGGATTCTACGAGCGTGCTTGCAATTGGGTCGATCTTGTAAAGGTAGTTAGGATCGACACCACTGCCGCCTCCGGTTACCCACAAATAAGTTCCATCGAAATCTGCTCCCAAGTTTTGGGTATCACCCGTAATAGCATCAATGTCCAGGCTGAAAACAATGTCGCCAAGGGCATCGCTTTGCACCTGTGTACGGTCTTTAGCAACATCCGCATTTTGCTGTTGTTGCATCGCTTGTTCCATTTTCAGCTTTTTTGCCAACTGATCGCCGGCATTTTGCGAAAAGGCTGTAGTGCCGATGAATAGCATCAACACTAAGAAACTCGTAACTCTTCTCATAAACGTTAGGTTTTAATTAATAAATTAATGAATTAAAAATTTGAATCATACTATTTCTTATTCGTTAGTAATCAGACATAGAGCACCTAAGCCGGTGCCGATGGTACGGGAAATGGAAAAATGAAATTGATGTGGAAAGTAAATGTTTTACCCATTCATGTAAGCCCTTAATTTTCGCAAATATATAAATTTTTTAATGAAAACGATTTTAAATAAAATCATAACAAAACACAAATAGTAAGTTAAAAACCAACAATTTGCAAACGCCTCTCCGTATTGTGTTAAGTCCCCTTTAATCCAAGTTTAATCTTAAAATTTCTTCGTTTTCGTACTACAAAAAAACGTGATTTTGGAAACTCCTGCCTCATTTATTTTCAATCTTAACAATATTTAACAGAGCCTGTACCCGGCATTTCTGGTTGATTTAAAATTTTTTAGCTGAAATTCTTTTTTGATTTGTGCTGCTAATAAAAATGTTATGATCAAAACAGAAAATCTTCTGATACAAAATCTTTTGCAATTTCGTAAGCTATGAGTTGCTACGCTGGCTTTTTTGCATCTGGCATTTGGCGGATATCGAAACATCAAAAAATCTCATCAATTATTGGTGTCCAATCTTAATTAGTGTCTGTCTTTTAAGTGATTGAATTTGAGATTTCTCCTTTCAAAACTTTGCTTTGCTTCGTTTTTCAAGTCGAAATGACAAAGCCCTGGGCTGTGAAAGGGGTGGGTGAAAGTGGGCGCGAAGCACCCACTTTCACCCACCCACATAAATACTTACACCTTGTCATTTCGACCAATAGCACAAGCGTAGCGCAGTGATGACGGGAGAAATCTATTTTTTTTGATAATGACTTTATGGACAGATACTAATTAGTGCCTATTTAAGAAATAAAGGAATTAGCATTACTTTTGCGCCCCAACAGTTTGAACCTTTGCTATGGAAGTAGATATTTTTATCCCTTGCTTTATCGATCAGCTTTATCCCGAAACCGGCTTCAACATGGTGCGGGTGCTCGAAAAACTGGGTGTGCATGTGCATTACAACTCCAACCAGACTTGCTGCGGGCAGATGGCTTTTAATAGTGGTTTTTGGGATGAAGCCCGCGACCTGGGTATTAAGTTCCTCCAGGATTTTGAAGGAACAAATCCCATCGTTGCTCCATCAACATCTTGCATTGGCTTTGTAAAAAACTACTACGAGAAACTTTTTTACAACACGCCCTGGCATTTGGAATACAAACAAATTAGCAGCCGGCTCTACGAGATTACCGATTTTATGCTCAATGTGCTAAAGGTGGAAATGCTGCCCGTTACCTTCGAGGCGCGGGTTTGTTACCACGATTCGTGTGCCGCACTGCGAGAGTATGGTTTGGCTAAGGAAATTCCGCGTAAGTTGCTCGGTATGGTGAAGGGTGTGCAACTGATCGAGATGGAGAAATCAGACGAGTGTTGTGGCTTCGGGGGCACATTTGCGGTAAAGCACGAAGCCATAAGCACCGCCATGGCCGAGCAAAAAGTGCATCACGCCCTGGATTGCGGAGCCGAATACATCGTATCCACTGACAGCTCCTGCCTTTTGCATCAGCAAGGCTACATCGATAAGCATAATCTGAATTTAAAAACAAAACATATCATCGACCTCATCGCCGAGGGTATGAAACCTTAAGAATCTATTTTATAATTATGAAAAAAAAATTACACAACTTTGCCTTAATTGGCGCAGCCGGCTACATAGCACCCCGGCACATGAAAGCCATCAAGGATACCGGAAACCAGCTTTTGGCCGCCCTCGATCCTTATGATGGAATGGGTATTATGGACAGTCATTTTCCGGAGGCTGATTTTTTTACCGAGCCTGAACGTTTCGATCGGCATTTGGATAAACTGCGTCGTAAAAATGAGGGCAAGCAAATTGATTATGTAAGCATCTGCTCGCCCAACTATCTGCACGATGCGCACATCCGTCTGGCCTTGCGCAACGACAGTCACGCTATTTGTGAAAAACCTATTGTGCTCAATCCCTGGAATGTGGATGCCCTTCAGGAAATCGAAAAAGAAAGCGGCAAACGAATTTACACCATTCTTCAACTGCGCCACCACCCTTCCATTATCCAACTTAAACATACAGTGGATGAGGGGCCGAAGGAAAAAATTTATAATATCGACCTCAGCTATTTTACCAGCCGGGGCAAATGGTATTTTATTTCGTGGAAGGGCGACAGCCAAAAGTCGGGTGGCGTGGCCACCAATATTGGCGTACATTTTTTTGATATGCTGGGATGGATTTTTGGCAAGGTGGTCGATTTGCACGTTACCGAGTCGAAAGCCGAAAAAGTTAGCGGCTACCTGGAACTGGAACGCGCCCGTGTAAAATGGCAGCTCAGTCTGGATATTAATGATATTCCGAAAGATGTGCTGGCCAAAGGGCAACGAACCTACCGTTCGATTACCGTTGAAGGTAAAGAAATTGAGTTCAGCGGTGGTTTTACCGATTTGCATACCATTGCCTATCAGAATATTTTGGAGGGTAAGGGCTTCGGCCTGGAAGATGCCCGCAACAGTATTGATATTGTTCATAAAATTAGAAATACTAAGATTTAATTAGGGCTTGCCTTTAAAGTAACAGTTAGAAAAATATACGATTTGAGATTTAAGATTTTAGATTTAAGATGTTGGTGATATTCAGCACAATCTAAAATCTACAATCGTCCCGAAAAGTAGAAAATTATAATTCTCCTTAACTTTTCGAGGATGCACGAGCTTAGCTCGGCATTAATCTTCAATCTTAAATCAAAAATAGATCGAATTTATGGACAAACACTAATTAGAAACCATCCCATATTAGAAATGATGCAGCTCAAAGATGACGATAAAATAATAAGCCGGATAATTAAACCCAAAGTGGTAAATCCTAAGCAGTGGCTGGTTGCCTATACTAAGCCCCGGGCCGAAAAGCGGGTTTACGATCGTTTGCTCGAAGCTGAGATCGAGACCTATCTTCCGCTTTACACAACCATAAGGCAGTGGAGCGACCGGAAGAAAAAGGTGGAAGTGCCGCTTTTTAATTCTTACATCTTTGTTAAAGTATTGGAACGCGAACGCATAAAAGTGTTGCAGGTGTCCGGCGTGGTGCGTTTTATCTATTATCTGCAAAAGCCGGCTGTGGTGCGCGAAAAAGAAATTGAGGCGATAAAAAAGTTTTTGAACAAAACCGAAGGCCTCAAAATAAGGGTAGAGAAAGGGGAATACGTGGAGATATCTTCCGGCCCGATGGAAGGTATTTACGGGAAAGTGATAAGGGTTGGTAAAGAAAAGATCATCTTACAAATCGAACAATTAAACATGTCGCTGGTGGCCGAAGTAGATAAGGCTCAGGTGCGTAAACCCCTAAAAAATCTGAAATAGAATCATGCTCACCTACGATGGAATAATTGTACTTCTGGTCATTCTGTTCATCATCATTTCGCTTTACACCGGACTGATTGGACCAGCCTATACTTTTATTGCCGGAATAATATTTTTGGGACTTTTTGGCATACTTACCCCTGCAGAGATATTGAGCGGCTTTGCCAACGAACAAATCATGATTATCCTGATGCTCCTTATGATTGGCGAGATGATACGCAATACCGGGGTGCTTGAGGGATTTTTCGACCGTTATTTCAAAAAGGCAAAAAGCTATCGAGGCTTTGTGAGCCGGATGGTGCTGAGCGTATCGCTGTTTTCGGCCTTCCTCAATAATACCCCCCTGGTAGCCATACTTATGCCCTACGTAAACACCTGGAGCCAGCGCAATAAAATCAGTCCATCCAAGCTTTTGATTCCACTCTCGTTTGCCGCCATTTTAGGTGGTACTGCCACGCTCATCGGCACTTCCACTAATCTTATTGTAAATGGTCTGGTTCAGGCGCAAACCATGATACCCGGCTTTAACACTTTTAGCATTTTCGATTTTATTTGGGCTGGTGTACCCATGATTATTATTGGTGGTTTGTTTCTGATATTTTTTAGCTGGCGGCTCCTGCCTGACAAGCCTGATGTGATGAACGACTTTGTGGAAAACACCCGAAGCTACCTGGTGCATACTCGCATCCGCACCGATTCTACCCTGCCCGGCAAAACGATACAGCAGGCCGAGCTCCGAAATTTGAAAGGTCTTTTTTTGGCGGAGATCATACGCAACGAAAAAAAAATCAGACCGGTTAACCCCGGTGAGCATTTGCATCGCGATGATATTCTGGTATTTGCCGGCGAAACCAATACCATTGCCGAACTGGTAAAAAGCAGCTCTGGCCTCGAGCTTGCCGAGTTGGGCATGTATAGTCGCAAAGATCACACCGAGGCCATCGAAGTAGTTATCTCCCACAACTCCTCGCTCATGGGCAACACCGTTAAAGAAGCCATGTTTCGTAGTAAATATGATGCGGCTGTGGTGGCACTGCATCGCAATGGCGAACGGCTGACCGGGAAACTGGGCAATGCCAAACTAAAGCCCGGCGATGTGCTTTTGCTTGTGGCCGGCCACGATTTTAATAAGCTGTGCCGCAACACACAGGACTTTTATCTGATATCGCGGGTACGCAACTATCGGCGGGTAAAACCTTACGAGCCGGTATTATTGATCGGCGGTTTGGTTTTGGCAATACTTCTTTCGGCCACCAAGCTGGTGTCCCTGTTTCTTTCGCTGGCCATTTTGATTACTGCTGCACTCTTGCTCAAACTTATCAACCAAAAAGAACTGCCCAAAACTGTCGATTTCAATCTGGCCATTATTATCGCCATGTCGCTGGCTTTAGGGATAGCCATGATCAAATCCGGCGTGGCTGGCCATATCGGCTTTTTTCTGGTGGATGTGCTGATGCCGATGGGTAAATTGACCATCCTTTTCGGGATTTACATCATCTCGGCACTGCTTAGCGCATACATTACCAACAAAGCTGCCGTAGCCATTTTGTTCCCGATTGTCCTCACCATTTCCATCAAAATGGGGGTCGATCCTATGCCCTTGGTTTTGGTGATGACCTATGCCGCCGCCGCCAGTTTTTTGACCCCCATCGGCTACCAAACCAACCTGATGGTTTATGGCCCGGGTGGGTATAATTTCAAGGATTTTATGAAAATTGGTTTGCCGCTAACGATTCTGTACATGTTTGTTTCGGTGTTTATAATTTATGGATTGTATTTTATTTAATAATTAAATGTTGAATGATGCCTGAAGAAAATAATTTGCATCCTGTTTTTGATATGATAATGACCCGCGAAGACAAGGAAAACCTGCTTCGGCAGCGATCGAAGGTGATTTGGTTTACCGGCTTGTCGGGAGCAGGAAAAACAACCCTTGCCAAAGCACTGGAGAAGAGGATGCACCAAAACGGGTATTTAACCCAGGTGCTCGATGGCGATAATATCAGGTCGGGTATCAACAATAATCTGGGCTTTAGCGAAGCCGACCGAATGGAAAATATCCGCCGTATTTCCGAAGTTTCCAAACTATTAATTCATAGTGGCCTTATTACCATCAATAGTTTTATCAGCCCTACCAGCGAAATCAGGGAGATGGCTATGGAAATTATCGGTCGCCGGGATTTTATCGAGATTTATGTAAGCACGCCCATCGGGGTTTGCGAGCAGCGCGATGTGAAAGGCCTGTACAAAAAAGCCCGCGAAGGGAAGATCAAAAATTTTACCGGTATCGATTCCCCCTTCGAGCCTCCCGCTAATGCGGATATTGAAGTGGATACTACCCACCTGTGCGTGGACGAATGTATCGAGCAAATTATTAAAGTTGTTTTACCAAAAATCACATATTGGTTATGAATGGATATAAATTAACACACCTTCAGGAACTCGAAGCCGAAGCCATCCATATTATCCGCGAGGTAGCTTCAGAATTCGAAAATCCGGTGATGCTCTATTCCATCGGCAAAGATTCGTCGGTGATGGTACGCCTGGCCGAAAAAGCATTTTACCCCGGCAAAGTGCCCTTTCCGCTCATGCACATCGACTCGAAATGGAAATTCAAGGAGATGGTCGAATTCAGGGATAAATATGCCAAAGAAAAGGGCTGGGATTTGATTGTACATTATAATAAGGAGGGTTTTGAAAGTGGCGTTGGCCCCTTTACCCACGGCAGCAAGGTGCACACCGACATTATGAAAACCCAGGCACTGCTTGCAGGCCTGACGAAATATGGTTTCGATGCAGCCTTTGGCGGTGCCCGCCGTGATGAAGAGAAATCGCGGGCCAAAGAACGGATATTTTCTTTCCGCGACAAGTTCCACCAGTGGGATCCCAAAAATCAGCGTCCCGAGCTTTGGAATATTTATAATGCCCGCGTTCATAAGGGTGAATCCATACGAGTTTTCCCGCTCTCCAACTGGACCGAGCTGGATATCTGGCAGTATGTTCGCATCGAAAACATTCCCATCGTACCGCTTTATTACGCCAAAGAGCGACCCATCGTAGAATACAACGGAGCCTTGGTTTTGGTGGACGATGAACGGATGCCAAAGGATTTGGCTGCCACAGCTAAAATGCGCATGGTGAGATTCCGCACCCTGGGCTGCTACCCGCTAACCGGTGCCATAGAATCGGAGGCCGACACCATCGAAAAAATTGTGGAAGAGATGATGACCACCACCCTATCCGAACGCACCACCCGCGTGATCGATTTCGACCAGGACGGCAGCATGGAGCAGAAGAAAAGGGAGGGGTATTTTTAGTAGAGACGCGATGCATCGCGTCTGTACAAAATACACATATTGAATATCGAATAATGAATTTTGGAGAGATGGAGTGGGTAGAGACGCGATGCATCGCGTCTGTTCAAAATACACATATTGAATTTCATTTGCCGTGCGTCTGATGGTAAAAAGATTATTATGATAGTGAATGAACGGAAAAATAAAAACCGGAGATTGGAACGATTCCTACGCATAGGGTTGCTGCGAATTAATAAATAACTAATTATGGTTTGAAAATTAAAAAGAAGATTAGCAAACTGTTGAGATCATTAATTTTAATAATTTCTCAACGCTACAATATTTCGTCACTCCACTATTTCTCCCTCTAACAACATTGCTAAACGTTTAAACAATTTCACATGAATATGAATACAGCACCAAACTTAGACATACGAGAATTTCTCGATCAGGATCAAAATAAAGACCTGCTGCGACTGCTTACCGCCGGATCGGTGGATGATGGTAAATCTACCCTGATTGGTCGCTTGCTTTTTGATAGCAAGAAACTTTACGAAGACCACCTCCAGGCTTTGGAACGCGACAGCAAGCGCGTGGGTCATGCCGGCGAAGATATCGATTACGCCCTGCTGCTCGATGGCCTTAAAGCCGAACGCGAACAAGGCATCACCATCGATGTGGCCTACCGCTACTTTAGCACCAACAAGCGCAAGTTTATTATCGCCGACACGCCCGGCCACGAGCAATACACCCGCAACATGGTTACCGGTGCCTCAACGGCCAACCTTGCCATTATCCTTATCGATGCACGCAAGGGCGTGATTACCCAAACCAAGCGTCACACTTTTATCGTGTCGCTGCTGGGCATCAAGCATGTGGTTTTGGCGGTGAACAAGATGGACTTGATGGATTTTAGCCAGAAGGTCTTCGATGATATCTGCGACGACTACCGCAACTTTATCACCAGCCTCGATATTCCCGACATCAATTTTATTCCGCTCTCGGCACTCAAAGGCGATAACGTGGTAGATATTTCTGCCAGGATGCCTTGGTACCACGGCAAAAGTTTGCTCGAGTTTTTGGAGAGTGTACACATAAGCAGCGACCGCAACTTTAGCGACTTCCGCTTTCCGGTGCAATATGTCAATCGCCCCTCGCTCGATTTCAGAGGCTTTGCCGGACGCATGGCCTCCGGCATAGTGAAAAAAGGCGATGCGGTGATGGCACTGCCTTCGAGGCAAACGAGCCGTGTTAAGGAAATCGTTACTTACAACGGCAGCCGCGAAAAGGCCTTTCCGCCACAATCGGTTACCCTTACCCTCGAAGATGAGATAGATGTTTCGCGTGGTGAAATGCTGGTGCATCCTGATAATTTGCCCATCGTTGGGCGGCACTTCGAGGCTTTTCTGGTGTGGATGGACGAACAAGCCATGAATATCGAAACGCAGTTTTACATCAAGCACAACGCCAATACCACCAAGGCACGCATCGACAAAATCAAATACAAAACCGATGTTAACACCCTCGAGAAATCTGCCATCGATCATTTCGAACTCAACGAAATTGGGAGGGTGGTGTTGACCACGGTGAAGCCGATATTTTTTGATCCTTACAAAAAAAACCACAGCACCGGTTCCTTTGTCCTCATCGATCCGGTAACGAACAATACCAGCGCGGTAGGGATGATTATCGATGCTTTGAAAGATACCGATCTGCCTTCGCGCATCACCGACATGGACAAGGCGATGATCGATCGCGGTGAGTCGCTGATACGCTTACCGGAACGCGAAGCCATTTATAACCAAAAAGGCACCAGTCTTTGGATTACCGGCCTGCACGGCAGCGGCAAAAATCATTTGGCCTACATGCTCGAAAAGCAACTCTTCGATGAGGGAGCTACTGTGGTGCTGCTCGATGGCAGTACGGTGCGCTCGGGTTTGTCGCGCGAGCTGGATTATTCGCCTGCCGACCGTACCGAACACCTTCGTCGTGTGGCGCACGTAGCCCGCATCCTGAACGATCAGGGAATCATCACCATTTGCTCTTTCATTTCGCCCGATGAGGATATCCGCCGGCAGGTGGCCGAGATCATTGGCGAAGATCGTTTCCATCTTATTTACATGGATGCCGATTTGGCCTATTGCAAAAACAACAAGCCCGATCTCTACCAAAAAGCTGAAGATGGCGAAATCGAAAATATGCCAGGGGTGGATGCCCGCTTCGATATTCCTGCCGAGGCTAAGCTAAAGTTAAATCCCGGCGAGGTAGAAAAAAGTACCGAACAGATTCTGAATTATCTCTCGCGGCAGAAAATTTTCCCCTTGCGGTAGATCGCGGTATTTTCTTTAGCCTTCAGCCAGAAAGGTGGGCAGGCAATCTTTCGTTCCCAAGCAGATATTTTGTGAGATTTCCCTCTCCATCCCCCTCTGCCTAAACGGCATTGTCATTAGATTACCGTACGGACGGCAGAGCTGCCGCAGCGCAGTAGAAATCTATAAAGCGCGACCTGATGATTGTGCCGGGTTAGGAGTTCTATAATTATGATTTGATTCGGATTCGGTGGGATTCTACTATGATCAGCTTTTTTTGAAAGTACTTTTGTGAAGGATGATCGAGAAGAAAGGTTTTTAGCCTATCCATTAAATATGGCAGCGTTTCAGGATGGTTTTTAACCTGCAACGAAATGATTCCTCCATACAGTTGAGGGGGATAGGTTATGATATCTGAAAAATCACCGTTCAAGGTTAATAATATCGATTTAATTTCCTGTGCTTTTATAATTACATGTTTGTCGGGGGCATCGATTGGTAATAAATCTCTGAGTTTAATGACTTGGTATCCGGATTGGCTCAGAAGGTTTACTACTGAATTTGGGACACAATGGTCAGCGAAAAAACTTATGTCCATTAGGCAGCAACTTCAAATTCGGCCAAATCTCTTGCATAATCCAGGCAAGCAGAAATATGTTCCTTTTTCAGGCCATCAAATTCGAGCAATATTTCGTCATGGTTTTTTCCGGCAGCAAGGTAGCCCAATACTAATGCAACCGGAATTCTGGTTTCCATGATTCGGGGTTTACCTTTTAAAACCTCCGGAGTGCATACAATATATTCTTTCCACATAATAAATGTTGTTATTGATTAATCGCAAAGATAGTAATAGTTTTTCTTTCTTTTATGAAGAAGAAAAATCCTGGTTGCAAAAATTTATTATTGTGAAGCCTGACTGAAAAGAAATATCCTAAGCCCCTCCGGCATGACCGGTAAACCATTTACTTAGCAATTTATCAGCCATAAGTAGCATGGCCAGCGAAACAAGTGCGGCGATGCTAACCGAGCTAATCCTGATCCCGGAAAAGGCGTTGCCAAATGAAGTGCTGATGGAAGCAAGTAAATTGAAGTATTTCGCAGGATCGTTCCCTGAAACTGCGTTGATAGCTTTGAAAATACTATTGAAATCAAAACTAAATAGCACAAAAATTACCGCAGCCGAAGCAGCCACAATAACTGCAAGCAGTCGCAGATCCGGTTTTTTGTCCGCTTTAACAGCAACAGGCGAAAATTTGGGGAGGCCGGCCATCACCCTTTGGGTGAAATCATCGGGCACTTTCTCCTCAGGCTGCATGGCTATCAGCTTTTTCAAAAACTTGTCATGGATATTATTATCGGTATTTTGATTCATTTTACTGGTCTGTATTTTCAAGATAGCGTTTCAAATCGTCGTACATCCGTTTGCGTATTCGGTACAATTTAACTTTTACATTCGATGGCGAATATCCGCATATTTCCGAAATATCAGCGATCGACTTCTCATTTTTATAAAACAAGGTCAGCAGCAAGTTTTCTTCTTCGGGCAGCTTTTCCATTACAGCGTTTACGGCTGCTATCTGCGCTTCGCGACTCAGCTCGTTTACCGAATTGCCAATGGCATCGGTGGTGTAGTTGTCGATCATCTCGTCATCGATGGCCGGGAATATGGGTTTTTTGCGGCGGCTTTGCGAGATGGCCGTATTGTAGGCAATCCGGTAGAGCCAGGTCGAAAACCGGGCATCGCCCTTAAAAGAACTCAAGGCCTTGAAGGCTTTCAGGAAAACATCCTGAGCTACTTCTTCGGCTTCTTCGCGTTGGTGCAATATTTTTACCGCGATGGTAAACACCATTTCCTTGTGCTTGTCCACCAAAGCCGCGTAGGCTGCCTGCCTGCCATCGAGCACCTGCGCAATGTAATAGCTGTCGTCCCTGAAAGTCATCTGCCTGTTTTGACGCTAAGGATTTTATATGGTTACAAAGGTGTGAAAAAAAATGATAGTCCTTTTCAGAATTAAAATTTAGCTACTTTTTTGTAACCGCGCCAAAAAGCCATCGTCAAAGAGGGTGATACGAAAATTAAATTTATGTTTAACCATCTAAAATAATAATGACATGGTAGAAATTTTGGTTCCCTTAGGTTCATTTGCAATGGTTTTTGGCATTGTGTGGGTGCTGGTCGACCGCAGCATCAAAAGTCAACTCATCAAACATGGCGCGGATGCCCGCACCCTGAAAATAGACAAGAACACCGATGGCTCACTGCGCTTTGGCTTGTTGATGATAGGCGTAGGTCTGGGCATTGTGCTGGGCTATTTCGTTGCTTCAAGTTCCAATATGCAGGAAGAAGTGGCTTACTTTTCGATGACCTTCCTTATGGGCGGTCTGGCTTTATTGCTTTATCATTTTATTAGCAAAAAGCCCACGAAAGCTGAAGCTAACGATCAATAAGCCTCCCACACCCCTCTAACTCTCCTTTAGGGGAAGACCAGCCCACGCACTCGTAGAAAAGAAATACACTGAGTAAAAATTTGAATTGTAGAGCCGCCCTCCTGAGATTTCTGGATGGGCGGCTTTATATTTAGTGCTCGTTTTTTTACTACGTTTGTTGGATTATCAATAGCCTGGTTTCGTCAGTTGACAGGCGGGGCTTTTCAAAAGCAACAATGATATGTATAGGCACAAAATAGCTTCACCGAAAGTGATGCCTGTATGCCTGATAAAAGCTCCTATTTGCAATATTCAGCACTCCAGTTTTCTGATCCCCGGCCTTTGCGGCATTTGTACGATTCTTTTACCGAAACTATTCTCAGCCCCTGAGAGGTGCGTTTTATTACCATAACCACCTTCAGCCCTGCCACCGAATCATCCATGCGCCCATCTTCAATCAAAGTTAACTCCTTGCTTGAGTCGTTAGTTTGCCTAACAGTAGTATTATAACTGTATCTGCCTTCGGCAAATTCATCTTTGGGAGCGTAAAGGCGCAATATTTCTTCTTCCGATCGAATGTTTTTTCGTTGGATATCCAAGTTCAGGTCATCGATAAACGATTGTTCAAAAGGCCTGTAACGCCGTTCATCTTCAGCAGTGGCCGTTTGCTGTGTGGTTTTCGTTTCCTGCTGTGTAGTGGTATTTTGTGCATCAGTCTTTTTATCCTGTTTATTAATGCAGGAAGTTGTGAATATCAGTAACCCGCACATCATGATTTTCAATCTTCTATTTTTCATTATAGCACTATATTTTTGTGTGCAAAATTTGTTTACAAAGCTATGTTTTTAAACTTTGTTTACAGCAGTTTTTCGTAGCTCTTATCAAATACAGGAGTGCTACAATAGTTAAGGGATGCGTGTATATACGAGCGCGGCTTCGGGACGGTTAACCATTACCGCTAACAATCACTCGCCATCCACCATAAAGGCGCAGGGTATCTGATCCTGCTTATTGGTCATTTTAAAATAGTGCCCGTCTTTAATTAAAAGTGCTTGGGAAATGGCCTGCTCGGTGCGAATGGGAATATCGATCACAATTACCTTCCCGCCAAAAAAGGAGGTCATTTCTTTCACCTCTGTATGTGCGATAATCATTTTGTTTACCTCATAAAAATCCAGGATGGAAGCTACGAGATTTTGGGTCAATTCGTTTTTGCCAAAATTATCCAATACAAAACCACGATACCACAGTGGTCCGTCAGCATTAATTACCAGGTTGATAAGTTCGGCATCAGCACTGGGCGTTTCCGGATCTTCAGCAAGGTAATCACGCAAAAGCTGATTGACTTGTCCGATGCTCAAATGTCGATCGAGTAAAACCGGCGAAATGCCGGCATGAGAAAACAAGTTGCCATTGATCTTAACCAGGGTGTTGCGACTTCTGAGCCATTGCCCAAGCCCGGAATTGAGGCCAAAAAAATCGGCATAGTCGCGAATGAAATAATTGGAAAGGACTTCGTATTTACGGTTGATGTAGCGGGTATCGTTTATCATTATCATCACCTCGTGGTTGCCCAGGAGCATGTGTACCCTGCCGCCCTGAAGGCGCGCCTGTACGTCAAGCTCATAAATAAACCACAGGCTTTCGGTAACTTCGTTGCCCCGGTCGAAAACGTCGCCCAGAAAAACAACATGACCATCGCCCCAAATCCAGTTTAGCTCTTCATCCACCACCTGGTTTATTTTAAGAAATTCCGCAAGTGCGCTATAATGTCCGTGGGTGTCGCCAATAGCCAATACCTTGCTTACGCCTTCGAAAACACTGGGCTGGACTTCCATCTTTTTCATGATGGTATATTTTTTTGTGTCGTCGGCAAAGCCTGCTACCTGCATGGTATCGGTGAGCACCTTGATGTATTTTTCTTTTTTTATGGGATAATTTACCAGCGTATCGTAAATCATGTAAAACATGCGGATGGTGGTATCGTCCATCCATTCGATGTGCGGGCCATCGGTGTAATGGGGTAGGTCAGAATAATAATGGCGCATTTCGGTAATGCTAACCAGATATTCGGCAAGTTCAGGAAAATTTGCCCTATTGGCATAATCCAACGCTGTATTCCCTTTCTCATTTTCCCATTCCACATTGGCTCCATTCTCAACCAACATGCGCAGTCCTGCCATGCGTCCGTTTCGGGCGGCATAAATCAGTGCCGTATTCCCATCATTAAGGGCGGTGTCCAGGCTGGCTCCGGCCTCGATAATTTGATGCAGCATCATTTTATCGCGAGTCATCAAGGCATACATCAGGGGCGTTTTATCATTGCTGATAATATTTACATTGGCACCCTGATCAATGAGCCATTGCGCTGCACGATGGTTTTGCTTCCTTATGGCGTAATTAAGCAAGGTAGTCTTACCTTTGTTATAAACCCCATTAATGTTGGCTCCATCGGCAATAAAGGTTTCGAGCTTAGCGACTTCTCCCTTTCTAATCGATTTCAGTACCTCCTTTTCAGGGATGGATGCCTGCACAATTCCGGCATACAAAAGCAGGGCAAGGCCAAGTATTAAAATAAATGCAGGGCTTTGTCTGCGAAAGTTTGGCCTGTGCGCTGTTTCGTGCTTATGTAATCCCGAACATTTCAATGTGATTATGGTATAATGTGTTTATTAATATCAAATTAAGAACTAAAAATTCCGCGCCAATGTTCAATCGAGCGTTTAAAACTTGTCGCGGGTCAGGCATTTATCCATAAATTCAAGCTTGATCATGGCCTCGTTTTCGATGATCTCATAGAAGTCGTCAAAGTAGTTCAAAATATCCTTGCGCTGGCGTTTGGTGAGGAACTCAAAGTTTTCGGCGAGTTGGTAAATTTCTACTTTTTTCATTTTGAAGTAATCAAACTCCTGTTCCAGTTCTTCCCGGGTGCGGCAGAAACCTCTGAAAAGTCTTTCGGTAACCGAGGTCAATTCGAAGCGTGGCTGTGGTTGGGCATAAAACGCATCGACCACGCCACACCAATCAAAATCGTAAGGAATTGCATAAGCAGGTTTCAAGGTGTCCGTTACAAAAAGTTTGATGTTGTGCAGGGTGGATACGGCCCAGTCGGTGTTGCCCACAAAATACTGGAAAACGGCCAGGCGGCTTATGTGCTCATAGCGCGTGCTGTCCTGCATCAGATATTTTTGCTTAATCTCCTGGCCTCCGATGCGCTCGGCCAGCACATCATCAGGCTCGATAAAAAAGGCATAACTCTCCTGTGTATTTTTCCCTGAAGGGGTATCGATGTAGTTGATGCTTGCCGGGCGTACCCTGAAGCTGGTATCGGTTAAGATATTAAAAACCCGATACACCAAATACTCGCTAAGCACATTTTGCCGATAGCCCTTCGAGTTTGGGCGGCAATGCGTTACGAGCTTTATCTTATCCATGCCTTCAAACAAGGTACCCACCACTTCTTTCTTTTTGAAGTTGATACGCAGGGGCGGGAAAGTGCAATTATCCTCATCGCGGCGGAAGTTGCCACGGGTTTTAATTTTCACCTGAAGCACCAGGGTGTCGGTGCCGTCATAATAATCCAGAAAGCCAGAATGTTCAATGCGCTCATCGCCCACATCATCCAGCAAAACATTGAAATCGGCGCGCAGGCCAATCCTGATCATGTCGTGGGCTGCAAAAAGCGGGCGCGCCGAAGCCGTGCTGTAATCCTGGGCAGCGGCATTGCCATAATAAAGCATTGCTGAAAATAGCACGAGTAAGCTCAGGTAGTTTTTCATAAGGATTTCTTTGGTGTTTCTTTGTCCTTAAAAGTGAAATTGTCCAGGCTTTCGGCCTCAAAAAAGTTGGTGGCATATTTATCCCAAAAATAGTAAATGGTAATTTCGGCCGTATCACGCAAAAAATTGATTTTGCCAATTTCCACCCTGTTAATTTTTAGGCCTGTACGATTTTCCAAATCCTTGATAAACTGCTTTTGATGCTGGGGTTTTATCAGCTCAATTTTTTCGTAAATGATGGTCTTGCTCGACTCGTGCTTCTCGCTCCAGAAATATTCGATAACCCAAGTAATAATCGAAAGCACAGCATTGGCGAAAAGCAATTCCACATAGCTGATATGCTGATCTGACAGGGCATTCATTACCGAGATACAAATAACCAAAAACAGGTAGGTCATCTCTTTGATGGGGATGGGATTGGTGCGGTAGCGAATGATGCCAAACAGGGCAAACAGTCCCAGGGCAAAGCCCAGTTGCAGATCCACATTTTGCAACAGGTACGACAGGAAGAATACCGAAATACTGATAAGGATGTAGGTAAAAAGATAGTCCTTGCGACGATTGTTGGTGTAATAGATGTACCTGACGATGATGAGGGTGAAAATGAGGTTGATCAAAAAGCGAAATCCCATCATCAGGAAATCGCCCTGGTCGAAAAAGTTAATACCAAATAATTTGGGATCAGTTATAAAATGGAGCATAGCTGCTATGATTGTTAAGTTTATAAATCGTGATTAATTTCTGTTTAAAACGGTTGTGTTTTATTGCTGGGTTCAACAAAACCATCCCTATGCAATACTTGCTAAACTTCATAGGAAGTATTTTGTTTTGCCTTAAGATTTTTTCAAAGTCAGACATGCCCGAGCTTTTTTCTCGTTTTATTTCGGCGATGGCCACGAAGGGCAAAGCGGCTGATGCCCCGCCATGATTAAAACTAAGTTCAAAGTCGATGGTTATTCTCTCGGCATCGTGCTTATGCGCAAGGGTGATTCTGCAAAAACTGTTTTGTAAAACTGCCGACAGAATCCGGGCCTTGAAGGGTGAGTTTTTCTTCAGGAATTTTTTTTCATCTTTAACAAAATCCGCGCTGCGATTTTCGATGGTGATGCGCTTCTTTCGCGTAAGTCCCTTATTGGTCTTGTGTTTAATCTCCAAAAAAACTTCCCCGCTCCTTTGGTATTCCCGCTTTCGTATTTTGTAGCGATTGCGTTTTTGATTGTGATGATTAAGATACATCGAAAGCCCGGAGCTGTCGAAATAAGTAGAAGCATAAGGGAAAATACGTTCGCTATTAATTTGAAGCACTTTGTAGCTCGATGCAGCCAGTTGCAGAAACCAGGGAAGCTGATCCACATTAAAAACAAATTTGCGGTCGAAACGATCCATCATTTTTACACGATCCATCTCCTCCAGCGACAAGCTGTCAAAGCCATGCACCGCCTCATGTAGTGCCTCAGGGGCGGGCAGGGTGGGGGACTTGTGCGAATCGATACTTGATTTTGCGGGAGTCATGCTTCACCTTATTAATAAATATGCGGAGCAAAAGTAAAGAAAATCTAACACCAGACATCTGTAATCCTTATCAGGGCTTAACCAATAGCAGCCAGGGTCTCACTTTAAGCGAAACCCTGACTATCCTAACTTCCCGAACTCTTTGCTGGTCATGGCTTAGCAGCCACGCCACTGATATCAAAACCAAACCCTGAATTTTACCCCGGGCATCGCTTTTTTAAAACCATCGCTAATATAAAGCTCAGGCATAATTGAGTATTGTTTTCCGAACTTTGCACCCAGGGACAAACGCAAGGTGTTTTTATCAAAAAAATCGCCATTGCGCCAGGCCAGATAAGAAAGGCCTGCGCCAAACCAATAAGGTTCGTCAGGATTGGAGGAAGTATTGATAAAATAACTGGCACCCACAAAGGTATTGATGTCAGTATTAAAACCGCCTTCGGGACGCTCATCGAAAAGGTAAAGCATGGAAGCCTCAGCAAGAATTTGGTGCTTGATGCGGGTTTTGTTGGCCAGGCTAAAGCCAACGATAATATCGATCGAAGGCACCAGACGGTTACGAACCAAACCAGCACCGGCTGTGCCCATCAGCGATATCTGATCGCCGATTTCCGTATTGCGATAGTGATTAAGGCTTTGAGGGGTTTGATCTTCATCAATCTTCCAGGTCATCGACATGGCTACCCGCCGAATTTCGGGGGTTTCGGTTTTTTGCTTTTCGATAACCTTATTTATCAAATCAGCAATATTATAACTCACCAGGTCATCCAGCTTGTCAAGTCCTGAGACGAGAAGGTGCAGTTGCGTATCTTTTCCGAGGTTCAGCACCAGGTCAATGGGCATGGGCTTTATGGATATGCCATCATCAAGCACAATGAAAGTTTTATCCGCATCCGAAATGTCTTTAAAGGTGATGCTGCTTTGGCCGTCCTGTGGCGCACGATACGAAATCCGGATAAAACGATTACTTATATCCGGAATTTCAAACTGCATCAAATCCTGATTAAAAGCTGAAATAACCTTGTTTAGCGTGTCGGGAGCCTCATGCCTCGAAATGTTTTCGCTCACGAGCATCATCCTAAAGTCTTCATTAACATAAATGTGCAGCGTATCGCCAAAAACATGATTTGGGTTTTCCTCTGCCCTAAGGCCGAACGTGGGTATGGCCATCAATAAAATGCTTAACAAGTACTTTTTCATAATTATAAAGGTATTTGATTAATAAATTAATTTTTAAAAATCTGATCTTATTTTAATCTCGAAAGGAAGCCGATGGGGGGATCTATTTTACTTTTCATGGGCATGTTTATGCTCAGCGTAAGTGCCGGGGCAGATTTAAAAGGCTCTGATTCCGATTTTTTCCGAATAATATAAGTCCGGTTGAAAGCCAAGACCTCAGGCTGTTTTGAGCTTTGGTCGATGGTGGAACTGCGAAGGACTGGTTTTTTGATGACTTCTTTTGATGTCTCAATTTGTGCTCCCTTGCTTTGAGGATATAGCCGTGGCAAACTACTAAGTTGTCGCTCTGCTTGTCTCCCTGTCGGCAATAACTCTTTCTCAGCCGGATAATTTCTGTTTTCCACATTTTGATCATCTTCCAAAGCCATGTCTGGTGATTCAGCCACAGCCTTTGCCTCAATAACTTTTTCATTCTCAATTTCATCAGGGATCAAGGTGTTTAGCTTATTTTCGCTGGCCATTGGTTGTGAAAAACTGGAGTCATCCAATTTAAAATCATAAAACCACAAAGAAATTAAAAGGAGAAAGACTGCGGCTACCCCGCCAAAATAGACCCAAAAGATCCCTGCTTTTCGCTTCCGGCTTTGACCTGCTATTTTATCCCAGCTCGCCTCTTTGTCCCAGCGTGTGTCGGGGACTTCAACACGGTCGAGGCTGCCGATTTGCTCTTTTATGAAATTATCCAGTTTATCCGAGTTCATAGCCTGTTTTTGTTTTTATGATTTTATCCTGCAATTTTTTCCGAGCCTTGTTAAGTTGCGTTTTGCTGGTGCTTTCGCTGATATTTAGCATTTGGGCAATTTCCTGATGACTGTAACCTTCGATAATAAATAAATTAAAAACTGTGCGATAGCCTTCGGGCAAATTCCTCACCAGGGCATAAATATCCTCGGCATCTAATTCGGCTGCAAAATCCGTAGCATCAGCAATTTCAGGATGATCGGCGATATCTTCGGTTTCTTTGTGGGCACGCAAAAACATCAAGGCCTCGTTTACTATAATCTTTTTTATCCAGGCCTCGAGGCTGCCCCGTCCGCGAAAGCAAAAGCTACCCATTTTTTTCAACACCTTGGTAAAGGCAACTACCAGCACATCATCGGCATCATTTTCGTTGCCGACATAGCGAAGCAGCATCCTGAACATCACATTTGCATAAGTCTCGTAAAGATACTTCTGCGATTTGCGGTCGCCCTTGCTGCACCATTCAGCCAATATTTCCTCGCTATAAATTGTCCTTTCGCTCATCTGTTCTTATAAATGCAGCAAAATAAGAAAAAGTTGCCTGGGCGTATAAATCTCCTGCTAATCTTTTGTAAGGTGGCGGCTATCTCCACACCAACGAGAAAATATACTTTTGCGCTTCCGCAATTTCAAAACATTAAACTAAAATACGATTACGATGTTAAAACACACATTATTTATTGCTTTGCTTAGCCTGATGCTTGCAAGCTGTAATACAGAATCTGAAAAAAAACAAGAAACCATGAACCCTTTTTTAATCGCCTACAACACGCCTTTTGAAGTTCCACCTTTTGATAAAATCGAAAACCAGCATTTTATGCCTGCCATTCTCGAAGGCATCGAAATGCAAAAGCAGGAAATCGGTGTCATCGTTGCTAACGGGGAAGCTGCAAGTTTTGCTAACACCATCGAGGCCCTGGATGCCAGCGGCATGATGCTCAGGAATGTTACCAATGTTTTTGAAAACCTGCAATCGGCACACACCAATGCCGAGCTGCAGCAATTGGCCAAAGAGGCTTCACAGCCACTCTCCGGTCATAGCGATGATATTTTGTTGAATCAAAAACTCTTCGATCGCGTTGCCGCTGTTTATCAGCAAAAAGAAAAACTGGATTTGACCACCGAGCAGCAAACCCTACTCGAAAAAACCTATCAACGTTTTGCCCGCAACGGTGCAGCACTGAATGAAGCGGATAAGGGAAAACTGAGGAAAATCAACGAGGAGCTTTCCTTGCTTGCCTTGCAATTCGATGAGAACCTGCTTGCTGAGACCAACGAATACCAGTTAATCATCGAAAATGAAAACGACCTTGCCGGCCTGCCACAATCGGTGAAGAATGCTGCCGCAGATGCTGCTGCCAATGCAGGATACGAGGGCAAGTGGGTCTTTACGCTTCACAAGCCGAGCCTGATTCCATTTTTGCAATATGCCGACAATCGCGATTTACGCGAGCAGCTTTTCAAGGGCTACATCAACCGCGCTAACAACGACAATGAAAACGACAACAAAAAAATTGCTGCCCGCGAAGCCGCCCTGCGTGTTGAACGCGCAAATCTGCTGGGCTATCCTACCCACGCCGATTATGTGCTGGAAGTAAATATGGCCAAAAAACCGGAAAATGTATATGCCTTTTTAAACGAGGTGCTGGAACCTGCCCGGACAATGGCCACCAAGGAAGCCGCCGAATTGCAAAAGATGATTGATGCGGATGGTGGTAATTTTGACTTGCAGGCCTGGGACTGGTGGTATTATGCCGAAAAACTGAAACTGCAAAAATATGATTTGGATGAAGAGCAGTTGCGCCCCTACTTTGAGTTGGAAAATGTGCTTAAAGGAATGCAGCAAGTGGCTACCAACTTATACGGCATTACTTTTAAGGAGCTAAGCGATGTTCCCGAATACCATCCTGAGGTAAGAACCTACGAAGTGCTTGAAGAAGATGGCAGGCATATCGGCATTTTGTATATGGATTTTTATCCGCGTGCCTCCAAGAGCGGCGGAGCCTGGATGACCAGCTATCGTAAGCAATATAAAGATCATGGCAAAAATGTGGCTCCGGTTATTTCGATGGTGATGAACTTCTCGAAACCCACCGGTGGAAAACCCGCCCTGCTTAGCTTTGATGAGGTCTCGACCATGTTTCACGAGTTTGGCCACGCCCTGCACGGACTCTTGTCCAACTGCAACTATATTACCCTTTCGGGAACCTCGGTTCCCCGCGACTTTGTAGAACTACCTTCGCAGGTTATGGAAAACTGGGCTGGCGAAGCCGAGGTGATGAAAAGCTATGCCAAACATTACGAAACCGGCGAAACCATCCCCGATGCCCTGATCGAAAAAATTAATAAATCGTCCAAGTTCAACCAGGGCTTTGTTACCCTCGAATACCTCTCGGCCTGCTACCTTGACATGGATTGGCACACGCTAAAAGATACCATAGCGCAAGAAACACTTGCCTTCGAAAATGCGGCGATGCAAAACATTGGCATGATTCCCGAAATTGTCGTACGCTATCGTTCACCCTACTTTGCACACATTTTTGCCGGCGGTTATTCCTCGGGCTATTACAGCTACTTGTGGGCCGAAGTCTTGGATGCTGATGCCTTTGAAGCCTTCAAAGAAAATGGCTTGTACGACAAAGAAACCGCGCGTGCCTTCCGCGAAAACATTCTCGAAAAAGGCGGCACCGATGATCCCATGACCCTCTACAAAAATTTCAGAGGACGCGAACCGCATAAAGAAGCGATGCTGAAACGCAAGGGACTCCTGTAGATGTCAGATGTCAGATGTCCGATTTTAGATGTAGGATGTTTGATGTAAGATTTCAGATTGTAGATTTTAGATTTTAGATGTGGTTTGAGCATCGGAAATCATAGAGCGAAATATAGTCACCCCGTGAATTACTTTAGGCAGCAGTGCGTAATATAAAATTACCCTTTGTGCCAGGAGAGCATTCACGGGGTGACTTGCAATCTAAACTTAGTCACCCCGTGAATTGACTCAGGCAATATTGCGTAACCTAAAATTATGCTTTGTGTTTGGACAGGATTCATGGGGTGACTTTCCATCCCAAAAAAGAATATCGAACCGCTGAATCCCGCACGTGCGGGATTGAATATCGAAGTTAAAAGCAGATCGTAACTTTCTTTTCCCGTTCGTACGGGATAGAAACGTTAGAAAAATGGAAACCCTGGCTGACTGGCGAGGCAGGCTTATTATCACAAAAAAACCTTAATAGAAAAATGCCTCAATAACGCACCATCAACCTTACCTAATTTTTTAATGGAAAAGAAGAAATAAGGTAAGGTCAATCTTTCTCCCGGGGATTTTTTCTATGAAGGTTGAAAAATGGAAAATAAGGTTTTATATTGTTCCAAACATAATATTATACCCAATCCGAAACATTTAACCTTATCCTTTCATCATGAACTTTATTAGATGCATTTAAACCCGAGGATTCTTTAACCCAACTTGCATTTTATAACAACCTGACATTCAGCACTAAAATTGTAATG
>CAZGAO010000004.1:0-98738 GCA_964523795.1 uncultured Lentimicrobiaceae bacterium
CAATTTTAGTGCTGAATGTCAGGTTGTTATAAAATGCAAGTTGGGTTAAGCTGATACTTGCCATTTTCGTCCAATACAAAAACATTGACGTTTTCGTCGTTGGGATAAACAACCCAGTATTCACGCACGCCGTGTTGCTGGTATATTTCAAACTTATCTTTGATATCGCGTTTTGAACTTTCGGGCGAAACAATCTCGATAATAAAATCCGGTGCTCCAAGGCAGCCCTTTTCATCCATTTTAGATAAGTCGCAAATCACGTAAATATCGGGTTGCACTACAGTGTAGATGGTTTCGTTGTCTTTGTCCTTATTTTGCGGAAGGCGCACATCCGAGGGGGCATGATAAACTTCGCATTGCTTGTGTTCTAAAAAAATACTAAGATATTTTATAAAGTTGACTGAAATTTTTTGGTGACTTCTCGAGGGTGCCGGGGTCATCAATTTCACAATCCCATCATATAGCTCCCGCCGTTTGCCGTCCATCCAGGTGAGGTAGTCGGCGTAGGAGTATCGTTTATTTGTATCCAAATTGAATGTTGTCATCATTTTATATTTTTAAGATTACGCAAAAACTTCCTTCAGGTCAATCTCCAAATCGCCATCAAAAATATGTACCGGGATTTTATCATCTTCGGCAAACATACCTTTTAAATGATACTTTCCATTTTCATCGAGTACAAAAACATTGACGTTTTCATCGTTGGGGTTTACGATCCAATATTCGTGCACGCCGTGTTGCTGGTATATTTCAAACTTATCTTTGACATCACGCTTTGAACTGCCGGGCGAAACAATCTCGATAATAAAATCCGGTGCTCCGAGGCAGCCCTTTTCATCCATTTTAGATAAATCGCAAACCACGTAAATATCCGGTTGCAAAACAGTATAAATAGTTTCATCCTTTTTATTTTTACCCTTAGGCAAACGCACATCTGATGGGGCATGATAAACTTCACAGTTTTTTTTGTCCAGATAAACATCCAAAAACCTTGAGAACTTGATTGAAATTTTTTGGTGACTTCTCGAGGGTGCCGGGGTCATCAGTTTTACAATCCCATCATACAGCTCCCGCCGCTTGCCGTCCATCCAGGTGAGGTAGTCGGCGTAGGAGTATCGTTTATTTGTATCCAAATTGAATGTTGTCATCATTTTATATTTTTAAGATTACGCAAAAACTTCCTTCAGGTCAATCTCCAAATCGCCATCAAAAATATGTACCGGGATTTTATCATCTTCAGCATACATACCTTTTAGCTGATACTTTCCATTTTCATCGAGTACAAATACGTTAACGTTTTCATCGTTGGGATTTACGATCCAATACTCGCGAACGCCATGTTGCTGGTATATTTCAAACTTATCTTTGACATCACGCTTTGAACTTCCGGGCGAAACGATCTCAATAATGAAATCCGGTGCACCAAGGCAGCCCTTTTCATCCATTTTAGACAAATCACAAATCACATAAAGATCGGGTTGCAAAACTGTATAAATAGTTTCATCCTTTTTATTTTTCCCCTTAGGCAAGCGCACATCTGATGGGGCATTGTAAACTTCACAGTTTTTGTCGCGCAGGTAATTCCAGCAAATACTTAAAAGACTTGCAGAAATTTTTTGATGACCTCGAGAAGGTGCAGGAGTCATCAACTTCACAATCCCGTCATAAAGCTCCCGCCGCTTGTCGTCCATCCAGGTGAGGTAGTCGGCGTAGGAGTATCGTTTGTTAGTATCCAGATTAAATGTTGTCATCATTTTATAATTTTAAGATTACGCAAAAACTTCCTTCAGGTCAATCTCCAAATCGCCATCAAAAATATGTACCGGGATTTTATCATCTTCAGCATACATACCTTTTAGCTGATACTTTCCATTTTCATCGAGTACAAATACGTTAACGTTTTCATCGTTGGGATTTACAATCCAGTATTCGCGTACGCCGTGTTGCTGGTATATTTCAAACTTATCCCTGACATCCCGCTTTGAACTTCCGGCCGAAACAATCTCGATAATAAAATCAGGGGCACCGAGGCAGCCTTTTTCATCCAGCTTCGATAAATCGCAAACTACGTACAGATCGGGCTGAACCACAGTGTAAACAGTTTCGTTGGCTTTGTTTTTATTCTGGGGCAGGCGCACATCCGATGGGGCATGGTAAACCTTGCACTCCTTGCTAACTAAGAAGTTGCTAAATACTCTGGTTAAATTTACTGATAAGTCCTGATGTTTTCTATTTGGTGCCGGGGTTATCAGTTTTACGATCCCATCATAAAGCTCCCGCTGCTTGTCGTCCATCCAGGTGAGGTAGTCAGCGTAGCTGTATCGTTTGTTTGTATCCAAATTGAGTGTATCCATGGCCTGTCGATTTAATTATTACAAATACAAAGGTAATTATTTTGAAGTAAAGGATTCTTGCAAGGATTTGTAAAAAAAGACTTTATCGAACATTTTTTTACAAACATTAAAAATCTACTTTTGCACGGTTCAAATACATTTTATAAAATTTTACTAAAACAAGGGAAAAATAATTATGAAGAAAAATGTAATTATTATTGGTGCTGCGGGAAGAGATTTCCACAACTTTAACACCTATTATCGTGGAAATGAATCGTACAACGTAGTGGCATATACTGCCGCTCAGATCCCCGATATCGACGGAAGGAAGTATCCGGCCGAGCTGGCTGGTGATTTATACCCGGACGGTATCCCAATTTACGCAGAAGAAGACCTCCCTAAACTGATCAAAGATTTGAAAGTGGACGATTGCGTGTTTTCGTATAGCGATGTGCCTTACCCGCGCGTCATGGCCGTAAGTGCTATCGTAAACGCTGCCGGAGCCAACTTTATCTTGTTGGGGCCAAAAGACACCATGGTAAAAAGCACCAAGCCGCTTATCGCCGTTGGAGCTGTTCGCACAGGTTGTGGCAAAAGCCAGACTTCACGCCGCATTATCGAGCTGCTGATGGCAAAAGGCCTGAAAGTAGTAGCTGTTCGCCACCCCATGCCTTATGGCGATTTGGTGATTCAAAAAGTGCAGCGCTTTGCTACAGTCGCAGACCTTGCCAAACACAAGTGTACCGTTGAGGAAATGGAAGAGTATGAGCCACATGTTGTTCGCGGAAACGTGATTTATGCAGGGGTTGATTACGAAGCCATCCTCCGCGCCGCCGAGCAGGATCCCGATGGATGCGATGTAGTACTTTGGGACGGTGGAAACAACGACTTCCCATTCTACACCCCCGACCTCAACATTACCGTGGTCGACCCACATCGTCCCGGAAATGAATTGAGCTACTACCCCGGCGAGGTAACCCTCAGGTTATCCGATGTTGTTGTTATCAACAAAATGGATACCGCCGGCCCCGAAGGCATTCAAACAGTGCGCGAAAGCATTGCCAAAGTTGCCCCCAAAGCTGTGGTTGTGGATGCTGCTTCTCCAATTAAAGTTGACGATGCTTCATTAATCAAAGGCAAAAGAGTTTTGGTGATCGAAGACGGCCCAACACTTACCCACGGCGAAATGAAGCTGGGTGCAGGTACTGTTGCTGCCATGAAATTTGGTGCTGCCGAACTCATCGACCCGCGTCCTTATACCGTTGGTAAACTCAGCGAAACATTCGCCATTTATCCTAACATTGGCACACTGTTGCCAGCTATGGGATATAGCGATCAGCAGCTCAAAGACCTCGAAACTACCATCAACAACACCGATTGCGATTCAGTAGTAATTGGTACCCCGATCGACCTGAACCGCCTGATCAAAATCGAAAAGCCAAACACACGTGTTTACTACGATCTCCAGGAAATTGGCGATCCAAACCTGACACAAGTTGTGGATGAGTTTGTAGAAAAATTCAATTTGAAAAAGTAATTCCCAAAAGGAGTTTAAGATAAAAAGGCAGCTTCGCGAGGGGCTGTCTTTTTTTTTATGTTTCCATGATAAATTCCTCAAAATTTTCGCGATTGATTACTTTGAAATGGTTGTCCGGATAAGCATTTGAAAATGTCTTTGGTATTCTTGCTTTTTGTTTTGGATTCCATTTAAACTCGTAAGCAAATAGTTTCCCTTCTCTTTCTTCAATGTAATCAATTTCCTGTTGGTCATAGGTTCTCCAGAAAAAACTATTTGCCCAAATATCATTGTAATGCAAGAGTTTGAATCTTTCACTAATCAAAAAATTTTCCCACAATGCACCGATATCTTGTCTGAGTTCAGGGAGATTAAAATTTGCAATCACAGCATTTCTTATCCCATTATCTACAAAGTATATTTTTCGGCTCTTTGCAATTTCCTTTCTTGCGTTGCGCGAAAATGCACTTAATCTGAAAATAATGTATGCCTTTTCCAGGATGTCAATATACTTTTCAACGGTTTGATTGTCCAGCCCTACAGTTTTTGAAAGCTCATGGTATGACACCTCATTGCCAACTTGAAATGCCAATGCCTGCAAAAGTTTAATTATTTTTTCGGGCTTCTTTATCTGATCAAACCTTAAAATATCTTTGTACAAATAGCTGTTATATATTTCCTTTAGAGTCCTTTTTTCATGGCCGGTACTTTCTACTACTTCCGGGTAATATCCATAAACCATGCGATGTGGGATCATACGCATTTCTTCCAAAAAGCCATGATGATTGACCATTTCGCTGTATGAAACCGGGAAAAGCTGGTACTCCCATTTTCGGCCTGTAAGGGGTTCGTTAATTTGGTTAGCAAGTTCAAATGATGAAGATCCGGTTGCAACTAATTGAACACCTTCAATTTGGTCGCTTATTAGTTTTAATTTAATGCCGATATCTTTGATCCGCTGAGCCTCATCAATCACCAAAACTTTGTTGCTATTAATTATTGTCCTTAATCTGGTAGATGTTGTATTCTCAAATAATATTTGTGTGTCAGGGTCATCGGCATTTAGCCATAAAACATGATCCATATTTTTGCAAATCTCTTTTATCATTGTGGTTTTACCTACTTGCCGAGCACCCATCAGAATGATGGCCTTCCCCTTGAAAAAGTAATTTTCGATTTTTGATTCTAAATGTCGTTTTATCATAGCCGTAAAATTTTAGATTGTAATCGCAAAATTAACGTTAATTTTGCGATTACAATCGCAATATTACCATTTTTCGATAAGTGCCGGGGAGGTAAACCGATAAGGGTCTTTTATAGTTAATTGAATTTTTAAGTAATTTTGTTGTCCAGTGTTGCAAAATGATATTGGAATTATGGATAAGATAGAAATATTAGAAAAGCTAAAAGAAAGCAAGGAAATCTTGGAAAAGAATTTCAGCATTACCAAAATTGGTTTGTTTGGTAGTTATGCCACAGGACAAGAAACTGCGGACAGTGATATTGATATTTTTTATGAACTTGCGGCAGGGAAGCGTGAAGGGATTATAGATGCTTACAACATCGAGAACTATTTTAAGCAATTGTTATTTGGGAAAGAGGTTGACCTGGTAAATGCAAAGTACGTTAATCCCATCATAGAAAATGAAATCGTAAATTCAATAATTTATGTATTCCAAACGGAACTTAACTTACATCCCTAAAAGCTGAAATATTTGCTCTTAAAACTTGATAATCCTTCCCGCATTTCGTATCTTTGTCAGCATTATTCACCAAATCCTGAATTGCTATGAAAAATTTTATTCTTATCGCAGCCCTTTTGTTTTGGTCAGCTTTTAGTGTTGCCAACCCTATAATACTTCCCTTCTTAACCATCAATGAGCTTTGGTTTACTGATGATGACGAATGGGGTATGGAAATCGCCTACTACGAAGTAAATGAAACTGATTTTCCGATTATCAACATCGTTATTTCAAGTACCGATGGTGAGGCCGAATTATTAACGTTCGAGTTTAACGGAGAGAGCGGATTGATACTGGTGGAAAGCCCATCCAACCTTTCGGGGCCTTGCATGATAAGTCCTGATCAGGATGAGGTAAGCCTTAGTTGGAGTGTGGGTGATGGTGGTGAATTGATGTGGCAGGAAACCACCTTGATCTTTGGCGACCATCCTGATGCCATAGTTACGAGTCCCACTGCCGGCCAGTCGATTGCATTATTGTCCACTTCTGGTTTTTTTTACACCAAAGACCAAAGCCCTACGCCTGGACAATGGAACGATACAACCGGAACAATGGGAACCTTGTATGGTACAATTTTCGATATTAACATGGAACCGATTCGGGAAGAAATATTTAAACTTGTGGTTCTTCCCATAGCTCTTAATCAGTCTTTTACTACCAGCAGCGAAGGTGCTTATTCACTCAGGGTTCCATCCAATATTCTGTACCGCAATGGAATTATTCATTATATCAGCCCGCAGAATCCCGAATATCTTACAGTTGACATCCATTACATTATGGAACCCGATTCCATCGTAAATCTTGATATTTATTTACTCGACAGCCTAACGGTGGGCATCTTCGATCGTGAAACAAATTCTGCAGAAGGTTTTTACTTTTACCCCAATCCGCTGTCCAACAGCTTAGACCTCCGATATACAATCGATTTCCCGATTCAGCAAAAAGAAGTACTTATCGCTATCACCTCTTTAAGCTCATCCCAAGTTGAGAGCTATCCGGTACGGCAGCAACAGGGTTTACTCAAACTATCTGACCAAACTATGCCGGGCGTTTATCTTGTCAGGCTCCTGGTGGATAACATGGTTGTAAGCTCAAATAAATTGGTCATCAGTAGATAATGATTTTCTATAAATGCTCCTTTATTAACTTTTCAAGTTTTTCTTCCGAGGCCTCACCATAGCCCACCTGGCTGTGAATGATTTTTCCCTGTTTGTCGATTAGATACATGGTAGGATATCCCGATACGGTATCCTTATCACTCATGTATTTCATGTAATGCTCCATTTCGTAATATCCATTTTCGATAGATTGACATTTTTTGAAGGACTGCTGCAAAATTTTTTCGGCGTTGGGTTGGCACGCAGTAGCTAAAACTATTAATACAATTGCCGGGAGAATAAGCTTGTTTTTCATTGTATTAATTATTTTTGATAAGTAATTCAAGCGTATTACAAATTCAATATCAAATTAAGATAGAAACTCCTGCCAGGCTCGTAAAGTGCAGCATTCGATCCGATAATCCGGCGGTTGAGATGCTCGTAATAAGCCCGATCAAAAATGTTATTCACACCGGCGGCCAGGGAAAGATTTTTGCTGTAACGAAAGTTCAAATTAAAACCGGCGGTAAAAAATCCGGCGGTTTCCATCTCATCGTAAGCTGCCGAAATATGGTTTTGCTTTGCCACAGCGCGAATGTGCAACTGAGGAACCAGACGGCCATCCATAAACGAATAATCCAAACGCAGGTTGGCCTCCAGCGGAGGAAGCTCGGGAAGCGGATCGTTTTTTACAGTTTCCTGCCCTACCACCTGACTATTTTCGATAATATATCGGGTAGCCTCGGGAGCAAAGCCAGCGGTGTAAGCTGTGGATAAGTTAACGTGCCAATCGAATCGTAACGGCGAAATCCACACGAACTCAAAACCGTACATTTGCGCCACATCGATGTTTTGAAACTGCTTTACGCCAAGTACGCCCTGTGTTTGTGGCATCACCAGCGAGGGCGGTAGCTTAACGCCGCTGATGTATTGCGTGATGTAACTGTAAAAACCGTTGAGGCGAAAACTACCCGAGCGATCGCAGATATATTTCAGGGTAAGATCGGCCTGGTGATTGTTTTCGGGTTTCAGCGAAGGATTGCCCAAATAATCGTAATCATCGTAGCCAACGGGGAGCAAAATAATGAAACGTTCCACCATATCGGGGCTCCGTACGCCACGCCCCAGGGCAAAGTCCACCGAAAGTTCGCTGCTTATCTGATAACTCAATCCGCCACTCAAACTCACATTGGCAAAATCGGAATCCACCGTGTCGTTATGATAAGTCTCCATGCCCATCATATTTTTCAATGATAAGGGATCAGAAGTGGCGGTGTTATAATCTGCGCGAGCTGCAAATATCCATTCCAAAAAGGGATTAGCCTGCTGAACAAACTCAGCGAAAAATCCCAGGTTTTGTATGATGGCATTGCCCCACAGTTGTTCGGTTTTAACCGGAAGGCCGGGCTGCATAATCAAGCTCTTTTGCCTCTGACCGTCTTTATCGATATTTTCATAGTCGAGACCCAGGTGCAATCGTGCCTCGCCAAAGGCAAAACCAAAGTCGGCTTTTCCGCCGGTATTTATCGCCTGGATTGTGGAAACCGCCACCACGGTATCCGAAAACGGCCGCCATTTGTTATCCATTTCGTGGTTTACCTCCGAGCGATACACCTTGGCCGTAATACTTTGAAGTTTTGTAGCTGCGTTGGCGTAGCGATAGGTGGCAGAATAAAGTTGCGTTTCATCGCTGCGTTCGTCCATGGGCAGCGTGGGAAAACGGATGTCGCGACCGTTTGAATTTTTATAATCCAGACGTAGCTCGTGGTTCTTCCAGGGAGCAAGACCCAGCTCCGCCGAGAAGTTGTATTTGCGAAACGATGATTTCACCTCCGCACTGTTGCCGGCGGTATAATTTCCATAATCCTGATGGTTGCCTGAAAGGGCAAAATAAATACGCTTGCTGCCACCCAGAACTTGCAGGTGCTCTTTGTTCCCATTCCAGTTGCTTTCCCATCCTTTGATGGCTTTTACCTGCATAGTGAAACGCTCGAAGGGTCGTGCTTTTTGAGTAACCAGATTTAGCACTGCGCCAAAATTTGGCCCGTATCGCAGCGTGTATGGTCCTTTGAGTATTTCGATGCGACTGATGTCATTGATGTCGATGTGCGAAGCGGCAGGATCCATGCGGTTGGGACAGCCGCCTTCAATTTTCTGACCGGTGTTTGTTTGCACGTTCAACTGCCCAAACTTCAATCCTCGGATTACCGGGTCGAGGTTGCCGCCACCTTTGCGAATGCCATTCACGTTGGGCTCGGAGCGCAGAAAGTCGCCAATATCGCGGGCAGGAAGTTTTTCTATTTCCGTTTGCTTAATAAGGCTTCCCGGGAAGCAGCGATTTTGAAAGGCGTTCTCTGTAATCTCCACGCCTTCCAGCAATCTGACATCGGACTGCAATTCAACATCAAGTATCTTCTGCTGTCCCGCTTCGAGTATTATTTTTTGATTAAAATCAAAATAGCCCAAATTATGCACGGTGATAGAATAAGTGCCCGGTGCAAGATTTATAAAATTGAATTTCCCCAGTGCATCCGAAACCGTGCTTTGGTTTCCCGGGCTAAGCAAAGCATCGGCTTGTGTCAGCGGCTCACCTGTGGCGGCTGATTTTACGGTACCTGACAGGCTTGCCTGGTTCTGCGCCAAAGCGTCTGGCGCAAAAGCCATTATTAAAAAAAAGAAAAGAAAAAGAGGCGGTGTGGCACGACGAGTATTTAACATGACTTCATTTTTTCGTGCTACAAAACTACAGTTTTTGGATGTGTTTTCGGAAAAGAAGATTGATGTCTATGATTTTGGAAAATATTAACCCTGTCTGACTGGCCAGGCAGGTTTATCATCACCAAAAACCTTCATCGAAAATCCAAGCGCAACGTACTACACAACCTTACCCAATTATAAATTCCAATATAAAAATAAGGTAACCTTCGACAAGCTCTGGTCTGAGAAGGGTTGATTTTTTTCTAAGAGGTTTTTCTATTAAGGAAGGGATAAAAAATATTGAATATTGAACCGCTGAATATCGAATATTGAAAATCTTGACGCTTCGAGGTTCTAAGGACACATGAAGGTCATGCTTAATCCCACCAATCAAAATTGTCCGCTATTATGATTTCATTTTTTTTAATATGATGTGTGGTTTTCATTGGAATCGTCCGAAAACCAAGATTGTATTTTTTAGCTAACTCTCGTATTTCTTCGGTGTCATCATAAGTCAGCATAAACTTCCCCTTAAGCTGAGAAGTTAATGCAAATAAAGCATCATGGTCAATTTCGAAATGAGTGTAAAGTCTTTTGCCCGCTACGGTGTATGGAGGGTCGATAAAAGAATACGCGTTCTTATCATTTTTGATTTTATCTAATTCCTCAAACGCATCCCCTGAAACGAATTTTATTTTATGCTTAACATAACCAATGGCTATAATTCTGTCGCGCAAAGTTTTTGGGTACCAGCGCGACTTAATTCCTTTCCCGTTTTCACCATTTTTAATTAGCCCTGAGCCTTTGGCGATAATACCCCCATGAAAAATTCTGTTTTTCAAAATTGTACTAAATGCTTGTTCTCTAATTGTTTTATTTTCTTTTGTAAGAATAAGATTTGCATTTTCCGGGCTTAGATCGAAAGAATAGATTTTATTGGCCAGCCAATTATTGTCTCCATTAATAATTTCCTCCCAAACGGATGCTACCTCATGATCAAGTTCGACCATCACAATTTTGTCGGCCAAATTTTCAAATGCAGCGGTAAGGCTTACAATTCCGCCACCCGCAAATGGTTCAATAAGTGTTCCTGCTTGTCCGGCAGGATGATTGGCATCTTTTGATTGTTTAAGCCATTTTCTAACGACAGGAATCAGCCATGTTTTCCCACCTGGATACCTAAAAGGACTTCTTTGAGGAACTGAAGCAACATTTACTACTTTTAAGAATTTTGCCTCAGGTTTCGTTTCTAATATTGATAATTGTTCGCCCATGATTAACTACTGATTATATCTGTTAACGTTGGGGTATCTGGTGGGTTCTTGTCTAAATGTTCGTCTAAACGATTTTGCAAAATATTGATAAATTCCGTAAAGTCCCCTGGTTCAGGTGTGGTTACCCTTAAAAGAGCCGGTTCAAATGCTGTGTAAACGACTTCTTTTAGGATTAGATTGTTTTGGTTTTGTTCTTCATTCAATTCAAGGTCATAAAGAAACCATGCAATATCGGCTTTTGATTTAGTGGTAGTGGGCAGAGAAGGAAGAGTTTCAAAAAATGATTTTTGTAAAGCCACAGATTGTTTCTTTCTCCACGAATGAAAAATCCCACCCTTGTATAACATTTGGGGGATAAGTCGCTTTCGTGAAGATGATAAATAATCAGGTTTTGGATAGTTATATCCTGGCGGCCACTTAAAAGCCCTTGTCGGCATTTTCATGTATTCTTCATAAGGATTTCTAAGATTACCTGAAATGTAAACTCCTTGCACCTCAAGAGAAGAAAAGTCAACCAATTGACCTTTTTCGTTGTAGCGAACCAAAACAAAATCTATACTACCAGCTGATTGACCGTTTTTATCAACAAGCTTGATTTCAGATAATGATGTCCAGGACGCTTTTGAGCCAAAGGCAAATTCAGCAGCATTTTCTATAATGACCCAGTCTTCTCTAAATCTTGTTGGGCATGTTATTACTGATGTTCCTTTGTGCCAAACGCTACAAACCCCAAGTGGGTTATTCGCTTTGTCTTTGGTGCAGTTTGGTACATTATTATTAAAAGGGCAAAGTTTCTGCTTTCTGTAACGCTGAGCTTTTGTGCCTTCATTCTCAATTGGAAAGCCAAAAACTTCACTCAGTGGACTTTTGTTTTCTTCTCTATTTGCCATGCTACAAAAATAATATAATCCAGGTTGGTAAAATTTTGAAGATGTTTTTTGCCTTCGCAAATAAAAAAAGAAAATTATAAATTTAAAGAAAGCCAGGGTTTCACTTAAAGTGAAGCCCTGGCTAATGAAACGATTAAAACACTTCCCGCTTGATATGGCAATAGGGCGTGCCGCCACCTTTGTGATAATAATCCTGGTGGTATTTTTCGGCATCATAAAAGGTACCTGCCTTTTCGATGGTTGTTGCCACTGTGTAACCTTTTTCGCTTAGGGTTTTTACTAACTTTTCGGCAATGGCTTTTTGCTCATCATTGGTATAAAAAACTACCGAGCGGTACTGTTCGCCAATGTCGGGTCCCTGACGGTTAAGCTGGGTAAAGTCGTGGGTCTCAAAAAAGAGTTTTAATAATTTCTCGTAGCTGACGCGGGTGGGGTCAAACACCACTTTTACAGCCTCGGCATGGCCGGTGCGTCCGGTGCAAACCTGCTCGTAGCTGGGATTGCCAACATGTCCACCGGTATAACCCACCGTGGTAGATTTAACGCCTTCGGGTTTTTTAAGATAATATTCGGTACCCCAAAAGCAGCCCGAAGCAAGGATGGCGGTTTCGGTTTTCGCTTGTTCCTTTTGCCCGGGTACAAAATCCATCGAAATGGAGTTTACACAATGCCGCGTATCTTTTGCCGTCAGCCTTTCGCCCTCGAAAACATGCCCGAGGTGGCCGCCACAATTAGCGCAAACTATCTCGGTGCGCCGCCCATCAGCATCGAGCACCCGCTTCACGGCTCCCTCAATTTCGTCATCGAAACTGGGCCATCCGCAGCCCGAATCAAATTTGTCGTCCGAAAGATAAAGTGCGGCACCGCATTGGCGGCAGGTGTAGGTGCCTTTTTCGCTGTGCTTGTAAAATTCTCCTGTAAAGGGCATTTCGGTGCCTTTATTAATTATTACACGCTCCTCTTGGGGAGAAAGTTTGTTATAATCCATATTTTGCTGTGCTTTAAGTTGGTGAATAATTAGGATGATTAAAAAAATGAAAACGGTTTTTAAAATTGGATTTTGCATAGTCTGTAAGTTTGTGATATAACCCCTGCGCAGGATTTTTGTTTGATAATAAAAGTCAAATTTTTCTAACGTTTTTATCCCATTGTTAATAACTCCCCAAAAAAAGACTTGTCCGTGAATGGATTCCTTTTTTAAATTTGCACCCCAAAAACAATATGTTTATAATTCCGATTCAGGGTTCAATACGATGTAGAAAAAGAAGTACTTTCTCGAAAGGTACTTCTTTTTTTTTACCCTGGCAGGTGGGATTAAAAAATTAATTTAAAAACAGATACATGAATAACAGGAACTTAATTTCGATCAACGATTTTTCAAAGGAGGAACAAATCAAAATTCTGGACATCGCCGAAGGCTTCGAGAAGAACCCCAGCCAGAACATTTTGAGCCAGGCTGTGGTGGCCACCTTATTTTTTGAACCATCCACGCGTACACGCCTCAGTTTCGAGAGTGCCGCCAGCCGGCTTGGGGCCAAGGTTATCGGCTTTTCGTCGTCGGCCTCATCCAGTGTTTCCAAGGGCGAATCGCTCAAGGACACCATTCTTACAGTAAGCAATTACAGCGACATCATCGTGATGCGCCACCCCATTGATGGCAGTGCCCGCTATGCCAGCGAGGTTTCGCCTGTGCCCGTCATTAATGCCGGCGATGGCTCAAACCAGCATCCCACGCAAACGCTGCTCGACATGTACTCGATTCGCAAAACCCAGGGGCGGCTCGACAAGCTGAACATTGCCTTTGTGGGCGACCTTAAATACGGGCGCACCGTACACTCGCTCACCATGGCGCTTACGCAATACGAAACCACCTTCCATCTGGTTTCGCCCCTCGAACTCAAACTACCCAGCTATGTAAAACGGCACATCAAACAGAAAGACCTGGAATACCACCAATACACCGACCTGATGGAAGTAATACCCAAAGCCGACATCATTTACATGACCCGCATTCAGCGCGAGCGCTTCTCGGATCCCATGGAATACGAAAAAGTGAAAAATGCCTACAACCTCGACAACGCCATGCTGGCCAATGCCAAGGACAATATGCGTGTGTTGCACCCCCTGCCCCGCGTCAACGAAATATCCGAAGATGTGGATACCAACCCCAAGGCCTACTATTTTCAGCAGGCACTCAACGGGGTATATGTGCGTCAGGCTCTGCTGGCAAGTATTCTGGGTGTTAAATAATTTGTTAAATCTTAAAATGAAATTACTACAATGAATAATAAAGAGACAATAAAAGAAATGCAGGTATCGGCCATCGAGAATGGCTCGGTCATCGATCATATTCCTGTGCAAGGGGTTTTTCAGGTTATCAAAATCTTGAACCTCGACCAGATCGAAGACATGGTACTCTTTGGCAATAATCTGCCCAGTGGCAAATATGGCAAAAAGGGAATCATCAAGGTGAGAAACAAATTCTTTAAAAGAGAAGACATCAACAAGATTGCGCTGGTAGCTCCCTCGGCCACCCTTATCGTGATTAAGGATTATAAAGTTGTGGATAAAACCGTGGTTGAAATCCCCGACAGGGTCGAAAAAATTGTGAAATGTTTCAACCCCAACTGCATCACCAACAACGAACGCATCACCACAAAGTTCGATGTTATCAAAGATGAAGATGCCCTGAAGCTGCGCTGCCATTATTGCGAAAAGACTACCTCGAAGGAAAATCTGGTGTTTTTTTAATTTATCCTCACTGCGTTCGGATGTAATTTGCCTCACTTCGTTCGGTGTAATTTGCGCTTCGCGCGTAATTTATCCTCGCTTCGCTCGGATGTAATTTACCTCACTTCGTTCGGTGTAATTTGGCTTCGCCGTAATTTATCCTCGCTGCGCTCGGATGGAATCCCGAAAATTAGAAAATTTTCAATTTTCGTAAATTTTCGAGGATGCTCGAAAAACTATGAAATCAGAGATTTCTGGTTTTTCGGCACTGCCGACTTTTTCATTTCAATCGCATTATTTTGTACTTTTGTCATTCATCAAAACAAAAACTATCATGTATCTTGATGTAAACGAAATATTCGATGAGGCTAAAAAATCACCCAACGCGATGATTTTATACAATCTTTTAAAATCTCATTTGGATGAGGAAAATCGAAAACGCGAGGCTTTTTACGAAATGGTGAGCGAAGATCAGAAGGCCGAATTTATCAACGGTGAAATCATCATCCATTCTCCGGTAAAATTGCGGCATTCGATGGCATCAGATGCGCTGTTTGTATTGCTTCACACCTATATTTCAAAGCATGACCTTGGCTTTTGCAGCCACGAAAAACTAATGATCCGGCTCACCCGCAACGATTATGAGCCTGACTTGTGTTTTTTCCTTAAAGAAACCGCTAAAGATTTTAAGCAGGATCAGATGCTTTTTCCGGCTCCCGACTTCGTTGCTGAAGTGCTTTCGCCCTCAACCGAGAATACCGACCGCACAATAAAAATGTTAGATTATGCGCAGCACGGCATCAAAGAATACTGGATAGTAGATGCCGGGGCAGGCATTGTTGAGCAATATTTGTTAGAGGATGAAAAATACATCCTTCATCAAAAATCGGCCACAGGAAATATTAAAAGTGTGGTGATTGATGGTTTGGATATTCCCGTGCAGGCTATTTTTGATAAGGCCGTGCATAGCGAGACCATCCGGAAAATTATAACACAAGATTAGAGGAAAATGAGCTACGGAATGATATTTTGTACTTTTGCCATTCATCAAAATAAAAACTATCATGTATCTTGATGTAAACGAAATATTCGATGAGGCTAAAAACTCGCCCAACGCGATGATTTTATACAACCTTTTAAAATCCCATTTGGTTGAGGAAAATCAAAAACGCGAAGCCTTTTACCAAATGGTGAAGGAGGATCAGAAAGCTGAATTTATCAATGGCGAAATTATCATCCATTCGCCGGTAAAATTGCGACACGCGGAAGCATCGCTGAATTTAGCAACGCTGATTAATGTTTTGATTGGCAAAAACCAAGGTGGAGTATTGGGACACGAAAAACTAATGATCCGGCTTACCCGCAACGACTATGAGCCTGACTTGTGCTTTTTTATGAAAGAAACCGCGAAAGATTTTAAACAAGATCAGATGCTTTTTCCGGCTCCCGACTTTGTTGCTGAAGTGCTTTCGCCCTCTACCGAAAATACCGACCGCACGATAAAAATGACAGATTATGCGCAGCATGGCATCCGGGAGTATTGGATAGTGGATGCAGAGGCCGGCATTGTAGAGCAATATTTGCTAAAGGATGAAAAGTACATCTTACAGCAAAAATCAGCATCGGGAAATATTAAAAGTGTGGTGATTGATGGTTTGGATATTCCCGTGCAGGCTGTTTTTGATAAGACCGTGCATAGTGAGGCCATCCGAAAAATCATAGCTATAGATTAGAAAACATAAATTGAGTGGCAGATTTTAGTATTTTTGAAACCGAAATTAATGAACTATGGAAATTGTAGAAACCGGAATTAAGGATTTGGTAATAATTAAGCCCCGCGTATTTGAAGACGATCGGGGTTATTTTTTTGAATCCTACAATAAGATTCACTTCCTGGAAAAAGGCATCGATGTAAACTTTGTGCAGGACAACGAATCGATGTCGATGAAAAACGTTTTACGGGGACTGCATTTCCAAAAACCGCCCTTTACCCAGGGAAAGCTGGTGCGGGTTATGCGTGGCTCGGTGCTGGATGTGGCGGTGGATTTGCGAAAAAACTCGCCCACTTACGGCAAGTGGGCATCCATCGTTTTGTCAGACAAAAACAAATGGATGTACTGGGTGCCTGCCGGTTTTGCCCACGGCTTCCTGACGCTGGAAGATTATACCGTATTTTTTTACAAATGCACCAATGTGTATAACAAGGATTCGGAGGCCAGCCTGCTATGGAAGGATTCACACCTGAGCATCGACTGGGGCAGGGATATAAATCCCATCCTATCCGACAAAGATAAAATAGCTCCCCGCTTCGAGGACTTCGACAGCCCTTTTTAGATCTGTGGTCTTTTGTTTACCTTGCATGCAAATTATTCCGATTGCTTGAAAGAGAGCAGTGTCGCCTGATCGGAGGCGAAGACAATGCGAAGCCAAGTGCGTTGCTGGCAACGGCAGGGTGTGAAGGAAGGCTTAGCAAGTTTGAGGAACGTAGCGAGAGTAAACCGATTTTGGCATGTATTGGGGGTGAGGTTGCAAAAAAGTGCCGATGCCCAAATTCCGAATGCTGGTACATGTTATAACGGACGGATTCACAAACAGGAGAGTTAGCTTAACGAGGGAAGCCTTTACCCTTGTCCATAGAGGGCTAAGCAGAAACAAGTCGAGAGACGAGAATTTGTTAACAGGGTGAAGGTGGCAGATGAGCCCGTAGTAATAATAAAGTCCATTCCGAAGAAACACTGGTAACAGCGTGGAGGAGAAAACTTGGACGACCTTGCACAATACAAGCGCAAAGAGTTGCAAGGACTGCTAACCCCCAAAAGGAGTTAGTAGATGTGAAGGGGCGAAGTTAAACCAAAGTTGAAATTATGTTACAAACCGCATGAAAGTAAAAGCAAAGACAATGCTGGTTGAAAATACCGGCAGGTATTGTAGAGAAGTTGGTGACGAGCCAGCTTTGACCATAATCCGTGCGAGCGTTCAGTATCATGGATTCTATGCCGAGAGATTGGCGAAAGCGGCGGCATGGATAATTTACGGGGCATGGGCATTATTAACAACGAGGTATGGCTGGCCCGGTGATGATTACTATCGAAGGTGCTACGGCCAAAATTCAGGGCTTCGTGCGCGATGCCTCAACCAACCTTTCCATCAGCAATGCGTGGGTAAGCGCAACAAACACCGACAACGGAACCATCGCGGGTGCAACACCCTTTGGCTCGCACTATGTGCTTTTGCTTAACGCCGGCACCTACAATCTTACTTGCATGGCACAAGGCTACCAGAGCGAAAGCATCGAAAACCTGGTGATCGAAGACCAGATGGTGCGCAGCTACAGCTTTTTACTGGAGCCGGTGGGTTCAGAGATTTACACCGGAATAGCCAAGAGCGAAGTAAGTGCTGTAAAGATTTTCCCCAATCCAGCCAGCGATTATGTCATGGTTCAGGGCAGGGATATTAAAAAGGTGTTAATCAGCAATCACAATGGCCGGGTAATTTTTGAAAGCCGCCCGTCAGCTGACCATCCAAAAATCGACCTTAGCGAAATTCCGGCAGGTTTGTATTTTATCAAAATCCAAACAAACACAGAAACCATTATTCAAAAATTGTTGGTGAGGTAATCTTTGAATATTTATAACCAAACAAAAACCCACGATACAATTAAGCATCGTGGGTTTTTTCGCTCTTCCCCCAGCCTGATAAAATGCTGTACCTACCGCAGGAGAAATCTCTTTTTAATCACATTTAGAACTTTGCTCCTATCATTGCTAAAAAATAAATACGTGTTAGTACGGAGTTTTTTTACGACAAAAATACCTACTGGCACTGATATTTATTACGAAACTGAATTTTAGTTTTGTATTTTATTATTCACAAAATCCTATACACAATGAAAAATTTTTTACAATTAAGTATTTACCTTGTAATAGTATTCCTATTTTTTGAGGTAAATACTATCGCACAAACAGGAACAAGGAGTGAAGTTATAATTGGCACAGAAACCACTCCCAGATCAAACACCCCCATTTATCCATGGTATGGATATTCGTTTACCCAAACATTGTATTTTCAGTCGGAGATTAATATTGCCGGCCAAACGATCAATCAAATCGGGTATCAATATGCCGGAACGAGTGCAAGCATGGAAGTGGAGATTGAGGTTTGGTTAAGTCATACAGATCTCACTGAAATAAATACGAGTATCCCACTCACTGATTTTACAAAGGTTTATGATGGATCATGGATCTGTTCGGCAGGAGACGAATTTTCAGTTATCCCGATAACTCCATTTATTTACAACAACGTTGATAATCTCATTATCACGGTTATCGAAAAGAAACCCGGATATAATTCATCCTCCGATAATTTTTTGGGCACATCCTCAGGAACACAGAATTTATGCCTTGGGGCATGGAACGATGGCTCAGCTTACGACCCGAATGCATTACCTGCGGGGAGTACAATTGCTTATCGTGCAAATACCAAATTATTTACAGATGATGTTCCTGTCGGCCCGGCGGTTTCTGAGATCACGCCCTTGCTGCTTGAGTTTGGAACCATTGAACTGGGTCAAAGCAATGTGATGAGTGTGCAGGTGAAAAACACCGGTGCTGACCCACTGGAAATTACCGGTTTTACATCTTCAGATGATCAATTTCAGCTTATTAACACTTCATTCCCAATCATACTGCAAGCTGCGGGCACCCAAAATGTAGAAATACAATTTACACCAACGGCTACAGGTTCGGCAGATGCTACCATTACCTTCCTTATGGATGCAGGCATCGAAGGCGACCAAGAGGTACAGGTTTCGGGCGATTGCATTTATATTGAGAAGGTGATTGTGGGTACAGGAACAGAGGCTGATAGTCATACCCCGATCTATCCATATTACGGTTATTCATATACACAAACAATTTATTTTCAGTCAGAAATTGATGCACAAAATCCAGCCATTAGTAAAATTGCATATCAATACACAAGTACTAGCCCAAGCGTTGAAGTAGAAATAGAAGTGTGGCTGGCACATACAGCACTTACCGAACTTACATCATCGGTAGCACTTACAGGTTCTACCAAAGTTTATGATGGCTTATGGACATGCATTAACGGTGATGAATGGACTAATATAGACATTGATCCCTTTCTGTATAACAATACCGATAACCTGTTAGTTACAGTCATCGAAAAGAAACCAGGCTGGAACAGCTCCAACGATGCCTTTTTTGCAACACCGGTTGATGCCGGTCAAAGTTTATGCGTTGGCGACTGGAACGATGGTTCTCCTTATGACCCTAATGCGCTAAGTACCGGGATGGGAATAAACTATCGTGCAAATATCCTTTTTGGATTTGAGGGTATTCCTACCGGACCAGCTGTATCAGAAATTACACCCCTTGTACTCGATTTTGGTGAAGTGGTAGTAAATTACCCATCTGTACAAAATATTACGATAAAAAATGCCGGCAGCGACCCCATGGAAGTTTTAGGAGCTAGTACTTCAAACAACACGTTTAGCCTGCTCAATACCTCCTTCCCATTTACCCTTTCAGCCTACCAGGAACAAACCATTGAAGTTGAGTTTAATCCGCTTACTACTACAAGCCAATCCGGCACGATCACTTTTGATATTGATCCTTCAATAGCGGGCGACAGAGAAGTGCAGGTTTCCGGAATCGGTGTTCCATTAGAGTTTATCCAGGTTGGTGAAGGAAACCATTCGTCAACCTATTACCCCATTTGTGCTTGGTTTAAATACTCGTATAGCCAAACCCTATATTTTCAATCGGAGCTAAATTTTGAAAACCTGGCCATCACACAATTGGGCTATCAATACGCTCGGAGTAATGGATCGGCTGATGTGGAAATTGAAGTTTGGATGGAACATACACAGGCTGACGAAATCACCTCAACATTACCACTTACCAATGCCACCAAGGTATATGACGGCCCATGGTCGGTTTCATCTGATGATGATATTTCTACCATTGGCATTATCCCTTTTGCCTACAACAACACCGACAACCTTGTAATTACAGTGATAGAAAAGGATCCGGCAGCCGGCAGCATTTACGATAAGTTTTTAACCACGCAGTATCCTTCTGATGTGCAATGGTCTGTAGTCGAATTTAACACCTCCACTCCTTATGATCCCGACAATTTACCCACGGGAACCGACTATGGTGCACGACCAAACACTACATTCTGGGTTGGCGATATACCTAGCGGACCTGCCATTTCTCAAATTACTCCTTCAGTATTAGATTTCGGAGAACTGGAATTTGGAGAGAGCAGTATTCTTTCGGTAGAAATTAAAAATGTTGGGGTTGACCCACTTGAGATCAATGGATTTTCGACAACGAATGAGCAATATCAGGTAATCAATACAAACTTCCCTATAGTACTCCCAACCAGCCAACAGCAAACCGTTGAAATTCAATTCCTGCCTACAAGCACCGAATTTGAATCCGGTACTATCAGTTTTGATATGGATGCCGGTATCGAAGGCGACAAAGAAGTTGAGGTGTCGGGTCAGATGCTTCCTGTTCCACCAGTGGTAATTACTGATTTCCCCTACGTTGAGGGTTTTGATGGTGGTGCATTACCTGAAGGGTGGCAAAATATTGTAAATGCAGGTGAAGGCTGGAACTTCTTCACCAGTCCGTTTTCGCACACCGTAACCTACTATTTTGGTGATTTGGAGCGAAATTCTATGTTGGTTACTCCAATATTCGACCTGAGCGGGATTAGTCCTGTAACCTTTGGAATCAACCACCGGATTTATTCCTATGGCTCTGGTTTTACCAACCAGATCCTTATTAGCGATGATGGCACAAACTGGGATGTGCTGGCAGAATTTACCGAAGGCTTTACCCCGGATGAATATCAATACATGGAATTCGACATTACACCCGCCAAAGCCGGGGAGCAGGTATATCTTGCCTTTGCCGTTGATTATCCCTTTTTGCCCGAATATTATGAAGTGGTTTGGGAAATTGAAAGCATTACAGTTTTCGAACCTATTCCCGTTTATGATGTAAATTTTGTGGTTGAAGATACCGATGGTAATCTGCTCACAGATGCCATCGTAACACTGGATGGCATAAGCAATGCAACCGGCGATTACCTGTTTGAAGAAATAGAAGCAGGCACTTACAACTATAGTGTAGAACTGGATGGATACATCACAGCCACAGGCCAGGTAGAAGTAGTTGACCAGGATGTGGAACGAACCGTGGTTTTATCCGAACCTGTTGTTATCACCGAATTCCCCTGGTTCGAAGGATTCGATGGTGGTGCCTTGCCCGAAGGCTGGCAGAACGTGATTAACGAAGGCAATGGATTCACTTTTTCATTAGGGCCATATTCGCACACCTACATTTATTATTTCGGGGATTTGCAACGCAATGCCATGCTGGTTACACCACTACTCGATTTGAGCGGAATGGAAACTGTAACCCTCGGCGTTTACCACCGTATTTATGCTTACGGCACAGGCTGGACCAACAAAATACTTATCAGCGACGATGGTGTAAACTGGGAAACAGTAGCCGAATTTACCGAAGGCTTCGACCCGGATATTAATTTGTATATGGAGTTCGACATTACCCCTTCGAAAGCCGGCGAACAGGTTTACCTGGCTTTCGAAGCCAATTACCCATCACTTCCCGATTATTACGAAACCGTTTGGGAGATTGTTGATATTGATGTATTTGAGCCCATCGAAGCTTACAACGTGAATTTTGTAGTAGAAGATGAAGAAAGCAACGCATTGAACGATGCTGTGATTACATTAAACGGAGTTACGAATGCAGCCGGCGATTATTTGTTTGAAGAAATCGAGGCAGGTACCTACGATTATACCGTTGAACTGGACGGATATATCACTGCCACAGGCCAGGTACTCGTTGACCAGGATGTAGAAGAAACCGTGGTATTAACACAGCCTCTTATAATTACAGACTTCCCGTGGTTCGAAGGTTTCGATGGCGGTGCTTTGCCTGATGGATGGCAGAATGTAGTGAACGAAGGCAATGGTTTCGACTTTGCATTAGGTCCATATTCGCACACCTACATTTATTATTTCGGGGATTTGCAACGCAATGCCATGCTGGTTACACCACTACTCGATTTGAGCGGAATGGAAACTGTAACCCTCGGCGTTTACCACCGTATTTATGCTTACGGCACAGGCTGGACCAACAAAATACTTATCAGCGACGATGGTGTAAACTGGGAAACAGTAGCCGAATTTACCGAAGGCTTCGACCCGGATATTAATTTGTATATGGAGTTCGACATTACCCCTTCGAAAGCCGGCGAACAGGTTTACCTGGCTTTCGAAGCCAATTACCCATCACTTCCCGATTATTACGAAACCGTTTGGGAGATTGTTGATATTGATGTATTTGAGCCCATCGAAGCTTACAACGTGAATTTTGTAGTAGAAGATGAAGAAAGCAACGCATTGAACGATGCTGTGATTACATTAAACGGAGTTACGAATGCAGCCGGCGATTATTTGTTTGAAGAAATCGAGGCAGGTACCTATGATTACACCGTAGAACTTGGTGGATACATTACCGAAACCGGTCAAGTTGAAGTAGTAGATCAGGATGTGGAAGAAACCGTGGTTTTACATGCTGGTCAAAACATTCCCCTTGTCGAAGGTTGGTCTTTTATCTCCTCCTATCTTACTCCTCAATCACTCGACTTCGATCAAATATTTGCCGACATTATCCAAAATGAAAGCATGGTGATCATGCTTAATAAAGCAGGAATTTATTGGCCAGGCTACAACGTCAACACCATTGGCCAATGGGATAGCTACAGCGGATATAAGATCAAAATGAACGCTGATGAAATGTTGGGTATCGCAGGTACGATGGTAGAAAACCAAAGTGTGTCGCTTACTGCAGGTGCTGATTATCTGCCGGTACTCAGCAATACTCCGGTTGCGTTCGAAGAAATTCTGACGCAAATTAGCGATGAACTGGTGTTTATTTATGATTTGTCTGAAGGATTAATGTACTGGCCCCAAGGAGGAATATCAACACTTCAACTATTGGAGCCGGGTAAAGCATATTTACTTAACATGAATGCGCCGGCAGTGGTTTCTTACGAAAATTTGGGTGCAGAAAAAACGCTGGCACAAAATCCCATCATGGGATATCCAAAAGATATTTACACCAAAACAAGTGAAGTACATCTGATTTCGATTCCTGCCAAGGCTTTACCTGAAGGAATCGAAGCAGGCGATTATCTGGCTGTATTTAACGAACAGAATCAATGCGTAGGAGCAGTTCGGTATCAGGGAAATAATGAAACCCTGGGGCTGATAGCATACGGCGAAGATATGACGGATAATTCCAATGGCCTGATAGAAGGTGAGAATATCGGATTAAAAATCATCAAAAACGAAACCCGGGAATTGATCGACCTGATGCCGGTGTGGAATTCGGCAATGCCCAATGCCGGCCTTTTTTCACAAAACGGACAATCGATAGTTAGCGAGCTTAAAGCAGGTGCGCTTGGCGTGGCTGATTCGGATACTTTTGATTTTTCCATCTATCCCAATCCGGCAAACGATAATCTTACAATTGCGCTTAGTGGCAGCCAAACAGCAAGTGTTAATATTTGCGATCAGCTTGGTCAAATCGTATGGCAAGGCCAGTTATCACAAGGAAACACCAGTGTAAATATTTCTGCCTTAAGCCAGGGGATTTACTTTGTGCAAATCGATGACCTTAAACAAAACAGACGGACGTTGAAGTTAATAAAAGAGTAGGTTTAATTATAAATGTGAATCTAAGCTGCCCGCATTTGCTTGCGGGCAGTTTTATTTTTACGTGTTAACCGCAAGAAAAATAAATATAAATACCATCCAGCACGGATATCTTAATCCAATTATCAAAATTAGATTTGTAGCTTTAAAATTTATTCATAAATCCATACTTAATATGAAACCAACTTTACTTTTAATCGGCTTTTTAGCAATCATGCTAATTTCAGTAAGTGATTTAGCGCAAGCTCAAACAATTGAAATGGCTGGCTTGTCCGGTGAATTTGAAATAGAAAACACAAAACAAGCTACAAACCCGGCTTTAGAAAAAGATAAAACCAAGGATTTTGAATGTGGTGACTTATTCATCGATCCACGTGACGGACAGGAATACACCACCGTTCAGATCGGTGATCAATGCTGGATGGGACAAAACCTGAACTTTGGCAATCGCATTGATATTGGAACCGATATGACTAACAACGGAATAGCCGAAAAACATTGCTATGACGACGATCCTTCAAATTGTGAAACTTATGGAGCACTTTATCAATGGAACGAGCTGATGCAATACACCGTTACCGAAGGCATTCAGGGCTTGTGTCCCGATGGCTGGCATATTCCAAGCGACTCAGAATGGTGTACTCTGGAACAAACGGTAGATAACAGCATTTCCTGCTCGGCGATAATGTGGCGCGGAACAGATGGTGGAACAAAACTAAAAGCCGGAGGCGAGAGTGGTTTTGAAGGCTTGCTTGGCGGTTACATTTTTAGTGAGATGTCATCGATGCAAATAGGAGATTTTGGTTATTTCTGGAATTCTACATTTTATAATGATTCATGGGCATTTTTCCGCGCTTTGGGCGATGACTTTTCCGGTGTAAGAAGACATTATACTTCCAAAGAACATGGCAAGTCGGTGAGGTGTCTTAAAGGTGAAGGAGCCGAAAATCTCCCACCAACGCAGCCTGCAAACCCAATACCCGAAGATGGTGCTGATGAGCAATCGATCGGCATTACTTTGCAATGGACTTGTACAGATCCGGAAAATGATCCCTTAACTTATGATGTTTATTTAGGAACAAATGCTAATCCACCCTTGCTCGAAAGCGGAGTATTGGGCATTACCTATACACCGGACCCCCTGGCACATTTAACAAAATATTTTTGGAAAGTTGTTGCCCATGATACACAAGGGAATACCAGCGAAAGCCCCGTGTGGAACTTTACCACCAAAAAACAAGGCGGCATCACTCCATGCGGCGGGCTGATTACCGATCCCCGCGATGGACAAACCTACAACACCGTGCTTATTGGCGATCAATGCTGGATGGCTGAGAACCTGAATATTGGAGAGCGGATTGATGCCACTACACAAATGGGCAACAACAGCATCATCGAAAAATATTGTTACGATAATGATCCTGCAAAATGTAATGATTACGGCGGTTTATACCAATGGGATGAAATGATGCAATATGCCACTAGCCAGGGAGCACAAGGTATTTGCATGACCGGTTGGCGATTGCCCACCGACAACGAATGGAAAGCATTGGAAGGTACTGTTGACAGCGAATTTCCTGTGGATGACCCCGAATGGGATAACTGGAGCTGGAGAGGCTCGGATGTAGGTGGTAATTTAAAAGAAATTAGTACCACACACTGGGACGCTCCAAACGCAGGCGCGAGCAATAGCAGCGGATTTACCGCTGTAGGTGGCGGTTATACCTCCGGTAGTTCTTTTAGCAGTTTACGTAAGTTTGGAATGTATTGGACATCCACACCCCAAAGCCAAAGCAATGCCATAATGCGGGGTATATATTATGCACTTCCAACGGTTATGCGTAATGATTATTCTAAATCAATGGCTATTAGTGGGCGTTGTATTCAAGGTGTACAGGCTCCAAATGAACCGCCTGCCACACCTTCAAACCCAAATCCGGCTAACGGCTCAACTGGTCAGACACTCAATTCCTCGCTGCAATGGACATGCAGCGATCCCGATGGCGACCCGCTTACCTACGATGTTTATTTTGGAACGGATGAGAACCCTGCCCTGCTTGCCGAAGGAATTTCCGAGAACACTTTCGACCCCGGAGTACTAGAATATTACACAAATTACTACTGGAAAATTATTGCCTTCGACGATCATGGGAATTCAAAAGAGGGGTCGGTTTGGAGTTTTACAACGACACAATTATTTTTTAGTGTTACTTTCGATATTGTTGACGAAAACCTAATCCCTCTATCAGATGCTGTGATAACACTAAATGGTGTAACAAATAACCCGGGCGATTATCTTTTTGATGAAGTGCCCGAGGGAACTTTTAATTATGCTGTTGAGCTGGACGAATACATCACAACTTATGGTCAGGTTACTGTCGTTGACCAAAATATTGAACTTACCGTTACATTGCCTACGCTATTTGTGGTTGGTGAATTTCCCTTTAACGAAGATTTTTCGGGAGGCGAATTGCCGCTTGGCTGGAGAAATACTATTCAGGCCGGTGATTTTGGGTGGGAATTTGCGCTAACGCCCTTTCCGCATACCTTTATTCATAACATTGGCCGCCCGGCCATCGATGCAAGTTTGATTACCCCATTGCTGGATGCTTCAGGCCTTGGCCAGGTAAAGCTCGGTATCAACCAAAGGTTCTTGATGGAATCATCGGGTGGTACCATATCAATTGTACTTTCCGAAGACGGACTGAACTGGGAAACCGTTGCCGAATACGATGCCTCCATCGGAACGGGGGATGATTTCGAATACATCGAATACAACCTCAACGATCTGGCTTCGGGTAAACAGGTATTTATTGCGCTTGTTGCCGATTTTCCTGATACCGATGCCAACTACGAAGCAGTTTGGGAGGTGGAAAGTCTTATTGTATTTAAACCGGATTATATGGTTGATTTTATTGTGGTGGATACTGCAGGCACTGCAATAAATAATGCCTCCATAACTTTGGATGAAATTACAAATCCCGAAGGAAATTATCAATTCGACAACTTGATTGCAGGAACTTATCAATACATCGCCAAAGCTGAAAACTATCTGGACAATTATGGTTTTGTTACCCTGCTTGAGGGAAATATTACCGATACCATTGTAATGAAGGAAGCCATCACCATCGATGAATTTCCATACACACAGGACTTTGAGGCAAACATCCTACCCGAAGGCTGGAACAACATCATTCTGGGCGATCCTGATGGTTACTGGCGTTTCCAGGAACAGCAGGGACAAATCATGAGCAATTATGGTGAACGCACACATTCCATGTTGGTTTCTCCGGCATTCGACTGCAGCCTGCTCGAATCTGTTACCCTTGGCTTAAATCACTACTATTATGACATTTACGGCGTTGGATTTGCCGAAATTCTTGTAAGCACTGACGGTGAAAATTGGACAACAATTGCCCATTTTCAGGGTGAAGCGGTAGGGTCTTCTGACTTTCCGTATTTCGAATACTTCTTATCTGAACTAGCCGCCGGACAGGAACAGGTTTATATTGGTCTGCTTTACGATGACCTGGCTGAAACCGAGTTTTGGTGGCTGGTTGATGCTTTTACAATTTATGAACCCATGCCCTACAATTTATCACTTAAAAACCTAAGCGGCAATAAATATGTGAATGATGGGGAAGCAGGAACTTTTGAATTTGAGTTGGTGAACACAGGAAGCGAAAACGATACCTATTCCTTTGAAGTGCAAAATGCCAGCTGGGAATACGAAGTTTCGCAGCAAACCATTATGCTCAATGCCGGACAAAAAGACACCATCACGGTTACCGTAACTGTGCCATTGAACTTGAATATGGGCGAAAAAAACACCATGAGCCTAAGTGCAAGTTCCCAGGGTGATCCATCAGTGCTTGACGAAGCTCCATTTACAACTGTGGCAGTTTCGACCATTAAGGATAACTATTTCGAGGACTTTGATCTGGCCGTAGCACCTGAGCTCCCCGGAGGCTGGAGCAAAATACAGCAAAGCACAGCTTCCTGGTCCAGGGTTGAAACGGTTGAAAACGCTTCCATCGATCCTGTGTCGGCACCAAACAATGTTCAAATTTATGCTGCCAGCGACCTCGACCCGACACTCATATTAATTTCACCCGAAATTGACGAAAGTATAAGCCTCAGCGAATTCAGGGTAGTTTTCTGGTTGCGGAATCCGCCCAGCGCCCTGCTTAAAATTGGAACTATGTCATCGCCCACAGGACAGTTCACTGAGCTGGCAAGCTATTCGTCACCAAACCATTTTACCTGGGAACTAAAAATGTTCTCGTACGAAGACTACCAGGGCAGCGACAAATATATGGCCTTTAAACTTGAAAATTCAGCAACCGGCACAGGGGTCAATCTCGATGATATCAGCATCGAAATTATACCACCGCCCATCCTGAAGGCAAATCCGGATAGCTGGGATTTTGGCGAATATTGGGTGGAATACCCATCAGAAGTTCCATTGGATATTGATGTGAAAAATATTGGCCACGATTATCTTACCATTTCCAATATTTATCTGGATCATCCGGACGACTTTCTCATGGATTATGATCATACCTTGTTGAATAGCCAGATGTACTGGAACGAGAACATTCCGCTTACCGTTCATTTCAATGCTTCAGAGCCTGGAGTAATCAATGGAAATATTGTAATCGAATACAACGATGGAATCGACAAAACCAAACTCATTCCCCTGGATGGTGTCGGACTTGAACGCCCAATAGGTTCTACTTGCGATAATCCGATTACGCTTGAACTTCCGGTGGTGGATTACGAAAACACCACCGAATTTGCCGGAAACGATTACAATAACTTCATGGTTTATCCCTGGGCTGGTCTTTTAAGAGGCTATGACATGGACTTTATATTTACCATCGAAGAAGAATCTTACCTTAATGCCACAATTTCAGGCCCGTATTACGGCCCATCACTGTATATTACCGATCGTTGCCCGGATGTTAACAACCCGGCTCCCCTGTATGCCTGGATAGAAAATGCTTACGGAGGATCTTTCGAAGATGTCATTCTTCCGGCCGGCGAATATAAACTGATTGTTTCCAGCCCGGCAGCAGCAAATCCATATACTTATTACTCGCCCTTTGTGCTCAACCTCACTGCTGTTCCCACCCCCGACTTACATTCGGTAACCTTTAATCTGTTTGAAGACAATCCAGAACAAACCCCGGTTGATGACGCGGAAATTTCCATTAATGGTTTCCAGACTGACCTTACATTAAATACCAATATGTTTGGACAGATTCAGCAGAATCTTTACGAGTACGAATACCACGTTTACATTTATAAACAGGATTACGGGATTCATGATTTTATGTTCACACCTACTTCCGATACCGTTTTAAACATCCCGATGAACGACCTGATCTGGACACCGCACAGCTTAAGTGTGGAAACCGAAGGTTTGTTACCCGGCCAGGCATTGTTTGATTGGATTGCCAGGCCGCAGGGCGAGCCCTGGGAAGAAAGCTTCGAAGCTGAATACCCGCCCGCAGGCTGGGATACCATTGTTACCAACCACGGCCAGGTAGAAGAACCGGGCTATGACTGGAAATTTACGTGGCAAAAATATGGAACCGTTTATTTTAGTAATTTAACCGTCGAACCGATTGAAGGCGATTTCCAGGCTTTTATACACTGGAGCACTGATCCGCAGGACGAGTGGCTGATCAGCAAGGAATTTGAAGCCCCGGCCGGCAATCTCGAGTTTTGGTATAGTGGCTTAAACGGCTCATCATTTTGCGACTATTATGTTAAAGTGTCCACTGATGGAGGCGAAACATGGTTTGAACTTTGGAACGCCAGCGACTTGCCCAACGGCCGCAACAATTACGATTTCCCCGTAATTTTGGATCTGCAGCCCTGGGCAGAGCAGAATATTCGAATTGCATGGCAAGCTTTAGGCTCTTATGGTATGGAAGGCGCCTGGTGTATAGACAAAATCAGCGCCGGCGAAATGAAGATCAGCGTGGAAGATTTGATGTATGTTTCAAAAAGTGAAAAGCCGGCAGCAAATACTTTCTCAGGAACAATTCCTTCAACTAGAGATGGCGCTGATTTGCCACGGGTAACTTTCGAAGATATGAATTACAATTTCACCAATACACGTGCAAACAAAGGCTTCAGCATCTATCTTGATGATATGGAAAATCCGGTCGCCACTGGTGTGGAAGAATCCGAATTTATGTTTATCGGCCTGGAAGTCGGCAATTATGTGGCAGGTGTGCAGGCAGTTACCACCACCGGTGAATCCGAAATTGTAAGCATCCCGTTTAATAACCCTATTGCCGGGATAGAATATCAGATTCATTTTTATGTAGAAAACCAATCGGGGCAGGCATTGAGCGGTGCCCTGGTAAAAGTGTTTTATGCAGGCGAATTACTTACATCTTCAAATACGTTTAATGGTAATACATACGCCACCCTTTATCCGGGCGATTACGACTTCACCATTTTTAAAGATGGGTATAAAACTTATGAAGGAGAATTTTCGGTAAGCAATGGAGCCATCGATGTAAACGCAATAATGGAAACTGGTTATCAACTGGAATTTATAGTACAAAACCAGGATGGCCAGCCCCTGCAAGATGCCGTAGTGTATTGCGATGGAATCGTTAAAAACACTTCTTCAGCGGGTACAACAACGTTTGAAATCGCCAGCGGCACCTATCCTTATTCAGTAACGCACCCACTATACGACCGTGTGCTTTCGTCGGTGGTGGTGCAGGCAAGTGCCAGCGAAAATGTGGTGATGCCGTATTTGACCTGCGAACGCCCCGAAGCACTCAGTGCAACAATCGAAAACACAAATGCCGTGTTAAATTGGGAAATTCCTGATATCGGAAGTTCAGGCATCTGGATCCACTGGGATCGCGAATTTGGCAACAATGCCATCGGCACTGGCGGTAGCCTCGATTTTGATGTAGCCCAACGCTTTGACACCGATGATTTGCGTCCACACAACGGAAAATTCCTTACCAGGGTTTGGTTCTTCCCTTACTATGCAAGCTGCGATTATTATATCCGGGTTTGGACAGGTGGAGATATTTCAGGCCCCGAATCATTGGTGGTAGAGCAATATGTTGACAACCCGGTAATTGGTGAATGGAATGAAATATTTTTAATCACTCCTGTCCCGATTGATGCCAACCAAGAATTATGGATTGGCCAGCGCAACATTACACCCGATGGCTATCCGGCCAGCGTGGATGTTGGCCCGGCCACCGATGGAAAGGGAAATATGATTAGGCTGCCGGGAAATGATTGGCAAACATTGCTTGAGCTAAATGCTGCGCTCGATTTTAACTGGAGTGTGCGGGGATTGGTAGAAAGAATGGATAGCCGCTTCCCACAGTTAGCAGCATTGCCCGATGAAAACAAAGGCACTTTCACCGGTGAGCTTTCCATTACAAATAATCCGATAGACCGAAGCTTGTATTCTCCCCGGATTTTATCAGGTTATAATATTTATCGTGATGATGTGCGTATTAACAATTCGCTGGTTCAGTTGAATAATTATGTAGATATTAATATGCCTTTTGGCGAGGTAAACTACAATATTACTTCCGTGTGGAGTAACGGTTGCGAATCGGAATATTCAAATACCGCTACCGTTTTTGGCAATATTTGTCAGGACTATTATTTTAATCAGGGCTGGAACAGCATGTCGGGATTCGTAGTTCCCGAAAATCCCGCACTCGAAGACATGTTTGCGCCTGTGCAAAACGAATTAATTTTCATACAAAACCTTAATGGTTTCTATTGGCCGGCGCAGACAATCAATACCATCGGTGATTTTGACAATAGCAGTGGCTACGCGCTAAAAGTATCGGAAGATCTCGCGTTTACTTATTGCGGCGAAAGCCTTGCCCAGCGCGAAATTGCCCTGGCCGAAGGATGGCATTATTTGCCGGTGTTGAGCGAATGTGAAGTAAACCTGATGGAGCTTTTGGCTTCGGTAACGGATGATGTGGCAATTGTTCAGGATTTGATTGGCACGGCTGTTTACTGGCCCGAAATGGGCATAAATACGCTCGAAACACTCATCCCTGGAAGAGCCTATAAAATCAAACTTTTAAACCCGACAAGCCTTGTGTTTCCTGATTGTGTAAAAAGTGGAGCTGCTGTAAAACACTCCCAGGTCAATACCATAAATTCAGAATTTGGAAAAATACAAATGACTCCCTTCTCCCGTATCATTTATTTTTCGGAGCAAGTGTTTGACGATATTTTCGGCTATGATATGATTGGTGCTTACGATAACAATGGCCAATTGTGTGGAATCCTTGATCTGCATTCCAAAGATGGAAATCAAGTGATGACTCTCTTTGGCGATGACCCGTTAAGCGGTGAAAAAGAAGGATTTGCTGAGGACGAAAAAGTGAATTTTAAAGCCATGACCTCTGATAATTCCAAAATTGCAGATATTGAAGTGCTGTGCGAAATGGAATCAACAAATCCTTCAGGGAATTTCAGAGATATGACCCTGGCTAAGGCTATCAAAATTTCGCTTGAGGCCAACAGTACCAGTTATGAGGGTCAAAGCAAATTCACGATTTATCCCAATCCTGCAAAGGACAAGGTTAATATTTTGGCCAGCGACAGTAATCAGGAATATGAAGTGGAGATTTATTCGGCGAAGGGTGAAGTGATGCTAAGGGAAAAATTTAGCTCCGATTCAAACCTTGATGTTAGCACATTAAAGCAAGGCGTTTATCTTGTTAGAATTTCCAGTACAGGCGCATTGTTTACTCAAAAATTAATCATCCAATAAATAGCTAATATGATCAGGGATTAACCGAATTTGGATTTTATCCAAAAAGCTCTCATAAACGTTAGACAGAAAGGCTGAAAATTAACAAGATATTGTTTGCCGGCAAAAAGGAAAAAGAGGTATCGAATACTGATTTTTTAAATTGCTCCCACTAAAGCAAATAATTTTGTTAACTTCGGCCTTCTGTTTTTTTAGTGATACCAGCATTTTATTGGGTAAATATGAAGATAAAATATCAAATACTTAAAGAAAAAAAGCTCCTGATTTTGTCTTATTCGGGGCACTTCGACCCCAGAGAATATTTGATACATGTGGCCGAAACTACCAGTTTGCCCGCGTGGAAGGATGTTTCAAAAATACTATCTGATTTCACGCATTTGATTTTATCCTATGATAAAAAAATAATCGATCAATTAATACAAACCAAAGAACAACTTAATATTCAAAACAAAACACACGTGTATCTTGTAAAAACACCCATGGAAACCGCATTGCTGCATTTGTACATTAAGAAAACCGGAGAGAAGAACTACAATTATTATTCTACGCTCGAAAACGCTTTGGTTTATTTGAATTTAGCCGAAGATAGAAATAGTATTGCCGAAATATTAACAAAGATGAGGCAAGAGCTTTAGATTCATTGGCTGATGTCTTCCCGCCCCACATTGAATCATTATCTTCAAAAACTTTGGAAAATTGCTCGTCATATATATTCACGATTGTGAAATAGAGGACACATGGGGTCGGTATTTCGGAGTTTGTAATTCTGGTTATCTTGTTTTTCCCGGCTCACCATCCTGGCTGATCAAGCTGTTGCGGATGGCATATTTTATCAGTCCGACTATTGATTTTGTATCTGTTTTGGTAAAGATATTCCGACGATGTGTTTCAACCGTTCGTTCGCTGATAAAGAGTTTGTTGGCAATTTCTTCGTTGCTGAACTCTTTGGCCACCAGGTTAAGTATTTCTTTTTCGCGGCCGGTAAGTTTGGCCGAAGTATTCTTTCCGTCAGGCTCACCCGGCTCACGATGAATGAGGTCGTCCATCAAAATAGCCTGTACCTCGCGCCCCAGATATTTTTTTTTGCCAGCCACCGTATGTATGGCTTCCAGCACCTCATTCATGTTTGTTCGTTTTAGCAAATATCCTGTTGCTCCGGCTTCAATCATCCCCGAAATCATGGCAATGTCTTCGTGCATGGTAAGTGCCAGCACCTGAATTTCGGGATACATTGCCTTAATATTTTTCGTTACCTCGATGCCCGAATGATCCGGCATACTAATATCGGCCAGTACAACATCCACCTCGTTTTCGCTCAAAAAGTCAAGTGCCTCTTGCATAGTATTTGCCCCAGCGGCAAATACTACATTTTCTTCACCTTCAAGTATCGATTTTAAGCCATCGATAATTAGCTGATGGTCGTCAATTACTAATACTCTTATGGGCTTTGTCGTCATAGTCTGGTTTTGTTGTTGGGATTACAATGCTAACAATAGTACCTCTTTTAATTTTGGAATCGATAAAGATACTACCTTTTAAGTTTTCTACTCTCGAACGAACATTCGACAGGCCGCCTCCATTCATTATCAGGGTTTTGTTAATGTCAAAGCCATCGCCATTATCTTCGGCCATCAGTGTAATTTCCTTATTACTTTTAATAATTTGCAAATCAAAGTTGTCGGCATGGGCATGTTTTATGGCATTGCTAATCAATTCCTGCGTGGCACGATAGAGGGTATTTTCGAGTATCCCATCCAAATGGCCGTTCAGGCCAAACATTTCCAAATGCACCTGGATGTGCTTGCTTTGATTGATCTGATCGGTTAATTCGTGGATGGCATTAGCCAAACCCTTGGACGATAGAACCGAAGGCGCTAAATTGTGTGAAATATTTCGCAATTCGTAAAATGCCTCATCCACGCTCTGCATAACCGCATCAAGCAATTCTTTTTTTCGTTCGTTGGTAAGCATCGATTTTTGTTGGAGCACGCTTATATTGAGCCTTGCCACCGAGAGCATCTGTCCCAGTCCATCGTGCAAATCCTGCCCAATGCGTTTTCGCTCTTGTATTTCGGCTTCGGTGGCAGCACGCGATTTTTTTTCGTTCAACGACAAAATGGTCTTTTGCAGGTTTACCTTACGGCGATGATTAAAGTTTTTGTTTAACAAATATAGTCCGCCAAGTATCAGCACAAAAACAACAACAATAAAAATGATAATGTTGTTTTTCTTGCTTAATAAAAGCTCCTGCCGTTGAATTTCCAACTTTTGAATCTCTCCGGTCATGTTCAGCTCGTTGATCTCTATATTATAAATCTGGTGCAGTTTGCTTTGATTGATCAACGAATCCCTGAGTTGAACCGAGCTTTGGTAATTTTCATAAGCCGCTTTGTAATTGTTGGTTTGCGCGTATATCTCTGAATACATCTCATGCGTTTGCTGCCTGAGTTTAATATTGTCGAGGTCGGCAGCAATTTTAAAAGCACTATCGGTAAGAAGCAATGCCTTTTGCGAATCACCAATTTTTAAATACACACTTGCAAGGCCCAGACTCGCTGTTGCCACTTGAAAATGGTGATTAATTTCTTTGGCTGTTTCTTTACTCAATTGGAAATTTTCGATCGATTTTTCGTATTGTTCTGTGCTCAGATATGCTTCTGCCAGTGCCTGATATCCTACCGTTAAACCAAAATTATTGCCTGTTTTTATATCCATCTCAATGGATTTGTTTTGAAAATAAAACGCTGAGTCGGCCAAGCCCATTTGCAAATACAAGGATCCCATATTAGATAAGGTAGCTGCCATTCCAATACTATCGTTAGTTGGCCGGTTTCGGATTGCGTCTTTATAATTCTCAAGTGCCATTTTATGGTTATCCAGTTCCATATAGAGTAAGCCAATATTATTATACGAGCTAGCGATGTGGCCTTTACTATCAATTTCTTTATAAATCCGCAAGCCTGTCATATAAAATTTTAAGGCATCTTTATGATTGCCTATTTTTAGATAGGAAGAGCCCAGATTATTATACAAATTTCCAGTCTTCAACATGTCTTTTTCTTTTCCGGCATACTTCAATCCCTCATAATAATAGTCCATAGCTTTATTGTACGAGGCTTGCAGTTGGTACGTTGTCCCCAAAAGGTTGTATGCCAGCATTTTTTTGGAAGTATCAATGCTTTGCTCCAAAGCCAGTGCTTCGTTAACAAGATCGCGGGTTTTTTGGGGGTCGGTGTAAATAACTGAGATTCCCTCTTTGAGTAAGCTATCAAAAACCAAAGCCGGGTCAGGGTTATTGGACGATTCGCCGACCTTATCCTGAGAAAAGACCTGCGCTTGAAAAACCATCGTTACCAATATCAAAACAATAAACCTCATAACACACAAAATTACCAAAGAAATTAAAGCTATCCATTTTTATGCTTAAATAATGATTAAAATACGCACTGGCACTGAGTAAAATATATGTGCCGATAAGTATTGGCACGGACAAATAAATCATTGTTAACTATGAAAATGGATCAGATCATTGGGCAAGTAACATTTGTCTAAAGAATCGTTGCGAGCTAGTAAAAAGAAATCACCTCCAAATCCCCAAGAGAGAGCTACATAAACAATAAATCTTATTTAACTCTGGGCAATCCTATCTCCTGTGGCGGGCTGTCGTCGAGGTCTTTGGTGTTGGCACGCGGGTCGATGTCTTCAAAAAGTACCCACTGACTGCCGATGGGAATCAAAGCATCATAAGTATCAAACGAAGGCACCGGCCCCCTGAACATCCGCCCCATGCCTGGGGTATTTCCCCCGAGGCGGTTAAAAACAATCATCCATCCTGTTTTGCGTTTTTCGCCGGGCAGCCTTTGCAGTTCGTAGGCCAGGTGAAAGGGCATCTCGCTGGTGTATTCAAAGTCGAGGCGGTTTTGAACGGAGCCTTCTTTCATGATAATGGCAGGCACGCCAAACATCGGATCGCCAGCCGTATCAAAGGTGAGGGTTTCAATTCTTTTTCCCGCAAGTCCCTGTGGTTTTCCTACCCAAGCCAAAAGTGTGTAATAGTCTGCGTTTTTTGCTTTGGGTAAAATACGATCGTAAACTGCTCCCGGCCATTGGTCTGTTGGGTAACTTGCATTTTTATCCGGGGATTTGTCAGCGGCCTTCAAAAGAAAAATGGTATCCACCCGGCTTTGACTTCTGCGTCCGGTGTTTAGCTTTTGCACAAAGCCCGAATACAGCAATTGATCGTTTTCAAGGGGCACTGCCCAGGTTAGTAAGGCAAAGGAGCCATCTTCGGAAGTGAGATGCCGTAAAAACGAAATTGAATCGTAGGTAAAATTAAGGGAGCTGTCCTTGCTAAGAAATTCCTGACTTATGTTTTCCAGTGCCAAGTTGGCCGCAATTTTTTCTTCATCACTAAAATTCCCATAAAGTGTCGCCGCCAGGCTGTTGGCAGTATCCTGATAGCTTTTTGAAAATCCTTGTGCAAACGAAAAGGTGAAGTAGAGAAGAAAAAGCGATAAAATTATAAAATGTTTCATGTGTGTCTTTTTGAAAAAGCGAAACGCGAATAAGGCGGGGATATTTTTGGCAGGCTTGTGCAGCGTAAATTCAAAATGTGGTAGGTACAGAAAAAATGCGCAATAGTATTTTTATTAGGATTTATAGCTATTTTTGAAAATTAAAAACACATAGCAATGAATAATTTTGATAAGCTGGTCTCCTCCATACAGCAACTGCACAGCCACCTGCAACAATCGGCCGCGAATGCAGTGAACCAAATGCTAACTATACGAAACTGGCTGATTGGCTATTACATTGTTGAATTTGAACAAAACGGAAAAGACCGGGCGGAATATGGGAAATCATTGTTGAAATCCCTTGCCTGGAAGGTCAGTAACATCAAAGGTATGGATGAAAGAAGCCTAAGAAGATTCCGGCTTTTTTATCTTTATTACCCTCAAATCGCAGATTCAATTCGGGGGTCAGTGACCCCCATAATTAAACAATTTGAAATTCGGGGGTCAGCGACCCCCATTTTATCTGACACTGAAAATGTAGCGTTGTTAAATCCACAAGCAAATCCTCAACTACATTTGCCAGGCAAAAAAATTCTTACAAAACTATCATACACTCATATTGAACAATTATTAGGAATTGAAGATACGCTCAAACGAACATTCTATGAGATTGAATGCATCAAAGGGGTTTGGAGCGTCAGGGAATTAAGAAGACAAATTTCGAGCCTGTATTTTGAACGTAGTGCTTTATCTAAAAATCCTGAAAAGCTGGCAGAATTAGTTCATCAAAAAACAAGGCCGCAAACAAGTACCGACATTATCAAAAATATTTATGCCTTCGAATTCCTTGATTTGCCAATCAAAGAAATTGTGGAGGAATCGGATTTGGAAAAAGCATTACTCGACAACTTACAACAGTTTATCATTGAGTTAGGATATGGATTTTGCTTTGAAGCAAGACAAAAACGTATTTTGATTGGTGAGAAATATTATTTTATCGATCTGGTTTTTTACCATAGGATTTTGAAATGCCATATTTTAATTGATCTGAAAATTGGAGAATTTGAGCATGGCGATATCGGGCAATTGAATACCTATTTGAATTATTATAAAGATGAAGTTTGCGAACCTGAGGATAAGCTGCCTGTGGGAATCCTGCTTGTTGCCGAAAAAGACCATGCCCTGGTAAAATACGCTACTGCCGGTATGGACGAAAACCTGTTTGTACAGCAATACATGCTGAAATTGCCGGATGCTAAAATATTGATAGAACATATCGAAAATGAATTAAAAGGCATGTAATATGAATCCAAAAGAAATGTAACATGGGGCTAAGTATTTATTACAGTGGGAAGTTTAACAAAAACGCAGATCTTTCGGAGCTGATAACAGAAGTGAAGGAGATTGCTGAGACTTATTTCGAGCGGATAGTAAATTTGATTAATGAAAGGAATAAGAAGAATAAAAACCCGGATTTCTAAGAACGATATTGGACTAAAATCAGCTTACCGATATTCCTTAATTTTAAAACACTTTTTATCATCCTGCCTAAATCCCACTCCATCCGCTTTATTTTTATATTTTTACAGCCTAAGAATTTTTTTTACTAACGCATAAACGCATTGACTTATGAAACTAAAAACACTACACTTGCTCCTTGTTGTATTTTTATTGATTTCCACAAATTCCAAAGCTCAGGTTTATACCTACGAAAACCCACCCGAAAACACAGGCATAGAAGTCAAAGCTACTTCGCCCTCAGGGCTTGACCTTACCTTCGACATGGTCTCCTTCACACTTTCGGATTTGGAGGTAGATGGCCGGATGATGAAGCATATCCAGATTGATGGCGCATTTTTGCCCAACAATGCCGGTGCTCCCGACCTGCCGGCCTTTAGCCGAATGGTAGCCGTGCCGCAGGGTGGTCAGGCGGTTTTGCGCATCAAAAGCTACCGCGAGGAAATTATCACTAGCGTTGACATTGCTCCGGCACCTCGCATCCCTCTCGATACCGAGCGTGGCCCGCTGGACTTTAGTCTAAATACCAAAGTGTATTCAAGCAACGATTTTTATCCCGCCGAGCCTTTCCAGCTTTCCGGCCAAACGCAAATTCGCGGCCTCGATGTGATGATGCTTAGCATTAGCCCCTTCCAATACAATCCGGTGAGTAAGGTGCTCAAGGTATTTCGGGATATCGAGATGGAAATTGTGTACAAGGGCGGCACCGGGCATTTTGGTGATGATCGTTTGCGCAACCGCTGGTGGGATCAAATCATCAGCGCAAGCGTCCTCAATCCACAGCAATTACCGGTGCTTAACTTTGATGAGCCGCGATCGCCTTCCGATACCCCGGATTACGAATATCTGATTATCACACCCAACGATCCGGTCTTTTTGGCCTGGGCCGATTCTATCCGCATTTTCCGCACCCTTCAGGGTATAAATACCGGTGTTGTTACCACCACCGAAATTGGGGGTAATACTGTTTCGGCCATCGAGAATTATGTGGATAATGCTTACAATTCGTGGGCGGTGCCTCCGGTGGCGGTTTTGCTACTGGGAGATTATAGCACGGGTGCAGGGGGCATTATCTCGCACTTATACGCGCATCCTTCATCGAGTTATCCCGATTATGCCTCCGATAACAGGTACGCCGATGTGAATGGAAACGACCTTCCCGACATTGTTTTTGCACGCATCACCGCCAATAATGCCGCCCAACTGGAAGTGATGATTACTAAGTTTTTGGACTATGAGCGAAACCCGCCTACCAATCCCAACTTCTACGATCATCCCATCACCGCCCTGGGATGGCAAACCGAGCGTTGGTTTCAAATCTGCTCGGAAGTGGTGGGTGGCTACCTCAAAAATGAGCAGGGCAAAAACCCGGTGCGGATCAACGCTGTTTATGACGGCAACCCAAGCAGCGACCCCTGGTCAACGGCGACCAACACTTCGACGGTGCTCAATTATTTTGGCCCCAATGGCTTGGGCTATATCCCCGCCACGCCAAACGAGCTGGGCGGTTTTTCGGGAGGAACGGCCGCGCAGGTGGTCAATGCCATCAATAATGGCTCCTACCTGCTTCAGCATCGCGATCATGGATATTATGGCGGCTGGGGCGAGCCTGCCTTTAACACTTCAAGTATCAGTTCGCTGCACAATGTAAATAACGAATTGCCCTTTATCTTTTCGATCAACTGCCAAACAGGAGCCTTCCACCGCTCTGCCGAAAGCTTTGCCGAAAAGTTTCATCGCTATACATACAATGGTCAAAATAGTGGTGCCTTAGGCATTCTTGCCGCCACCGAGGTTTCGTATTCCTTTGTTAACGATGTGTATGTATGGGGCGTTTTCGATAACATGCACCCCGACTTTATGCCGGGATATAGTGCCACATTCCCAACTAATTATGTATTGCCTGCCTTTGGCAATGCTGCCGGAAAGAATTTTTTATACCAGTCGTCCTGGCCTTACAACAGTGGAAGCAAACAGGTAACCTACCGCCTTTTCCATCATCATGGCGATGCCTTTATGACTCTTTTTACCGAAGTGCCGCAAAACCTGGCGGTTAATCATAATGCGGTTTTGCTGAGTGGCGAGACCTCCTTTACGGTAACTGCAAATGCCGGATCATTTATTGCCCTTACGGTGGACGGCGAGATAATTGCTACCGCCCAGGGAACCGGACAAGCTGTTAATATTCCGATAGCAGCACAAGCACCACCGGCTGAGTTGACGGTTACGGTTACCAAGCAAAACTACCGCCGCTATCAGGCTGCTGTGGAAATTTTGCCGCCGGGAGGTCCTTATGTTGTTTTTGATCAGGTGGAAGTAAACGATTATACCGATAACAATGGTAACGGAAAAGTGGATTATGGCGAAACAATTTGGCTGACCATGACCCTGAAAAACCTGGGGACAGAGGAGGCTGCCAATGTTTCGGCTACCATTAGCACCAACGATGCTTACACAAGCATTATTCAGAATACGGCTTTCTTTGGAGATATTCCGGCAGGGCAAAGCCTTACCATCACCGATGCCTATCAGTTTGAAGTATCCCAGGATATCCCCGACCAGCATTCGATAGTTTTTCTGCTTACTGCCAGCAATGCGGGCAAGGAAAACTGGAACAGTTATTTTAATCTTACGGCCAATGCTCCTGCCCTTGATTTTGCCCAGTATATTGTGAACGATGCAAGCGGAAATGGCAATGGAATCCTTGATCCCGGCGAAACAGCCCCGGTACAGATATTTATCAAAAATAATGGGGGTGCTGCTGCCTCGGGCGTTTTGGGGCAGCTATCCACAAGCGATGCCTATCTTAGCATCCAAACTACCTCATCTCAAAATTTTGGAACGCTTGGGTCTGGCCAATCAGCTTCTGCAAGTTTTACTATTTCTGCTGAGGCAGATATTCCCGGAGGCCACATAGCCGATGCTATTTTAAATATTACGGCCAATAATGGGATTACGCAAGAGGCTTCGCTGCAATTTAACTTTACCGACTATTGCTACCCCACAGCCAATTGTTCATACAGCGATGGCTTTACCGGCTTTGCCCTGGGTGATATCAGCAACATGAACAGCGGGTGCAGTCCAAACGGTTATGGCGATTTCCTGGATATGTCAACCGAACTTGAAGCTGGCGAAACCTATACCGTACAATGGAAAACCGGTTATAGCAATCAGGATGCCTCCCTATGGATCGACCTGAACAGCAACCGTGAGTTTGAGAGCAACGAACGCCTGATTACGGATTTCAACCTCGCCACTGCCGGCACAGTTTATTCCGTCAATTTTACCCTTCCCGAAGAAGTTTATCCCGGGACTAAAAGAATGCGTATCCGAGCCAACTGGCAAAACAGTTCGGCTGATCCTTGCACCAATTTCACTTACGGCGAAACCGAGGATTATACCATAATTATTGTAGCTCCTTTGTTGCCACTCGCCGATTTTACCGGCGAGCCTCGCTTAATTGCCGAAGGTGAAAATGTACAATTTACCGATCTCTCTGCCAATCAGCCTCTGAGTTGGCAATGGGATTTTTCGGGAGGTACACCCGCTACCAGCAGTAATCAAAATCCTACGATAAGCTATGCCAATGCCGGAAGCTATTCAGTAAAACTACTGGTAACCAATGCCGGAGGCACCGACAGCGAAACAAAACTCAACTACATCACCGTAGTTGAAGTTCCGGAATGCGCTGCCTTGATTTCTCCACCCAACAATGGCGTTGATATTAGCATTTCCACCCATTTGCAGTGGGCTGCTGTAACTGCGGCCACAGGGTATAAAATATTTTTTGGTACAGATAACCCTCCTACAAATATTATTAATGGAAACGACCTGGAAAATGTCCTGACTTACAATCCGGCCAACGACCTCGAATATACCACTACTTACTATTGGCGGATCGTTGCCTACAACCAGGGCGCGGAGTCGATTGGCTGCGAAACATGGTCGTTTACAACGGCAGATGAGCCTCCGCCCCCCGGACATTTTGCTCCGGTTTGGACAACGCCCTCTATGCCGATGACGATTTATGTGCTTGAAGCCTTGCTCGAAGAAACAGCATTGGAGATTGGGGACGAAATCGGTGTTTTCGATATCGACCCAAACACGGGCAACGAGATTTGTGTGGGGGCTGCTACACTTAGCGAAGCACTGGGTGCGAGCACATTTTTGGAGATTATTGCCTCTGCTGACGATGCATCATTTCCCGGCCAGGCCAACGGCTTTACCCCCGGCCATACCATGCTTTATAAATATTGGAAACCTGAGAACGGCGAAATTCATAGCGTAAGAGCCAATTATCCTTATCAGGGATACGATGAGGTTTTTACCGCCCAGGGTTCAGCCTTCGCTGAATTATCCAGCACGGCTCTTATTAACCAAAGTATTCCCTTGCAAGCAGGTTGGAACATGATTTCCTTTAGCGTGGAGCCCGAAAATATGGATATGCTCAATCTCGTTCAGCCCCTTATCGATCAGGATAATCTTTTTAAGGTAGTGGACGAAAATGGGGGTACCATCTTCCACCTTCCCTTTCCTCCACCCAACGGACAATGGTCGAATACCATCAGCGATATGGCCTGCACCGAAGGCTATTGCATTAAGGTTTACGAAAATACAAGCTTGGAAACCCAGGGCGTATGTTTGGAACTGCCCATGCAAATACCACTTGTGGAAGGCTGGAACATAATGAGCTATCCCTGCGCCCAGCCTGCCGAAGCCATGAGCGTGGTGCAGCCGCTGATCGATGCCGGAGCTTTGTTCAAGGTAGTGGACGAAAACGGAGGTACCATCTTCCACCTTCCCTTCCCTCCTCCCAACGGGCAATGGTCGAATACCATCGGTAATTTTGAAAATGGCGAAGGTTATTATATCAAGGTAAATCAGGATATTACACTTAGCGTGGATGAACCGGCCAGGAATCATGTCTTAAATAAAACTATAGATATTTTAGACCCCATTTATTTTACCCCTTGCTGGCAGGGAAATCCATATCTGCCCATGCACGTGGTAATCGAACCTACAGAGATGCTTGCTCCCGGCGATGAGTTGGCGGTTTTTGACGGCGAGCTTTGTGTCGGTTCGCTGCTTTGCCCTGACGATCCTACCCAGCCCTTCATCATCACCTGCGCAGCAGACGATCCCGATACGGAGCTAATGGATGGATTTATTTCAGGCCATGATTATCGTGTGGAAGTTTGGAAACAAAATCAAAACCTGGTTTATCCAGATGTGGGTTATAGTCTGATCGAAGGCAGCGCTGTGTTTGCTCAACTGGCCACGGCGGTGCTTAGTCTCGATGATTTCCTTACCGGCATTTCTGAAATGGATCAAGGCATAATTAGCCTTGATATATATCCCAATCCGGTAAATAATCAGGCCAACATTGTGTTTAATATTTCGGAAAACGGAAATGTAAAATTGGAAATTTGCGACCTTTACGGAAATGTTCTTTCTGAGGTAAGCAATGCAATTTATTCCCCTGGAGAACATGGGTTTCAAGTTAGCATGGATCATTTTTCCTCGGGCTACTATCTTTTAAAGTATTCATTTAGCAACAGCGAAATCAATACCGATCATTATCAAAAATTTATCATCATCAAATAAAAATTTAAATTATGAACAGGAATTATCAAATAGTATTTCTTCTTATATTTTTCTGTGGTTTAATAATAAATCCGCTTAAAGCCCAGGATGGCAAAACCCGGGGTGAGCATCAACAGCTTTATAAAAACGGGCAATATTCGCCTTACGAAGTTTTGGATACCCGCGTGGATAATATGCGTTACTGGAAAGAGGTAGCACGCCTGGGACTTACCGAAACCACGCCCTACCGCGAGGTGCCCAAAGGGATTTTTATTGGGACAAAAATTGATGCACTTAGCGTAATCAACGAAGATTCGCCGGATGTGCCGGTAACTACGCAAAATTCGACACAAAGCGAAAATTCTGTTTTTGTCGATCCTACCAACCCTGATCACGTGCTGCAATCCAACAATTCAACCCAAAACCCGGTCGGTTCGCTTTATGGAGCCAATTATTTTTACAGCTACAATTTTGGAAGTACCTGGGGCGGCTCGGTGCAGGGAGCCGGAGGAGGCAACTCAGGCGACCCGGCCACGGCCATTAGCCTAAGTGGTCGCCAATATGTGGGTTTTATACACAGCAACAGCGGCCAGGGTGTTTCTTATTCTACCAACGGCACTTCCTGGACTTCGGTAATCGTGGATGCCGGAAGCGGATCTTCGCTGCTGGACAAGAATCATCTATGGATCGACAACAGTCCTGTCAGCCCTTACGAAGGCAATGTGCATGTAGCGTGGACTGATTTTGGCGGACCCAACGATGCCGAAATCGAGTTTTCGTATTCTTCCAACGATGGCCTCAGCTATTCCACATCTCAGAATATCAGTTCGGCGATCAATGCCGGCAGCCATAATCAGGGTGTAAATCTGCAAACCGGCCCCAATGGTGAGGTTTATGCCGTATGGGCAGTTTATGATAGCTGGCCTTCGGACGAAAGTACTCTGGGCTTTGCTAAATCGTTAAATGGCGGAGCTACCTGGCAACCCGCCGAGCGCATTATCTCCAACATTCGCGGCATTCGCACCTCTGAAACTTCCAAAAACCATCGGGTCAACTCATTCCCGTCCATGGCCTGCGATATTGGCGGCGATGGTTCCATTTATATTGTTTGGACAAATATTGGCGTGCCGGGAATTAATACCGGTAATGATATTGACGTGTATATGATCCGCTCGGGCGATGAAGGCGAAAGCTGGTCGGCACCCATCAGGGTAAATCAGGATGCAAGCGGCCAGGGCAACGAACACTATTTCCCCTGGATTACCTGCGATCCAATAAACAGCGCATTGAGCGTTGTCTTTTACGATGACCGCAATGTTGGTGGAAGCCAGTGTGAAGTATTTTGCGCCAATTCCTTCGATGGCGGCAGCACCTGGGAAGACTTCCGCGTGAGCGATGTGAGTTTTACACCTGTAGCAATCCCTGGCCTGGCCGGTGGATACATGGGCGACTATCTCGGTATTTCGGCGCGTGGCGGAAAAGTATATCCGGTGTGGACCGATAACCGCTCGGGAGTTACCATGACTTATACCTCGCCCTACCTCACCAATACCCTCGCCCGCCCCGAAAACCTCCATGCCACTTTAAATGCCGAAACCGGCCAGGTGGATTTAATATGGAACTTTACAGCGGTGCCCGGCTTCGAGTACTTTATTATTTACCGCGATGATGTCCAGATAGGAACTACGACCGCTAAACTATTTACCGACTTTTTGCCCGATTATGGGCTTTACGAATACACGCTTACCGCCATGCACAGCGAGGGCGAATCTGCGGCAGTGCTTACCAGTTTGCAATGGGGCGATGCACAACTTGCCGTCGATCCGGCATCTTTCAATCTTAATATTCAGCCTGGGACAACATCCGCTACACAGCTGACGATTAGCAATGCAGGCCAACTGGATTTGATTTTTGATGTATCTTCATCCACTGAGCCTATTCGCGGACGAGATTATTGTCCAGCTACAACCAGCAACGAGGATGAGTTCATTTCCAACGTTAGCTTTGGCGAAATTAACAACAGCAGCACCTGGCAGGGAGGTGTAGCTGATTATACCGATCAAAGTACCGACCTCGAAGTGGGTGCCAGCGAGAACATCGTAGTTACCAACGGAAATGCCTGGGCGAGCGATAGGGTTACCGTATGGGTGGACTGGGACAGCGACTTTGAGTTTGAAACGGCTACGAACGAAGAGTTTGTGCTGATCAATGTAGGAGGCACGGGTCAAACCTTTACCGGCAGCATTACGGCTCCTCAGGGAACCCAGAGTGGCGAAAAGCGGATGCGCGTCAGGATGACCTATTCTTCAGCTCCCGCGCCTTGCAACAGCTCAAGCTATGGCGAAGTGGAAGATTATACCATCAATGTTTCGGGATGGCTGCTGGTGGATAATGTGAGCGGAACGCTTGCACCCGGGCAATCGCAAGCCGTGGATATTCAACTGGATGCCACAGACCTTGCTCTGGGAACTTACACCGGAAATATTCATATCCAAAGCAACGACCCGGATACGCCTGTACTTGATGTGCCGCTTACGCTAAATGTGGCAATCGCAATTCCGCTTTCGTTAAATGTAACAGCAAATCCTGAAACCATCACTCAGGGAGAATCATCACAACTCAATGCTTTGCCCCAGGGCGGCTCGGGAGCTTACACGTATAGCTGGACTTCCAGCCCGGCCGGCTTTAGTTCTTCCATCGCCAATCCTGTGCATAGCCCACAGGAAACCACCACTTATTTTGTGGAGGTAAACGATGGCACACAAACAGTGTCAGGGTCAGCAATGGTAACGGTTGAATCGGCTACCCTTACTCAGGATATCAGCCTTTTGCAGGGATGGAATATTATTTCGTCGCGAATCGTGCCCGGGAACCCCGACATGCTTTCGGTGGTTCAGCCGCTTATCGATGATGACTTGCTGTATAAAGTTATCGATGAACAGGGCGGAACGGTTTTTTATCTGCCCTTCCCCCCTCCGGGACATTGGAATAATTCGATTGGAGATATTGACCCTGCCGAAGGCTATTACATGAAAGTAAATGCGGCCACGACGCTTTCTTTGAGCGGAACACCTGCTGATTTACCCTTAACGATTAACCTCCACCAGGGCTGGAACATGATTTCGTATCCCTGCGAGCAAGCCCAAAATGCACTTGCGCTGGTGCAGCCACTCATCGATGCCGGCGTGCTGTATAAAGTTATTGCCCAGAATGGCGGCGTTATCTTTTACCTGCCCTTCCCCGAGCCCGGGCATTGGGCCAACTCCATTGGTGATTTTCAAGCCGGACAAGGTTATTATGTTAAAGTGAGCGAAGACATCAACCTTACCATCGAAAATCCGGCAAAGGCCAATCAAACTTTTTTTAATGCACCTGTCGCGCATAAGCCGGTATTTTTTGAAACCATATTTCCAAATAATCCTTACCAGCCCATGGCCATTGCTGTTAAAACCAGTTCGTGGATGGAGCCTGGTGACGAAATTGCCGTTTTTGATGGCGATATATGTGTGGGGGTTTCGGTCTTTACCAATCATCAGGAGGATTTTATTATAATTCCGGTTGGGATGGATGATTCTGAAAGTGAAGAAATAGAAGGTGCAAGAGCTGGCAACGATTATTCGATCAGGCTATGGAATCGCAATTCGCAGACACTTTACGATGCTATCGACTTCGACTACCTCCAGGGGAGTTTCGATTTTGCTCTGCTCGAAACCGCCCTTATCGAACTCAATCCGCTGCTTACGCAAATGCAAAGTCTGGACAAGCCTGTTAAAATCAGTCTGCATCCCAACCCCATGCGCGAGGAAGCCGTATTGGAATTTGCCCTGCCCAAAAGTGCCTTTGCCACTATTCACATTTATGATGGGATGGGAAGTCTGAAAGCAAGGCTGGCCAAGCGATGGATAGATAAAAGCGAAAGCCTGAAATTAAACAAGAGCGATTTGCACCTGGAGCCAGGGGTTTATACTATGCAAATCATCCTTAGCGACACACCCGGTGCCAATCCATTGGTAAGGGTGATTAAATTTGTGGTGTATTAATGAACATTAAAATTAACAACATAGCCCTCGATATTCCTGTCGGCACCTCACTTTTGCAGGCGGCCGGGATGGCCGGAATCGAAATCCCGACCATGTGCTTTGGAGGTGAGGATTACCACAATCATCCTTCGTGCATGGTGTGTGTGGTAAAGGATGCTAAAACCGGCAAGCTGCTCCCCTCGTGCGCCACGCCTGCCGAAGAAGGGATGGAGATACTGACCGGGGATGAAGAAGTGATTCAGGCTCGGCGCGAAGCACTGGAGCTGCTGATGAGCGACCACGTAGGCGATTGCGAGGCTCCCTGCCGCGTGGCTTGCCCTGCCTTTATGGATATTCCCCGGATGAATCGCTTAATTGCTGATGGCAAGATGGAGGAAGCCTTGCGGGTTGTGCGACAGGAAATCGCCCTGCCGCTTATCCTGGGCTATATCTGCCCGGCTCCCTGCGAAAAGGTATGCCGCCGTGCCAGCGTGGATGCAGCGGTTTCGATTTGCCAACTCAAAAAATTTGTTGCCGCCAAAGATTTAATAAATAACAAGCCCCATTTCCCTGAAAAGCAAAAACCATCCGGAAAAAAAGTAGCCATCGTTGGCTCGGGACCGGCCGGACTGGCCTGCGCTTTTCACCTGGTGGAGGCCGGACACCAGGTTGTTATTTTCGAGCAGCAAGATAAAGCCGGGGGTGCGCTTTTGCAAATCCCCACCTCCCGGCTCCCTTATGAAGTGCTGTCGGCCGAAGTAAACTGGCTGCGCGATTTTGGCGTGGAATTTCGCCCGGGGCAGACCATCACCCGTGAAGTGCTCAACGATAAAATCCGTCCGCAATATGATGCCGTGGTGCTGGCAACGGGACTTAGACAAAGTGATATGGGTTTTCTGGCTGATTTTAAAAAGACGGACACCAGCCCCATCGCTGATCCCGAAACTTGCGAAACTCCGGTCTCCGGCATCTTCGCCTGTGGCAGCATTATTCGCGAGCAGAAAATGGCCGTTAAGTCTTTGGCTCAGGGAAAGCTGGCCGCACAATCGGTCAACGCTTTTTTGAAAGGCCAAAAGCCAGTGCCCGTGAAAAGGCAGTTCAATTCAAAGTTTGGAAAACTGAAGCCGGAAGAGATCGCAGAATACCTCAAGGAATCTGTCGAAGGCGGCCGGCTGGAACCCGGAGATGGCGATTTAAAAGGATTTTCTCCTGCCGAAGCCCGGAGCGAAGCACAACGATGCCTGCACTGCGACTGCCGAAAGGTGGACAACTGCAAGCTGCGCACCTACTCCGATCTTTATCAGGTCGATCGGCGCAAGTATGCCGATGGCTCCCGTAATTCGATCACCAAAAACTTTAGCCACAGCACCATCGTTTATGAAGCCGAAAAGTGCATCCGCTGCGGGCTTTGCATCGAAATAGCCAAGGCCGAAACAAAACTGGCCGGATTGAGTTTTATTGGACGGGGTTTCACCGTAAAGGTAGATATTCCTTTCGATCGCAGTTTGGAGGAAGCCCTGCAAACAACCGCTTTGAAATGTGCAGAACTTTGTCCTACCGGTGCCATCGCTAAGAAGATGGAATCTGAAAACATTATTGCATAAAGCAAAATGAATAATGTAAAACGCAATCATTCTCAAAATGTTAATATTACGGTGCGCCTGCCCCGTTTTTTCGGGGCTGCACCTTACGATGTCCACACAACTTTTTTACTACAAATATTACGCGGCTCTGCCGCTTTATAATTTAGCATCATGTTCATTAATTCTTATTATTAAATTATAATATGAGATTTGTATTAAGTTTTATTTCGATTTTTTTATTTATCCAAAATGGATTTTCACAGGATAGCGACTGCTGGCCTTCCTTTCGGGGAAACCCGCAGCAAATGGGCACTACCTCTGTCGAAATTCCCGATGCCCTGAGCCTGCTTTGGACTTTTAAAACCGATGATGAAATCAAGTCGTCGCCGATTATTTGCGGAAAGACGGCCTACATCGCCTCGGGCGATGGCTACGTTTACGCGCTAAATGATGAGGGTAAACTGAAATGGAAATTCAATACCGAAACCGCCATCGAAGCACCGCCCTTGCTTTTGGACGAAACCATCTATGTCGGATCGCTCGAAGGGATTTTGTTTGCCCTGGATGCCAGCTCAGGCGATGAACTTTGGCGATACACCACCGATGGGCAAATCTCGGGCAGCGCAACGTATGCCTGGGACAAGAAGCGCAAGGCAAATACAATTATGCTTGGAAGCTACGACTTTCGCCTTCATGCCGTGGATGCCCAAAGTGGCGATTCGCTTTGGAAATACGAATCGGACAACTACATCAACGGAGCCGTGGCCACTGATGGGCAAACGGCGGTTTTTGGCGGCTGCGACGGACACCTGCATTTTGTGGATGTAAACACCGGGCAGCTCGTGCATAAAATTGAGGTTGGCACCTACATCGCTTCCTCGGCGGCCATTGCGGCAAAAATGCTTTTCGTGGGCGATTACGATGGCGGATTTTACGGAATTAGCCTGGAGGAAAACAAAATAGCCTGGACACATGAAAAAGCCGGTGAGATTTTAGGTTCGCCAGCCGTAAAGGGAAACAAAGTAATTATTGGCACGCGAAGCAAAAACGTCTTTTGTTTTGATACAACAAGTGGCGAGGTATTGTGGAAATTTAAAGCTTTGGGGAAGGTGGAAAGCTCGCCGGTAATTGCCGGTGACAAGGTGCTGATTGCTGCCGGCGATGGCCGTCTCTACCTGCTTGCGCTGGACAGTGGCGAAGAGCTTTGGGCCTACGAAATCGGCAGTCCGCTGTTTGCAAGCCCGGCTGTGGTGGAGGGTTTGATTTTGGTGGCCGCACTCAATGGCGAAGTTTATGCTTTTGGGTGGGAGTAAAATAATTAGTGTTCGCTTTTTGAGTAAAATGACATGTTTTCGCAAAAGCCTGTATCTTATGAGATTTCTCCTGCCGCGTTGCGGCATCGAAATGACAAAGTCTCAGGCTATAAATGGGGGGGGTGAGAATGTGGGCGCTTCGCGCCCACATTCTCACCCCCTCTACCCGCTCGGATCGTGTCATTTCGACCAAAGGGAGAAATCTCTTTTTTGATGATAACTTCTTAAAAAAAAGCCGATGCTTTTGACTAGCCCCGGGTTTTAACCCGGGGAATATTGGATTAGGAAATACTCCACCGCGATTTCGCCACGCCGCAGGCGTGGCGAAATCGCGGTGGCTTTCCCTACTTTCATTTTAATCCCTGCCCTAAAGGACGACCTGTCCCGCTTGTGCGGGAGGGCTATTCATTTTTTGCACAACGACTAAAAAGACAGACACTAAGTAGTATTTGTTTAAAACAATATCATTTGAAAAAACTAAAAATAATAAATATCGTTCCGGGATTTGGCGGCACCTTTTATTGTGGCAACTGCCTTCGCGACAGCGGCTTTACCCACGCGCTGCAACGCCTGGGACACGATGCCCACACCCTCCCCATTTACCTCCCGCTGTTTGTAGATAAGAAACAGGATGATGAGGAAACACCGGTTTTTTATGGAGCGGTCAATATCTTCCTCAAGCAGAATTATCGCCTCTTCAGGCATATTCCCCGGTGGATGTATCGTTTTTTTAATTCGGCTCCCATCCTAAAGTTTGCTGCCGCCAAAGCCGGTAGTACGCGGGCGCATGGTCTGGAAGAAATGACCCTCTCGATGCTTCGCGGGCACGAGGGCTACCAGCAGGAAGAGCTGCAACTGCTCATCGACTATCTGCGCGACCACGCCAAACCCGATGTGGTGCATCTCTCCAACGCGCTGCTGCTGGGCCTGGCTTACAAAATAAAAAATGAGCTGGGCATCCCTGTGGTTTGCTCGCTTCAGGACGAAGATGTGTGGGTGGATGCCATGTACCCGCATTATCAGCAAAAGGTGTGGGATATGATGAGCGAGAAGGCTAAAGATGTGGATGCCTTCGTTGCGGTGAGTGCTTTTTTTGCCTCGGTGATGGAAGAAAAAATGCGCATCCCGCGCCAAAAACTCCACACCATCCATGTGGGTATCGATCCGGATAATTATCAGTTCTTCAAACCCGCGGTGGATAAATCCGTGATTGGCTACCTCTCGCGCATGAATCGCGAAAACGGCTTTGAAATATTTATTGATGCTTTTATCCGCTTACGCAAAAATCCAAAATACGCAAGCGTAAAACTGCGGGTGAGCGGTGGCAGCACCGGCGATGACCGGCGATTTATCAAAATGCAGATGAAGAAACTCAAAAGCCTGAACCTGGATGCGGATATGGATTTTGTGGAGGATTATTCCAAAGAGAACTTGCACAGTTTTTTCGAGGGGCTGAGTCTGCTTTCGGTGCCGGTGCTTCATGGCGAAGCCTTCGGGCTTTATCAGTTAGAAGCCCTGGCTTCAGGTATTCCTTTGGTGCAGCCAGCTCTGGGTGCCTTCCCCGAAATTATCCAGGCCACCGGCGGAGGTGCGGTTTACCAGCCCAACACGCCCGAGGCACTGGCCGCAAAGTGGGCAGCGCTGCTATCGCAACCCGAAAGACTTGTTGAAATGAGCAGGCAGGGGCACCAGGCCGTGTCCGAAAAATTTCACATCGACAAACTCACCAACCAAATGGTGGACTTGTACCGGTCGCTGTTTATTGCGTAAGTGAAGGAGTGGAGTATGGATTTAAGGAAAGCTGGTATTTTTTTGTTCGTATTTTAAAACGGTAAATCATACAAATCTTTGTTATTAGTAATGTCAGATTCGTTTTGGTTTTGAACATCGGATTGATTCTTAGAATCTTTTTCTTTTTCACCTATCTCAAATCTTAATTTAGTTGCACTGCGGTTTCTTATATGCGGCACAACGTTCAGCGATATAACGACGTTGTCGCAATACCGCTTCCTTTTGATTGATAATTAATCTCCCATTGCAAAATGCGTTATCATCGCATGTTAATTTCAACACTTCCATCTTTTAAGATTTCTAATTTTGTTCCACCAATACCTTGCTCATTGTTTTTCTCTAAAAAATCTTCTCCACCGATAAATTTAAGTTCAAATAACCGTTTGGATGCTCCAGAGAAAAACCCGTTTCTACCGTATTTGCTTTTAATTTCATTATCCGAATATTCTTTCATAATTTAAAGTATTGTGTTGATTTTATTACCGCTCAAAATCCTCCGCCCCATGCTCCAATCTTTGCCCGTCGATCTTTTCACTCTTCCCGATTAGTTTATAATCCTTCTCAAAATTCAAGCTAACCACCGCGATGCTGTGGTGGGTTTTTTTAGCCGTTTGGATTGAAGCGTTTCCCATTTGCCAGTATTTTTTTAAAAGCCAAAACTAAACATAATTCATAGAGAAGGGCATTTCATCGGCATAATTTTTCCGGAAATTGAAACCGCTTTTTAATTGGATGGAAAGGTGGTCGCAATTTGCGATATCCTTTAAATCAGAATTTTTGGGCAAGGCTATTTCTTTAACATTAGGCCAACCTGATTAATAAATTCAATCATTTCCCTATGCATCTCTTCCACCACTTCCTTATCAAATTTAATGAATGCATCATAATCTCCCTTTGTCCGGTTTTGAAAGGCATTCCTCAAAATCTTTCCAAATTTCTTGTCAATTTGTCCTGTCGAAACAAACGCTTTATTAAACCATCCTATCAATTGTGTGTGCTTTGATGTCTCGAAGTGGTTTTTGAGAGCCAAAGCTGTTACTGCATAATAAAGGCCATAATAAATCCGGTTTACTGCAACAATGAGCTTATCTGAATCAATAAGAAATCTGGATAAGTCAATTGTTTCTTTGGCCTGCTCAAACCGGTAGGCAATTAAGGCATCTCTGTCATTATCGTTTATCATGCGCGAAACCCTTGATTTAAAGCATTTACAAAAATCGGCTGTTTTCCCCTGGGAGAATTTAACTCGGGTTCGCTAATAATGTGTGTATCCGTTAATACCCCATATTTGAGATCGATCTCGTAACAGACATCCGAAATTTTCCTTTCTAATCTCCAGTCAGCTTTGTTTTTTACTAAAATTAATATGTCATAGTCAGAATCATCTTTGGACATATTGGTTAGTTGAGATCCAAACAAAACAACATCCTTCAAGTTTTCGTGCAACAAATTTTTCAGATTATGCTTCAAATCTGATAGTATTTGAACTTTAATGCTATTCATAATTCCAGGCTTCCCTTTTAAAAAAAAATTAATCCCTCTAAAGTTTAAGTCATCAAAAAATCTTTTTCGGAGGCCAAAACTAAACAGAATTTCTGAAGAAGGGCATTTCATCCTCATAATTATTCCCGCATGTTATGATCCGGTTATTTTCGTTTGTAGGTTAAATCGCTATTCAAAATGTATTTGATCAATCCGTGTTTTTTAGCTATAAAAATTTCTTTCACTGTAAATGGTTCCCATTCGTTCTGAAAATCTATAAAAGTGAAATGTAAAACACCGGAATATTGAAAATTATTTACATTATAAAAATCAATAATTTCGACTGTGGCACTAATGGTAATATTGTTTTCGTATCCATCATCGGTCATTGTTTTTGATAAATAACCAAAGGGACAATCGATACGTGCTATGGTTTGGTTTTATACTTAAAATCATAAGCAAATCCAATATTGAACGGCTAATAGCAGGCAGAGATTAAACACTCATAAACTCCACCACTCCGGTGGTCATATTATAAAATGCACCCATGATTTTGATTTCCTTATTATCTTCCATTTCTTTTAATATCGGGCTTTTCGTTCTTATTTCTTTGATGGTGTTTAATACATTACTCTCGCAAACCAGCCGAACGAAGGTTTCATTTTTGGTGGTCTTTTCGCCATCGTAGTCCGAAGCCATCTTTAGGGCAGGTTTGATTTTTGCAAGCATGGGGGTGATATGTCCCATTTGCACCTTGTCGATGGCCGCCCTTACGGCACCGCAATGCTCGTGCCCGAGCACCACCACCAATTTTGAACCCGCCAATTTGCAGGATAATTCCATGCTGCCCAGGATATCATCGTTTACGATATTACCTGCAATCCGCGCCACAAACACATCGCCGATCCCCTGATCGAAAACCTCGGTAACGGGCACTCTGCTGTCGATACACGAGAGGATAAAGGCCTGTGGAAACTGCCCGGACTTGCTTTTACTAACCTGAGCAGGATAGTCGCGTTCGGTGAGTTTATTTTTGGTGAATCGTATGTTGCCTTCCTTGAGGCGCATGATAATGGCTGCGGGACAAAGAGCCGCCATATCTTCGGCAGTCAATACTTTTTTAATCATTAGCGTTGGTGTTTCGATGAATGACCGCTCACTGCGCTGCTTTTCGATTGCTTTGTCGGGCGCACGAAAATAAGAAAAAAAATCATTGAGCCAATTGTCAACGAAAATAGTTCGCTTATTTTTATGTCAATTTCCAAGGCACGATTATTAGGAAATTTTTCCGGGTGTGTGCTATTCGCTCATGTTGTGTTCAATATCGATATCGTATTTGTGCAGGAGACCTGAAATGCCTAAGATCGAAAATTTGGCTTTTTTGATTCGGTTGGTTTCGGGGTTGATGGAATAATTGTACGCCGTGCGGAAATCTGCCTTTTCCAGCTTGGTATTGTCGAAGGTAGCGCGGGTCAGGTCGCAGTTTTCAAAAACAGCACCACTCAGGTCGCACTCCGCAAAATCGACTTCCTGCAATTGCGCGTTTACGAATCTTGTTTTCTTGATTTTTGTCCGGTAAAACGAAGAATGGTTCAGAATGCAATTTTCGAAGCTAAACGAAAGGCCAAAGGCGTTGCAATCGTCAAAGCGCAAGCCCAGCATTTTGCAGTCCTTGAATCGAATATCTCTAAATGCGGTCAATACAAGTTTGGCCAAACTCAGATTGCATCCCCTAAACTCGCAGTCCGAAAACTTACAGTCAGCCAGCGAGCTATTCGAGAAGTCGCAATCGAGAAAGCGACAATTTTCGTATTCCCCTGGCACCAAAGGTTTACGGTTGAAATCAATTTTAGTAAAGGTCTTATCTACAATGTAGGCTTGTTCCATCGGTATTTTTTTCTATAATAAATCCTTGCTTGTTTTGGATCGTAATCAACGTTTTTATCTAATCTTCATTAATTTAAACACTTCGCTCCAGCTTGGCTCCTTACCCGTCATCAGTATTGATATTCTGAAAATTTTTGCTGCAATTTTACGCAGAAAATAAAATGTTAGAAGCAATAGAAAAAACGAAGCTGCCAGTTGCCAAATCCCGACCTCAGTAATTGCCCACCGCATTGGCATCGAGGTAGCCGAAGTAAACGGAAACCAGGATAGAAATACCGACAAGCCACTATCAGGATCGCGGGTTACCAAAAATGAGGCTAAGACAAAGACCACCGGTAACATCATTAGCGGACTTTTGCCCGAATTATTGGGGTCAGTAATTACCGAAGCAATGGCAGCAAGTATGGCATTCCAGATTAACACCCCCATTAAAGCAAAGGGCAAATACAAGGCTATCGAAGGCAAATACAAGTATTCGAGTATGGCGGAAGCGGGCAATCCTGTGAACTGGAAAAAGACAAGACCACCAATAATGCTCAACAACGAATAAGTAATCATGGATGATAGGCCTGTTAAAGTAATGCCTATTATTTTCCCGTCCATCCATACTTGTGGCGTGATGGCAGAAACAATCTGCTCGGTTATTTTTAACTGTTTTTCTCCGGTAATGGCTGTAAACTGATAGGCAAAACTTAGAAAAACAGCCATAATCATCAAGGCTGCAAAAAAATAGGCGAGGATGACCCTTTTGCTGGAATCGTTAGTATAAACGAACGATTCTACTAAGGGTGCAGGCGATAATACCGAAGCAAGCTGCTCGGCATTGATTCCCAATTTCTGCATCTCAATTTGCTTGTGATAATTATCTACACGGTTTTTAAGTTTCTTTATGTCTCTACTGTTTTTATAGGCATACAAAACTATTGCACCGGTTTGTTTTTCGAGCAAGACCTTGTTTTTTTCAACGCTCAATTCCGCTATAAAATCGCCTTTCCGTTCGGTTGATAGTTTCTGAACTTCAAAATCATCTTTTAAAATTTCCGTCAAAGCTCCGTCAATATCATTATTTACAAAAACTTCAATTTTTGGACTTTTGTCGGAAAACGCATATTTCCCACCCAGATAAAATACAGCCAAAATAATCAGCATAATTATTATTCCGATGGCCTCATTTTTTGGTTTAAAAAAGCGAGCGAATTCCCAGCGGCTTACAGTTATTACTTGCTTTATGTAATTCATAATTGATGGCTTTTTACAAGGTGAAGAAAAATATCATGCAAATCGGGTTTATGACTGGATATATCAAAATCACCCTCCAGTTTTGCCAGATCAGATAATGCGCTTTTTATGTCGGAATTTTGCCCGAAGGTCAGTTTCACTTTTGATGTATCGATGATCTCAACATTTTCAGCCCCATTAAAATGCTTCAGTGAAATTTCGTTAAAACCGGATTTGAAACGTAACTCAATGATTTGTTTGTTTCCATACAGTTCGTAAATTCCCGCTAAGTTTCCATTGTACAATTTTTCTCCTTTATTGATAAGAAATATTTTGTGGGCAATTTTCTCGACCAGTTGCATTTGATGCGCACTCAAAATAATGGTCGTTCCCTGATTGTTTATCTCCTTGATAAACTCGATGAACAATTCCTGATTCAAGGGGTCTAAGCCCGAAAATGGTTCATCGAGGATAGCAAAAGCAGGCTTATGAAGAATAGAAGCAACAAACTGAATCTTTTGCTGATTTCCCTTCGAAAGCACCTGTAGTTTTTCTTTGGCTCTATCAGCAAGCTCAAGCCTTTCCAACCATTGCAATGCTGCCTTTTTCGCTTCGGCCTTATCCATGCCTCTGATTGAGGCAAGATAGATCAATGATTTCAAAATTGGAATATCAAGATAAAGCCCTCTTTCTTCGGGCAGGTAGCCAACCTGGCTGGCGGCGGGTGTATGATTGGAATTCCCGTTCAAGTACCATGCTATCTCACCAGAATCTGATTTAATAATATCGAGTAAGATTCTTAAACTTGTTGTTTTCCCGGATCCATTCGGCCCCAGAAAGGCAAAAATATCACCCCGGTTAACCGTAAATGAGATATTGTTTACCGCCCTGACATTTGAGAATCTTTTGCTTATTGATTCTACTTTCAGTACCGTATTTTTCTCTTGATCGCTCATAGGATTTGTGTTTTTTTAAAAAACTCAACTTGTTGCCAGTATAGCTCGCAGCCGCCCACCTGCCGGAAAGTTTTTAGTGATTTGTATGTTTCCTTTTCTACTCATATTTATAAATGAACTTATTTGGCTGTGAGCCAGATTTGCTGTTAGATGCTTTTTTTTATGTTTTTTTCAATTTTTTCCAGAATCTCAATTTTCTTAACAGGCTTTGCAATATAATCGTTACAACCAGATGAAATTGCCTTTTCTTTATCGCCTGACAATGCATAAGCAGTTTGAGCAATTATAATTACTCCTTTATTAAACTCTCGTATTCTTTTTGTCGTTTCAAACCCATCAATACCCTGCATTTTTATGTCCATTAAAATTATATCATAATCAACATTGGTTTTACATTCTTCAATAGCTTGTTCGCCGGTTTTGAAATGAGTAATTTTTTTTGCAACATCTTTTAAAATTGTTTTAAGTAAAATGGCAGAAGTTTCATCGTCCTCGACAATCAGGATATTATATTGACTATGATAATTTATTTTATTGTTTTCTTTTTCTGAATTTGAAGGCTTATCTTTTTCTATAGGCAAAAAAGGAATACTAAAGTAAAATTCAGAACCTTTACCTTCTATTGATTCTACCCAAATCTTGCCGCCAAGTATTTCAACATAAGATTTTGCAATTGCCAGACCCAGACCTGAGCCTTGAAATACTCTGGTATCTTCAATGTCGGCTTGTTCAAAACGATTGAAAATTGCTGTCTGGCGATGTGTGGGAATCCCTATTCCGGTGTCTTTAAGGCAAAATTCTACAAAACCATTTTTTGTGAGGGTGCTAACTGTTATACTTCCACGGTCTGTGTATTTTATGGCATTTTTTATAAGATTGGTAAGAATGGATTCAAATTTAGCTTTATCAGTACTTAATATAATATCTGTTTCCGGGCTTTCACGTTGATAACTTAGAATTAATCCCTTTTTTTGAGCTTGTATTTGGAAAAAAGTAACAATGTTTTTTAAAATTTCAGTTGCATTTATTTCTGTTTTCCTGACGTCAACAATTCCGGCTTCAATTTTAGAGATTTCAACAATATCGGTTACAGTATTCAACATTCGCTCACCATTTTTATGTATAATTTGAATATACTCCTCCTTCGTTTCATCACTTAAATCCGGCTCCAATAATAAGTTTGTAAATCCAAGAATACCATTCATGGGTGTGCGTATTTCATGACTCATATTGGCCAGAAAAGCAGATTTAAGCCGGTTTGCGATTTTAGCATTTTCAAATTGAAGGATGTAATTGTTCTTACTGATAGTAACAATCGCATAAATTATGAACAGGCTCATAAACAGGCCAACAAAAGCGTCCAATATTTGAGTTGTATCATTTGTATAATAACCGAATTCATTGTTATAGGTCAGCATTAGCCAGAATAGGCAAAGCAGGTTCAAAATTAGGATTATAAAAATGAAAATGAAATCTTTTCTGTCGAACAACATAATCAGAATTGCAAGAAAAGTAACAAATAAAGACATTATAGAGCCGCGCGACCCATAACCGACAAACCAACTGACATCAAGAAACATCATTGATACAATGGCAGTAACCCAGAACAACAGTCTGGTTCGAACTATTCGGCGCCCCAATAAATAAAGTAGGAGGTAGAGAATTAAACCGATTATGGAGCAAATCAGGATAGTAGTCTTCTGTTCAATGAAAATATTAAACAACACATAACCGATAAGAACTGTTGAAATCGTGAACGTGAGCAATAAGAAAACCTTGTGCTCTAATCTATTTGCAAGCTTCCCGTAGACCAAAACCTGCAAAGGTTCCAAGTAATTATTAATTCTTTTCATTTTCATCTTTTTCTCGTTTAGTTGAAATCAGTTTCATCAAAAGTATGTGTTTAAAATATTAATATCATAGGATAAAGTATAATTTTGTTTATTGTACTATATTATTGAATATTCTGTCTTTTTTAAAACTGCATTTAACTTATTTTTATCCCCCCTTCCTATCTTCAAAATGACCCATATTTGGTACAATTAAAAGACATTTTAACTTTTCATCAGAGTCGCCGCTTCTTGTGTATCCTTGTTTCATCCACCAAAAATAATTAAATTTCCAAATCATCCGGCAGATTGTACACCATTTTCCTGAGAATCTAAAAAGGCCACACATTTTCAATGTACTGAAAGTTTCATTCATTTTAATTCCTGACGGATAGCTCGTTCATGCAAAATACGTATCATGTCCTCTTTCCCGTCATAAATCCTATTTTTGTGGCTTAAACAGGGCTTATGATTCTACAACTGAAAAACATTAGCAAATACTACGAAATTCCCGGGAGCAAGCAAGGGCGCGTAATTCTCGATGATATCAATCTTGAAATCGCCCGTGGGCAAACCGTAGGTATTGTGGGTCCCTCAGGTTCGGGCAAGAGTACGCTGCTCAACATTGCCGGTACGCTGGATAAGGCCACTGCGGGCAGTGTGTTTTTTGAGGGGGAGGATGTTTCGGCTTTTGATGAAAACAAATTATCCCAATTCCGGAACCGCCATCTCGGCTTTGTCTTTCAGCGGCATCTTTTGCTGCCACAGCTTAGCCTGCTCGAAAATGTCCTGCTCCCGCTGATACCCCAAAAAGACAAGCACTTTCGTGAGGCAGCCAAAGTTCGTGCCCACGAGCTGCTGGGACTGGTGGGATTGAAAGATATAATTAAGCAAAAGCCCGGACAGATGTCGGTGGGCGAATGCCAGCGTGCGGCACTGGTGCGTGCCCTGATCAACGAGCCTGAGCTGGTGCTGGCCGATGAACCCACAGGTTCGCTCGATCAACAATCGGCCGAACAGATGGGCGTGCTGCTTCGCACGATAAACGCAGAAAGCGGAATTACCCTGGTGGTGGTAACGCATTCGGAGCGGTTGGCTCGTCAGATGCAGGTGATTTATAGCCTGGCCGATGGAAAATTATCCAAACGAAGCTAAACGGCGATGTCATTTTTGAGATTAATCATAAAAAGTATATGGCACTTTCGCCGTCAACACCTGGCACTTTTTGCGGGGGTATTACTTAGTACGGCAGTTTTAACGGGAGCACTCATCACCGGCGACTCGGTAAAATACAGCCTGCGCAAAATGGTGGATCTGCGTTTGGGTAAAGTGGGTTTTGCCTTGCAAGCCGGCGACCGTTTCGTTAGCAGCAAATTGGCAAAGGCACTGGCCGACACGCTCGGTGTAAAAACAGCCGCGCTGATCAAAAATCAGGGCATTGCCAGCAATCCTGCCAAACAGCTATCGATGCCCAGAGTGAAAATTCTGGCGCTTGATGATGATTTTTGGGAGCTTTCACAAGTGCAGGTTCCCGCATTAAAAGCCGGTGAGGCGATGATTAGCAGCAATCTGGCCGAAAGCCTTGCCCTGAGCGTGGGCGATGATTTTATCCTTCGTCCTGAACAAAGCAGCGTAATTCCGGTAAACGCCCCCTTTGCTAAAGGCGAGGCTGCCAGCAAGGCCATGCGTTTAAAGGTGGTCGCTATTTTGAATCCCGAGCAAATGGGACGGTTCAGCCTGCAAAGCAACCAGGTGGCTCCGCACAATGTTTTTGTTTCCTACGATTTTTTTGCCAACGAAATGGAGCTGGACGGACTGGCCAACCTTTTGCTTGTTGAGAATAATCAGGAATTGAATGCCGAAAAAATTAGCAAAGCCCTTGAGCAATCCTGGAGCCTGGCGGATGCCGGCCTGGAAATTACGCCCATAGCCCAATCCGATTTTTTGGAACTGACTTCCAGGCGTATTTTTATCGAGCCTGCTATTGCTAAAGCAGTCCAAAATCTAAAAATCGAAAACCACGGAATATTGACCTACCTGGTCAATCAAATCCGTGCAAACCGGAAAAGTACGCCCTACTCTTTTATTAGCGCGGCACCACCTTCTATAATCGGACGGGATTTAAAGGCAAACGAAATCATCGTTAACCGATGGCTGGCCGATGATTTGGAACTTGAAACCGGCGACAGCCTGACGCTGGAATATTTTGTGATCGGAGCCATGCGAAGGCTAAAGGAGGAGAGCCACAGTTTTGTTGTGTCCGAAATTGTTCCGCTGGATGCCAGTCCGGCCATGCGCGTGCTGATGCCGGATTTCCCCGGCATGACCGATGCTGCTACCTGCACCGACTGGGATGCGGGCGTGCCCGTGGATATGAAAAAAATTCGCGATAAAGACGAAAAATACTGGGATGATTATCGCGGTACGCCCAAGGCTTTTGTTTCGCTGGATGCGGGCATCGCAATGTGGAGCAACAGCTTTGGCTCTTATACCGCCTTCCGCTTTTCGGGAGGTGATATATCGGCACCAGAATTCGAACACGAACTGCTTGCGCAACTTACGCCCCGCGATTTGGGCTTGCAATTCAGGCCGGTGCGCAATGACGGTATTTCGGCGGTAAGCCATGCCGTGGACTTTGGCGAGCTTTTTTTGAGCCTCAGCTTTTTCGTCATCCTTGCCGGGCTTTTACTTACGGCCCTGCTGTTTTCGCTGCACGTGGCTTCGCGAAACCGTGAGGGAGGTCTTCTGGCTGCAGTTGGTTTTTCGCGTCGGCGGATTTTATTCTTCCGCATATTCGAAACCCTGCCGGTATTTGTTACCGGTGCCCTGGCCGGAGCTTATGCAGGCATTTTGTACAATCAAATAATTATGGCCGGCTTGAATACCGTGTGGCAGGATGTAGTGCGCACCACAACATTGTGGATTCATATCGAAAATTCAAGCCTTATCACGGGCATTTTATCCGGAAGTATCCTCGCTGTCGCGATTAGTTTTTTTATTAGCAAAAATAAATCGAAACAGCCTTTACATGCCTTGATTTCAAAAACTGAATTGCCGATAAAATCACAAAACTCATCCAAATATTTAATCAATACCTCCCTAATTATTGTCGGTTTTGCAGGCACGCTCACGTTGGTTTTGTTTTCGTTAATAAACAAGGCCGAACAAAATGCCGGTCTGTTTTTGCCTGCCGGCGGGTTATTTCTGATGGCTTTGCTTGCGCTGCTGTATCGTTGGTTTATTTATAAAAATAATCAAACCTATAAGTCCACATTTTCACTTTGGCAACTTGCCATGAAGAATTCCGGCTATAATCGGATTGGAGGCATTACGAGCATCAGCCTTTTGGCTTTGGGAGCCTTTACCATTATTATCACCGGTGCCAATCAGCAAACTTTTTATGGAGCTTCGCAAAACCGGGCTTCGGGAACAGGAGGATATTTGTTTTGGGTCGAAAGCAGCCTGCCCTTGCTCTACGATTTAAATTCTTCGCAAGGCAGACTGGAGTATGGCATGGAGGATGAACCGGATTTGGAAGCTGTGGAATTTATGCAGTTCCATTCGCTGGCGGGCGATGATGCCAGTTGCCTTAACTTGAATCAGGTGGATCAGCCGCGCGTGCTTGGCGTGGATGAAAAAGTATTTGATGCCCGAAGCTCCTTCGATTTTGCACGCTTGGGCGAAGGTGTAGATGAAGCGCATCCCTGGCTGGCATTGAGCCAGCCATTGGAAAACGGCCTCATCCCTGCCTTTGCCGACCAAACAGTAATTACCTGGGGGCTGATGAAAAAAGTGGGCGACACGCTGACCTATCTCAACGAACAGGGTAAAGAAATAAAACTGCTGCTGGCAGGTGGCCTAAAGAACTCCATTTTCCAGGGTAATATTCTTATTGCCGATCGTATTTTCCGCGAAAACTTCCCCTCCTCCGGGGGTTCAAATATTATGCTGATCGATGCACCTGCCCGGAAGCAGCAGGAAATATCCAAGCTACTTTCCACACGTTTGACCGATTATGGTATTCAGCTTACGCCAACAAACCAGCGGCTGGCTGCCTTTAATTCGGTAACCAATACCTACCTGATAGTTTTTATGATGCTGGGCGGCCTGGGGGTTTTAATCGGGACAATCGGCCTGGGCATCGTGGTACTGCGCAATATTATGGAGCGAAAGAGCGAGTTGGCTCTGCTGGCAGCCATCGGTTTTTCGGAAAAGAAAATCTTAAGTTTGCTGCTTATCGAAAATGTTTTTTTGCTGATGGCGGGTTTGCTTATTGGCACGCTGGCAGCATTGGTTGGCATCTTGCCCAGTCTTTTGAGTCCCGCTTTTAGCATGAATACCAGCTTTGTTGGCTTCATCCTTCTCCTGGTTTTTTTCAATGGCCTTTTGTGGATATACCTCCCTGCCCGACAACGGTTGAAGCATTTTGGGATAGAGAGCCTGCAGGAAGAGTAGAGTTACTGGAGTGATGGAGTGATGGAGTGATGGAGTGGTGGAGTTATGGGGTGATGTCAAAGCAGCCTGCCCCGTCTATTGGTGAATGTGCATTAGAACCGATTGGTAGAGACGCGATGCATCGCGTCTGCACAAAATGCGTAAAATATAAAAATGGCAGCAAAGCAGACGGACACTAATTTCCTTTTTCCATCGAAATCTTTAGGGCCGAGGGTTCGACCAGTTGGAAGGTAGCTGAGGCAAATTTGATGGCTCCATTGGTTTTATCTACCTCATTCAAAATCCGGGTAAACAAATTTGTTTTGGTGATCCGTCTTTTTTTATAATCCACCACATATCTCAGGGTAAATTCCACCCAATTGTCGTTGGCCGCCATCGAAATCATCGGTTCGGTTTGGGCATTTTCCAAGAGGTATTTCTTTTGCAGAGCCGTCCATTTTTCGCGGGTTTGGTCTGATAGGTCGCCGGCTACTTCTTTAGTTATTTCCATAAAAAGGCTATTTGCCAAATCGTAATTGCTGCCGTACTGGATGGGGAGTTTTATTTCATCCCACAAAAAGGGAAAGCCGCCCGAGTAATTATACACCGGTTCTTTGAAAACGAAGCTGTTGGCTACCAGTACAATTCTTCCGTTGTACAAGTCGCCATCCACCCATTGGCCTATTTCCATGATCGTGGTTCGCAACACGCCAATGTCCATCACATCGCCTTTGATGCCGCCCAACTGCACCCGGTCGCCGGTTTTGTAAAAGCCGCCAAACATAATGGCCAGCCAGCCTGCAAACGAAGTGATAACTTCTTGCAGCGCAAAGGCAATGCCTGCACCGGCCACACCCAGCGCGATGGTAACGCCGCCCAGCTTGTTGCTGTACACAAAAAGTATTAGCGAGAGAGCCAGAAAATAGCCTGCAAAGGAGGTAAACTTCTTGGTGCGATAGCGGTTGTTGTTATCTTTTACGTGCGAAATGAGCTTGCGTTGCACCACTTTTATGATGAGCCAGATAACAAAAATGCCGATAAAGATAATGGCAATTTTTTCGACCGCCGGCGCGGTAATGAGATTTCTAAGCTGATCTTCCATACAATACAGTTTTATAAATTAGATTTTTTGAATTATGAATTCCCCATGTGCTGGGATTAAATATTGAACATTGAATACTGAAAGCAACAATTAAAGGATAATACCGGGCTTCGCCCGTGCATCCTCGAAAAATTACGAAAATCAAAGATTTTCTATTTTTCGGGACAATTAACTGATAACGATTAACTATTTCCCCCAATCTCACCCAAATTAACATACTCCCCGGTGGTTTCAAAATCGTATTCGGGGTATTCGTAAATGGGCTGGCGGGCTTCGGTTTCGCCGATGGAATAGCCCCAGATGCTTTCGTAGTCATCGGTGTTTTCGCCAATATCTTCGAGCTGGCGCAGGTATTCGCTTATGGATTTCGATTCGATAATAATCACCTTGTCCATCTGTTGCATCATGGGCGTGTGACGGCGGGTGTGGTCGAGTTCAAACTCGAGTATCCGCCGCCCGTAGCGCGTTATGCCGATGGTGCGAAAGGTAAGGCTCTTGCCCACGCCCGGCAGGTTGAGCACATTGCGGTCGGTGCCCAGGAAGGGCAGGCCGGTCTCTCGCATCAGCGCAGCGATATTTTCCACCAGCAATTCGGCATTGTTAGGGAACTCGCGTATCTGTTCGTAGTATTTTTCGGGAATGCGGCCAAAGACTTTTTCCTCCATCTGCTCCTGCACCGCGCGTTCGTTGGTGGCAAAGTTGAAATTGTTTTCCATGTAGCCCTTCACGCTAAAAGTGTAGTAGTTGATGATCCCGATTTCGTTGAGTACCTTGCGGAGTTTGGCGGCATGACCGCGTCGTGAGGCGGCGGTGGAGAAAACATGCTGATTGGTAACCGTCCATCCTGCACAGATCAATTTTTTAACGGCCTCGCGGGATTCCGGGCTTACCTCCATGGGTGATTCAAAATGGGTTTGGATAAAAAACTGGCGGATGCCAATTTCGGAGGCCTTGCGTTTAAAATCTCCCAGCATTTGCACCAGCTCGGGCGTGATGCGCTGCGGCAGGTAAACCGGCAGCCGCGTCCCCAGGCGTACGCGCAAAATCTCGGCGTATTTTTCGCCCTCGTTGCGGGCTTCGTTTTCCTGCTTCTTGGCCAGTGCCATTTCGTAAACCGCATCCAGGATTTTTGCGAGCGACTTGTCGGAGCTCATCAGCGCATCGCCGCCGGTGATGAGGATATCGCGCAGTTGGGTATCATCCTTAAAATATAGAAGCAGACGATCGAGTTTTTCCTCCCAGCTTTCTTTGGGTTTCAGTTTGTCGAGGTCGAAGTTGAGGTTGCCCCGCTGGAAGTCGTACATGCGCTGGCAGGAGGCGCACAAGCCGCCACAGGCGCGTCCCATGGTGTCGGGGATAAGGATGGCAACTTCGGGATAGCGGCGATGGATGTTGTGGTCGTTGGGCAGAATCCACCCGGCGGCATTGGGTTCGCCGGGTTTTACAATATCTTCTTTTTCCCAGGCTACGATGTGGCCGTATTCATCGATGAGTTGCTGGCTGTAAACCACATAATAGCGGATGGCCAGGTCGGCACCCACGGCAAAGTAGGGCACACGCACATGGAGCAGCGAGAGGTAGTAAGGGTTTACAAAAAACGGAATGCCCTTTTGCTGTGCGGCGTAGAGCACCTTCATGGTGTCGGGGTCGAGCGAGTTGTCCAGAAGTTCATTGAGCAAATCGGGCGAGCGCACGGCAAAACGCAGGTGAAAGAGGCGGTCGTCCCACCACTCCAGGGCTTTCAAAAATTTTTGCTCCTGCGATAAGCCTGAGCCGAAAAAAAACTTTGAATCCTTAATTTCGCCCTTGTCTATTTTGTTGATAATGATCTTGAGTATCCGTTCGCGATTTTCTTCGCGAAGTTTAATTATTCGTGGATCAAGACCCGTGCTCCATCGGTTCATCCACTTGTCCATCTTTTCGCGATCGGGAAAAGTGCGGATATAAGCTCCGGTAAATTGCCTGAAAAGCATGAGCATATCCTTGAAAAAGTAGGGCTTGGCACCGCCTGTGCCGTGAGTAACGGCAAGCCATATCAGGTGTATCGGATTGCTCACGGCCATTTCGCCACGCAGGTTCTGATCTTCGAAGGTGCGCCCGGCATTATCGATATAGTCGAGGATGCGTATGGCGGCAAAGTCTTTCCAGCTTAGTTTCCCGAAGGCCTCACGACCGTGGTTCTCGCGTTTGTAAAACTGATAGGCATCCCTATGATTTTTGATTTCGGCCAGTACCCAGTTGCGCACGCCCACCAGGGCTTCGGTTTCGTTGCGGGCGTTGCGCATGATTTCTTCCAGCACCGGGTTTTCTTTTAAAAGCTGGCGCAGCAGCATGTGCGATTTTACGGTAATGGCAATGCGGTCGAGTTCGTGTGTGGTGCCTGTCATAATGAACTAATTTTTGATGGTTAACGAATAATCACAAAAATAAGCATCATTTGCCTGAAAACCAATGATTTTTTATCTTTCACCACTGATCATTTTTTTTCTTACCACAGATTACATGGATAAACACAGGTTGCTATTTTTACCGCAGATTACACAGATAGCAACAAATAATTCATTTTACCACAGATCATGCAGATGTTTATGACCTTAGTTAGTGTCTGTCTTTAAAGTAACAGTTAGAAAAATATACGATTTGAGATTTAAGATTTTAGATTTAAGATGTTGGTGATATTCAGCACAATCTAAAATCTCCAATCGTTAATCATCAATCTTAAATCAAAAAACATCGACTTTATGGACAGGCACTAGTTAGTGTTGGGGATTTTAGTCCGCAAATGCTTTAGAACTTAATTTGTACTTATCAAATAAAAATAGATTTCTATCACTTAAGGATTCAGTTGATAATAGGAAATCCTTCTCATTTTCTGTTAATTCGCACACGCCAAAATCCTTTACGTAATTTTTTGCTAATGCATAATAATTGCTGGCATAAGGTTTACTCGTCTTTTTAATGTAGTACCAAAAAACCGCTGATTCCAAGATTCGTTTCAATACTTTCAATTCTCGTTCAGAATCAAAATAAACAGCATAACCTGCATAAAGTAGCAAATCTTCCTGGTTGGTGTAAACAAAGTAGGGTTGACCTGCCATATAGGGGAATAACAGTTTTTTGCCTAAATCAGATAAGGCCTGCGATCTCCCAAATTCAAACCATTTATAATTTTTCGATTTCCCTTTATCTCTATTTAAAAGCTGTGCTTTATTTTCATTTAAGTAGGCATAAGCATTCGGAAACTTGTCTTGAAAATATTGTTCCTCAAAAACAACTTGCTTGTTTGAGCTAAAGTTAAACAAGTTGGTCTGCCCATCGTCTTGATGATAGGGAAATATGATTTGCTCCTTTAATTGTGGGATTTCTAATTCGGTTTTAAGTCGGTTTGGTTTAATTATATCCCGACAAATTCCTTTCTCAATTTTGTACAATTTACCATTTTGATGATAAAAGTATTTATCATCTTCGCCAACAGGCTTAAATATAAAAATATCATTACTCAAAGTAGCAAGACCATTTTTTATTGGATATTTTTCGCCAAGTGGAGTTCCTGTTTTTTCAATTTTATGGATTATTTCTAATATTTCGGGCTTACTCAAAACCCAACCTTTTTTTGTGTCTAATTGATTGTAATTGATTTCTTCAAAAGCATTGATTTTGTTTTGAAGAATGTTCTCAGGAGTGAGTTTCTGATATTTTATAAGCTCTGATTTATTCTTATTTATAAAAACGATACAAGTGTATGTCGATTTATTCTGAAAAACTTGTGCATTGCCAAAATCTAAAATTGTAATATTTAATAAATTAGATTTAAAATACTCACGAAGATTTCGGGCGTTGACGCTTCGCTTAAAAGTATTTACGGTAATGTAGCCTAAAATCCCGTTTTGCTTTAAATGTTTCAAGCCGATTTCAAAAAATGGAATATACAAATCAGGATTTCCTGATTTGGTAACTTCCCAATTCCCTAAAAGTTTTTTTGTTTCATCACTTAAGTTTTTAGCTCTAACGTAAGGAGGATTTCCTAAAACAATATCAAAACCATTAAAACTCTCAAACTGATTATTCCATTCAAAATTTAAGGCATTTCCAACAACTAAATTAAACTCGAATGTTTCAACATCTTCGCCTTTGGTAATTGCTAATAAGGCCAATAATATTTTTGTTCGCGTGATTGAGTAATCCGAAATATCAAGACCATAAATATTATTTTTAAAAATATCGAAATAACTTCTATTCGTTTTTTCTTTGATCCTTTCGGTAACAGTAAATAAAAACGCACCTGTACCGCAGGAAATATCAGCAACTCTTATGTTTTCAAAATCAGGATTTGCAGTCTTCTTTAAAGATTCCTGAACAATATAATCTTTAATGTATTTAGGCGTATAAACGGCTCCATTTACCGAAACATCTTTTGAGGGAATTGTTGTTTCAAAGAGGTGTATTAAATCTTCAAAATCAAATTTCCCATTTTTTAATCTGATTAAAGTGGTAAATTCCTCTAATTGTTTTTTGTCATTTCCATGAATACAAGAAAGAATAATCTTATTTCGTGCTACCTCAATATTGTTGAATTGAAGATAAGCTTCGACGATTAATTTATTCACTATCACCAAATCATCCGACAGCTTATTTAAATACATGGCTATTTCTTTATCAATCATAATGAGTCCAATATTTGTAATCGGTTAATATTTCTTCCTCGTTGATTGAAAAATAGAATTTGTTCAGCACTCAAATCGTATAACTCATAAACTTTATAATCAAGTCTGTTCCAATGATTTTTCAGTGTATTTCTTAAAACGGATTTTTGTCGTGGAGTTGAATTAACATATTTATTTTGATCCCGTTCAATAACCTTGCTTATCTCTGCAATTTCAGCTACTAAAACAGAATTATCATTGAAGTTGTAATTTGGGAATGGAATAGGCTCGATAAATTGCTTGTTAAATTTAAAGTATCCATTTTGCTGGCTCAGCGCAATAGACCTTGCTAAAACCGAAAATATTGTCGAGTTAATAATTCCTGCAAGTGCATATAAATTGCTTCCTTTTTTATCTGGAATATCCACAAAAAACATATTTGCATTATCACAATAATTTAATGGGTTTTGTGTAACTGATGCATAGGTATCATTTGCTGTCATTGGCAATAATACTTTTGGATAAACCGCCTTATGATTTTGAACCCTTGTAAAGTGATGCCATTTCTGTTCATCTTCCCAGGTTTCCACATTATTAATAATATCTACTTTGCTTCTTGTAAGATATGCGCCAGTTAAAGGATAGCGTTCACAAAATTCATCAAAAGGAATGGCGAAATTATCTGTTAAAGAAGTTTCATAAGGGAAAATTACATAAGTATTGGTTTCGTCTTTACAAAAGGGGTAAAATCTTTCATTAACCATCAAGGGACGACAAGCAGCAATTTCGAAAGTGACGTTGTTTTCAAGGTGTGTATTTCCGGTTAAAGTTCCATCGTTATTTATAGATTCAACTTTTATGTGATAAGCTCTATCCCATAAAACCTGAACACCGACTCGTACTTTTGCGAAATCTCCAAATTTTCCGTGATTTTGAAGTAAAGTGGTTTTAATACCGAGTAGTCCAGCATCTTCAAAATTCCAGGGATTTTGATTTATCCCTGCAGAAGGAATGATTACATATTCGGAATCATCAACTTCAAAAGGCTCTAAGCTCCTTAACTTCAATGGAATTCCTTCAACATCTGAATCAATTTTTAAAAACGATACATTTTCAGGTTTAGATTTATCTAAAATCAGTACTGCAATGTACGTTACCCTATTGGGGAATATTTTGGATGTTTCGAATTCGACAACCTGTGACAATAATTTATTTGAACTTATATATTCACGAATTTTCTTTCCATAATCAGTTTTGAAAAACCGTCGTTGAACAATCAAACCAAGTTTACCCTTATTATTTAAAATAGAAACAGCACGTTCGATAAATGCAACAGATAAATCAACCTTTCCATTTTTAGTTGTTTCGTAATTATCTTTTATGTATTTGTGCATGAACGGATATTCTGTGCTGTAATTTTTTACCTCAACATAGGGAGGATTACCAACGATATAGTCAAAACCTCCGCTGCTATTAAATATCTGAGCAAAACCATTTTTACTATTATAATCAAACGCATTCGTTTTAAACAGCTGTTCGTGGTCTGCTTCAATTTCAGGAAACTGTTGTAAAATATCGGTAGAAACAAGCGAATTTCCACATTTGATATTGTTTCCAACATTACTTAAAATTTGATTACCAAATAATCCTATTTCCTGATAATTTTCATACAAATCGGAACTTTCGATTACTTTGAGCGATAAAGACATCCTTGCTACTTCAACTGCTTCGGGGTCTATGTCAACACCAAAAATGCAGCTTGATATCAGCTTTCTTTTTCCCGCAATCGTCAATGTTGTCAGGTCGGCATTTTGAAAAAACAAATTACTTAATTCAGGTGTTGGATTCTGGAGATAATATTTGATAAACAGGTCTTGCAAATAATCGAAGACTTCAATTAAAAATATTCCGCTACCACAGGCAAAATCCAATATTTTTGTTTCAAAGAAACTCGCAAACCCATTTTCAATAAGTTTATCTGATCGTATAGTTCGTTTTAGCAAATCCTGAACTAAATACTGTGGAGTACTTATTGCCCCGTTTGTTTTAATGTATTCGAGTTTAATCTTTTCAGAAACCTCGCCATCCTCAATTAGCAATTTTTTGGATAAGAAAATTTCATAAATATCACTCAGCAATTTGGTTGGAATTACATCAAAACGATACGGAGATGGATAATAAAGCAAGTTGATTAAGTTCTCAAAAACTTCATCGGAAACTTTTAACTCTTGGAAAATATTAATTCTATCGAACAAAGGGCCATCGTAATGTTCGAAGAACTCGTTGTAGGAAGAATTCTTGAATTTGCCCCAAAATCCATTTTCCTGAAAGGAAAGTATCAACCCTTCTCTTTCAATTTTCCGGGCTTCACAAATCCTGATAAATATTACCCGGTTGATTATTACCTGAGTTAAATAAGCAAGAAGTTCTGAATTCCCTTTAATTAGTTCACCATTATTTTCTACAATATTTTTGGCAAGCAGAAGTCTAAAAGCCGACAACTGTTCAGCGAATGCTAAATCAGGCGTTAGTTTTTGTACATTCCGTTCTGTTTTAAATGTGTCAGAATATAGTTTTGAAAGAGAACCGTTTAAGATATTCGACTTTAATAAATGCTTTTCTAAGAGTTCAAAATTATCAACATATTCTTCGATTTTCAAATAAACTCTTCCAAGCTTAGCCGACTGTTCCTGATTTGGAACATAAGTACAATCATAAATTGCAAATTCCTCAAAGTTGGTTAAAAATGAGCAGGGAGCTATAATTGACCAACCATAGGATTTTATTTGAAAGGCTGAGGAAGCATTTGTTTCTATATTGACAGAAATGGCTTTTGCATCAAGGAAAGTTAGTTTCTGATTTCCAATAACAAAAGTATAATCTGGCCGCGTCGAGCTAGATTTTATTGCTGAGAGTCTGTTCTTTTCATCTTGCGACAATACCTTTTCCTGGAGGATTTGAGAGGTATCCTTTACATCCCAATCAAAAATTGACAGCAAATCATTTATCCAAGTCCTGATAGTTTCTTCTGAACTTAAATCCAAACGTCCATCTTGTTTGAACGATTGGTATTTTTCAACCAATGCCTGTAATCTATCTTTTCTTTGAGACATTATAATTTAGGCTTTCCTTGTTGTACATTATTCTCTCGGTAATAATTTACCTTTTCTTCTGCAAATAGAAGCGCATCAGTTGAACAATTACTTTGGTAAACTTTTTTCGCAAATACCTCGCTAAAGAACTCTGTCTTAAGTTTTTCAATGTCAAGATTAAACACTGTTGACAAATGAATTAGCTTTTTTTCGTCAAAATCTCTTTTCCCATTTTCAATTTTACTCAAATTAGCAGAGTCTATATTTAGTTTAGCTCCAAGCTGAGTAAGTGTAAAATCGTTTTCAGTTCTCAACTGCCTTATGTATTCTCCAAAAGTTGGCCTCATTTGACTTGTCATTTGATGACAAAAATACTGCTTTTTTTAATATCATCCTACAAAAATCAAAATCAGTAATAATCAGACTTTGTTTTTGGTAAAACGGAAGATGAGCACCGCGAAAGGAATGGCCAGTAGTGAAGTAGCGGCAATAAACTCGTAGGTGGCAAACAGGCCGATGGTATCGCCAAAAAAACCGGTTACTATTACAGCCACCGAGCCAAAAAAGAAGCTGATGGTCATATAAATGCTGTTGATGAAGGCCGGACGTTCGCTGCCCAAATCCTGAACCATGGCCAGCAAAACGGGGCCGCCGGCAAAAAGGAAAAAGCCCAGGAGGATAAGCATAGGGAACTGCATGGCAGTGCTGGCGTGGATAAACAGCCAAAACGCCAATGGCGAAAGTACGGAGGCTACTACCAGGGTTGTTTTGCGGCCAATGCGATCCGAAAGCGTCCCGGCTAAAAGTGTTCCGGCTGCACCGGCGGCTTCGAGCACTACCAATGCTATGCCTCCGTACCAAACCGATTGCCCCTGGTTGGTAAGATAGGTTGGCAGAAAAGCGGTTATCGCCGACTTCAACAGGGCAGTGAAGGCCAATAAGCCCGAAAGCATGAACAAAAAGTTTTTGTACTTACGCAGGGTGATTCCCACATTGTGTTCGACATGTTTGGTTTGAAACTCCTCAGAGATTTTTATATCCTTCAACGCGTAATACAGATAGATGGTAAAACCCACCGAAACCGGAATCAGATACCAGGTATTCTCGAGACCCCAGGCCGAAACCGCGCCAAGAATTACCAGCGGACCAATGGTGCGAGCCACCTCGCCGCCAAACATGTAAAAGCTCATTCCGCGACCCACGTAGCTTCCCGATACCTTGCGAATCATCACCGGTGAAGGCACGTGAAACAAGGCGGCACTCAATCCCATCACAAAAATAAGTAGTGCCAAAAAGGTAAAGCTCGGAGCCGCACCCAGCAAACTGGCTGTAATAGCCGTTACCATGGGCGTAAAGATCACCAGAAAACGCATGTGAATCTTGTCGGCAAGCATGCCCAAAAAAGGGTTCAATAGCATGGGCACACGATTGATCACGCTTAGCGAACCGGCAAGGGTATAGCTAATGCCCAGCTTTTCGATGAGCAAGGGAAGAAGCGGAGCCAGGAAGGCCGAAAAAGTATCGTGCAGCAAATGCGCGATAGAAATGGTGGTAACACTGCGGGTTTGAAAGTTATTTTCGGCCATAGCCGACAAAGGTCTGCAAATTTAATGAGCTGATGTATTTTCCTATCCACCAGAACCATGAGCTGTAAAAAAATGAAAGACCAGGGAGCAGGTTTTAAAAGATGTATAATATCTAATCGGTCCTAAGTGCAAACAAGCCCGCTATTTTTGCGAAGAATTTCTTTTCAAAATTCCAGAAAAACCGAAACGGGTCAAAGAGAAAACCATAATTGGATTATCTAAACAACAATTTTATGGGCTTGTTTAATTCATAGAATCTTTGGTTTTAAGTTATTTTTTAAGGTAATTTTGCTTGATATTCGAACAAAACGGAGAAAAATTGTTTATTGATCATACCTTGTAGGGCTGGTTTTTTTTCAAGAATTTATTTACTAAAATTAATAATTTTCTAATTGGGCGGGACTATGCAACCAATTTCATTAATTTGCACCTTTCAACTGAAATTTGATGAGCGACAATAATTTAGCTGACCGATGCAAAGCCGGTGACCGAGCCGCCATGAAAATTTTGTACGAGCGGTATTATTCGCGGATGCTTGGCGTGTGTATGCGTTATGCCGCAAATTATGCCGATGCCGAAGATTATGTGCAGGATGGATTTATGAAGGTTTTTAATGATATTCGTTCTTTTAAAGGCAAGGGAAGCTTAGAAGGCTGGATACGACGGGTGATTATCAACGCGACGCTGATGAAACTCCGGAAATCGAAAAAGGAATATGCCTTCGAAAATATGGAATTGGTCGTGGGCGGTGAATTTGATGAACCGATGGAAAACGAGGAAGAAAATCAAAGCGAACCCGATGTGCTCGATTTTACGCGCGAGGAGGCCATCAACATACTGCAAACTTTGCCCGAAGGCTTTCGTAAGGTTTTGAACCTTTTTGTAATTGACGGCTACAAACATCGCGAGATCGCCGAAATGCTCAACATTAGCGTGGGCACATCCAAGTCGCAGCTAAACAGAGCGCGTAAATTAATGAAACAGAAACTCACAACATACAGTAAGACTAAAAGCAAACTATAATTCTCAGATTCGCCCGAAAGGGCAAAATTATTAAGTACTAAAAATCGCATGAACAATACAGATTTTGATAAGATATTGAAACCACTCCGGGACTACGACCCGCAGGTAAAGCCCGATTGGGAGGCTTTTGTTGTGGCTCGTGAGGGGCAACTCAATAATCCCGATAACTCAGCAGCCCAAAGCACCGGCAGCTTTACCAGTAAAGTAGCAATGATAAAATATGCCGCCATTTTGGTAACCATAGCTTCCGGTATCTTTTTCCTATGGAATTACAACAGCATTAGCAGTACTGGCGATGCCGCTTCCGCAGATGCTCCCAAAACAATCAAGGCCATCGAAACTCCTTACATCCCTGCCAAAGCTGGCGCAAACACGACCTTGCCCCAGCTTAGAAAGAGCGAAAAATCGTTGCAGGATAATCCGAGTGCCTACGAATTGGAATTGAATGCTGAAAATTTGGCCGAACCTGTAAATCTTACACCAGCCATAAATGCTATGCAATTGGAGGAAAATGTAACAAATGAAAATGCAAAGCCTGTGATTGTTAAGACTTCCGACACGGTACTGATCAAAAAAACTATTATCGTTCGCGATACCATCCACACCCAAAAACCGCAGCTAAAATAGTACTGCCCGGTAAGCGTTGTTTCATTTTTTAAATACATTTGTAAATGTAAAGTTCGACTTAACTTACATTGCAAATGGTTCGGTTTTTTGTCTATTTCATTTTCGTATGCCTTGCCGCATCGGCGTTCCCGTTGCTTAAAGCCCAAAATCCTGCTCCTGATTCCCGGGAGGCAATGTTGCCGTTTCCCATACTTATCGATACTGTTTATCAGGTAGATACGGTGTATCAATACGAATATGTGTACGATACCATTTATTATTACGATACCATTTTTAAAACCGATACCACAATTTCGATAAGCGAAGACCTGGATATCCTCGACAGCACAGCCATAATTAGTCGCACCTACGAATTTGTAATTACCAATAATCGGACGATCTATATGGATAAAAAAAATATTCAGGAGGATTTTGAGGGGCGAACGTTTCGGGAAATTGGAGAAAGTCAAAAGCCAGATGTCGATTTTATACCACCGGATACGAAATCGGCTCTGCCGAAGGTAAAAAACGTGAAAGCCCCAAAGCCAAAGGTGAAACCTCCAAATACTGGCGGGACTTTGTTTGGCTTGCGTGCACGCGATACAATCTTTCGTGTCGATACCATTTTTAGTTTTAAAACTAAATACGATACCGTTACTTTCAGTCAAAAACAGCGTCCCGATACCATGGTTAGCAAACGAACAACATATCAAGATATGGGCAGGACTGTGATTGCAAAGGAGGAAGTAAACATTAAAGTTACCGAGCGTTCGAATGTTTTTGCGCAAAGCACAACCAGCAGTAAGTCCGCCTTTGAACCTGGGAAGCCACGAAACCCATCCAAAAAAACAAAAACCATTTTACCCGGAAAATACCGAAATACTTTCGACCATACCCCTCGTGTTGCCGAAGAGCACACTTATTTTGGGAGCCTCCAAATCGGGGCTTCGTGGTTCAGGCCTGATATTCATTTTAGAGCCAGAGAGAATGAATATGATAGCGTGGTTAATTTGATGAATAAAAATCACAAGTCCGAAAATTCGTACAGCCTGTCCTTTACCTACCTTTATTTTAAAGATAAGCTGGGGATAGAAACCGGCCTGGGGATAGAAACCGGCCTGGGGATTTCGAGCCAGGATTATGCTTTCGATGAACTCGTTACCGACACCAGCGGCTACTACGATTATTTCGAGAAAAGAGATTATGCTTACGATACTACCTGGTATCTCGACTTGGATTACTACCTGCAAACCGGCGACACGCTGTTTATCCCCAATATCGATAGTACTGAAATCTGGGTTCCCGATTCTATTTATAAAATCAGGATTGACTCCACCATCTACAATCGGATTATCAAACACCAGTATTCTTTTTCTTTTCTCGAAATACCCATCATTGGCCATTATACCCTGGTGGATAAGGATTTTTTTGCTAGGGTAAGTGTAGGATTGATTCCCACGTTTATGATTTCGAAGACCGGGAATCTCTTTTATCCCAAAAGTGCCCCAGAGGCTGACATAAAGCAAATTTCCTTCGATTATGGTTTTATGCTTTCCTTATATGCCTCGGCAAGTCTGGGCTATAAGATCAACGATCGGTGGTCGGTGTTTATGGAGCCTTTTGTGCGAACAAGCCTTTGGTCGATTATTCAAAACGAAAACATCCACATCCACACCAATTCATGGGGCGTTAAGACAGGAGTTGCCTATCGTTTGTTTTCGGTAAAATTAAAATAGGGATTTGTGAAAAAACTAATGCGACATATCTTATTCATGCCCATTGCACTTTTGATGGCATCGCAGGCTTTTAGCCTTAGCTATTTTGTGGATGGTTATGTGGTGGTTGAGGATCTTTACCTCCCGGTCGAAAATCAGATTATCGAAATTAGAAATGAAGCTGGAAATATCCTAAGTTCAGCTTTAAGCAACGAGTTGGGATATTACGCTTTCGAAATTAATCAGCCATCTGCTGCCCAATTTATAACTCTTAGCCTTTCGCGCAATTGCAGTGGAGAGGTGGTTTTTTACAGCCAAGAGTTAGCACTGGATAATCCCCATTTGGGATATACTTTTTTGGTATGCGAAGATAAGGTGTGTGAGGCTAGTTTCAATTACGAGCAGCAATCGCGCAACAGCCTGGTGTTTGAGTTTACCAATATCTCGAAGGGTAACATCGAGCAGTTTTTTTGGAATTTTGGCGATGGCAATACCTCCACTGAGGAAAATCCCGTACATGAGTACGATACACCCGCCAACTACCTTGTAACGCTTGTCATAAACGGAGCGAATTGCACCGATGCTGTGGCGCGGCAGTTGTCGGTTGATTATCGTGCATGTCTATCCAAATTTTCTTTTGTCCAGGTCAATCAGGGGCAGCAGTTGGTGGTTGAATTTAAAAACGAATCGCAGGGCAACAATCTTCAATACCTCTGGCAGTTTGGAGCCTTGGGCAATTCTTTTGAAACCAATCCCAGCTATTCTTTTAGTGCTCCCGGCGATTACCTGATTACACTGAATGTGGCCAGCCTGGGTTGTTTTCATTCTTTGGCCAAGACGGTTAGGGTAAACCCACTTTCGGGATCGTTTGCCTTGTTTAATAATCAACAAATTTTTTCGCCCGAGATTAGCGTGCAATTTACCGACCTTTCGGTGGGCGAAAATATTTTGTATTGGATATGGCTTTTTGGTGATGGCGCAAGTAGCGAAGAGCAAAACCCGGAGCATGTTTACTCGCAGGCCGGTACTTACCCTGTTTCGCTGCGCATAATCAGTACCTACGGTCAGGGCTTTTATACCTTCGATGTTGACGTGCTGGAAAGCACCGGCTGCCTGGCCGATTTTGTTTATACCCAGTCCGACCCCGACAATCCACACATCAATTTTACCAGCCTCACAGCTAATGGTAACCTTCAGTTTTTGTGGAATTTTGGTGATGGAGACAGTTCCACCGAAAAATCACCCGCCCATCAATACGATGGCTTTGGCAATTACCTGGTAAGTTTGGAAGTGCTGGGTTACGGCTGTACAGATAATTTTTCGGCTCTGGCAATAATTGAAGAACCCGAGTATTGCGATGCCAAGTTTACCTACCAGCAAGCCTTTCCCCAAAGTCGCGAAATTTCGTTTATCGATCAGTCCTTTGGCAACGACCTTGAATATCTGTGGGACTTTGGTGATGGGAACACTTCAATACAGGCCAGTCCATTTCATATTTATGAGGCCGCCGGGCAGTACCCAATAAAACTACTCATTACCAGTGTGCAAAACTGTAGCGATTCTGCTTTTGCTACGGTTAATATTTTGCCGCCACTTGGTATTTCAGGAAACGTGTATGCCAACGAAACACTGCTTAGCCAGGGCTATGTGCTTTTGTATCGCCTCACCCAATCCCGGGAAGTACTTTATTACCGGCGCAGTGAGCTGGAAGTCGGGCACTATGAGTTTGCCGACATTCCACCAGCCAATTACTTTATCCAGGCCATCCCTGATTATACTTTTCCTTTTCCGCTCATACCAGTTTATTACCCGATGTATGCCAATAAGGAAACCCAATGGCAGGAAGCCGAGATAATACTTGCCGATGATTTGCCTTCGTCATTGGATGTGAGTTTGGCCTCTTATAATGGCTTTTTTGATGGTAAGGCATCTATGTCCGGCAGAGTAGTGCAAGAAAAACGCGATACCGATACACCCTTGATTATTTACCTGACCAGCAATGTAGATGAGATTTTTCAATTCAAAGTCCTGGGTGAGGATATGAATTTTAGTTTCGATAATATCCCTTACGGGAAATATAAGATTCGTCCTGAAAAAGCCGGTAAAATCAGCACGGCTCTCGAAGTGAGCCTGGATGACGATACACCCATAAGCGGGGGAATTAGTTTTATTGAAACCAGCGAAGCCATTGTCCCCGACATCAGCAGCATCAACGAAACGCCCAATCAACCGCCATGGCTTGTTTATCCAAATCCTGCCAATACGCACATTCAATTTATCTTAACAGAAAGCCAGGCCAATCCATCCCTGCTCCAATTTCAGATATTCAGCATCCAGGGGAGGCTTTCATTATTTGAAGGCGAAATTGTGGCCAACGAAAAAATTGATATTCGTCATCTCCCTGCCGGGATTTATCTGGCAAAGCTATTCGATGGACAAAAATACAGCCATCAAAAATTGTTAATCCGGCACTGAGTTCAATCCCGTAATCAGGATAGCTGCCCCCTCTAAAATTCTTAGCCTGTTCATTGATGGCCGGATTGATGGATGCCATTATTTAGACCAAAGGAATTATCGAAAGACTGGTGAAATTGAAAAGGGATCCAAACACTTACCTTCTGCGACTGCGGCGCGAAACCTCCTCGTTAAAGTACCAGCTTAAGCGCAGCGTAATGGCACGGTTGTATTGCTTAAGCGATTCTCCTTTGTTACGACCCTGAAAGTATTCGCGCTCGCGTATTTTAAACAGCGAAAAACTATAACGCGCATTGAGTTTAAGCTGTTTGTAGAGCGGTATTTCCACATCAAAAAGCATCGAATAGTCGTTCGATTCGTAAGGGCCATCGTTGAGGGTAGTGGTGGCTATACGAATATTGTCTTCGTACTCTTTTACGCCTACCAGCCTGCTGTATGAGAAGCCCAGCCCGCCTTTTATGCCGGTGCGATCGACGAAATGCACCAGCACCGGAACTTCCACATAGTTCAGCTGTAGCTTGTACTGGTTATAGTCGTGGAGATAACGATAATCCATTCCCCGGCCGCCTTCTTTATGATGACTGCCCTTGCGCGAATAACTGGTTTCGAGAGTGAAAGTCCATTTCTCGCCAAAGGGAACCACCGCCGCTACTCCGGCGTTGAGGCCTAATTTGCGAAAGCCATACACATCATCCCCTTCCACATGAGTAAGATTGAAACCGCCGGTAACAACACCCATCACCCTTTGCCCAAAGGCATGAGGCGAAACCGCATAAGCAAGCATTAAAAGTATAATGAAGAAAAATCTTTTCATAATCCGATCCCTGATTTTGGAATTATTTTTACTAACGTACATCCTTTTGGTAAATTTCCTTTGCGGGAAAAATTTGACAAGGGAGAAGAGCCGTGAACGATCTTTTGATGTCAGATGTCAGATGTCCGATTTTAGATTTTAGATGTGAGGGTGCAAGGGTTTGCAGCCCCAACGGGGATGGCAACCCTGAGTGCAGGGAAGTGATAGCAAGCCTGTCAATACAGAGACGCGCAAGTTGCTCGTCTTTACGCAATACCGATACAAACCATCTGCATCGCCCATTCAGGGCATCTCTGCAAAATCCGATTCCCCAATCAGGCATTAGCACGCTTGTACAGACGCGCAAGTTGCGCGTCTCTATCCTCAATAATAATTACCGCTGACTTCTAATGTTTCGCCACCCGACTCCCAACATCGGACATCTTACATCGGACATCATACATCGGACATTATAGGGGGAGTCATAGCATGGCTTTGAGCCATACTATGACTTACCAATCTTAAAAAGCATACCTCGGCTGCTCCACGCCGATCATGGTAAATTGAATGCGCTTGCGCTGCAGGTCGATGCTTTCTACCTTTATCTTGATGCGTTGATTCAGCTTGAGGTGTTCGGCGGGGTCGCTCACATATTTGTCCACGATCTTGCTCTTGTGTACCAGGCCGTCTTGATGCACACCCACATCCACAAAGGCACCGAAGGCTGTAATGTTGGTTACCAGCCCGGGCAGCTCCATGCCTTCGCGCAGGTCGGTGATGGCATTGATGCCCTCAGCAAATTGAAAGACCCCGAATTTTTCGCGCGGGTCGCGACCGGGGCGCGCCAGCTCCTCCATAATATCTTTTAGCGTCGGCAAACCGGCCTGTGGGCTAACGAAGTTTTGGATGTCAATTTTCTTGCGTAAGCCCTCATCGGCCATCAAATCTTCTACCGCCACGCCGATGCTCTGTGCCATATTTTCGACAATAGAATAGCTCTCGGGATGTACCGCGCTTTTATCCAGGGCATTTTTGCCTTCGCGGATACGCAGAAAACCGGCGGCCTGCTCGAAGGCCTTGGGGCCAAAACGAGCAACATTCATTATTTCCTCACGCGAAGCAAAGGCTCCGTGCGCGTTGCGATAGTCGATCAGGTTTTGCGCCAGCACCGGACCGATGCCCGATACGTGTGCCAGCAATTCGCGACTTGCCGTGTTAACTTCTACGCCCACGGCATTCACGCAACTCGCCACCGTATCTTCGAGACTTCGCGCCAGCAGTTTCTGGTCAACGTCGTGTTGGTACTGCCCCACGCCGATGGCTTTGGGATCAATTTTTACCAGCTCGGCCAGCGGATCCATCAGCCGGCGGCCAATACTTACAGATCCGCGCACCGTTACATCGTAGTCGGGAAACTCCTCGCGTGCCAGAGAAGATGCTGAATATACCGAGGCTCCGCTTTCGTTGACCATCACGGCAGTAACATCGCGATTAAAACGCAGGTATTTCACCATCCTTTCGGTTTCGCGCCCGGCAGTGCCGTTGCCAATAGCGATGGCATCAATTTTATAGGCTCCCACCAACTGCTCAATTTTGTTGATGGACTGCTTCACCTCGTTTTGTGGAGGGTGGGGATAGATGGTTTCGTTGTGCAGGAGCTTGCCCTGCTTGTCGAGGCACACCAGCTTGCATCCACTGCGAAAGCCCGGGTCGATGGCCAAAGTGTTTTTTTGTCCCAGGGGTGCTGCCATGAGCAACTGCCGGAGGTTATCCACAAAAACTTCGATGGCCTTTTCGTCCGCTTTTTCTTTTATGGATTTTCTAAATTCGGTTTCGATGGCCGGGAGTAAAAGCCGCTTGTACGAATCCTTCAACGCCGTTTGCACCTCCCGGGCAGCGGCACTATTATTTTTAAGGTATTTTTTTTCGAGCAGACGCAGGGCATCCGTTTCGGGCGGTGCTATTTTTACGCGCAGAAAGCCTTCGTTTTCGCCCCGCAAGATGGCCAGCACCCTGTGCGAAGGAGCGCGGCTCAGGCCTTCTTCGTGGTCGAAGTAATTACGGAATTTTGCAGCATCCTCACTTTTACTTTTTATCACCTCCGATTTCAGGGTGGCCTTACGCCTGAAAATGCCACGCAGGCTGTCGCGGATAAAGCGGTTTTCGTTGACCCATTCGGCGATAATGTCGCGTGCGCCGGCCAGGGCATCTTCGATGGTTCCCACGCCCTTTTCGGTATTTACAAACTTTTGGGCTGCACCCTTTATGTCATCCGTATTTTGCGCCAGCAGTATTTTGGCCAAAGGCTCCAGCCCCTTCTCTTTAGCCATGCTGGCGCGGGTTTTCCGTTTGGGACGATAGGGCAAATAAATATCTTCGAGTTCGGCCAGGGCGGTGGCAGCTTCCACTTGCACCCGGAGTTCTGCCGTCAGATTTCCACTTTCTTCCAGGCTTGCCAAAATGCTTGCCCGCCGTTTATCCAGTTCTTCCAGCTTTAGCTTCCGATCGCGGATGGCGGCCAGTTGCACCTCGTCGAGGCCGCCGGTAATCTCTTTTCGATAGCGGGCTACAAATGGGATGGTGGCTCCCTGGGCAAAAAGCAGCAGCGTACTTTTTATCTGTTGCTCGGTAATGTTCAATTCTTTGGCAATAATCCTGATGTGCTTATCTTCCATTATTCAATTTTGATTTACATTTTTTACCAGCTTAGTCGTTCGATTTCATTTTTATCAAAATCTAGATAAACCAGGTTTTTTTCGATATTCTTGTAATTCATCTCCTGCAGGGCGGCAGCGTATTCGTTCACTTGCTTTTTATGGTCTTCGTTGGCTTTTCCGGTTTTGTAGTCGATGATACTTGCGCAATTTTCATCAATTACAATACGGTCGGGTCGCAGTATTCGCCCATCAGAAAGCAGTATTTCCTTTTCGCTGAATATAGTTTTCGTGGCATCAAAAATATCTTTTAGCTTTGGCGATGCCACGATTTTACCTACCTCGGCGGCAAACTGCGCTTTCAAATCCGCCTTCAACAAACCCTCCACCACTATCTGATTTACCGCTCGTGGAATATCCTCGCTTGTTCGTATTTTTGACAATACCTGATGAACCATCAGACCATAGTCCCGATTTTTCCCGGCACCTCCGGCCTCACGCTTATAAGCAATAGTTGCTAACTTGTGCCACTTTCCCTTCTTTGTCTTAACATTCTGCAAGGGAGAATCTGCCTCTTTACTTCTCGTTGTTTGTTTAGAAATACGATTGCCAGTGTGCCCAAATTTGTAAATGGGCTGATCATCTTTCCAAAGCTCATTTTGTATCAGATAATGATAAAACAGGTCGGCTTCATCATAAAAATAGTTGCCCAATTTCCATTTTCCCTTATCATCGTGCTTATCGCGAAGCAGGACGAAGATACGCTCGGAAGGTCGTGTCATGGCCACATACAAAACATTGAGCAGGTCAAGAAACGATTTCGCGGTTTCTTCTGTTCGCAGCCTGGCAAATTTAGTTTCGTCCAGCATTTTTGTCGATTTCACCAAGGCCGTTTTCATCTCGGGTATCTCGTCTATCTCCGGTTGAATCCAAAATTCGTTGATGCCCAGTTTATTCATTCCATCAGTAAACGGATAAATAACCACCGGAAATTGCAAGCCCTTGGCTTTGTGAATGGTCATCACCCTGACGGCCTGTGTGCTTTCGGGAATGATAATGGATTGGGAGCGACCCTTCTCATCCCAATAGTCCAGAAAATTGGACAGGTTTTCGTCGTTAAGTTTATTGAATTCCAAAATCGTATCACTGAAGAAACGCAGGAAGGGATTGCTGTTTTTTGGATTTAGGTCGAATAGGCGATTTATATTTTCGACCAACTCATAAAGGTTGCTATTGCCAGCCTGCAAGTTTTTCCATTGAATACTAAAATCGTTTTCCAGGATTTTTTCAAGAGACAAGCACTCTGGTTTTTCCGGGTGCATCTCCCTACAGTTTTCAAAAATTTGATGAAGATGTTCGGATTTTAGCCGATGCTTCTGGCTCAGGAAAAGCAGTATCTCGGCAAGCACTACTTTTTGGGTGGGATCATTTAAATATTTCAAAATAGAAATAACAAAACACACTTCGGGGCTTGACGAAAGCATGAGGGCCTCGCTGGTAACCACCGGAATATTGTTTTCGATTAGATGAAGTGCCACAAGGTTAGCATCATCGTTTTTGCGGGTAAGGATGGTAATTTCGTTAAGCGCGTATTCGCTGCTCAACTGCTGCACCAGGCTTTTTACCCGTTCCAGCTCCATCAGCAAAGCCTGCTCTTTATCCAGTTCGCGGGTCTTCAAAAACTCGAGATGAACCAGGCCGCCGAAAGCATCAGCCAGGGCTTCCTGCTTTTGCTGGTGATAGATGGACTGCAAATTTTCGCTAAGATGCCCGGCTGCAAATTCAAAAAAATGATTGTTGAAATTTACGATTTCCTGACGCGAACGGTAGTTGATACCCAGCAATTGCTCATCAAAATGTTTGATGAGCAGTGCCTCCCTTTGCGCCGAAACCGCATCGTTGGCGCGCTGATATATTTTGGGCAGAGCCACAAACTGCTCTACCTCGCCACTGCGCCAGCGATAAATGGCCTGCTTGCCATCGCCAACAATCATATTAAAATGATTGCCCGCAAGGGAGTTTTCGATTAAGGGCAACAAATTTTGCCATTGCAAGACTGAGGTATCCTGAAACTCATCGAGCAGAAAATGATGATATTTTTCGCCCAGCCGTTCGTAGATAAAAGGAACCGGCTCGCTGCTGATGATGGCGGCAATGCGTTTGTTGAACTCGGAGATATGAACGATGTTTTCGTTTTCGCGAAATTCCTCCATCACCTTTTCTATCTCACCCAAAACAGCCATAGGATAAATGTTTTGGTGAATCAATTTGAAGAGGAAAAACTTAGGGAGCTTAATTTCGGAATTGGCCGTAATTTGCAGATATAATGCCTCCAAATTGCCTTGCATCCGCTCGATGGCCATCGCCGCCGGAGCTTCACATTTTCCGGAGATCCACTTTCCGGTCTCCAGCATTTTATCAATATTTTTATTGGAGTTGGCTTTGGCCTTACTAAAATCAAGAGCTGCCACCCGATTGAAAAAGCTGTAAATGCCGCTCTTTCCATAGGCAAACGCTTCGGCCAAAAGTTGATGAGCCTCGATTTGCCGCATGGCTTCAAGCCCGGGCTTACTCATTTCGGTTTCCAGCGTTTTAATCTGGCTCGCAAGCTGGTGGCTGATTTTTATGTAGGCTGCAGCATCCAGGGTTTTTAGCTCATCGATGACACTAACACTGCTTTCTTTGAGCAATATTTTGGTGAAATTGCGCAGCTCACGCTCAATATCCCAGCTTTTTTCATCCTGCATTTTCTCTGCCACAAACTGCACCAGCGTTTGGGTAAGGCTGGCATCGGTGCCTACTTTGTTGAGCAGCAATTCGATGGACTTACCGATTAGTTTTCCCTCATCCAATTCGAGGTCAAAATTTAAAGGTAACTTTAGCTCGCGGGCAAAATTGCGAACCAGCTTGTTAACAAAGCTGTCGATGGTGCTTACGGCAAAGTTGGAGTAACCGTGCAATATTTTGGCTAAGGCGATGGCGGCTCTGCTTTTCAAGGTAGTTTTGTCGATGGACAGACTTGCCATGACTTCGTTGGCCAGGACATCGGGCACTTTGCTTTTTTCGTCACCGGCCAGGCCTGCAAGGTAAAGCAGGATACGGCTTTTCATTTCGTTGGCTGCCTTGTTGGTGAAAGTTATGGCCAGGATGTGCTTGTAATTGTCCGGCTTGTCGATTACCAGCTTGATGTATTCTTTTACCAGGGTAAAGGTTTTTCCCGACCCCGCTGACGATTTATAAACGGTAAGGCTCATTTTTTTGGGGATTTTATTGGTGAATAGTTTGGGGTGCTTTACCTTCTGTAAATTAAATTCATTTCAGATAATTCTTGTCCGATTTGATGAATTCCAGTTAATATTTTTTCTGTCTGATTTTCTGATGGTTTTTTATGTCCTTGAACATATTGAGACAATAATGTCGGATTCATTCCTATTTTTTCAGCAAGAAATTTTGAATTCAATACTTTGAAATATTGGAAAAATTGAGCAAAATCTATTTCGAATTTTAAATTCTCATGGGTAATCTCATATTGTTCTTCAAAATATAATTGCGTTGCTTCGAGCGAATTATCAATTAATTCAGGAACAGTCCTACCGGTCGTAAAAATGGGATAATCCTCAGAATACGCTGAAAAGCCAGTCTCTGTTTTTTCGACAATGATTTTTATTTTTTTCTTAAATATTTTCATGGCACAAATTTTAAAGTTTAATTCCAGCATCCTTTAGGATCTTTTTCTCAAGCCCTGTTCCAAGTTCCTGACTTCCATGATTCGGAAAAATAACAACCCCTTCTCTTAGGTCATGTTTCAACTTAACATGAGAGCCTTTTTGAGAAATTGGATACCATCCTTCTTTTTTCAAGAGCCGGAATAATTCAGAACATTTCATAAACGTTCGATTTAACTTGATTCTAACGCAAAGGTAAATAATAATTTACTTTTAGGGAAATTCGTTTTTTAGAAAACATTTTTTTTTGCAAAGACAATCACGATTCATCTGTCAAATATCTTTTTACCGAACAATCAATTTTTGACTTTGTACTGCCGAAGAGGTGGTGAGCCGGCTGATATAAAAGCCGCTATCGAGATTTAATGCTGCCGCGCTGACCGTAATCTGATGCTTGCCCTTTTGCAAAATTCCCGAAAATAAAACACCGAGCCTTGCCCCCGAGAGATTGTAAATTGCAATTTCGGCAGAGCCGCTTTCACTCATGTTTATGGTTAAACTTCCCTCGTTAGCCAAAGGGTTGGGTGAGATTTGGAAATTTGCCTGTGCAATTTGCATTTCGGCAATATCGGTACTGGGGTCAAAGATGGAGTCGATCCAGGCCACGGTGAGCAGCGGCCCTTCTTCGGTTACTTGGAGCAGCGGTGCCGCAAAACCATTACCCAACCATTTGTATTCGGTATAATTGCGCTCCAGGGCAGTGCCAAAGCCGATGGAGTCGATGTAAATGCTGTCGGTTTCCCAAACCTGGGATTTCAGGCGCAGCACATCGAAGGTTCCATAAGATGTGGTGAGGCTTCCCCAGCCATCCACCTCGTTTACCCGCTTGCGATCTACGCTGATAAAGCCCAGATCGGGGATGCCAAAATCGAGACCCGAGATGCTGGAGTCGGCGTTGCCATAGTTCATCGGAAACTTATGCATCACATCTGCATTGTCAAATTTAAGTGGCACTGGAAAACCGTTTACCGTAAAGGCAAAACCTACATCGGTGAAGGAATTGTTGGTATTATAAAAAAAACGGTAGGGGTCGGTCAAGGGCAAACCCAGGGTGTCAAGACCGGGATACTCCTGGGCAAGGTTGGCTATCCAAGGAAAAAAAACAGTTAGGTACAAAGGAGGCACTTCGAACATGCTCTTATATTCGTCCACATTTTGCAAAAGCAGGTTAAGCTCCGAAAAGTCCCAGTTGTAATTTGACCCGCTCAGGGTGTAATCCACGCCTGCGGTGGTAATGGCCTGGCTTTTCCTAACGGTGTCGCCGGGCGAAGGCATGTCGTTGGTGGTAATTGTGATTTGGCCATACGAACTTATCGAAAGAAAAAAGATGGCAATGAGGAGTGCTGTTTTAGTAAAATACTTAAAGTGTAAAAGTTTTGTAAGTTTCATATTAATTTGAGTTTAAATCAATTATTAATGATTTTCAATTTTGTAATTTCTCTGCGAATTTACTTAAAACAAATCATAATTTTGCAAAATTAGGGTTTATGTTCAATATCTAAAATCCTGGGTCTTATTAATCAGTATTTTATAATTTAATTCCATTTTTTATCGTCAAGCGAATTTTACATATTATCCTTTATCTGGTCACCTTTTTAGTCTCGCTGCAAGTGGTGCTTGTTTTGCTATTGAAAAATCCCGAGGTACAAACGCTTGCAAGTAAGTTTGTTGCCAGTTTTTTGAGCGACAGGCTCGAAGCCGAAATCACCGTGGGTAAAATCGGTGTGGGTTTTCCCGGAACCTTTACCCTGCGCGATTTGAGCGTAATGGATCAACATGGGAAAACCCTGGCTATGATCAAAAAAACAGATCTGGCCTTGAAGGGAATTAATCGCTTTAAGAGAACCATTTCTTTTAGCTTCCTCAAAATGCAGGGAGTTAATTTTTCGCTACGCCACTATGCCGGAGAGGAGGTGGGCAACTTGCAGAAAATGCTCAGCTATTTTCAATCCGGCAGCCGCGATACCACGTCTGATGCTTCGGCAGGCTCGCCATGGAAACTACGTTTTGATGATTTGGTAATTCGTAATGCCAGTTTTATGTACGAAGATCAGGAACTAAAAAGCAAGACCGATGCTATCGACTACAACGACATCCAATTAGACGATCTGGATCTGATAGCCTCGCAGGTGCGCATTGACGGGGATACGATTTATGCCCGCTTCAAAAACCTCTCCTTTGTCGAAAAGAGCGGCCTGGAGCTAAAGGAGTTTTCGGGAAAAATCAAATTTAGTCCAACATTACTTAAAGCAGACCAACTGATTATCCAAACCAATAATTCGGCACTCGATCTGGATTTGTTTTTTGAGTATAATGGACTGGAAGCATACCACGACTTTATAAATCACGTGCGTTTTGAGGGAGATTTCCGCAAAAGCACCCTCGACATGAGTGATATCGGCTTTTTTGCCGAGACCATGTTTACGATGAAAGATACGATTAATTTTGACGGGAAAGTTACAGGAACCGTTGCAAATATCTATGGCAAAGATATGCACATAACCTACGGTGAGCATACGCGCTTTGCCGGACAGGTGCGCATGAACGGCCTCCCCGATTTTAACGCAGCCTTTATTCATGCTGACATCGATGAGCTGCAAACTACCGCCGCCGATGTCGGGCGTTTTGCCCTGCCCGACAGCATTGGCAGTATTGCGGTTCCCGATTTACTATACAAAACCAATGTAGTAAATGTTAAGGGTAAGTTTACTGGCTTCCCGGGAGATTTTGTTGCCAAGGCAAGCTTTAAAAGTAATATTGGTCAGCTAAACACAGATATTTCCTTAAAGACACGAAAGAGTGATCAAAGGTTATCCTACAAGGGCGAACTGGTGGCCAGCCGCTTGGATTTAGGTCGCTTGCTTGGCAAAGAGACCAAATTGGGGAAAAGCTCTTTTGCAATGACTGTGGATGGGCATGGCATCAGCCTCGATGATTTGGATGTAAGTGCCAAAGGATGGATTAACAGCCTTGTGTTTAACGATTACAAATATCAAAACATAAAGCTGGACGGCTCTTTTAAGGATATGATATTTGAAGGCCATACCAAAATCGAGGATCAGAATCTGGATTTTACCTTTAACGGGCTCATCGATTTTAAAAAACAAATACCCCGCTTCGATTTTACTTCGGCCATCCATCATGCCAATCTAAACGCCCTGCATCTGAGCAATCGCGATTCTACCGGCATTCTTTCTACCCGTATGAAATTGGATTTTTATGCCACCAGCATCGATGATATTCAGGGCACTGCCAGCTTCGACAGCCTTACTTTTAAGGAAGCCGGACAGAGCTACACCTTGGATACTCTGGTTTTGAAATCGGAACAATATGCCGATGGAAGGAGTGGCGTTTTGTTAAATTCCGATTATGTGGATCTCACCATTTCAGGAAAATATACGCTTAGCCAGATGCTTCCTTCGATAAAGAAATATTTGCAAAACTATTCCGCGAACCTGGCTGAAAAAATCCCGGCCTCTTCAAGAAACGATAGCGATCAACACATCCAATTTGCGCTTGCGCTAAAAAATACGGATGCCCTAAGCCGACTGTTTGTTCCTGCCTTGCAATTATCACGAAATTCAACAATTTCGGGAGACATCGATTTAAGTAAAAATAGTGCCATTATTAGCGCGCAAGCCGACACCATCAATTTGGCGGGGCTGCAAATTTACGACTGGCATTTGGCCACATCATCCAGCGAACAGCAATTTGAGAGTTCCATTCGCTTTGGTAAAATTCTGCCCGGCGAAGAAGTCCAGGGCGATGGCTATGACGTAGGCATCGACAGTTTGTTTGTACAAAGCCAGGTTTCTAATGATACCTTAAGCTACCAACTCTCGTGGAACGATTTGAGTAACGCGCATAAAAATTTTGGGAAGATTTCGGGCTTCGTTCAGATCGGACAGGAGCAATATTATTCTGCAGGAATCACTGATGCAGCCATGTATTTCGACAGCACCCGCTGGTCGGTGGCAGCAGGCAATAAATTGGTGGCAGATACCAGCGGCCTATTTTTCGATGGCCTTGATTTTATCAGCGACTCGGCGCAATTATCCATCTCAGGAGGTATTTCTAAAAGTCCGCTCGACAGTCTTAGCCTGGGTTTTGAGCACCTGAATATTTCTCATCTCGACCAATTGATTCCCGGTGGCCAGTACGACATTGATGGCGTGGTGGATGGCGGACTTACGATGGTTAATCTTTACACCAAACCCAATTTCCTGGCCGATATTCGTGTGAGCGACCTGTATTTTAATCGTGAAGAATTGGGCTTGCTTTTGCTAAATACTAGCTGGGAAAATGATTCCTCGAGGCTGGATGTGCAATTGGATGTGCTGCGCCGTGAAAATATTGGAAAAGCAGAAGTGATAAAAATGGAGGGCAGCTATTTTCCGAATGATGAAGCACGAAATTTTGATATCGACCTGAAATTGCAAGACCTCGGCAGCCAGATATTCAACCCCTTTATCGATGAATATGTGCATATCGATCCGGCAAGCCGCGTGAGCGGTGCCCTTAAATTTTCCGGGACTTACGATAAACCTGTCCTGGCCGGCGATGTGCAGGTGGACGAAACCCGGGTATTGGTAAAATATCTTAACACAATTTATTCAGCCGCAGGGCAGGTAATCTTTGACGAAAACATTATCAATGTAAACCAACTGCAAATCTTCGACACCTTGCAAAACCAAGCCGATTGTTCGGGCAGTATCAGCCACGATTATTTTAAAGATTTTACTTTGGACATCCAGATTGAAAACGACAATCTGCTGGCACTCGATACAAGGCCGTATGACAACGAACTTTTTTATGGAATCGCTTATGCCTCGGGTTTCGTGGATATTAGTGGTCCTTTGGAGGATATCACCATGGAAATCCGGGCAACAACCGAAGCGGGCACCGAGATAAGCATCCCCATTTCGACCGACGTAAGCCTCGCCGAAAACGATTACATCCTCTTTATCAATAGTAGCGATACCATAAAGGAAAATCAGCAAAATTATAATCTTAATGTCAACGGTTTTACCATCAATATGACCCTGGATGTTACGCCCGATGCAAGCATTAACCTGTATTTACCTTATGGCATGGGCGATATCAATGCTAAGGGTTATGGCAATATTGGCTTAGGTGTTAATTCGCGTGGCGATTTTACAATTAATGGTGATTATGAAATTAGTGAAGGAACTTTCAATTTTAGTTTTGAGAAACTATTAAAACGAGAATTCAATATCAATCAGGGGAGTAAAATTAGCTGGACAGGCGATCCTTACGATGCCACCGTCAACATTACTGCCACCCTTCCTGTAACAGCTACCCTGGCCGGCCTTCGCCTGCAAACCGACAGCACCGCCATCCGCAACAAAAAGGTAAATGTAGATTGCAATATCCATCTGCAAAATTCATTGTTCAATCCCGACATATCCTTCTCGCTCGACCTGAAAAACGTGGCCGAAGACACCCGACAAATCATCTTTGCCGCACTCGACACCACCGATCAGTCGGCGATGAGCCAGCAAATCATTTCACTGATTCTTATTAAAAGTTTTAGCTACACCACTGCCGGCCCCAACCTGGGAGCCTCAGGCTTCAAACTACTTTCCAACCAGTTGAGCAACTGGCTCTCGAATATGAGCAAGGATTTTGATATCGGCATCAACTATCAACCTGGCACCGAGCTTACCGAAGATGAGCTGGAAGTGGCCTTGAAAACTCAGCTTTTTGATGACCGCCTGATGATAGATGGCAACTTTGGCGTTAAAGGTAATAGTCAGGATCAGAACACCAGCAATGTGGTGGGCAATATTAATGTGGAATATCAGATAACCGATGACGGACGTTTCAGAATCAAGGCTTTCAACCGCGCCAACGATATCAGCTTCCTCGAAGACAACGCCCCTTACACCCAGGGCGTGGGTATTTTCTACCGAAAGGAATTTGAAAAATTTTGGGACTTATTCAAAAAAGATAAGAGTAAAAAGCAAAACAAGAAGAGGGATAAATCCGAACTGAAGCGAAACGATAGCGCGGTACGAAATGATGAGGAGGCCAGCACTAAGGAATGATGATATTCCAAAATTTTAACAATTTGATAAGCTACAAAAATTAGCGTTTTTATAGCTTTGCCCAAAATTCTGAAAATTATTTAATAAAGTAAAAATTATAAAGATTATGAAAAAAATCAGCGAATTAGTCCTGTTTCTTTTTGCAAGTTTCCTTATTGCTTCATGTTCAAGCGTTTCATCCGGTGGCGATGAAGATGCAAAAAATCAAAAAATAGCCGAAGAAAATGGTTTTTACCTTGTTGCCGCCCAGGCCGAAACCGCGCCTGTGGCCAGTGCCGATGATGCCGCCGATGATATTGCGATTTGGTACAACAGCCAAAAACCGGAGGCCAGCACCATTATCGCCGCCGACAAACAACGAGGACTGGTGGTATATAACCTTGATGGAGAGGAGTTGTACAACTATCCCGTAGGAAACATAAATAATGTAGATGTGCATTCCAGGTTTGGCTTTCAGGGCGATTCGGTGAGTTTGGTTGGAGCCTCCAATCGCAGCGAAAACACAGTTAATTTGTGGAAGGTCAACGCTGCTGATGGCAGCCTGGAAGCATTGGAGCTTTCAAAACCCCTAAACCCGAAGACCAAGGAAGTTTACGGCTTTACTTTTTACAAAAGCATAACCGCTCCGCGCCCTGAATACGAAAACCGCTTTTACGCCATTACCGTGGGCACTGATGGAAAACTGGAACAGTGGGAGCTGAGCGATGACAAGGGAAAAATTAAAACCCGCCTGGGGCGCGTTGTGCAGTTCGACTCGCAATGCGAAGGCCTGGTGGCCGATGATGAAACCGGAAACCTGTTTGTTGCCGAAGAGGCTGTGGGCATCTGGAAAATGCCTGCCACGCCGGCCAGCGGTGACAAAAAAGAACTGATTGGCGATCTGTCTAAAGGCAAACTCGCCGCCGATATCGAAGGTCTTGCGCTTTATCAGGGGGCAGGTATCAAGGGCTATCTTATTGCTTCGAGCCAGGGCAACAACTCCTTTGCAGTATTTACCCTCGGCAGCAAAAACAAATATCTTGGAAGTTTTATGATTATGGCCGGGGGTGGCATCGATGGCACTTCCGAAACCGATGGCATTGCAGCCATGAATCTGGGGCTTGGCTCCGATTTCCCCGATGGTGTTTTCATTGCCCAGGATGGCTATAATTACGATGGCGAAGAGCAGGTAAATCAGAACTTTAAGCTGGTAAACTGGAAAGACATTGCCGGGCAATTTGAACCCTGGTTGCTTATCGACAACAGCTTTGTAGGCGAGCGTAACCGGTAAGCCTCCCCGCCCCATCTAACTCCCCTGAAGGGGAGAACCAGCTAACGCATTGACAGCAAGAGGTAGCGCTAGTATAATCAGGAAAAAACTGACTTTGTGGACGGATACTAATTTGTATTGAGGAGGATATCGCAAATTGCAACAAGCTATTAAACATGGAAACCAGAAGTTTAATTCCGACAGAAAAAATAGATAGAGCAATAATTTTCCTTCGAGCCCAAAAAGTGATGCTCGACAGTGATTTAGCCGATATTTATGGAGTTAAAACAAGCAGGTTAAATGAGCAAGTTAAACGAAATAAAGACCGTTTTCCAACTGATTTCATGTTCCAGCTTACAAGCAAAGAGAAGATAGAGGTTATCGCAAATTGCGATCACCTCGAAAAATTGAAATTCTCAAGAACAAATCCTTATGCCTTTACTGAACACGGAACGATAATGCTGGCCAATGTATTAAATACACCCACAGCATTAGAAACAAGTGTTTTAATTGTCCGGTCATTTGTAAAACTAAGAGAACTTCTTTCTACACATAAAGAGATGGAGCGAAAAATCCTTGATTTGGAGTCAAAATATGACAAGCAATTTAAGTTGATCTTTGAAGCAATTAGAGAATTAATGCACCAAGAGCAACTTGATGACAACAGGACGAGAATTGGATTCAAAATCAATAATGAAAAATAGCACCGCGAGATAATTGAAACATTATGAAAATAATAGTCCTCCAAGTGCTGCTTGTATTCTTATTCATTTCCTCGAATCTGAAAGGGCAGGAAATTCATGGATTTGTTATCGATTCAAAAAACGAAACGCCGCTGGAGTATGCGAATATTGGTATAATTGATTTATCCGATTTTAACATTTTAGTAAGCGGAAATGTGGTAATGTCGATTGAATGGATTGGGATTTCAAATGTGATCGAGAAAAACCTTATTAAAATGAATGGAGCCAAAGTAGTAAGCCCAAATGTTTTGTTTGACTTAAACCAAAAACATGGCACTTTTTATATCCGCAACGGAAGCGAGGCCAAATGGAGAATTTTGGAGAATCGAAGTCCTGGTTTTTACCTGACAGTGAAGGGATGAACACAGAATGAAGCAGAACAATCCACATTACGAAAAGCTGGAGCCCATTATCCGCACCCTGCCCAACAAGCCCGGGGTGTATCAGTATTTCGATGAGAAAGGAAAGATTATCTATATCGGCAAAGCCAAGTCGCTCAAAAAGCGGGTTTCGTCGTATTTTAATAAGGAAGCCGGCATTTCGGGAAAAACCCTGGTGATGGTTCGCAAGATTTTCGAGATCCGGCACATCGTGGTCAATTCGGAACTGGATGCCCTGCTGCTCGAAAACAACCTCATTAAAAAATACCTTCCCCGCTACAACGTAAACCTCAAGGACGACAAGACCTTCCCCTGGATCTGCCTGAAAAACGAAGCCTTTCCACGGATTTTCCCCACCCGGAATGTTATCAACGACGGCTCGGAATATTTTGGCCCCTACGCTTCGGTAAAAATTATGAATACCCTGCTGGGACTGATCCGCCAGCTTTATCCCTTGCGTACCTGCAAGCTGAATCTATCAGAAAAAAATATAGCAGCAGGCAAATTCAAAGTCTGCCTCGAATATCATTTGGGCAACTGCAAAGGCCCCTGCGAAGGCTTGCAGGACGAGGCCGATTATAACAACACCTTAGGAGAAATAAAACAAATCATCAAAGGGAACATCAGCAATGTGCTGACCGAGCTAAAAAAGCTGATGCAGAAACACGCCGGGTACCTGGAATTTGAAAAGGCGCAGGCGGTGAAAGAAAAAATTGAACTCCTCGAAAAATACCAGGCACGCTCGATGGTGGTTAATCCCAAGATTGATGATGTGGATGTTTTTTCGCTCATCAGCGACAAAGACTCCGCTTATGTAAATTACCTTAAAGTAATTGGCGGAGCCATCGTACAGGCGCACACCGTGGAGATGAAAAAAAAACTGGACGAAAGTCCCGAAGAGTTGCTGGCCCTGGCTATTGCCGATTTCAGGCAACGATTCGGAAGCCAAAGCAAAGAAATATTGCTGCCCTTTGCCCTGGATGTGGCCATGGATGACATCAAACTTACCGTGCCCAAAATCGGCGACAAAAAACACCTTGTGGAACTCTCGGAACGCAACGCCAAATATTACCGATTGGAAAAACAAAAACAGGCCGAGCTTACCGACCCCGAACGCCACAGCCGCCGCATACTGGCCACCATGCAAAAAGACCTGCGCATGAAAGAACCGCCCCGCCACATCGAGTGCTTCGACAACTCCAACATGCAGGGCAACTATCCCGTGGCCGCCATGGTATGTTTTAAGGATGCCAAGCCCAGCAAAAAAGACTACCGCCACTACAACATCAAAACCGTGGAAGGACCCAACGACTTTGCCTCGATGGAAGAAGTGATTTACCGCCGCTACAAACGCCTGATGGACGAGGAGCAGAGCCTGCCCCAGCTTATCGTAGTTGACGGGGGTAAGGGGCAGTTGTCGGCCTCGGTAAAAAGCCTGGAAAAGCTGGGACTGCGCGGCCAAATCACCATCATCGGCATTGCCAAAAGGCTGGAAGAACTCTACTTTCCCGATGACCCCCTTCCACTCCACCTGGATAAAAAATCGGAATCGCTGCGCATCATCCAGCAACTACGCGACGAGGCGCATCGCTTCGGCATTACGCATTATCGCAAACGCCATCAAAAAGGAACCATCAAAAGCGAGCTAACCCAAATCGATGGCATCGGCGAGGTGCTGGCGCAAAAGCTGCTTACAAAATTCAAGAGCGTAAAGAAAATCCGCGAAGCCTCAGGGGAAGAACTGGAGGCTGTGGCCGGCAAAGCCAAAGGTGGGGTGGTTTTTAGGTATTTTCTGGAACAAAAAAAATCGTGATGCAAGGTAAAGACGCGATATGTGACATCACGTAAAGACGCGAAGCATCGCGTCTCTACCAAACGATGTGCATCATCCGGAGACGCGAAG
>CAZGAO010000004.1:98838-106059 GCA_964523795.1 uncultured Lentimicrobiaceae bacterium
CTCTACCAAACGATGTGCATCATCCGGAGACGCGAAGCATCGCGTCTCTACCAAACGATGTGCATCATCCGGAGACGCGAAGCATCGCGTCTCTACCAAAACATTTTTGCCTACCTTCGCACGAACTTTAATATTATGGAAAAAAGAAACAACTTTCAGGTGGCAGGCGATGAACTGCTGAAAAAAATCAAAGAAATCATCCACGAAGGAAACGTTAACCGCATCATCATCAAAAATGATGAGGGCAAGACCTACCTCGAAATTCCGATAACCATTGGCGTTATTGGAGCGGTATTGGCACCGGTGTTTGCCGCCATTGGAGCTTTAGCCGCGCTGGCCGCGAGGTTTACCATTGAGGTGGTGCGAGTTGAGGAGAAGGAGTAGAAGTTATCTGTTAATGGTTTTTCGTTAATCGTTATCAGTTAATTGTTATCCGTTATCCGTTCATTGTCCCGAAAAGTAGAAAATCTTCGATTTTCGTAACTTTTCGAGGATGCTCGAGCGAAGCTCGGCATTATCCGTTAATGGTTATCTGTTAATGGTTATCCGATAATGGTTTTTCGTTAATCGTTAACGGTATGTCTAAGCGTGAGCCTTCTTCCACAAATATTTCACTTTGTAAACCTAAACCCGGCAATGATTAACAAAACCAAATATTCAATTACCTTAATGAATAAGCATAAAAAGTTTCTTTAATTTTGCCAATAAAGAAAATACAAACATAAAAGACACTAGGATTAATACAACTTGCTTTTAAAAAGACAAATCTCAACAAGAATAATTTTGTACAGACGCACAAGTTGCACGTCTCGGCCGATGCAGCTTTGGGACATTAATCCCGCCTGTGGCGAGGATGTCCCCGAAAGAACGGGGCAGGCAGCTTCGCTCCACAATTAACGATTAACAAATAACAAACAACAATTCAACATGAAACATTTTCTCATCACACTGCTTTTGCTTTTTTCCGCTGCGTTTTTATTTTCGCAAAACCTGGAAGACCTCGACTTTGGCACCGACACCACCCTGGAAATAATGACCTGGAACATGGAGTGGTTTCCCAAAGAAGGGCAAACCACCGTGGATTATGTAAGTGCCATTATTGAGGCACTCGAAGTGGATGTGATCGCTGTGCAGGAAATCGACGACTACCAGGCCTTCGTAGATATGATTGAGGAACTGGAGGGCTGGGAAGGTATTGCCACCAACACCGGCTACCTCAACCTGGGCTATATTTACAATCCTGAGTTTGTGCAGATGGAATCAATCCTTCAAATACTGCCGGGTGTCAGTCGTGAACTGCCGCGCAAACCACTTGTTATGGAGATTTTATTTAACGAGAGTAAATACGTGCTTATCAACAACCACCTGAAATGCTGTGGCGACGGCATCATGGATAGTAGCGATCCCTGGGACGAAGAAACCCGCCGCTACGATGCTTGTGTGCTAATTGATACTTACATCGACGAAAATTTTGCGGACGAAAATGTGATTATGCTGGGCGACCTCAACGATCTGATTACTGATGATGAAGCAAATAATGTCTTTCAGGTATTTTTTGACGACCCTGCCAATTATCTTTTTGCCGACATGGCCATAGCCGAGGGAAATTCTGCCAATTGGTCTTATCCCACCTGGCCCTCGCACCTCGACCACCTGCTTATCACCAGCGAGTTGTTCGACGAATTCGATGCTGCCGCATCCGTGGTAACCACCTTGCGTATAGACGATTATCTGGATAACGGCTGGTGGGAGTACGAAGAATACGTTTCGGATCACCGCCCGGTAGCTTTCAAATTTGTTCCCCAGGCGAGCAGCTCAGTTATTAATAATCCTTCAAATCAGGCAAGTCTAAATGTTTATCCCAATCCTGTGAAAGACCTGGCTACTTTAAGTTTTGATCCTGCCGGAGAAAATGCTCGTCTGGAAATTTTTGACGTACATGGAAAAAAACTTAGCACTATCGCATTGAGTAAGGGTCAAAATATGTTTGTCTGGGATGTAAAAAACTTGACTCCCGGCCTTTATTCCATCCGGATTACAAATGATGGAAAGCCGTCGGCCAGTCAAAAAATAATTGTGAGTGCCGAGTAAGAAAATCGTGGATATTCGTTGGGCTTTATTAATTTTGAGCCTTGAATTTCTCAACTAAAATTAAATACTAAAACAATGACAAAATCACTCAAGGGAACCAGAACCGAACAAAATCTGTTGAAATCATTTGCCGGTGAATCGCAGGCGCGAAACCGTTACGAATTTTTTGTGAAGGTGGCCAAAAAAGAAGGCTACGAGCAAATTGCTGCCATTTTTCAGGAAACGGCCAATCAGGAAAAAGAACACGCCAAGCGTTTTTTTAAGTTTTTGGAAGGCGGCCCGGTCGAAATTACCGCCATCTATCCTGCCGGAGTTATCGGCACTACCGCCGAAAACCTGAAGGCTGCCGCCGAGGGCGAAAATGAAGAGTGGACCGAACTCTACCCCGAATTTTCGGAGATAGCCAAAGAAGAAGGCTTTACCGAAATAGCCGTTGCTTTTAAGATGATTGCCAAAGTAGAAGCTGAGCACGAACGCAGGTTTTTAAAACTGCTGCAAAACATCAGCGAGGACAAGGTATTTATCAAAGATGGCAAGGTGTGGTGGAAGTGCCTGAACTGCGGCTACGTTTACCAATCGGCCAAGGCTCTCGAAATGTGCCCGGCCTGCCTGCATCCTAAAGCTTACATGCAGGTGCTCGAAGCGAATTACTAAGTGCGAAAAGGTTTTAATAAAAAGTCAGGGTTTCACTTTGAGTGAAGCCCTGACTTAGTAAATAATAAAAAGGCTGCCTTTATCGGGCAGCCTTTTTATTGTGAAATTTCCACTGGTTTATGAAATCTTGATCTGTTTACTCACTTTGGTTTCTGCTTTTTTGGGAAGCGTTACCGTGAGTATTCCGTCTTTTACCTCAGCACCAATTTTATCGGCGTTGATGGTTTCGGGTAGCGTGAACGAGCGGCAGAAAGTACCATAAGCAAATTCGCGACGGGTGTATTTTTCGTCTTCAGTTTTGCTTTCTTCGGTACTTTTTTCGGAGCTGATGTTCAGCACGTTCTTTTCAAGGTCAATCTTGATGTCCTCTTTTTTTACGCCGGGAACCGCCATTTGAAGTTTGAATTCTTCGTTGGTTTCCATAATGTTGGTCGAGGGTGCGCAATCGTAGTTGCGATGTTCCATCTTTTCTTCTCTGTCTTTTCCAAACAGATCATCAAAAAGATCAACAAGCGGTGAATTGGGGTTGAATCTCATCATTGTCATAATGTTACTCCTTTCGTATTTGATTTTGTTTAAAGTTTTAATTTTTTAAAATTCATTTTTCAATAAGATGATCGCCCACAGTCAAACTCTGTACCATTTGATTTTTTGATGAAACGATCAAATACCGCTGCCAATGTGGCGTTATTTGCAAAATCTTAAAGGTCATAATGGCGCGGAATGAAAATAGTAATTTCATAAAGCCTTGTAATGCAGTTATGTAAGTTTTATTTAAATTCTATCAAAAATGCAAGGTAAAAAAGGAGCTTTCGTTTTAAAAAATAATGAGGACTTTTGTGGCCGCGAGGTAAAACACGAGCACTTATGAGCGAAACAAAATCGAGGGTATTAAAAATTTTTAAATTCCACCGTGTTATCATCCCGGTCATCCTGGGCTTGGGGGTATTTCTCTTTGTCGAGTTTCGCGACTTCGATGCCACACCCTACCTCAATATCAACTGGACTTATTATTCCTGGCTATGGATTTTTATGGCCATACTGGCGATGGTTACCCGCGATGTGGCCTACATGTATCGCATCCGGCTTTTGACGGACAAGCAGTTGAGCTGGCGACGCTCCTTCGATGTAATTATGCTTTGGGAGTTTGCCTCGGCGGTAACGCCGAGTGTGGTTGGAGGTTCGGCGGCGGCGCTCTACATAGTTAGCAAAGAAGGCATCAACACCGGTCGCTCTACGGCTATTGTTATGATCACGGCTTTTCTGGACGAGCTTTTTTACATCACCACCGTGCCCATCGTGCTACTTATTGCCGGCACCAGCCAGCTTTTTACCAACGACGAAATTCCCTTTTTCTTCGACACCAGCCTGGGTGTAGCAGGCGCATTTGTGGCCGGTTATATTTTTATCCTTGTCCTTACCACCATAATTATTTATGGCGTTTTTATCAAGCCACGGGGTTTTAAGTGGTTTTTACTGTGGGTATTTCGCCTCAAATTTTTGCGCAAGTGGCGCGTTAAGGCTGGCGAAACCGGCGATGACATCATCACCACCTCCCAGGAAATGCGGCATAAGCCCTTCATTTTTTGGCTACGTGCCTACCTTTCTACTTTTATCTCATGGACAGGACGTTTTTGGGTAGTCAACTTTTTAATTCTGAGTATTACCCCGGTGGGCAATCATTTTCTCATCTGGGCGCGCCAGCTTATTATGTGGGTTATTATGCTCATCAGCCCTACGCCGGGCAGCAGCGGTGTGGCCGAGATTATCTTCCCCAGTTTTTTCGGACAGTTTATTCCTCTGGGGCTGGCCGCCGTGGTAGCACTTACCTGGCGCATGTTGAGCTATTATCCCTACATTATCATCGGAGCTGTCGTTTTGCCCAACTGGCTACAGCGGGTTTATGCCAAGCCGAAAAAGGAGAAGTAATCATGGCCGGGAATTTGCCATAGCATGGCTTTGAGCCATCCTATGGCTGGACATAAATAGTGCTTTTTTAATAAGTTATTTGAATCATGAATTGCCTTGCCCTTTAGGGCGAGGATTTAATGGCTAAGATAAAAACACCCCTCGATTTCGCCACGCCGCAGGCGTGGCGAAATCGAGGGGTGGACATCTTCAAACTCATTTTCCCCGGGTTAAATCCCGGGGCAATTCAAAAACTATGACTTTTATCAAAAACAAAATATGCCAGGGAGCAGATTTTCATTTTTTAGATACAAATTTCACAAGCACCAGTTTCTGCTGATACTTATCATGCTGACTGCTGCCTTTGTGCGTTTTTATCATTATGCTGATTGGTCGTTGAGCAACGATGAGCTAAGTGCCCTTAATCGTTTACGTTTCGATAGTTTTTCGGAGATGATTACCCAGGGCGTTAAGCTGGGCGATTTTCATCCTGCCGGCGTGCAGGTGATGTTGTGGTTTTGGCTCAAAACCTTTGGGGATAGCGTTTGGATTGTCCGTCTGCCCTTTGTTATTTTCGGGATTCTTTCGGTAGGGTTGGTTTATTTAATTGGCAAACGATGGTTTGGCACTACCACTGCTTTGTTTGCTGCTGCCGCGATGGCCTTTTTGCAATATCCGGTTTTGTACAGCCAACTGGCGCGGCCTTATGCCCCGGGACTTTTCTTCTCGCTCGCCTTTGTCTGGTTTTGGACCAAAGTTGTTTTCGATTCCCGGCGCAGTTTTTTGCATTATGCGTGTTTTGCTCTTTCGGCAGCCCTTGCAGCGTATAGCCACAATTACAGCTTTTTGTTTGTGATTGTTGTTGGGATTTCTGGATTTTTCTTCTATCGCAAGCTTGAACTCAAAAAATATCTTTTGGCCGCCCTGTCTGCTGCAATACTTTATTTGCCCCACATACCGATATTCTTTTACCAGTTTGGCATTGGTGGCGTGGGTGGCGAAGGTGGATGGCTGGGCAAGCCCGAACCTGACTGGATTTGGCACTACCTTTTTTTTGCCTTCAACCAAAACTGGATAGTCATCGCAGTGGGGAGTCTGATATTTATTTTTTCAGTTTTAAAATTTAGCCATCGATTTACAAAATTCCATTTACTGGCTATTTCCTGGTTTGTAATTATGTTTTTAATTGGATATTTTTATTCCCTACTGCGAAATCCGATACTTCAATATTCGATACTGATTTTCAGTTTTCCCTTTCTGCTGCTTTTTCTGTTTTCTTTTTTACCATCAAAACTCGATAAGTCGCTAACAATATTGCTGATTGTCGGCTTGCTATCCGGCCTTAGCCAAAGCCTGCTTATCGCAAAGCATTATCAGCAACTACAATTTGGTGAATTTGAAGGGCTGGCCAAAAAAACGGCCGAATGGAGCGAGCGATACGGAAAGAGCAATATTACCAATATTACCAGTATTAGCGGACCTTATTATATTCATTATTATTTGGATAATTATGATTCGACGCTAAGATTTGCGCAATATCAAAACAATGGAAAGGAAGATTTGCGCGAGTTGGTGGAAATATTGGATACAACAAAAACACCCTATTTTTCTTATGCCTGGCCTTATCCGGTGCATGGCGAACTGGAATTAGTTGTCCATAACAAATATCCCTGCATCCTCGATCAGGTCAACTTTGGGTATTTGTCCAAAGCCGTCCTGGCTGCTTCTATCCCTGGCGATTCGTGTATTGAACAGGCAGAACCGATTTATGTATTTAATCGGAACTTCGATGAAGCCAATCAGCGGCAGTGGTACACCGGTCATTTGGATTCCACGCAAGCGGTTTCGCCTCCTTATTCATATCAACTGGATAGCAGCCAGGCCGTTGTTTCGTTATATAAAACGAAGGCAAGCCTTATTAACGAGGGTAATTATAAGCGAGTCGAAATTGAGGTCTCCGCCTTTAGCCAAAAAGAAATCGAAAATACGGTACTGGTTCTTTCCATGGAGGAAAAGCATGGCAATACCTTTTTAAGAGGCTCGCCCATGCAGTATTATATTATTCCGGGCAAGTGGGGCAAGGCCTTTTTATCCTACACTTTTCAGCAATCCCTCCCCCCGGATGCCGGACTTAATGTTTATTTTTGGAATCCTGCTAAAGATCAGGTTTTGATAGATAATCTGGAAGTACGATTTTATTAGGAAAGACTAATTTGGGGCTGCTGAAAAATTAGAAACAATTTGATAATTATCGGTGGTTCAAAAGTGAGAAATACCCCTCAGTATTCACATCGTGGTATTGCAAACCCAAACTATCGCAGGCAAGTTTCCAGCGGGCAGTTTTCCAGGGCTTGTTGGAAGCATCGAAAACCAAATGATCGAAAGTAAAATACCTGATCAACTCTGCGATCGAAATTTTAGGGTTCTTGCGCAGAATGAGTACATCCAGCGGAAGCGGATTACCTATTTCCCGGTCTTCAAAATCCCGATCCACAATGGCTATTCGCTTATTAGCGAAAGCAATAAAGCAGGGCTCGTAAAAATGGAGCGGAATGTTTTCATTATTTG
>CAZGAO010000005.1:0-103152 GCA_964523795.1 uncultured Lentimicrobiaceae bacterium
TGTTAGGTTTACTACATGCCCGGCACACCAAATATTACGCGGCTCTGCCGCTTTAGACTGCTGTATTTGATAAATATGATTGAATTACAAGAATTTTATGAGGTGCAGAGCCCCGATAATATTTGTAGTTAACGGCTAGGAGGTAACATAAAGGTGCAGCGCACCGTAATATTAAACACAAGGGTTTTTGAATAACATTACAAAAAACCTTGCATCAGTCTACGACTACCTTCTTCGATTTAGATGTCCTGGTAGACCATAGAAAGATCCCCCTTGACTTTCGAACGTCCCTGGATTTCGAAACGTCAAAAAAGGGGGCATCCCCGCTTGCCTTTGCCTAAATGCTTGATAAAAATATTTACCCCACCTTCTTAAACACCAAAGCTGTCCGGTTAGGAAGATAGGCCTGGATAAAGGGTTTTCCGTTTTCCTTATCTATTTGGCTTAGGTGTATCACCGCCTCATCTACCCGATTGTGTCCGCCAAATTCGGCAGCATCCGAATTGAGGATGATCTGGTATTTGCCCTTTTCGGGGACGTAAAAAGAATAATCGCTAAGCGATTGCTCGATGTGAAAGTTGAAGGCGAAGACCAATCCTGCCTTTTCAAAAACCAGGGTCTTGTTCCAGTCGTCCGATTTTATCAGGTCGCCATAACCTGCAGCAAGCACCTTATATTTGTCAATCAAGCCAATCATGGCTTTGTCCCACTCGGCCAGGTATTGGTATTTCAGGTCGGGGTTGTCGCGCAGCGACCATTGGCGGCGGGCATGTTGGTAGCTCCAGCCGTTGCCTTCGCGCGGAAAGTCGATCCATTCGGGATGCCCAAACTCGTTGCCCATAAAATTGAGATAGGCCTGGCCGCCCAGGGCGATGGTGATAAAGCGTATTATTTTGTGTAGTGCCATGCCCCGATCGATCACCATATCGTTGTCGTCCTTGTGCATGTGGAAATACATTTCCTTGTCCATCAGCCAAAAGGCGATGGTTTTGTCGCCCACCAGTGCCTGGTCGTGCGACTCGGCATAAGCAATAGTTCCCACGCCATACATCCGGTCGGTGAGGGTGTAATATATTTCGTCCATGTTCCAGTTTTCGTCCTGCTTTTCTTTCAGGGTTTTAATCCAGAAATCAGGAATACCCATGGCCAGGCGGTAGTCGAAGCCGATGCCTCCCTCGTTGATGGGGCGGCACAGGCCGGGCATTCCGCTTACATCTTCGGCAATCGAGAGGGCTTCTTTTTTTACTTTATGAATAAGGGTGTTGGCCAGTTGCAAATAAATGATGGCATCCCATTCCACGCCATCGCTAAAGAATTTTTCGCGGCTGTCGAAGGCGACCATGCCGTGGTGGTGATACATCATCGAGGTTACGCCATCGAAGCGGAAGCCGTCGAAGTGGTATTCCTTGAGCCAGTATTTGAGGTTGGAAAGCAAAAAGCGCAGCACTTCGGTTTTGCCATAGTCGAAGAGTTTGGAATCCCAGGCCGGATGGTTACCCCGTTCGCCGGGATGGGTGTAATGGCTATCGGTGCCATCAAATTCGTTCAGACCTTCGTGGATGTTTTTTACGGTGTGCGAATGCACGATGTCCATGATAACGGCGATGCCCATCTGGTGGGCTTTCTTTACCAGATATTTCAGTTCTTCGGGTGTGCCAAAGCGGCTGGATGGCGCGAAAAAGTTGGCTACGTGATAGCCGAAAGATCCATAGTAGGGATGCTCGGCGATGGCCATCACCTGGATGGTGTTGTACCCGGCATCTTTGATACGTGGCAGCACCTTGTCGGCAAACTCCACGTAAGTGCCCACGCCATGATTTTCGGTAGCCATGCCGATGTGGGTTTCGTATATCAGCAACTGATCCAGGCTGTCGCAGCTAAAGGTGTCGTCTTTCCACGAAAAGGCCTTGTCGGGAAACCACAATTGTCCCGAAAAATCTTTGGTATAATCGTCCTGCACCACGCGGGTAGCCCACACCGGGATGCGTTCTTTCCATCCGCTGTCGCCATCCACCAGCACCTTGATTTTGCTGTTGTGGACAAAGCGATCCTGGTAGGTTTGTTTATCCAGAAAAATCTCCCATACGCCATAGTCCTTTTTTTGCAAAGGATGTGAAGTGCGATTCCAATCGTTGAATTCGCCAAAGAGAAAAATTTGATGCGCCGCCGGTGCCCACTCGCGGTAAAACCATCCCTTGGCCTGCGCATCGTAATGGATGCCAAAATAGTTGTAGGCATCAGCAAATTTCTCCAGGCTGCCAAAATCATGTTCTATTTGCTTCATGCGATTATGGTATCGCGTGATGCGGTCTTCAATTTCTTGCTCAACCGGTTCCAGCCAGGGGTCTTGCTCAACCAGCGGCAGGTGTTTCTTTTCTTCTTTCTTCGATGCTTTAGCCATTGTATATTTTGTTTTTATATTCTAAATTATTTTAATCATATTAAAAATGCAGTAATAGTTGGTGCTGTTTTGTTAATAATTCTTTGGGATAATTTCGGCCAGCACCAATGCCGACACAGGGAAAATAGCAATCTTGTCGTGTTTAACGGTGCGATATTCGCCTTGCTTTAATCCGTTCTCATCGAATACTACGCTCCATTTTGCAAAAGGAATATCCACGATTTGTTCTTTCGATGTTGAATTATAAATTACGACAATATTTTTCCAGTCATCGCCATTGGCATAATCTTTCAAAATAAAGCCTACGATGCCAGGCATATCCAAATCCAAAAATTCAAGATTCTTCTGAATATCGGCAACCGTGGTCATGCGAAAGGCCGGGTGGGCTTTGCGCAATTTAATCAAATCAGCATAATAATCGAACAATTCGCGATAGACAGCCTTGCGCGACCAGTCGATCTGGTTGATGCTGTCGGGGCTGTTGTACGAATTTTCGACACCCTGCTTGGTGCGCAAAAAATCGACACCGGCGTGCAGGAAAGGAATGCCTTGCGCGGTCATCACGATGGTATTGGCCAGTTTGTGTTTTTTGATGAGATCGGCCTCGGAATCTTCGGGATTCGATATCTTCAATTTGTCGTACAAGGTGTGATTGTCGTGGCACGACACATAATTGATGGTTTGCGAGGGCGCGGCGGCCCAGGCAGTGTCGCTGTAGTTTACCTTGGTATAATCAACTTGTGGATGAGACGTGGAGGCCACCACCCCAAATTTAATGGTTTCTTCAAGGTTTGGCGCACCACTTACAAAGCCCTTGGAAGTATGATCGCTCCACGAGCCTTTGATGCCATCGCGGATGTCGTCGCTAAAGGCGGCGATATTTTCCAGACGGTAAGTCTGTTTTTTAATGGCCTGTTTTTTTTCGGGCAAGGGGCTTGCACCGGCTGTCCATCCTTCGCCATAAATAAAAATCGTAGGATCGATTTCGTGCATGGCTGCGCTGATGCTGTTCATGGTTTCGATGTCGTGGATGCCCATAAGGTCGAAGCGGAAGCCATCGATGTGGTACTCGTCCACCCAATGTTTCAGCGATTCGATCATATACTTGCGCATCATAGGCCGCTCTGAGGCGGTTTCGTTGCCGCAGCCCGAGGCGTTCGACCATGAACCATCCTGGTTGTGGCGGTAATAATATCCCGGCACCATAAGGTTGAAATTCGAGTTATCAGTTTTTCCGGTATGATTATACACCACATCCATAATTACGCGGATGCCCTTGCTGTGAAAAGCCTGTACCATTTTTTTAAATTCTTTGATACGCACTTTTGGCTGGTAAGGGTCGGTGGCGTAAGAGCCTTCGGGCACATTGTAATTTTCGGGGTCGTAGCCCCAGTTATAATCATTTTCATCGAGGCGTGTTTCGTCGATCGACTTAAAATCGAAGGCGGGCAAAATATGGACGTGCGTAACACCCAGCTCGGCGATATGATCCAGGCCAGTCTTTTCGCCCTCGGGGCTGCGCGTTCCACTTTCGGCAAGACCCAGGTATTTGCCTTTGTGGTTAATTCCTGATTCAGGGTGGATCGACATATCGCGCACGTGCAGCTCATAGACGATAATGTCGTTGAAGTTTTGCAGTTCGGTCTGCTTGTCGTTTTTCCAATCTTCGGGATCGGTTTCATCCAAATCAACGATGGCTCCACGCAGTCCGTTAACTCCTACTGCCATGGCATAAATTCCCGGTGTTTCGTCCAGCCATTCGCCCTTGTATTTTATTTGTAAAGTGTAAAACTTATCCTTCAAATCCTGCTTAATTACCGCGAGCCGTGTGCCTGATTTATCTTTTTTCAATTCTTCTTCCATCACCGGACTTCCCCCCTGGCCTTCATCATAAACCAAAACACGGGCATCCTCAGCCGTAGGCGCGTAAATCCTAAAGGTAGTTTGGGTGGGCGTGTAGCTTACGCCAAGATCATTACCCTCATAAACCGGATAGCTTGAATAATTCATAGGATCGAAATTTGCCTCCTGCCGGCAGGCATTCAAAAGCAGCAGGAGCATAAAAAACGAAACGACTTTTAATATCTTCATCTCTGATTAATTATTAAATAATAATCATGCAAAAATAGAATAAAAACAGCGTGTCATGGTGTGCTTTGTAAGCACACTAGTTGTTGATATAGAATTAATACGTGCGCTTGTTCAATAACATTTATCATCTGTACCTGCACCTTTCCATCCTGCTGCTCATTATTGCCTGTTTATTTTTAATCACTATAAAGTAGTGCTATCAGTTTTGGTCATTTATTGTGATGAGATCCACTCAACTTACTGAATGTAAAAAGTATAGAAACTCATCCTCAATCCTCATTTTTACAAAAGCTAATTTAGATCGCTTATAAATTTAAAATCAATGGCTTAGCTTTTTTAAACAATAATTACTTTTACCGTCTTCACAAAAAATCATAAAACATGCGCATAGCACGATTACAAGTTCAGCAAGAACAAAGCACGCAGGATCTGGTCGATCTCTCGTTGATGGATGACCTGATCGAAAAATACAAAACCAAGAAGGGGAACATGATCCCTCTGCTGCAAGGCACACAGGCGATGTATGGCTACATCCCCGCCCTTGCTTTCGAAAAACTGGCCAACGAAACGGATTTGGAATTGAGCGACATGTACGGCGTGGCCACTTTTTACGCCCAGTTCAGGCTCCATCCGGTGGGCAAGCACATCATCAAGGTATGCCACGGCACAGCCTGCCACGTACAAAATGCTTCTAAAATTACCGAATCCCTTCAGGAAGCCCTCAAGGTGGAGGATGGTGCTACTACTGAAGATCGACTTTTTACGCTCGAATCGGTTGCCTGTCTGGGATGCTGCTCGTTGGCTCCGGTGATGATGATTGGCGATAATACTTATGGAAAATTGACGGGTGCCGAAGCCGTAAAAATTGTGAAGAACATCCGCATAAGCGAAAAAGAAATTTAGTCCTTCGGATTTATTTATCTGCGAAAAAGAAATTCAGATATGGAAAAAACAAAAGTCATCGTTGGTTTGGGAAGTTGCGGCATAGCCGCAGGAGCCTTCAAAACCTACGAAAAAATAAGGCAAATCAAAGAAGTCGAAAATCTCGACATCGAACTCAAAAAAACCAGTTGCATCGGCATGTGCTTTCGCGAGCCGCTGGTTGAGATTATCGATGAAACAGGCTCTTACATCTATGGCAATGTGGACGAAGACCGGGTATTGGAAATTCTTGATAAACATGTGGTAAACCACGAGCCGGTAAAAGAGCTGGTAGTGAAAACCGATCTCTTCCAAACCAGCGATCATAATTTCTTTGACGACCAGGTGAAGATTGCCCTGCGCCATTGTGGCTATATCGACCCTGAATCTATTGCCGAGTACGAGGCCAGCCAGGGTTATGATGCGATAAAGAAAATCGCCGATGAAGAAATCAAGCCCGAGGCAGTTATCCAAATGGTGCTTGATTCGGGTTTGCGCGGTCGTGGTGGTGGCGGTTTCCCTACCGGGATGAAATGGCGTTTTGCCAAAAACAGCATCTCCAAAGAAAAATACATTATCTGCAATGCTGACGAGGGCGATCCCGGTGCTTTTATGGATCGCTCGCTGCTCGAAGGCGACCCCCATGCTGTGCTCGAAGGAATGATTATCGGTGCCTACGCCATTGGTGCTAACGGTGGCGTTATTTATTGCCGCGCCGAATATCCTTTGGCCATCAAACGGCTCAACATTGCCATCGAACAAGCCCGCGACCAGGGCTATCTCGGCGATCACATCATGGGCATCGAAGGTTTTTGTTTTGATATTTATGTTAAAGAAGGTGCCGGAGCCTTTGTTTGTGGCGAAGAAACCGCACTCATCGCCTCCATTGAAGGCGAGCGCGGAATGCCTCGCAAGCGGCCTCCCTTCCCCGCCGTATCCGGCCTGTGGAAGCAGCCCACCAACATCAACAATGTGGAGACCTGGGCCAACATTCCCTGGATAATCAATAATGGCCCCCAGGCTTATGCCCAATATGGAACCGAAAAAAGTAAGGGAACCAAGGTTTTTGCCCTGGCGGGAAAAATCAATAACTCAGGCCTGGTGGAAGTACCCATGGGAATTACCATCCGCGACATTATTTTTAAACTCGGCGGTGGCATCCCCGAAGGGAAAAAATTTAAGGCCGTTCAGCTTGGTGGCCCCTCGGGCGGTTGTATTCCCGAATATCTTGCCGATACTATTGTGGACTACGATTCGGTAAATGCCACCGGAGCCATCATGGGTTCGGGCGGTATGGTGGTGATGGACGAAGACACGTGTATGGTTGACGTGGCCAAGTTTTTCCTCCAGTTTACCCAGCGCGAAAGCTGCGGCAAATGTACTTTCTGCCGTATCGGCACCACGCGCATGCTCGAAATACTCGAACGCATTACCCAGGGCAAAGGCAAGGAAAGCGACATAGAATCCCTCGAAGAGCTGGCTTATCAAATTAAGGATAACTCGCTGTGTGGCCTGGGACAAACAGCTCCCAATCCGGTGCTTACCACGCTTAAGTATTTCCGGGATGAATATACGGCTCACATCGTCGAAAAGAAATGCCCGGCCAAGGTTTGTAAAAATCTGCTTACCTACACCATCGTACCGGAAAAATGTACCGGCTGTACCGTGTGCGCACGCAAATGCCCGGTAAACGCCATTAGCGGCGAGCGCAAACAAGTCCACCTGATCGATCAGGAAATTTGTATCAAATGTGGCGATTGCTATTCGAGATGTAAATTTGATGCCATAACCTTATCCTAAGTCAAGCAAACCATTATCAAAGACCGAATTAAAATGAACGATAGTTTAAATATATTACTCAACGGAAAGATTGTTAACGGCATTCAGGGCGAGACCATCCTGGAACTGGCCAAAAGGCATGATATCAAAATACCCACCCTTTGCAACGATCCGCGTCTGGAACCCTACTCCTCCTGTTTTATTTGTGTAGTGGAGGTGGCCGGCCTTCGTGGCTTGCAGCCTGCCTGCTCAACCCGGGTTAGTGAGGGTATGAAAATAAACACCGATACACCCCGCATACGCAAGGCGCGCAAAACAGCTCTCGACCTTATGGTGAGCAATCATTACGCCGACTGTGTGGCTCCCTGCAAAGAAACCTGCCCTGCCGGTGTGGACGTACAGGGCTATATTTCGTTGATCGAAAAAGGCTTGTATAGCGAAGCTGTGGGTCTGATAAAAGAGGTGAATCCGTTGCCTGCGATTTGTGGCCGTGTGTGTGTGCGTCCCTGCGAAGCTGCCTGCCGCCGCAACCTTTTGGACGAAGGTACCGGCGTAGGTATCGACTATCTGAAACGTTATGCCTCGGACATCGACCTGGAATCGCCCGATCGCTATATTCCCGAGGTGGCTCCATCAACCGGGAAAAAAGTAGCTATCATCGGAGCCGGCCCTGGCGGACTGTCAACGGCCTACTTCATGCAACAAAAAGGACATCAGTGCGATATTTTCGAGGCCGGCCCCAAGCCGGGCGGATGGCTGCGCTATGGCATCCCCGAATACCGCCTGCCCAACGATATTATCGATAAAGAGGTAGCCGCAGTTACCGAGCTGGGAGCACGCATATTTTATAATCGCAGGTTGGGTGATGATTTAAGCTATAATGAAATTAAAGAAAGATACGACGCTACAATTCTCACCATCGGATCGCAGCGCGGCACGCTGATAGGCTGCGAAGGCGATGATGCCGGCAATGTATTTTCGGGCATCGACTTTTTGCGCAATATGGAGATGACCGGTCAGAAATACGATTTTAGTGGTAAAACCGTGGCCGTGGTTGGTGGCGGGAATACCGCCATGGATTGCTGCCGTACCTCGATGCGCTGCAACGCCAAAAAGGTGTTTGTGATTTATCGCCGCACCGAAAAGGAAATGCCGGCCAATCCCATCGAGATACACGAATCGAAACTCGAAGGCATCGAATATCTTTTCCTTACCAATCCAAAAAAAGTAAATAAGGATGCAAACGGGGATGTGAAATCCATTACCTGTCTTAAAATGGAACTGGGAGCTCCCGATTCTTCAGGCCGTCGTCGTCCCGTGCCCATCGAAGGTTCGGACTACGATTTGGATGTGGATTATATTATGGCTGCCATCGGGCAAAAAACCCATGTCAACTTTTTGGAAGATGTCAATGCGCTGGCTAATGGCGATCAACTAAAGCTGACACGCTGGGGCGATATCGATGCCAATCGCGAAACGCTGCAAACCGGGATTCCCTCGATGTTTGCTGCCGGCGATGGCGTTACAGGCCCGGCCACCATTATCGAGGCTATCGCTCAGGCCAAAACAGCCTCGCGCAGTTGTCATCAGTTTTTGACGGGTGAAGCTGTTGTGGCCGAAAAGAAAGAATTCATCAGCCGCCGCGATCATTTTCATGCGCAAGATCCTAAGGATTATATTCAGCACTATCAAAAGCAATTGCGGCACGAAATGCCCACCATGGATCCGGCCAACAGAAAGAATTTTGAAGAAGTAGAGCTGGGCTACGAAAACGAAGACGTGGCCTTGGCCGAAACGCAACGCTGCCTGGAGTGTGGCTGTAGCGAATATTTTACCTGCAAGCTCAAAGAATACAGCACCGAATATGAGGCCGAGCAACAAAAATACGAGGGCCGTCATGCGGAATATGCCGTTGACTTCTCGCATCCCTTTATCGAGATCGACAACAACAAGTGCATCCTGTGTGCCCGCTGCGTTAGGATATGCAAGGAAGTAGTGGGAGCCTCGGCACTGGGTTTGGTCGAGCGCGGTTTTGATACCTATGTGGCTCCAAGCATGGGCACTTCGCTTACTGACACTACCTGCGAATCGTGCGGCTTATGTATCTCGGCCTGCCCCACAGGTGCCATTACCGAAAACGTATTGTTTAAACCCGGCCCTGTAAAAACTGAAGCCATCGAGGTGATCGACAACTATGGTTCCGAAGGTTTTGAGATGGAACTCCACCACAAAGGCGGATTTTTTATGCGTGCCACCGGTGTAAAAGGCGAGATTAACAAGGAAGGAAACATCAGCCGCCAGGCTAAATTTGGTTATAACTACCTGAATGATCCCGGGCGTATTACTACGCCACTTTTAAAAAAGAAGGGCGAATTCCACGAGATTACTTTCGAGGAAGCCTTCGGGCATATCACCGATCGCATCAAGGGTGTTGTGCCTGATGCCAATGCTTTTTTTGCCGGTGCCCGGCTTACCAACGAAGAGATATATCTGGTGCAGAAACTGGCGCGTGCCGGAGCAAAAACCAACAACGTTAACTGCTTCCATTATATGGGACGCGGCATTGGCTATGGCCAGAATGCAACCGCTAACGTTCCCTTTGAGGATATTAAAAAAGCCGGACGTATTTTTATTTTGGGTAATAATCTTAACTACGACCATCCGCTGGTTAACCACCAAATCTTCAGCGCACGCAATCGCTACAAAGTTCCCGTGGAACTAGTGTGCAACGATTGCGACAGCAGCATGAATCACAAGGTGGACAAGGTACACAAGATCAAAGATTTCTACTATTTTGTGAAGGCCGTAAATTATTTTCTGCTTAGCAGCGGATTGCAAAACCAACTATTTATCAACGATCGGGCTTTGGGTTTCGAGGAATATAAGGCCAAGCTGATGAGCGAAGATTTTGATGATCTCTTCGAGAAATCGGGGGTTTGCTGTATTGATGAGATGGCACAGTTTGCCAAAGATTTTAATAACGAGCAGAATGCCGTGCTAATTTTCTCGGAAAAAGAAATGTCGTCGAATGTGAGTTTTGAATTGTTCAACCTGGCCATCATCACCGGCAAGCTGGGCAAGACCGCGCAGGGGCTTATTGCGCTCAAAGAAAAGAATAACTCGCAGGGCGTGATCGACATGGGTGGCTGCCACAAAATAGCTCCCGGTTTTCAGCCTTACGATGATAAGTTGGTTATTAATAAGCTAAAACAAAAATGGGGAGTAAGCGATATACCTGAAAATATAAACAGCCCTTATAAACTTTTGAAGAACGGTGCGCTAAGCAATATTTTTATTTTTGGTGAAGACCCATTGGGCTGTGCTGTAAACCCTGCCGAAGTAAAGGTATGGCTCGAAAAACCTGACTTTGTGATGGTGCAGGATTATTTTTTGACCGAGACTGCCCTGCAGGCCGACCTTATATTACCTGCCTCGCTGCCCTTCGAGATTGGCGGCAGTTTTACCACTACACAAAAGCGGATTCAAAAATTTGAGAAGCAAATTGAATCGGCACTGGAAATTGATTCGCCGCAACAGCTAAGCACGCTCTTAAGCAAACTGGGTGTGCCTGGATTTACCGATATGGAGGAAGTACTGTGGGAAGTGTTTAGCCTGCTGCCGCCGCCTGTCAATCCCGAAAAGCGTAAGTTTAGCCTGCACCACACCGCACATGAAAATTACAACCGCATGTTTGCTCATGGCTGCGACATCGTAAACAAACGCTTCGATGATGAGTTTGAGGTGAGTTTTGGATAAGCTGTCTGGTTCACAATCTGTCTGGTTTACCCCCATAAACAAGGGGAATACGATAAAGTAAAGAGTTAGCTTATACAGAAGAAAACCAGACAGATTTACCAAAATTGTGAGAAAACCGGGTAGGTTTACCAGAGATACATTTTGCTGTTTTGACGTTTCGAGATCCTGCGGACGCTCGAAAGTCAGGGCGGGACGGTGTTCAAAACAAGGAAAGCATCGCTTGGAATTTGGGAATTGTTAAAAAATGAAGCGAAAGTCACCCCGTGAATCGCGCCAAGCAATGGCACTACATTTTGGAACTTGCGGTACTGGCAAAAACAATTCACGGGGTGACTCCCCGGCAGGTAAACCCGCCAGGATCTCATTTTTCAAAGGCCTGTAAATTATTATAAAGGTAAAGTTCTTTCATGGAGGCAAACCTGGCGGGTTAAGATCGTAAACCTGGCGGCTTATTTCTTCACCTTCAAAAATAAATTAATACCCAAAGGTTCTTTGATGATTTCGATTTTGTTGTGGGCTACACCGGCGCGCAGGGCAAAGTCGAAGAGTTCTTCTTCGCTGCGGTGGTACAAAAACCAATCGCCCAGCACTTCCATAATCTTGCGCGAAGGGTTGTTTACATTAAAGTTGCCGATGATCATTTCGCCGCCTTCCTTCACAAATTCGTAATACTTCTTTATCATAAATACAAAGTGCTTGTCTTTGAAATAATCAAAAAGGCCGGCACTCCATATCAGATCATACTTTTTGCCGGGGTTAAAACGGATCACGTTTTCGTTGTGAAATTTGAGGTAATGCAGGTTTTCTTTGTGCTTGTTTTTGGCATAGGCGATGGATCGATTATCCAGGTCGAGCAGGTCGAAGCGTAGGTGGTTGATATGAACCTCCTGAAAATATTCGTAAACCTCGGTAACGGGGCCGCTGCCAAGTATCATCACATTTTTTTCGTTGCCATTGGCTTGTGCATTGGTTTGTGTCAGCACATTTTTCGCCAGGCTTTTGCGATTCACCACGGCGATGGCGGCAGGGAAGGTATGAAAAAAGGCATCCCATTTCCGGTATTTCTCATCCGGATTGATATAATGCTGATAGATTTTTTCGATGATAAAAAAGTCGCCATTGTAGCCAAAGGGCTTGGTAAACGAAAAGCCGATGATGGTTTCGGGCTTGAGGATGGGCTGCATCATTTCCCTGAAATTTTCGATATCGTCAGGATTGATTTTATCGATCATTAAAAGAATATTGGCGTAATCTTTTTCGTCGGGGCCATTATTTTGCAGGAGTTCTGCTATCATTGTTTCGAGGCGGGTATCACTAATCACAAGTTCCATTTTAAACATTTACACCAATTTGTTTTAGTCTCTTTTAGCCGGGTTTAGTTTTTTATCTTCGAGGCCACCAGTTCTTGTTTGTCTTTATCCACCTCGATCACCGTCATTTTGTCGGCGATGATGATTTCGGGAAATTTGACGAGGAAGATTTTATCGATATTAACTATCTGATTTTTGTTAACCTGAATAAACTGTCCTTCAGGAAGAAGTTTGGAGATGGCTTCGACGGTTTTGTTGATTTGGATTTCCTCGTCGGGCAAATGGATGTTTACTTTTTCGTTTTCACTTTCGATAAAGTAAATATCGCTGAGCTTAATTTTTTCCAGACCCTTATCGTTTTCGGCAAACAAATGTTTTTCTTCTTCCCGGTTTACTTTGGTAAAAAAGCGGTTGTACTGGTCGCTCTCCATCCGTGCCTTCAGGTCGTTGTTAAACTTGAAGCGGGCGATCTCGATGTTGGTTTGCAGATCTTTTTCGGTAAAGGGTTTGATAATGTATCCGTAGGGCAGCGACAGCTTGGCCTTGTCGATGGTGGCGATGTCGGCATTGGCCGTAAGGTAAATGATGGGCACATCGTGTTTTTTAGTAATGGCCTTTGCCGCTTCAATGCCCGTCATATCTCCTTTGAGCATGATGTCCATTAAAATAATGTCGGGGAGGTTTTTTTCCACACTTGCAATGGCATCTTTGCCGGTGGCCACACAGCCAATAACTTCGTAGCCCAGCAGTTGCAGGCTTTCCTCGATGTCGGCTGCTACCAGCAGTTCGTCTTCAACTACCAGGATTTTGTAATCTGACATAAAATGATGAGATTAAATGTTGAATGAAATAGTAAATTTTGCACCGTTATCACGGCTGTATTTTAGGGTACCGTCAATTTGTTGCACCAGGCGGCTAACGATTTTCATCCCCAGCGTATCCGATTTTTTCAAAATACTTTCGTCGGGGAGGCCGATGCCATTATCGCCTACTTCGAGCAAAAACGATTGCTCTTCGACTTGTTTCATCTTAATGGATATGGTGCCCTCGTCCTTGTGGGCAAAGGCATACTTAAAGGCATTTGATATCAGCTCGTTGATGATTAAACCACAGGGAATGCCAAAGTCGAGCGGAAGATAAACATCATCGATGTCGTAGATAAATTTTACCTTTCCCTGGTTTTCGGCGAAGGTGCGCGCCAGATTACCGGCCAGGCTTTTTATATAATTAGAAAAAAGAATGTTTGCCAGGTTTTCGTTGCGATACAGGTTTTCGTGTATCAGTGCCATCGAGCGAATCCGGTTTTGGCTTTCTTCGAGCACGGTTTTCAGTGTGGGATCGCTCAGTTGGCGTTCCTGCATTTTGAGGATGCTCGAAATAATCTGCATGTTATTCTTCACACGGTGATGCACTTCTTTGAGCAGTATTTCTTTTTCGGCCAGCGAATTTTTAAGGTTTTCCTCAGCAATACGACGCTTTTGTTCTTTTTCTTCCAGCTCACGGCTTAGCAAAATATTGCCGGCCAGCTCGTCAATAAGGCTAAAAAGTTTTTTGGCTTCCACCGGTTTTATCAAATATCCATTTACTCCCAGCTCGATAGCTTCTAAAAAGTACTCTTTAATACTGTAAGCCGACATGACGATAACCTTGATGCCTGGGTCAAGTTTTTTGATGTGGCCAATCATCTCCAGGCCATCCATCACGGGCATGCTTATATCGGTGATGATGAGGTCGGGCTTGTGTTTTTTATACAAATCCAGACCTTCTTGTCCGTTTTCGCCAACATAGTATTGTGCTACCCTTTTGGATAGGAGGCGGGTATATAAAAAGCGGATGGTCTCATTGTCTTCAACAAAAAGGAGGGATATATTTTGACGTGGAGCCGGGCTGGTCATAGCTTTTGTTTTTACGAATGATTAATCGAGATACTTGGCGATAAGCTCGATAAAGAGTTTCAGGTTTATCGGCTTCGAGATGTAGTCATCGCAGCCGGCCGCCAGACTGTTTTCCTTATCGCCATCCATGGCGTAGGCCGTTTGTGCAATCACAGGCAGGTCGGGACGCAGCTCCTTAATTTGTTTGGTGGCATCCAGGCCGTTGAGGATGGGCATTCTAATATCCATCAGCACCAGGTCGATAGTGGGATTATCCCTGACCATCTCCACCGTTTCCTTGCCATTTTTTGCCCATAGCAGCTTAACATTGGTTTTGCGCAAGGACTTCTTTATCAGAAGATAATTCGTTGGCACATCCTCAGCAACAAGTATCAGCTTTTCTTTCCATTCGTATTCCATTTCCGTGCGTATTTGATATTCGGAGTGTAAAAGTAAACTTTCGCCCGACTTAGCGGGCAAATTAAAGTAAAAAATTGTTCCCTGACCCGATTCTGATTCTACCCAAATTTCGCCACCAAACTGTTTAATGATTGCTTTTGAGATAGATAATCCCAGCCCAACACCCTCCTCGTTGCCAGCGGTAGTACCAATTTTCATAAAGCGGTCAAAAATCAATTCTCTTTTTTCGGGGTCGAAACCAACGCCCGTGTCTTTAACATAAAATAGCAAGTCGTCTTCGTGTAAATGGTATCCCAATTCGATGTGGCCGGCCTGGGTAAACTTACTGGCATTTTTCATCAAATTAACAATAACCTGTCTAAGCCGGGTTTTGTCGATGTTAATCACCGATTGCTTATCCTCCAGTTCCATGTTCAGCCTTATTTCAAGGCCTTTGTCGCGAACCAGAATATCCCGTTCAAAAAAGGCTTTAATATCACGCATCAGGTGATTTAGAACAAACTCATCGTATTTTAGCTCCATCACTCCGGCTTCTATCTTCGAAATGTCCACGATGTCGTTGATGAGTTCCAGCAAATGGCGGCTATTTTCGAGGATTACATCCGCATTTTCGTGTATCTCTTCCAGGTCATCGTCCATTTTGATGAGTTCGGCAAAACCCAAGATACCATTCATGGGCGTGCGTATTTCGTGGCTCATATTGGCCAGGAATGCCGATTTAAGTTTATCCGATTTTTCGGCTTCTTCTTTGGCAATGAACAACTCGTGATTTCTTTCCTGCAGTTCCAGCGTGCGGTCGTTTACTTTTTGTTCCAGGTTGCGGTTGGCCTCCAGCACTTTTTTCCGTTCATTTTGCAAGGCTACGGTCTGAAAAAAATCACGCCGGGCATACAATTCAATGTAGTATGCGGCCATCATCCCGATAATATTGGCCGAGATATAAAAAAAGTTGTTGATCAAAAGCTGCTCATCCTGAACGCCATTATTGATAATGTATGCGGCATTAAAAACCACTAGCGTAATCCAGCCTGCATAGGTAGCCAAAAGAAAGCGGAGCTTGATAAAAAAATAACCTGCCGAAAAAATAAGCATCATCCCAGCGTAGTAGGAATAATTGTGGGGGACTAATGCTGTCATGGCAGCGATTCCGCTCCCAGCTATTAAAAAGGAAATAAACAAAAGACTTTGCCAGATAAATTTAAATATCCGTGTAAACGAAAGCGCGACAACGGTAAGAAGAATCGGGATGACAATAGCAAAACGAATGATGTAAAAAATAGGCGCGTATTCGCCGGCAGCAGCTTTGTCGATCAAGCCAAACAAGCCGTAGAGTATCGAAACGGAGATAAAGGCAACGCGAAACTGAAGGAGCGAATCGCGCAGGTATCTGCGCTGGAAGGCATACTCCAAGTTATTTTCAAACGAAAGCGTTAGCAGATTTAAGCCAAATTTTTTAATGCGCGCCCTGTTGCCGTCTGCTTTCATGTATGGTTTCCCGAATAGTTTCTAATTCAAATTAAGCCATGCAAATATAGATAAATATTGGAATTGGATCATCTTTGAACAAGGGGCTTAGGCATGACCATCTTGAGAGCTTAAAAAAACAGATTGGTTAAGCTCCTAACGAGAATTATGCTGCCAAAGTTTGTGCGCTTTTTGGTGAGTTTTGGAGCCAGTCTTATTTACCCTCAAACACTTCCTTAAAATCATTCTTCATGCTCACCACGCGCCAGCCTTGTGCCGGGGCATCTTTTACGGCTCTTTCGGTTCCGTGCATGTAATCGTACTCCCGCTCCTCATCATCGTGGTTCACCAAAATAGCCATGGCCGGGTCATCGCTCGTAAGGGTGTATTCCATCATCTCGTAATCGCCATCCGAGTTTCCGGCGGCGAAGATGGGTTTCTTTCCAATATGCAACTGGATATTGGCGGGTTTTACATATTGGTCGTTAGCCGATCCCAATACCTCGGTACGAAGCAGCCTTGCATTTTCGGTATCGTATTTATACTTCACACTCGAGCCTACCACATTTTGGGGGGGAACATTATAGATTTCCATGGATACCGAACGCAGAAAGTCTATTTCGCCACCGGTAACGATAAACACATCGAAATCGCTATCCTGGAGATAGGTCACCAGTTCGACCATGGGCTGGTAGATGAGATCGCGGTAACGCACATCGTATTTCTGATGTTTGGCTGTGTCGAGAAATGTGGCGGCATCCTGCATGTAATCGGCAACAAGCTGTCCCTGATGGGCAGCAAAAAGCAGCTCGATAAGTTCAAAGCTATTGTAGTTTTTCAACACTGACAGATCGTTATCAGCCAGGCCCTTGTATAAATCGTTTTTAAGCATGTCAGGATTTGCTTTAGCCGCTTGTTTTATCCAGGCCATTTCAAATTCGATAGGGATATAAAGCGGTTTTTCGATCCACAGGGTGCCATCATTATCAAAAACTGCAATTCGGTCTTCGATGGCTACAAAGTTTTTGGAATCAGGATCGCTTACCTGTTTTACAAAATCCAGGATTGCGCTTTTGTTTTTCCCATCCACCCACGAGGGTAGGGGGTCGCTTGGTGTTTTTTTGGGCTGTTTTTCAGGACCTGTGCAGGCAAAGCCGATGGCCATCAAAAGAATTATACTCAGTATTTTATTCATCATTTTGTTTTTAATATCAAATCGTTATGACTTATGAGTTTAATCGCATGTTTATCGATGGCGATATCTAATTTTTCAAATCTTCCGATAACTTCGCCATCAAGTTGCAGCAGCATGGGCTTATCGAATAGCACCTCGGCCTTATCGGTTGAGATTACAAGGCTGTTTTGGCTATCGTGAAATCGTTCGTCGAATGAGGCAAGGCCGGCTTTGATAAGGGTAGGCAGGTCGAGATTTTTTAGAATGACGATCTCAAACTTTCCATCCATCGGGTTGCCTTCGATATTTAGCGGTATCCCCGTACCATATTTTCGCGCATTGCACAGCCCGACCATCAACCCCTTCTCGGAAATGGTTTTGTTGTTGGCCTTTACAGTAATATTAAAAGGTTCCATCCGGCTCAACTCATCGATAAAATATTTGGCATAAGTTGCCATTCCCCGGTTTTTATCCTTACTATACGATTCCACGATGCTCGCATTAATACCCACATCGCCGATGTGGAGGCTATAATGTTTGTTGTTGACAAGGAGCATATCCAGGCCGGCAAACACCTGCGAGATCAAAGCATCTTTGAAAGCCTCGACGGGATTAGGATTTACAAACAGCTCGGTGGCCATTCCGTTGGCTGAGCCCAGTGGCACTATGCCCATCGGGATTCCGGTTTTGCGCAGCACTTTGGCCGTAAACAGCAGGGTGCCATCACCTCCGGCAGCTATCACACGTGCGGGCTCAAAATCCTGGATCTGTTGTTTCAGTTTGTCCTCATCATCCTTGCCACTGGTTTCGAACATTTGCAAATTATATCCATACTTTGTGCAAAAATTTTTGGCCTGATCCAAAAAATTGGCTTTGTCCACACCGCCCGAAACCGGGTTTAATACGAGGAGTATTTTCATAATTCTGTGCTTTTATCACTTTGATCGGCAAAATCCAACAGCGTTTCAAAACCGCTCTTCGTTTCATCACCATCACGGTAGTAAACAGACCCAGGCACTTGTTCTTTCAACTTTGTCCACATTGCTAATTGTTTTTTGCTTCGCTGCGCCTTGGTTTGCCTGATGAATATGTTGGCAATTCGATTGGGAAACTCATTGGCCACGGCCTGGTATATTTCCATATCGCGCTGCCCGTCGTCGCCCAGCAGGTAAAATTGCTTGCTGCCCGAGTTGCGAATGATAAAGCGGATATGGTTTAGTTTGTAATCCTTACCCTTGTTTACCGTAAAAAGCTGGAATAAATTGAGATAGGATGTTAAAAACAAGATGCCTTCCGGAAATTTGTTAAAATGGATATAAGAGCTGAGCAGATTAAAAAGGTTGCTTTCACTTTTGGAAACATAAAAAACGCGGGCATTCATCGAATTAAAGCGTTTGAAAAGCGAACGGGTGTAGCCAATCACTTTGCGCTTGTATGGCGAGGTAAGCATAAGGGTGGTAACGCGCCTGAAAGCATCGGATGAGTAGGAACGCAAAATGGTGTCGTCGATGTCCGAAATTACATCAAAGGTGCTGTTGGTGTTCTGGTAAATCATCGGATACGACTGCATTATCTCTAAGTTTTCGGTTTGTCCTTTCACGCGTAATTCGGGTTTCTCATTCAGGATTTCGTCCACCACCATGGTAAAGGCTCCGCTACTGTTGGTTTTGCATTCGAAGGTTTTCTCGCCCATCTTAATCTCGAGTGCTGCTCGCGAAAGCACCGGAGTAAAGTAAGAACGTAAAACCTTGAGCAGGTTTTTGAATCGGCTAACACGATGGCTGTAAAGTGAAGGACGTTTTTTTAGCAAAACTCCGTTTAAGAGTGTTTTGCTCTCGAATTGAATAACTGATAATTGCCAAATTACGGGCATACACAAATCATTTTTGGTTTAAATACTCCTTAAACATATCTCACCAAATTTAGTTTAACTCTTCCGCCTACTCAAACCGCTCGGGGAAAATGATGTAAAAAACCTTATCGAAGGCAGCGATGTATTTTTGCCATTTCTTGTGGCGGACAGCATATTCTAAGGATTCGTTTTTGGTCTCCACCCGAAACTGGCAGGGCGTGGCCGAGGTCATTGCTTTTTGCAGATCATCCACTGTAAAGCTGGCCGAGTAGCGATGCTCCCATTTGTGTTTAACAAAATCTACATAGAGTTTTTCGGTCGGGGCAGTGGTTTCAAAATCTCCCGATTTTATGCTAAGCTGCCGGGCAGGCGAAGGCTCGCTGGTGTAATAGGTAAAGTTGATGTGCGTGGTGTCGTTGCCCTCGCGCAGTGTGACATCGAAGATAAAATCGCTGTGATTTACGGTGTTTTCAAAATCGTTGTTGGGGAAAACAAAAAAGATATCGCCCCCTTCCTGCACACGGCGGCTGTAAAACTTATCCAGGTTTTGGCTAAAAAGTACAGGCTGCAACAAAAGTGAAAAAATAAGTGTGAGGAGCGGGATATTTTTGCGCATGGCTTAAGTAGATTTTGGATTGAGTAATTGCTTGATAAAAAGAATGGGAGAAAGCTGTTGCCAGCGTTTGCTCCCATTCGTTTATAAATCTTTTCTTGTATTATTCACCGTAAACAACCACGGTAAAACTGGCTACAATTCCTAAAATAGAATTGGCTTCATAATCCACATGGTGAATTTTGGTGATTCCGGCCGACTTGGCAGCAGCTTCGATGCTGGCATCGCCTGTGGCAACCCATCCCAGGATCGATTGCATTTTGGCAGTTCCAACCTTTGACGAGCCTGCGTTAGAAGTAACAGCCAGCGGGGCTTTAACATCGGTGTAAAGAAAACCGGTAACCGGGGCACCAACCATGGCGCAGCCCGACATAAATCCGGCAATTAATACAAGCGCAATAAACTTTCTCATTGTAAATTCTCCTTTTGTTAAATGAATTAATAAATGTGTTTTTGTAAAGATGTGGTGCAAATATCTGTTTTTAGTTGGGATTGACAAGCATCCTGATGCAAAAAAATTTGAAGAAAGATGAAATCATGGTTGCCAGGTTCTGTGTTTTTTTCAGCTTTTGGTAATAATCCTTTGTGAATCTTCGTGTTTTTGTGCCTTGGCGGCAAAACAAAACCGCTTATAGCCACCAAGACCCCAAGGGTCAAAGAACCACCACATCCTGTCTCCCCATTTATCGTTTTATGTAGTTGCAATTCAATACACATTGTAATGATTTGCTTCCTGTGTCGTTTTGATGGCCATGAACAAAATAGCCTTTTCAAAACTGCACACAAGAAAACTCCTTGTGCTCATTATCCTGGTTTCCTCCTTTTTGATGCAGGGATGTATCGAAATTGTGGAAGATATCAACATCAATCAAAACCAATCGGGCACACTTACGATTAGCATAAATACCGGTGGCGGCAACAATATTTTCCTGGCTTTGCTGGGGCAGTATGCCGACCTTTCGTTTATCGATGAGATACGTACCAATGCTTTGATTGCAAAAGACCGCTTGCGAAACCAGGAAGGTATTAGCAATGTATCGTTTAGTGGCAGCCCGCAAAAGGGCAGTCTGCAGATCTCCTTCGATTTTGAGGACGACGAAGCCCTGAATGAAGCCCTATATGCCATTGCCGACTACGAAAAACCATTTTGGCAAAGCGGGATTTATAAAATAAATAAACACAAGTTTGTACGGAAAAATACAACCCCCTGGATTAAATTGCTCATAAAACAGGAAGAGGATAACATTCCGGATGATGTGCTTTTCGATTTGATCGAGATAAAAACGATTGTTCATATCCCGGCGAAGGCTAAAAAATTATGGAGAGCCAGCAATGTAACGGCCTCGAATGGCGACCGCACTTTTACTACTTCCAACAACTTATCGGATTTAATGGACGAAAAAAGGAATACCCGTATTAAAATCAGGTATTGAGCCAGCTTGGGTTTGTCTTTAAAATAACAGTTAGAAAAATATACGATTTGAGATTTAAGAATTTAGATTTAAGATGTATGTGATATTCAGCACAATCTAAAATCTCCGATCGTCCCGAAAAGTCAAAATTTTTAATTTTTATTTCTTTTCGAGGATGGACGAGCGTAGCTCGGCATTAATCTTAAATCTTAAATCAAAAAACATCGACTTTTTTTTACAGTCCCTCACTAGCCTTTGCCCAAAAGATTCTTGATTTGATTTAGTTTCATCAAGGCCTCCACGGGAGTTAGCGTGTTAATATCGGTGTTGAGGATGTCTTCTTTTATCTGCAGCAAAAGCGGATCGTCGAGCTGGATAAAGCTCAACTGGAAATCGTCTTTGCCCTTGCCCGATGATTTTCTGTTTTTATTTAAGGATTCGTGGCTGTGGGTTTTTTCGAGGGTTTGTAGCATGGCTTTGGCACTATCGATAACCTGGGCAGGCATACCGGCCATTTTGGCCACATGAATCCCAAAGCTGTGTTCAGTACCGCCGGGCACCAGCTTGCGCAAAAAGATAACCTTGTTGCTGATTTCCTTTATCGAGACATGAAAGTTTTTGATCCGCTTCATCGATGAGGCCATCTCGTTAAGCTCGTGATAGTGAGTAGCAAAAAGGACTTTAGGCCTGAACACCGGGTGCTGGTGCAAATATTCTGCGATAGACCAGGCGATCGAAATACCATCGTAAGTTGAGGTCCCCCGCCCTATTTCATCGAGGATGATAAGGCTGCGGTTGGAAATATTGTTGAGGATGCTGGCCGTTTCGTTCATCTCGACCATAAAAGTAGATTCGCCCGAGGAAATATTGTCGGAGGCTCCCACGCGGGTAAAGATTTTATCGACAATACCAATTTTTGCAGCCTCGGCAGGCACGTACGATCCCATCTGCGCAAGCAAAACAATGAGTGCCGTTTGCCTCAGCAAGGCTGATTTCCCCGACATATTGGGTCCGGTGATAATAATGATCTGCTGTTTTTTGGTATCCAGAAAAACATCGTTGGGGATGTATTTTTCGCCGGGTGGCAACTGGCTTTCGATCACCGGATGCCTGCCTTTTTTTATGTCCAACACATAACTGTCGTCCATTTCGGGGCGCACATAATTTTTGGCCAGGGCAATACGGGCAAACGATTGCAGGCAGTCGAGCTGGGCTATCAGGTTGGCGTTTATCTGTATAGGGCCGATGTATTCGGCGGTGCTTAGCACCAGGTCGTTGTAAAGCCGGGTTTCGATATTCAAAATTTTATCTTCGGCGGTCAGTATTTTTTCTTCGTATTCCTTGAGTTCTTCGGTAATATATCGCTCGGAATTGACGAGGGTTTGTCGGCGTTCCCAACTCTCGGGCACCTTGTCCTTGTGTACGTTGGTAACTTCGAGGTAATAGCCGAAGACGTTGTTGAAGGAGATTTTGAGCGAGGAAATGCCCGTAGCTTCGATTTCGCGCTTCCTGATTTGCTCCAGATAATCCTTGCCCGAATACTGCAATTTACGCAGTTCGTCCAGCTCAGCGGACACCCTTTCCCGAATTACCCCACCCTTGTTGACCATTGCCGGTGGTTCCTCGTTGAGTTCATTTTCGATTTTATCGCGAATCAAAAGGCAGGGGTTCAACTGGTCGGCGATGGTTTTGAGCGGCGCAGAACCTGAGATGGCGCAGGCCTCCTTAATTTTTTCGACGGCGTATAAGCCCCTCATCACCTGCAAAAGCTCACGGGGATTAACACGTCCGACGGCCACCTTGGATATCAAGCGCTCCAAATCGCCAATGGCTTTCAGGTTTTGATTCAGGATTTCGGAAATTTCGGTGTTGGCCAACAAATAAGCTACTACATCGTGCCGCTCTTCGATATGCTTTTTTATTTTCAGCGGAAGCGAAATCCATTTCTTTATCATCCGCGAACCCATGGGCGAAAGCGTGGCATCGATCACTTCGATAAGCGTAGCGGCATTTTCGTTGGGCGTAAAAAGCAATTCCAGGTTGCGAATGGTAAATTTATCCAGCCACACATATTTATCTTCTTCAATTCGCGAAAGCTTACAGATATGATCCAGCTTATCGTGATGTGTTTCGGCGAGATAGTGCAGTGCTGCCCCCGCCGCGATATTGCCAAAGCTAAGGTCTTCAACACCAAAGCCCTTTAGCGAGGTGGTGTCGAAGTGTCGGAGCAAAATGTCGCGCGAAAAATCTTCGCTAAACACCCAGTCCTCAAAAGTGTTGATGTAGTATTTATCACTAAACTGTTCGGCAAACTGTTTTCGTTTGCTTTTTTGGATGATGACTTCGCTGGGTCTGAAACTTTGCAAAAGTTTATCGGCATATTCGTTGGATCCCTGGGTAACGTAAAACTCACCGGTGGAAATATCCAGGAAAGCGATGCCGGTATCTTTGGGCAAAAAGTGTATGCTGGCCAGGAAGTTGTTTTCGCGGTTTTCGAGTACCTTATCGTTGTACGACACTCCGGGAGTTACCAGCTCGGTAACGCCGCGTTTCACAATTTTCTTGGTCATCTTAGGGTCTTCCAACTGGTCGCAAATCGCCACGCGCTGCCCTGCCCTGACGAGCTTGGGCAAGTAAGTGTCGAGCGAATGATGTGGGAACCCGGCCAATTCTACATACGAAGCAGCCCCATTGGCACGCCTGGTGAGCACGATACCCAAAATCTGGGCGGCTTTAACGGCATCCTCACCAAAGGTTTCGTAAAAATCGCCCACCCTGAACAGCAGCAAGGCATCAGGATACTTCCCTTTGATGGCATTGTATTGCTTCATCAAAGGCGTTTCTACGGGTTTTGTTGGATTTGTTTTTGCCAAAGCACTTTATGATTTGCTGCAAAAATAGCTTTTTAGATAATTACTTACCTTTGCATTTAAACTAAACACGTATGAAATATCTGGACCCAAAAAATGATTTGACCTTCAAGAAGATTTTCGGGCAGCACCCCCACCTGCTCAAGAGTTTCCTTAATGCCATGCTACCGCTGCCTGAGGGTTCGTACATCGAAAGCCTTGAGTACCTCCCGGCTGATATGGTACCTGAAACCCCACTAATGAAATACTCGATAGTGGATGTGCGCTGCCGCGACAACACCGGGAGACAATTTATTGTTGAAATGCAAATGTACTGGACTACCGGCTTCATGCAGCGCGTTTTGTTCAACGCCTCCAAGGCTTATGTGAAACAACTCGACAAGGCTTATGCCTACGACACCCTGCAGCCCGTGTATGCGCTCAACCTTGTAAACGAAGTATTCGAACCCGAAAAGTCTGAGTTCTACCACCACTACCAAATTGTTAACATTGCCGATACCGAAAAGCAACTGGAAGGGCTGGAATTTGTATTTGTAGAACTGCCCAAGTTTAAGCCCGAAATATTTAGCGAGAAAAAACTCCAGGTGCTGTGGCTACGCTTCCTCACCGAAATTGATGAAAAGAGTACCGATATTCCGGAAGATCTGCTGGATAACACCATAATAAAAGAAGCCTTGGAAAACCTTCGCTCATCAGCTTTCAGCAAGGCTGAAATGGCGAGTTACGATAAATACTGGGACAGCGTGCGAACTGAGCGAACTTTGCAATCGGGCTATTTTAACAAGGGAATAAACGTTGGCAGAATAGAAGGAAAAACCGAAGGCAGGGGCGAAGGAATAGCAGAAGAAAAGATTGCCAGTGCAATAAACGGGATCAATGCAGGGCTTTCCAATAAAATCATTGAAACAATGACACAACTCTCCGATGAAGAAATTGATGCGCTACGCGAAAAATTGAAAAACAAAAAAAACCTGAACTCTTGAGGAAACTTAATAATGACGAACTTGAACGGCTGGACATCGAAAAATTTAAACAGGCCGAAAAGCTACCCTGCATTGTAGTTTTGGATAATGTGAGAAGTCTCAATAATATTGGTTCGGTGTTCAGAACCAGCGATGCTTTTCGCATCCAGGCTATCTACCTTTGCGGGATAACCGCTAAACCGCCGCATCGCGAAATACATAAAACAGCACTTGGAGCTACCGAATCGGTAAGCTGGGCATATTTTGAGCAGACCGAACAAGCCATCGAAAAGTTAAAAAACGAAAGCTATAAAATATTTGCTGTCGAGCAGGCTGAAAACAGCATACCGCTGGATAGCTTCGCGGTGGAGCGCGGGCAAAAAATTGCGCTTATCTTTGGCCACGAGATAAGAGGCGTAAGTCAGAAGGTAGTAAATCTTTCGGATGGCTGCATCGAAATTCCGCAATATGGTACCAAACACTCACTCAACGTCTCGGTAAGTGCCGGTATCGTGGTGTGGGAAATTTTTAAGCTTTATGGCCTCTTTTCATTTAAAGCTGAAGATTAGAATTGCAGGAAGTATCCTAAAAGCATCCTTGGAAAACTTGGAGCCTTTGGGGATTTCTTTAAATTTATCCAATCAAAAGCACGAAAAAACAGGATTTAAATTACTTAAACGAACAAAATATATTTATTAGTTGTTAAATTTGTCGTTATCCGATTGAAACTATTTATATTTGCACACTCAAAAATAAGCGCGTAACAAATAAAAAGATTTTAACAAATAAATTAGTGTTATTATGACAAAGACTACTATTTTCAAAATTGCAGGAATGATGATTTTGGCTTTCAGCTTGATAAGTTGTAACGGACTTAAAAAGATGGCCAAAAACTACGATTCAGTATCTTACGAAGTTAACCCCGAGGTACTTGAAGCCCACGGTGGAGTTGTTAATTTTACAGTTACCGGCACCATCCCCCCCAAGTTTTTCAACAAAAAAGCGGCTGCTCTAATCCAACCCACAATTCAATATGACGGTGGCGAACTGGAGCTTACCCCCATGATGCTTATTGGCGAAAACGTGGAAGGCGAAGGCACAAGAGTAAATTATACCAATGGTGGTACTTTTACTTACAAGGGAACCTTTGGTTTTATCCCCGAAATGAAGGCATCGGAACTGATGGTAAGCGCGGTAGCGTTTATGCCCAAGACCGCTGTTAGTGCCGGGATGACCCTGGAAGATGCCATGAAAATGCGCAAAGCCACTAACCTTGGCGAAGAAAAAATTGCCGATGGAGTAATTGCTACTTCCATGCGCCTAGAAATTGGCAACGAGGTAACCGAGCTTACCCAGGCTGGTGGCGAACAGGTGGACGACCAGTATGCTGTTGAACTGATGTCGATAGCTCCTCATGGTTACGAAAAAGTAACCATTGTTAGCGAAGAAGCGGTGATTTACTATCAAAAAAACAAGCACAATTACAACACAAATCTGGAGTGGAACAAGAAAAACGATGTAACTGCTCAACTCGAGAAGCTCAACAACTTCGTACGTCAGGGCTGGGAAGTTAAAGACATCCAAATCGATGGCTGGGCATCACCCGAAGGCGAAGAGACTTTTAACGAAGGCCTCTCCGAAAAAAGATCAAATACTGCCAACGATGTTGTTTACAACCATTTCAAGAAACTGGTGCGTGAAAAAAATTCAGTAGTTAAATTCCAGAATCCGAAAGACCTGAATCTGAAAAAAATAGGTCATGGCCCCGATTGGAATGGCTTTTTGACAGCAGTTGAAAAATCGAGTATCCAGGACAAGCGTCCCATCCTTAACGTAATTAAATCGTCAGCACCCGAAAAACGCGAAGAAGAGATCAGAAACATGATCAACATCTATCCCGAACTCGAAGAGTCAATTCTGCCCTCGCTGCGTAGAGCTACTATTAAGGTAAGCAGCTTCGAGCCGAAGAAAACCGATGAAGAAATTGCACGCCTTGCTACCACTTCACCCGGCGATCTTAGCGAAGCTGAATTGCTTTATGCTGCCACACTTACCAAAGATTGGAACATCAAATACAATATCTACAAATCGGCAAGTAAGAATTTCCCTAACAGCTACAAAGGTTTTAACAATGCCGGATACATGGCTTTGAAATTGGGTAAAACCGATGAGGCTGTCGAATATCTAAGTAAGGCTGAAAAACTTAACAAAAACAGTGGCGAGATTGCCAACAACTTAGGTGTAGCTTATGCCATTAATAACGATTTTGTGAAAGCCGAAAGCAGTTGGCTCAATGCTAACAAAATGGGCGTGGACAACAACTACAACCTGGCTATGGTGGACATTAAAGGTGGTAAATACGATGCTGCCATCAAAAAAATGTCGGGCGTAAAATGTAACTACAATGCCGGCCTGGCTTATTTGCTTTCGGGCAACAACTCAGCAGCTACCCAGCAGTTGGAGTGCGCACGTAAAAATGCAGCTACTTACTACCTGATGGCTGTTGCCGGTGCCCGCACCAACAACGAGGCTATGATGCTCTCGAACCTCGAAAAAGCCATTGCTGCCGACAAGAAGTATAAAACTTGTGCAACTGTGGACAGAGAGTTTCTTGGCTACTACGAAAACGAAGGTTTTAAAAATGTAGTGAAGTAAGCTCTTTTAAATAAAATTAAAAAAGCCGGTACAATTTGAAATTGTACCGGCTTTTTTTGTGTTAAAATATTACTATCTTTGTCTTCGTTATTTATGACATTATGAAAAATATTGTAGTCATATTATTTTTTACAAGCATAATTTTACAAGGATTCACGCAAACAAAGGAAGTCCCTTTTACGCTTGACGACCGGGATCGAATTATCCGTACAGAGCAGCAGATACTTACAACCAACGAAAAAATCACATCGCTACGCAACGAAATGAATGCAAAATTCGAGGCAATAAACATAAAGTTTGATGCAATGGATTCAAAATTTGAGTCTATTGATTCAAGATTCGAAGCCATTGATACAAAGTTTGATGCAATGGATGCAAAGTTTGATGCGATGGATGCAAAGTTTGATGCAATGGATGCAAAGTTTGATGCCATAGATTCCAAAATTGGAAACCTAAATTGGGGTTTCGCAATTTTAATTACAATTATGCTTTGCCTGTTTGGTTTTATTTTGTGGGATCGCCGCACGGCACTTGCACCTTTTCAAAACAAAACCATAAATCTGGAAAACCGTGTTGAAAAAATGGAGAATGCCTATCGCGAACAAGCCAAACACGACCCCGCCTTTGCTAAAATACTAAAACACATCGGCTTGCTTTAAGATAAAAGATTTCCTAAATCAGAAAAATACAAATCCACATTTACTAATAAACACCTTGGCGCAGCCTCGCATAAGGAGGAACAGACACCCCGAAATGTTATAACTCTGATTTTTTCAGCAAACCCTACTAATCCTCCACATCCCAAAGATGAATCGTAAATGGATTGTCTTGATTTAGATTCAGTGGCAGCATTCGAATTTTAAAGGAATAATCGCCCGCAGGAAGTAAATACTGCGTATGGGGCATAGCTCCCCAGCTATTATCACCACCCAAACCCATTTGCATTAAGTCGATGGTAATAAATATATTCTCACCTAAAGTTATATCCCTGGTATGCCGATAATTGTGCTTGCTTCCCTGGTCGAAATCCTCGATGGAATTATGAAGGGTAGAAAACGAAAATTCGGGAAGCCCGTCAATCAGGATCCCATCGCCGGCATCATTGGTGAGTGCCATCCATCGGCTATTAGTTTTATAACCATTTTCCTGAGGACGGATATAGGGAAAATATTGCTCGCTGGCGGTGCTTTGATACAAATCGATAAAGGCTGAGGTGTTTCTGTCGCAATAGTTTTCGTGCGGGCCACGCCCGTACCATTCAAGGTTTTCGTAATTGCCGGGCACAGCAAAGCGCAGCCCAAAACGTGGCAGCTCGGGTCTTATGGTGCGCAAATCGATATACCGGGCAAGCATACCCTGCCCCTGTGCGGCGATAATGGTGTCCTTGTTCATGGTTTCAAAATCGAAATACAAAAGCAGATTATTCTCATTTCCGGTCAAGGGCTGGTAGCTATAGCTCGCAATTTGATCGGCATTCAACGCAGTATTCCACAAACGAAACTCATCTATTTTACCATCGAACGAGCGGCTCCCACCGCTATAGCCACCCAGGTAGCTTATGCCCGAAATGTCCAGGGCTTTGGCATTTTCGTAGGTGATGGTCTGGATATATTCCCCGTTTACGTAAAATTTCAAATGCTTATCGTACTGGCTGTAAACCAGCGAAACAAGATACCAGGTGTTTTCCTGAAATGGATAGACAAAGGCTTCGTATTCGTTGCCAGCCAAAAAGAAATACAGCTTTCCGTGATCTCTGAACTCGAAATGCAATTTCCCTTCGGCCCAGTCATGGTTCGACCAAATGGTGTTTTCTTCTCCAAAGCTGGTGGGATAAATCAAAGTTTCGAGCGTAAACTCGGGCAGCACTACCTGGCCGGGATCGTTCATCCTAAGCTGGGCGGGTAGCGCATCAAAGTCGATGGCTTTTTTGAATCCCCGTTGTGAACTGGTGATTAGTTCTACATCGGGGCGGGGTACCTCGCTTAGTTCCAGCCTTTGCTCCAGCACAACTTCGCCACGGCCATTAATCAGGTAATCGATGGTTAGATTCGCAAAAACATCCGGCAGAAAATACTGCGTGCTAAATTTAAGCCGCGAAGCATCAAGCGCATCAAAGGAAGTGGCAATCAATTCCTTGTTGTGCGCAGCTTCCTTCCAGGCCTTGCAACGTATATCCATACCATTGCCAAAATCGTTGTCGGTGGGAGCACGCCAAAAATTAGGCTCCACAGCTTCCGACAGCAATTCCCGGCCATCGGCCTGCCAGCTTATCCATTCACCGCTTTCCATCAGGAATTGCATGGCAAAATCAGAGCCGCTAATGGTGAGCACACCCTCGGTTTCGATGGCTTCGATTTCGGGAATCGCCGGAGCCAAAACCTTATGTGGAGGCTCATAGTTGGGTATTACGATCTGTTCCGAGGCCATCACATATCCAGCAGGAATAAGACCATCATCAAAGCGGGTTTTCATAGTAAAATGAATAAAATACTCCTGCCCGGCTTCGATTTGCAAATCGGCATAATCCAAATCAAAGGTCTTACTGGCATGGGCTGCAATATCCGGTTTCTCTATAATTCCTTCCACAAGATTTCGTCCCTGTGTTCTGATTTCCCAAAAAATATCGTAGCTATCTAAATTGATAAAGTCGTAATTATTTAAAATATGAAACTTTCCGCTTAGCGGATCAATCATTTCAAAATCCACATATTGATACACTTTTTTTACTTCGGCCAAAGCCGGATGTGGCGTGCGATCCGGCGACACCAGGCCGTTGATGCAAAAGTTGCCATCGCTGGGCACATCTTCAGAGCCAAAGTCGCCACCGTAGGCATAATACTCCGTTCCATCAGCATCGGTTTTCAAAATTCCCTGGTCAACCCAATCCCAGATAAAGCCGCCTTGCAGTTGGTCGTATTTTTTTATCACCGTCCAATAGTCCTGCAAATTGCCGGTGCTGTTTCCCATGGCATGGGCATATTCGCAAAGGATGAGGGGGCGATCTTGTTTCTGCTGTGCATAGCTTTCGATATAATCAATGCCGGCGTACATCGGACAAAAAATATCGGTATTTGGCCCCAGCAATGCTCTTTCGTAATGAACAGGTCGTGAAGGATCGCGCTGCTTAATCCAAATATAACAAGCGGTAAAATTTACCCCATCACCGGCTTCATTGCCCATCGACCAGATAATGACCGAGGGATGATTCTTGTCGCGTTCCACCATGCGCTGCACCCGATCCAAATGGGAGTGCATCCACAAGCTGTCTTTGGCAAGACTGCGGGAGCCATAACCCATGCCGTGCGATTCGATGTTGGCCTCATCGATAACATAAAGCCCGTATTTGTCGCAAAGCTGATACCAGCGCGGATCGTTGGGATAATGGCTGGTACGCACTGCGTTGATGTTGTTTTGCTTCATCAGCAAAATATCATCTATCATCGATGCCTCAGAAATGACGTGCCCGGTCAGCGCATCGTGCTCATGGCGGTTTACACCTTTGAGCAGAACCGGAATCCCGTTTACGAGCAACTGTCCGTTTTTTATTTCCGAAGTGCGAAATCCCGTTTTGGTGCTCACCACTTCGAGCAGGTTTTTCTTTTTATCTAATAACGAAATAACCACTGTGTAAAGATTGGGCGTTTCTGCACTCCATTTTCGTGGTGAGGAAAGCTGGAACTGAAACTGCGTATTCAGCATTTCATCATTATTCATTTTCACCTTCTGTTGTTCTTCGTAAATCAGGCTGCCTGTGGAGCTTCCGAAAACCTGAAGTTTCACCATCATTTTACCCGCCTTGCCTCCGGTGGCATTTTTCAGAATTATGTCGGCTTCGACATTTCCATCCTGATAATCGTTGATCAGCTTTGCATCGACAAAGAAATCCTGAATATACACCTCGGAAAGGGCATAGAGGAACACATCGCGCTCGATACCACTGATGCGCCAAAAGTCCTGGCATTCGAGGTAGGAGCCATCGCTCCAGCGATAAACTTCAAGAGCCAGCTTGTTGTTTTTATCTTGCAAATATGGTGTGATATCAAATTCGGCGGGAGTTTTGCTCCCCTGGCTGTATCCCACTTCCTGACCATTTACCCAAAGATACATGGCCGATTTTACGGCTCCAAAATGTAGAATAACCCTGCGGTCTTTCCAGGTATCAGGAATATCAAAATAGGTAATGTAAGATCCCACCGGATTATAATCGTGGGGTACGGCAGGCGGCTGTGGGTCGCTGGTCCATTCGTAGGGCTGATTTACATAAATGGGTATTCCGTAACCCTGCAACTCCCAGTTTGAAGGAACGGGAATTTCGCCCCAGGCTTCAGCGTTGAAATTGGACTGATAAAAATCAATCGGACGTTTCGCCGGATTTTTTGTCCAGGTAAATTTCCAGTTCCCGTTTAAGGATAAAAACCAGGGTGAACTTTCCCAGTCATCTTCAAAGGCTTGTTTTTCATCCCCATAAGGGATATAAAAAGCATGAGGAGCTAATTTGTTTCGCCCGATTATTTCCGGATTTTCCAAATCGTTCCAGATATCGGAATTTTGCGCACTCAGATTTGTAGAAGCAAAAATCATCGAAAGCAAAAAAATAAAATAAAGATGTTTCATCATATTTTGTTTTCTCTTTTTATTAAAAGATAAATCAAGCAATATTTATTAATAATCAAATAATCTCAATACTTATCACCGATGCCAAATACCGGCTTTCGGTTAATCCATTTTCCACGGGTAAAATCGGGGAAGTCCTGAGGCTCGCCACCGCTGGCCACCGAATTTTCCGACAAGGGCGTAATAACACTCCAGGCAGCCGCATCGTAAACATCGAGCGGTGGAGGCACGTTATTTTTTACCGATTCCACAAAGGCGTTGAGCACAAAAAAGTCCATGCCGCCATGACCAGCACCCACAGCCAGCGCTTCGTATTTTTTCCAAAGCGGATGATCGTATTTTTCCAGATAAGCAGCATCGGCCTCCCAGCGATGGGGCTGGCTAAGGCCTTCGATATAAATTTGGCTGCCATCATTCATCCACAAACCCTTGGTGCCCTGCACCCTGAAACCCAAGGAATAAGGCCGTGGCAGCGTGGTATCGTGAATCACGATCACCGATTCGCCGTTGGCCGTGGCAATGGTGGTGGTAACAATATCGCCCATCTTCCATTTCAGCTTGGCGTGGGGGTGATCCTCGCCGCCATTTTTCACGATGTAATCGTGCAGGCCACGCGACTTGGTGGAAGTAGAAGTGAGCGACACAAAGCGGTTGCCCCTGTTTATGTCGAGATAATTGCCAATGGGTCCGATTCCGTGGGTTGGATACACATCGCCATCGCGTTTTAGGTAGTGCTCGGTACGCCATTGAGCCTCCGAATATGCTTCGGAACCAAATTTTAATCCGCCGCCATAGGGCTGCTCGCCGTTGTTGAAAAGCACTTCGCGCAAGTCGTGCTGATAGCCGCAGTGGCAGTGAATCAACTCTCCAAAAAGTCCCTGTTTCACCATGTTGTGAATAGCCATAATGTCACGGCGATAGCACACATTTTCGAGAATCATGCAAGGCATGCCGGTGGCCTCGGAGGTGTTGACCATATCCCAGCAATCCTCGAGGGTGTTGGCTGCCGACACTTCCACGCCAGCATACTTTCCGGCTTTCATGGTATCCACAGCCATGGTTGGATGCCACAGCCAGGGTGTCGAAATAATTACCCCCTGAATATATTTTCGTTCGAGCAGATCGCGATAAGCATAATCGCTGCCTGTAAATACCTCGGGCTGCTTGTAACCTGCATCAGCTATGATTTTCAATGCCTGCTTTAGCATCAGCGGGTTGACATCACATATTGCCGGTATCTCCACATCGGTGCGCTGAAGCAGATTGTGCAAATGATTTTGCCCACGCAGGCCGGTACCAATCAGGGCGATCCGGGTTTTTTCGGCTGCCAGAGGATTAGAAAAAACAAGGGATGGTGCAGCAGCAATCCCTAAACCCGTCAGGGCTGTGGCTTTTATAAAACTTCTCCGTGTAAAGTCTTTCTTCATCTTTCCAATTTAATCCCTGCCCTAAAGGACAGGGCAATTCATAATTCAAATAACTTACTAAAAAGACAGGCCTAATTACTGCCTACTTGCCTACTATTTACTAACTACTATTTACTTCTTACTACCTATCCCGAAAAGTTACAAAAATCTTTGATTTTTGTAACTTTTCGGGGATGCTCGAAAAACTACGAAATCAAAGATTTCTTGTTTTTCGGCACTACCTGCTATTTACTATCTAATACTTATTATCTACTACTTACTATCTTCTTAGCCCACTCCTACACCACCCCATTACTGCGCACATCTTCAAACACACCATTTATAACAATAGCCATGGCACCCATCACCGCCGAATTTTCGCCCAGGCTTGAAGTAACAATGCTGGTGTCTTTTTTAATTTGATAAATGGTAAACTTGTTGAGCGTTTGCTGTATGGGATCGATAATAAATTGATCGGCGCGAGCCAGATTTCCCCCGATGATGATGGCCTCGGGGTTGAAGATGTGAATTAAGGTAGCAAGTCCCTTGCCCAGATAGTTTCCGATAACAGCCAGCAAGTCGATCGAAAGCTGGTCGCCTTTGCGTGCTGCTTCCACAATCGTTTTGCTGGTAATTTTGCCAGGCTCGTTGGCCACCAGGCTCAGTATTTTACTTTCCCTTCCTTCGTCGATGGCCTGCATCGCAAGTTTTACCAGCGCATCGCCCGAGGCCAATGTTTCCAGGCATCCGCTCTTGCCGCAAATACAAAGTGCCCCGTCCTCTTCAATTTTGATGTGCCCAAATTCGCCGGCAAATCCCGAGTGGCCGTGATAAACTGCCCCATTAAGAATCATGCCCATACCTATGCCTGCACCGATATTAAGGCACAAAACATTTTTTTTGTCGCTGGCGCTGCCAAAAACATACTCACCCAGAGCCATCACCCTTGCATCGTTATCCACAAAAACAGGCTTAGCAAATTTTTCCTCAAAAAGTTCTTTTACACTTTTATCAGAATAATTGAGCCATGAATAACTCTTGCCGCTAAGCGGATTGATAAGTCCGGGGATGCCAATGCCTATACCAAGAATACGCTCCTGGTCGATTTCCATCTCGCCAAGCACATTCATACAAAAATCATAAAGCCCATCAACAAAGGCCTGGGAACTTTCAAGCGACCGTTCAAAAATCCGTATTTCACCCAGCATCTCGTTGCGGATATTAAAAACAGCCAGCTCACTAAAATTTTTGTTAATACTAATACCAATAATAAAACGCGAATCCGGCTTTAAACCAAAGATATTGGGCCGCCGCCCACCGATGGATTGCCCGATGCCTTCTTCCTGCACCAGGCCATCGTTTATCAAATCTTTTAATAATTTGTTGATGGAAGGAGAACTCAAATTGGTGAGTTTACAAATTTCGGGATTGGACAAAATACCTCGAGTATAGAGAAAATGCAGAATTGACTTTTTTTGAAAATATTTTTTACGATTCAAATTGGTGAGTTCCTCGAAGTTTCCCGAGCGGATAAATACCGGATCGCCGGTAAGGCTGGGTTGTCCTGAAATGTTTTCGGAAGCTGGCATCATCAAAAAAGTATGGATTAGTCAAAAATAAAAGAGTTTGCTAAAGTAAATAATCTTTTTAAAGGTTTTTATGAAGTATGGCATGTTTTTAAAAAATCATTTTAAAATATTGATATTAAATTTATTAATAAAAACAAATTTCGAAATCCAAGTCGTTTAGATGTAGAAAGCTACTTTTGCAAACCAAACTAAAATTTTTATGATCCACTTCGATAAATTTACCCTGGATAACGGCTTACGTGTGATTGTGCATCACGACAGCAGCACGCCTATCGTTGCTCTTAACATTTTGTACAATGTGGGTGCCCGCGATGAAGACCCCAACAAAACCGGCTTTGCCCACTTGTTTGAGCACCTGATGTTTGGCGGCTCGGTTAACATAGCCAAATACGATGAGCCACTGGAAAAAGTGGGTGGCGAAAACAATGCTTTCACTTCCAACGATGTTACCAATTACTACCTCACCCTGCCAAAGCAAAACCTGGAAACCGGTTTTTGGCTGGAGTCGGATCGAATGTATCAGCTTGCTTTTTCCGAAAAAAGCCTGGAAGTGCAACGCAATGTGGTGTCGGAAGAATTCAGACAAACACACCTTAACCAGCCTTATGGCGATGTGTGGATGCTGCTGCGTCCGCTGGTTTACAAAGTTCATCCCTATCAGTGGTCAACCATCGGGAAAAAAATAGAACACATTACCAATGCAACAATGGCGGATGTGCGCGACTTTTACCAACGCTTTTATAATCCCAACAATGCGGTGATGGTGGTTTCGGGAGATGTAAAAACGGAGGAAATAAAAATCCTGGCCGAGAAATGGTTCGCTCCCATCGCCAATGCAGGCCAGAATCTCTGTAATTTGCCTGTGGAGCCAGTCCAAACCCAAGCACGCCGGATGGAAATAGAACGCGATGTGCCCGCCGATGCCATTTACAAAGTTTGGAATATGTGCGCACGCACCGACCCGGAATATCACGCCACCGATTTGATTTCGGATGTTTTAGGCAATGGCAATTCATCGCGCTTTTATCAAAACCTGGTGAAAGACCGCCACTTGTTTTCGGAACTGGATGCCTACATCATGGGCAGCTTCGACAAGGGGATGTTTGTGATTTCGGGAAAACCCTCCTCGGGGATCAGCCTCGAAGAAGCCGAAAAGGCCATCAACGAAGAAATAGAAAAAATTACGACCAAGGCACCTGCTGTCAGAGAATTGCAAAAGGTGAAGAACAAGATAGAATCAACCCTGGTTTTTTCGCGGATGAATGTGCTGGATAAGGCCATAAACCTGGCTTACGCCGAAGTATTGGGCGATGCCAATCTGGTAAATCTGGAGGCCGAAAAATACCGTGCGGTCAGCCCGGAGCAATTTCTGCAAACTGCCCGGCAGATTTTCAGAAACGAGAACAGCACTACGCTTTATTACAAATCGAAAAACTAAATCGTGATGACACAGGAATTCAGAACCATAGCCCCACTCTCCTACGAAATTAATCCGGTGCAGCTACTTGCTCCGCAATATTTCACCCTCGACAATGGCATCCCGGTTTACATTATCGATGCAGGCACCGAGGACATTATTAAATTTGATCTGGTGTTTGATGCCGGCTCTTTTTACCAGTCGCAGCCGCTGGTGGCCAGCCTTAGCAACAAATGCCTGCAGGAGGGAACGTCCAATTATACTTCCAAAAAGATTGCTTCCACGGTGGATTATTACGGAGCTCACCTGCGTGCCGCCGCCACCAAAGACGATGCCCGCCTGTCGCTGTATTGCCTTGGAAGGCACTTCGACAAACTCTTGCCCCTGGTAAACGAAGTGGCTTTTGAAGCAATTTTCCCGGCTCGGGAAGTAAAAACCATCGTGGCTAAAAGCCGCCACGAATGGGAAGTGAATATGGAAAAGGTAAGATATGTGGCTCAAACACACTTCCCGGCTTTGATTTTTGGAGCCGACCATCCATACGGCTCACGTGCAAGTGCGGAGGATTTTGAGCGGCTGGATCGTGAACATTTGTCTGATTTTCATCAGCAATTTTATGTTCAACGACCATTCAAAATCCTCATCTCGGGAAAGGTACCTGAACAAATTATAACCCGCATCAATGCTATTTTTGGTCAAACAACGATCAATAAAAACCCTTGGATTCCTCAAATCACCGATCCCGGGTATTCTGTAAACCAGCAGCATTTGATAAGCAAAGAAAATGCACTACAGTCGGCCTTGCGCATCGGTAAGGTGCTTTTTAACAAACACCATAGTGACTATATCAAAATGAAGGTGGTAAGCACCATTTTGGGTGGGTATTTTGGCTCGCGCCTGATGACCAACATTCGCGAAGACAAGGGCTACACCTACGGTATTGGTGCAAATCTCAGCTCATTGAAACATGGCGGAATGTTTTCGATTGCCTCCGAAGTGGGTGTGGATGTAAGAGCCAAAGCAGTGGACGAAATTTTTAAAGAAATCGACATCCTCCGAAACGAGCTGGTAGATGAATCAGAGCTACATCTGGTAAAAAACTATTTGCTCGGCAGCTTTATGCGCCATGCCGATGGGCCTTTCGCCTTGTCGGAACTGGTGAAATCGGTGGTGGATTACGATCTGGATATGAATTATTTCGTGCGCTATCAGGAAACAATAAAAAACATCACAGCAAAAGAAATCAGGGAATTAGCCGTTAAATATCTTGACCCTGCCTCGATGATAACTTTGGTGGCAGGAAAGTAAATCTTGCTTATGCTGATCCAATCAAAATATAAACCTTCGATATTGCTCGCCTTTACGGCCATCCTTGTAAGCATTTTAATTTCGGGCTTTGCCTCACACGAAGCCACAGCGCAAGTCCCCGAAAATCCTGTTATGGATTCGGTGAGCATCGTGGATAATTTGCATCCCATCATTGCCTGGATTCCCAATACGGAAAATACCACTGGCTATAGCATTTACCGGGGGAGAATTGACGGTTTTACCGGCTATTTAATTTTTGACTCACTCACGAGTATTCAAAATGCTAATGCAAGCTCATACATCGATGATCAGGTTTCGGGCTGCACCGAACAACGGCTTTACAAGGTAAGGGCTTTTAACGCGGAGGAGGCCAGCAACTGGCTTGTCGCCGACACCATGAACACCATCCTTATCACACAACTCGATTTTGATATTTGTTCTAACAGCAATACGCTGCAATGGATTCCCTACCAGAATATGCGCAATCAACTGGGCGGCTACCAAATTTTGGCTTCGGCCAATGGCAGTCCTTTCGTGGAAGCCGGAAGGGTTTCGGCCATCCGCAATTATTTTACGCACACCCCACTTGCGCCAGGCACCACTTATACCTATAAGATCAGGGCTTTTAACGAAGACGAAAGCCGCACTTCCACTTCCTGCGAGCGGTCGTTTACCACAAGCACTTACCACAAGCCTGCATTTTCAGACCTACGAATGGTAACGGTTGAAAGCAACGAAAACATAGGCCTGGTATGGAATGCCGATGCTGCCCCCATAAGTAAGTTCGAAATTCTGCGTGCGGATAATGGCAGCAATTTTACGGTGATTGCCGAAATTGAAGACCTTAACAATTTTGATCCCACGCAGGAATATACCGATACTACTGCTGATGTAGCCAGGCAGAGTTATTTTTACAAAATACATGTTTTCGATTCCTGCGGCCAGTACCTGCCACTTAGCGACGTTAGCCACCGAAGCATTTTGCTGCGTGGTGATAAAACCTCGGAAACCCTCATCGATCTCCAATGGAATACTTACGAGGGCTGGGATGAAGGTGTTGAAAGTTACGAAGTTTTTAGAGAAATTTTAGGAACTAACAATCCTGCCGCTTCCATAGCGCAGCTTAACGCTGATGACACAAGTCATACAGATAATATTAGCGAAATTACCGATGGCAAGGGTCGTTTTTTATACACCATCAAAGCCATCGAAAAGGGCGGCAACAATACCACCAGCTTTTCTAACACCATCATCATCGAAATAGAAACGCAGATTAAAATTCCTAATGCCATCAGCCTTAGTAATGGGGAACCAGACTTTAAACCTGATCCCAAATTTATCGACCCAGGTTCTTATCAGTTTTTGATATATAATAAATGGGGTCAGCAGATTTTTGAAAGCAACAGTTTGGATAAGGGCTGGGATGGTACTTTCGAGGGCGACAAGGTAGCGAGCGATACCTACGTTTACCTTATCAAATTCAAGAATGCCCGTGGCGAAAACATCGAAAAGCGCGGAACAGTAACGGTGGTGCGGTAGGTGGTTCTAACATCAAGAACTTACAACGCTATTCCTGCAATTTGGCTTAGAATAGTTGAAATAGAAAAGCGGTTGAAATTCCCAACTCATTTTTTTTAATTTTGCAGTTAACTTAAAAATATAATTTATGGCCACAGTGAATATAATAGTAAACGATAGCACAAAAATTGGGGCAAGTCTTATTGAGATTGCCCGTAATCTTTCAAAGCAGTATAAATCCGTTGTTGTGAATGATGAACTGCCGGAGGAAGAGTGGCTTGCAAATGAAATGCGGGAATCACGAAAAACCGGAAAAGGGGATAAAAAGAAACTTATAGAGTTTTTAAAAGATTAGGGGATGAGTCAACCTATAAAAAGTTCCCATAAAGAGATCAGCCTAAGTAATTCCACCTTTGATTTACTTAAAAAAATATTAGCACAAAATCAACGCAAGCTTACCACGTAAACAAAAATGGTAGTGTGTGGGAAACCGTTGATATGGCCTGCCCAAAAAACGTAATGCCTTGTGCCAGCGGCAATTCTTTGCTAAAGTTGATGGTATTGGTTTGCTGGTGCAAGTTTGCCTTCAAGGTATTAGCGATTAACGTCCGGGTATTTCTGTTTGCAAATTTTCGGATTCAATAAATACTTTCATCAGTTTGTCAGCCGAAAAAAAGACATCCACTTGTTTTGCCAATGAAACACAAGTAGAAAGTTGAATGCTGTCCAATGTTCTTAAACCATCAATGCCATACTTAGATGTAAGATAACGGGCTTGCTCTAAAATTAAACTGTTTGTCGTTACAAAATTAAACTTATCAAAATCACGCTCAAACAATTCTAAAGTTACTTCTGCTTGTTCCGGGGTAATATCTTTAGTTCTAACTTTTTTCCAAACAGTTGATGTAAATTCGACTTTCGTAATCTCAGATAGGTAAATGTGCGTAACTTTATTTTGAAGAAAAACACCTTCAAGTTCCTTGGTTCCTGATTCTTGATGATAAAGTTTGAACAAAGAAGATGTGTCTAAAAAAATCTTCATAGTTCGAACCTTCTTTCTTCAGTAACAATGTCAGCAAATGATCCGTTGAAAGATTTAAGATTTTCCCTGCTCTTGGAAAATGAAAAATCTTTCAAATTAAGCCCCTTTTCAGTAACACTCTGTACCTCTTCCAAAAAAGTAACAATTACTTTCACTGGCTTTTGAGACGAATAATCCTTGTCAAGTTTTAAGTATCCATTTTGATAGGTTCCAACTATTGATATCATAATTTATAATTTATCAGTTCTTTGCCAAAGATATTAAAAAAATTAATCATCAATCAAACAAATCGAACTTAATCCCTTGTGCCAGCGGCAATTCTTTGCTAAAGTTGATGGTGTTGGTTTGCTGACGCATATAGGCTTTCCAGGCATCGGAGCCTGATTCGCGTCCGCCGCCGGTATCTTTTTCGCCGCCAAAGGCTCCGCCAATCTCAGCCCCATTGGTAGCTATGTTTACGTTGGCAATACCACAGTCAGAACCGGCATGAGAAAGGAACAACTCCGTTTCGTGGATGTTTTTGCTAAAGATGGCCGACGATAAACCCTGGGGAACCGCATTGTGTATTTCGATGGCTTCTTCGATGGTTTTGTATTTGATAAGATAAAGCAGCGGGGCAAAGGTTTCTTCCTGCACTACCTCCCAATGATTTTCTACTTCAGCGATAGCCGGACGCACATAGCAACCCGATTCGAAGCCTTCGCCTTCGAGTACCTCGCCACCATAAATTATTTTGCCTCCCGATTTTACCACTTCTTCCTGAGCCAGCTTAAAAGTTTCCACAGCGGCTTTGTCGATCAGCGGGCCTACGTGGGTATTCTCGTCCAGGGCGTGCCCCATGCGCAATTGCTGGTAGGCCTTGATTAGTTTTTCTTTGAAAAGATCGTAAACCACCTCGTTAACAATCAGGCGGCGGGTGGAAGTACAACGCTGGCCTGCTGTGGCCGTGGCACCAAACATGCTCGCCCGCAAAGCCAGGTTGAGGTTAGCATATTGCGAAATGATGATGGCATTGTTGCCGCCCAGCTCCAGAATAGTTTTCCCTAAGCGCGAGCCTACAATATTATTAACCCGCTTGCCCACACGGGTAGATCCGGTTACCGAAACCAGCGGAATACGGCGGTCGTTCAAAAAATCGTCACCAATATATTTAGAACTTCCTGCCACAAGGTTTAGGATGCCCTCGGGCAGGTCGTTGTCGCGCATTACCTTTTCGATGATTTTGTGGGTGGCTATGGCCGATAGAAAAACTTTGGACGAGGGCTTCCAGATAACCACATCGCCAGCTATCAGCGCAATCATGGCATTCCATGCCCAAACGGCCACCGGGAAGTTAAAGGCGGAAATCACACCTACAATTCCCAGGGGATGGTACTGGTCGTACATGCGGTGCAACTCGCGTTCGCTGTGCATGGTAGATCCGTAAAGCTGCCGCGACTGACCCACGGCAAAGTCGGCAATATCGATCATTTCCTGCACTTCACCCAGGCCTTCCTGATAAACCTTACCCATTTCGTAAGCCACCAGTTTGCCCAAAGGCTCTTTGTATTCGCGCAGGGCATTGCCAATCTGGCGCACAATTTCGCCACGTTTGGGTGCAGGCACTATGCGCCAATATTTGAAAGCTTCCTGAGCCTGTGCAACAATTTTTTCGTAATCGTCCCAGGTGGCCTGCTGCACCTCGGCAATAAGGCGGCCATCGTTGGGCGAATATGATTTGAGAATTTCGCCCGAAGTCTCGAGCCATTGATTGCCGTTGTGAGCACCGGCATTTATTTCTTTTATCCCCAGTTGCTCGAGGGTTTTGCTAATGTTATAGTCCTTCATAATGAATTATTGATTTTTAATAAGGATAAACCACAAAAGCGGCAAATTGCTCAATCAAAACAGAAATTCTTTTTCTCTGATCGATTATTTCAAGTCCAGCAGACTTTTGCGGAAGGTCTCGAAAGCCTCATTTACGGTGGCATCTACTTTTTTGTGAAACTTATCGAAAGCTGTTACCAGAGCCTGCCCCTGTGGCGACAACTCCGACATGCCTCCCTCTTTGCCGCCCCGGCTTTTGTTGAGCAGGGGGAAGCCCAGTTGCTCTTCAATTTTTTTCAGGTCGCCCCAGGTTCGCCGGTAGGTCAATCCCAGTTTTTGGCAGGCCGCCGTAAGCGAACCTTCCTGATCCACAGCGCGAAGTATCTGCCATTTGCCATCGCCCAAAATTCCTTCGCCATCAGCGGTTTCGAGCCACATCTTGTGTTGCAGCTTAATTTCGTTCAGATCAATATTTTCTGCCATGATGTTTTTGTTTTAAAATGAATAAAAAAACCCATCCCCGATTTTACACAAGGATGGGCTAAAAGTAAAAAATATTTTTACTACAAGGGATTGGCTACCATTTTTACCTTAAACTGAAATTTCACAGTGAAATTCAGGGGTGCTTCGTTGCACGCCGTATGGTAATTAATCTGGAAAGTGTTAGGCTCATTTTTAATCAGATTAGCCATCTGATTTACGCCAGCCTGCTGTATTACCAGCTCCTGGGCATTATCCTCGCCAATGATGCTGTTGAGCACTTTGTCCTCGATAGTGGCTATCAGTGTTTCGTTTGCACCATCTGCATCGGCAATATTGAGGGTAGCTTCGATAATTTCCTGCAGCGAATCGCCGGTGTGTTGGGTAATCCAATACTTTACCTCGGTGATCTCGATGGTTTCGATTTTGTCTTTGTAATCGTTGATAATACTGCTCTCGGACGACATGTCCACCACTTCGTTTACGGTAGTAAGCGTATCATTAGAAAGAACGGTGATTTCTGAGGAGTAGTAAAACTCTTCGGTAACATCCAATAGATCCTCATCGCAACTGTAAAAAGCAAACAAGGCAACAAAAGACAATAAATAAATAATTCGTGATTTCATAATACTATTTTTTAATGAATGAATAATTTTAGGTAATCTAATTTGCAAAGATAAGGCTTTCGTGTTTAGTTTTCCGATTTTTTTTGCTTGCGCATGATGGAGCTATGCCAGGAATCCTCGTGTTGAGCGTATCTGATGAATGACATCGCCGAAACTTTGTCAGGCACTAGTGCCGTGTAAATTGTGAGGCATCGGGTTATTTTGACGTTTCAATGTGCTATGCACGATTGAAAGTCAGGACTTTGACATTGAAACGTGCGGAGTACTTTCAATCGTCATAATATAGTTAACATGACACTCGTTTGCATTTTCAAGCCGTCAGCATCCAGGTCGGCATTTAGATATTTGTCCTATTCCTCCAGCATCACCGAAATCGGGAAGTGGTCGCTGTAACCGCCGGGATCGTAGGAGGATGCGCTGGAAGGCCGTCCAAAGCAGCGGGGTTTGGGATAATCGCCTCCGGCCATCATCTCCGGTGGCATCACAATATTTACATGATAAACTCCGGAGCCAATCTGCACGGGTCGGATAAGTGCATTGCTTTTGAGCATGCTCTTGGCCACCATAAACTGGTCGAAAAAGTAGGGGAAGTTGTTATAGAAAAATGTCCCGAATCCTCTACCCATTAATGGATACATTAAATTTAAAAGTCGGGGATTCCGTGCATTAATCACTTTCATGCGGCTGTGTGTGGATAAGGCATAGTCGGAGATGGACTTGTTGAAAGGTTCATCGTTAAAGTCGCCCATGGCCATAATGGGCACATCCTTACCCCGGATTTCTACAATACGTTCCATCCAATAACTTAGCGTTTCGCCGGCAATAATTCGGTAGGGCTCCGTTTCCAATTCGCCGCTCATGCGCGAGTACCAGTGGTTGCCAATAAGTATCAGCGGGTTGCCACGGCGGGTATAAAAACTGGCCTGCAAAATATCGCGTGTAGTATTGCGCTGTACCACTACACGGCTAAACATTTCGCCAAAGGTAAATTTGGCCGCATCGTAAATAAAGGCGATATCGATACCCCGCTGGTCGCTCATGTCGTGATGAATCACCTGATAGTTTCGTCCGCCTACAGCAAAACGCAATTCATCGACAAGTAGTTCGAGCACACGCTTGTTTTCTACTTCGCACACGCCCAGTATATCGGGGCCTGCGTTGCTGTTCATCTGCATAATAATGCGCGCCAGGTTTCCAATTTTAGCTCCCAGCACATTGTGATCCCAGCCTTCGAGTTCACGATTAAGTTTGTTTTGCAGCCATTCGGGGCGATCGGGTGCATCATAGGTGTCGAAAAGGTTTTCGAGATTCCACCAGGCAATGTTGTATTGATCTTTCATAACAGTAGGTTTTTATAAATTATGCACACAAAGCTAAACAATTTATAGTTATGATTTTCAAATAATTGCCATAAATTAAAAATTATGGTATTTTTGATTGCTGAAAATGATTTTAAAAATGGATCGCGATAAAGATATTATTTATGGTTTTTGATAAAGAGGAATATCAGGAGAGCATTGCCCGGCTTAGCGAACGGGAAAAAGAGATGAAATGCCTGTACAAGGTTCAGGACATCATCAATCACAATTATGGCATTGATGATTTTTTGATGCAGATTTGCAAGCATATTTGGGGAGGATGGCAGTATCCGATAATTACCCGCGTGAAAATTACCTTCGAAAAAAAGACCTACAAGGAAGACGGGTGGGAAGAAAGCGAGTGGATGCACAGCGCAGATATTGTGGTTGACGACAAGGTGTCGGGGCTTATCCAGGTTTATTACACCGAAGCCCGCCCGCTGATTAGCGACAGCCCCTTTTTGCCCGAAGAACAAAAGCTACTCAACACCATCGCCAAAAAAGTAGCCGCTTACATTTTCAACCTTAAGCTAAAACGCACCCTCGCTGCCATTTCGCAAAAGAAAAAGCCGGATCAGCAAGATTCAAAAAAAATGAATGGTCTGCTCGATTCATATTCCGATGTGCATTGGAAATGGCGCAACGACATGGTGAATGCGATTGCAAAAAGGCTAAAACCCGAGGAATGGGGCATCGTTGCCATGTATTTGATAGGTAGCGTGAAAGAGGGCACCAGCGGCCCGGCCAGCGATATTGATATCCTTATCCATTTTGAGGGAAGCCCTGAGCAACGTCGATGCCTCGAAGCCTGGTTCGGGGGCTGGAGCTATTGCCTTTCGGAAATCAACCTCGAAAAAACCGGCTACAAAACCGATGGCCTGATCGATCTGCATATCATTACCTCCGCCGACATTGAAGCCAAAAATAGCTTTGCCTCGATGATAGGAAGGCACACCGATGGTGCCAGGCTTATAATAAAACAAAGCGTATGACGTCCTGCTTTTTTGTGAGCGACCTGCATGGCAAAATAAACAGGTATCAAAAGTTGCTTGCCCTCATCGAAGATGAAAAGCCCGATGCGATATTTTTTGGTGGGGACTTGCTACCCCATGTTATGATGAGCCACAGCCTGTACGATGATTTTGCCAACGACTATTTTTTCCCTCAGTTGCGCCTGCTGCGTCAAAGTCTCAAAGAAAAGTATCCCGATATTTTTTTGATTTTGGGTAATGATGATGCCCGAATCGAGGAAGATAATTTTGAAGCGGCTGCCAATGAAGGATTGTTTTTTTATGTCAATCAGCGATGGATCGAATACCGGGGTTTTTCGATATATGGCTATTCGTTTATACCACCCAGTCCCTTTGGTTTTAAAGACTGGGAAAAGTACGATGTTTCGCGTTATGTGGATCCCGGCTGCACCCATCCCACCGAGGGCACCCGGTCGGTGGAGGCTCCCCGGCACATCGAGTTTCAAACCATCGAAAAAGATTTGAAGGCTTTGGCCGGGGATAAGGATATGAGCCGGGCGCTTATGCTTTTCCATTCGCCACCGTATAATACCTGCCTCGACCGTGCAGCCCTGGACGGAATGATGATCGACCACGTCCCGCTCGATCCACATGTAGGAAGCATTGCCATCCAACGCTTTATCGAGGAGCGACAGCCGCATCTTACGCTCCATGGCCACATCCACGAATCGACCCGCCTGACAGGAAAATGGATGCAAAAAATCAAAAATACGATCGCTATAAACGCAGCTCACGATGGCTCCGAATTATCTGTCATCAAATTCAAGCTCGAAAATCCCGGGGAGGCTTCGCGCTTTTTGTATTGATATTTTAAACGAAAGATTTAGACGGCAATTTGCAAGGTCTCTGCAAAAGTGGATATTCGGGGGATGGGGAGGTTTTCGATTTTTAGTCCTTCAATGTGAAAAGCAATAGCTTCTCTGATGTTTTGTTTGGCTTCATCGATAGTACCACCAAAAGATACACAGCCGGGCAAATCAGGAACCCAGGCACCAAAGTGTCCATTGCTGTTTTTCTCGAATAGAATAAGGTATTGTGTCATCGTAGTCCTGCTGTTTTTAAGATACTATTCTCTAATCCTTTAGGTAAAATTATGACTTCTTTAACTTTCAAAACTTAAATAGTTATTACACTTTACAAAAATAGATATTTTTATTTTCATTAAAAATTATTTCCACGAAACAAGCGGATAACTTATAATATGTACCTCTCTACCTGCTTTATTTCGGCAGAACAGCGAATAACAATTCGCTAGTAACGATTAACGCGCTCCCTTTGCTGACCTTTGATATTATTTCGCTTAAAATGTATCAGTAAAAAGTATGATGCACGTCAACTTCTCAAAATCTGAGCCTCGGTCGAAAAATGATGTTGAGGGTTTTTTAAATCGTTGTCAACAAAATGATTACATCCAAATATTTGTATAAAAATGAATACGAAAAAATCAGGATTTAAATAATTTGGCCAAGGCTGAAAAGCCCTCTATTTAATAGGTAGCAAAAGTTTGAGGCTCAATCAGATTGAATCTTTTTTAGCTTTGCAGCGCAAAATTTAAAATTTTAAAGCGCATGTTTATACTAATGGTGATTGTGTTTGTTCTGGGCTATGCAGCCATTGCTCTGGAGCATCCCTTAAAAGTTAACAAATCGGCCTCAGCCCTTATGCTTGGTGTCGTCCTGTGGGTCTTACTGATGTTTGGCGGCGAATCGCTGCTGGTGGACACCTCACATTTCAAGGAGTATCTGAGCCAGGTTATCGGTGGCGACTTTGCCGGTTTTATCTCGCATTACGCCTTGCTGCATCATCTGGGCGAAATTTCCGAGATCATCTTTTTCCTCCTGGGAGCTATGACCATCGTTGAGTTGGTGGATTCGCACGAGGGTTTCGCCATTATCACCGACAAGATAAAAACCACAAAAAAGGTAAAACTCCTGTGGATTTTAAGCGTGCTCACCTTTTTCATGTCCGCCGCCCTCGACAATCTTACCACCTCAATAGTAATGGTCGCCCTGCTACGCAAGCTGGTTGCCGACAAATCCGACCGCTGGTTTTTTGCGGGCATGATTGTCGTTGCAGCCAATGCCGGGGGTGCCTGGTCGCCCATTGGCGATGTTACCACCATTATGCTGTGGATTGCCGGCGATGTTACTACGGTAAATATTATTGTTAAAGTTATTTTCCCCAGTTTGGTTTCGATGATCGTACCTCTTGTAATACTTACCTTTAGCATGAAGGGCAATGTGCGCACACCCGATAATGGTTCGATGGATCAATTTGAAAATGGGGCTGACCCCACCACGCCCTTCGAGCGCAACCTGGTATTTTTCATGGGCGTAGGCTCTTTGCTTTTTGTTCCGGTATTCAAAACCGTTACGCACCTGCCTCCCTACCTGGGCATGTTGTGGGGCTTGGGCTTGTTGTGGCTCGTTACCGAAATCATCCACAAAAGTAAAAACGATGAACACAAAACCTACCTTTCGGTGATAGGCGTGCTGCGCAAGGTGGATGTGCCCAGCGTACTTTTCTTTTTAGGAATACTTACGGCTGTTGCCGCCCTGCAAACCGCCGGTCATCTTATTTTGCTGGCCGACTTCCTGCGCGAGTTTGTGGGCAACCTCTACGCCATCAACATTATCATCGGCGTGCTCTCATCCATCGTGGATAATGTGCCACTGGTAGCTGCCGCCATGGGCATGTACAATTATCCGCCCGACCATTATTTCTGGGAGTTTCTGGCCTATTGCGCCGGTACCGGTGGTAGCATCCTTATTATTGGCTCGGCAGCCGGTGTTGCCGTTATGGGTATGGAAAAGATTGATTTTATCTGGTATTTCAAAAAAATCAGCTTGCTGGCCTTGGTTGGTTATCTTGCAGGTGCTGGCGTATATATCCTTCAGGAAGAGAGCGGGATTTTGAATTTTGGGCATCACACCAACGAAGTCAGCATCGATTTGAGGGACGAAAACCAAATCAAAAACTATATTTTTTCCAACGAATTTTATAAAGAAGCAGACCAAACCATCGAGGAAGGCATCTCGCCCAAGGGTGAAGATGGCGTATTTATTCATTTTGTGCGCGTAGTGCAGGATAATAAAATGCAGTTTGGCTACAGCAAAAAAACCATCGCTGGCGAATCGGAAACGATGGAGAGTAAAATTGATGAGGGGATGTTCAAAATTACGCCCTTCTCGGATGATCTGGTAAAATTTAAATTGCTGGATGAAGATTACTACCTTAACAGTAACGGCCAGCTTTTTGAAAAAGCCAACGAACGCTCCAAAGGCTTTTCGGTGATTTGGAATTTGAAAAAATTTGAGGGAGAGTAGCCGGGAGACTAAGTTTTAGAGAGAATGAAAACACCCATCATTCAGGTTGCAGGAATTCGTTCGCTTGATGAGGCCGCGATGCTGGTCGAAGCGGGATTTAGCCACCTGGGTTTTCCCTTCGCGCTCAATTATCACGCCGAGGATACCACCATCAAAGCAGCCGCCGACATCATTCGCTCGCTGCCTGCATCGGTAGCGGTGGTATTGATTACCTATCTGAATAAAGCAAAAGAAATTGACCAACTGATGCAAGAACTCGGCTGCAGGATTGTGCAGGTGCATGGCGCAATCGATCTGGATGAGCTGGAGCAATTGCGCAAGATAAGGCCGGATATCGAAATCTGGAAAAGCCTGGTCATTAACCCTCAATATGCTGAAAAGGTATTTACAGAGTTTGCTCAATATTACCCATTGGCAGATGCCTTTATCACCGATACCTACGACCCTGCCAACGGAGCCTCGGGAGCAACTGGTAAAACCCACGATTGGCGGATAAGTGCCAAGCTGGTGCGCCAAAGTGATAAAGCAATTATCCTGGCCGGAGGTTTAAATGCAGGGAATGTTTACGATGCCACCATTCAAACGCAGGTGGCCGGGGTGGATGTGCATACGGGGATCGAAGACAGCCGGGGATGTAAAGTGAAGGAAAAGGCCGAAGCCTTTGTAAAAGCTGCCCTTAAGGCTTTCGATAGCTTGGCTTAGGCCAGATAAATACAGCCGCCCGAGCTATCGCGCCTGGCACCGGTAACTGTGGCCAGGGTATTAATTTTGTCCTCCAGACGAAGCAAACCCAGATAGGCAAATACCAGGGCTTCCTTGTAATGCACCAAATTCTTTTCGGGGATTAGCAAGGGGTATTTTGAATGATGCCGGATTCGGGAAATTAAAAAGCCGTTTTCAGCTCCCCCGCCCGTAGTCAGAATTTGGCCCGAAACATTGGCAGGTAAAGCTTTGTTTATTTGTATCGCAATATGTTCGCACAGGGTGGATAAAATATCCGGTACTTCCAACTCCATTGCATCAATTATAGGAAGGAATTCGCTATCGAGCCATTCGCGCCCCAGCGATTTGGCTTTTTTAATTTGATAAAAATCCAAACTATTTAAACGATACAAAAGGGCTTCATTAATTTTACCACTGGCTGCAAGCACTCCATCTTTATCAAAATCGTGTCCCAGCTTTTTAACATAGTAATTCAGCGCAATGTTAGCCGGACAAATATCGAAAGCTTTACGTAGGCCATTTTCATCAAACGAAACATTGGCAAAGCCCCCCAGGTTGAGGCAAAAAGCATAGTCGCCAAAAAGATCTCTGTCGCCAATAGGCACCAGGGGTGCACCCTGTCCGCCCAAAGCCACATCCAGCGAACGAAAATCGCTAACCACATTTATTTCGGTTTCGGCAGCAATTGCGGCTCCATGCCCAATTTGTAAAGTAAAACCCTGGTGGGGCTGGTGAAAAACCGTATGGCCATGCGAGGCGATAAATTGCGGCTGGCATGGGTAGCTCTCTATAAAATTGAGTACTTGTTTTCCCAGATACACTCCATATTCAAAATCCAGGCGGCTGAGTTCTGTGCCCGAAAGCAGGGGTGCTCCACGAAGTCTTTCTTTCCATGCGTTGGAATAAGAAATCGTTTCCGCTTCAATGATGCGGAAATTAGTTTTTCCTGCCGAAGTTTCAAATTCGCATAGCGCAATGTCAAGTCCGTCAAGCGAGGTTCCCGACATCAATCCGATGGCCATCGTCCTTTTCATCTATAAAACCTCCAATAATTTTTCGAGCCTGATGCCTCTCGAACCTTTTATCAGAAAGGTATATCCCTGCAAGTCAATCTTTGCAATATCATCACGGACTTCCTCAACATCAGCGTAAGCCGCAATCCCGATTTGATCTCCGGCCAAGGCTTTGAAGTTTTTTCCCACCAAAAAAATTTTGTTCAGATTTTGATTTAAAAGATAACTAATAATTTTTTCATGCTCTTCGCGGGAAGCCTGACCCAGCTCAAGCATATCGCCCAAAATCACAGCCTTTCGGGGATAGGGTGCCGCCACAAAATTATCCAGGGCTGCCATCATGCTTGCCGGATTGGCGTTGTAAGCATCGAGCACAATTTTGTTGTGGGCTGTTTCGCGCCACTCCGATCGGTTATTGCCGGGTTTGTACGAGGAGAGGCCGGCGATAATACCCTCGGCAGAAACGCCAAAATACTTGCCCACACAGGCCGCAGCGATCATATTATCAAGGTTGTAGCTGCCCACGAGCTGCGATTCAATCCGGTGATCTTTATTATCAATATCTATATTAATACTTAAAAAAGGATAAGGATTAGCTATGCTTCCACTAACAAAGGCTTTTTCTGTATTTCCATAAATGATGCTTGTGATGGCGGCGGATTTCCCGATGAGCAAAGCATCGTTGGCATTTACAAATAGTTTCCCGTGGTGCTTGCGGATGAAATCGTAGAGTTCTGTTTTGGCTTTTATCACGCCCTGGTATCCTCCAAAACCCTCCAAATGGGCTTTACCAATATTGGTAATAATTCCATAGTCGGGTTGGGAAATCCTGCACAGAGCTGCAATTTCGCCCTGATGGTTGGCACCCATTTCGATAACAGCAATTTCGTAACTTTTGTCGATGGAAAGGATGGATAGCGGAACCCCAATGTGATTGTTGAGGTTGCCGGCCGTTGCAAAAGTTTTGAATCGTTGGGAGAGCACATTTTTAATCAGCTCCTTGCTGGTGGTTTTTCCGTTAGAGCCGGTAATACCAATCACCGGGATTTTTAATTGCCAGCGGTGCATGATGGCCAGTTCCTGCAAAGTTTCCAGTGTATCGGAAACTTTGATTATCTGCGCGGAAGCAGCAATGGCGGGGTCATCGACCACAGCAAGAGAGGCTCCGTTTTGGATGGCCTGGGCTGCATACTTGTTTCCGTCGAAGTTTTCGCCCCGGAGTGCAAAAAAGAGGCTGCCGGGGATTATCTTTCGCGAATCGGTGCTTATGGATGGGTTTTCGGTAAATTGCCGATAACACTTTTGCAGGATATCATTCATGGCAGGCTTCATTTATTTATCAAAAAAAATAAAACAAAAAAAGCTGTCCTGCGTCAAGGGCTTTTCCTTTGTAGGGACAAGGCCGTGAGCGCAATACAGCTTTCATATCAGAATAAAAATAAACCTACTTATTTGATAGGTGTTCCTACGCGATCCATCGCACAACGGAAGCCAATAAAATCGGTGGCTTTGTCCTGATCCAGGAATCGGCGCACGCCCGGGCTAAGATAGTAAGCTCCGTCTTTCCATGAGCCGCCTTTGAAAACGCGCGACTGGTCGTTAACCAGGCTGCTGTTGCCGTAGTTGTACATTTCATCGGTAGATTTGGCGTTGTTTACCTCTTCCATCCAGTTAGCGCGCTCGCGTATCGAACGGTTATCGCCATCCAGATAATTTATATTGTTGGCTTCGCGATAGTTGAAGCGATCCTGATCTTCAATTTCTTTGGCTGTTACTTCGCGATAGCGAATGCGGCCTAAGGTGTCTTTTTCAGCGGTATTTCCTTCCTCGTCAAGCAGGGGTGTCATAAACACGTTTCCACGGTAAGGGCTAAAATCGGCCACATCTTCGTGGCTAAGGGGGCGGTAAACATCGGCAGTCCATTCGGCAACATTGGCGGCCATGTTGTAGAGGCCAAAATCGTTGGGCGGATAAGTACCCACAGAGGCGGTAATGTCGGCACCATCGTTAAGGCTACCGGCCACACCCATATAGTCGCCACGTCCTCTTTTAAAATTGGCCATATACTCGCCGTACTGGCTTTTGCCTTGCGTGCTACGCACCAGGTGTCCCGACCAGGGATAAATCCTGCGTTCGGTAATCATCTCATTGTCGCCATATAATCCAAGTGCGGCATATTCCCATTCGGCTTCGGTAGGCAGGCGATAATTGGGCAGCAATATACCGTCTTCCATTCTTACTCTGCGCTCACCGGTTCCTGTGGGATCGAGGTCTTGAAGGGGTTCGTTTACAAGGCCATCGTATTGCCCGGCAAGGTAGGCCTGGGTATTAAAATTTTCTGCATTTTGCTGATCTGGGTCAAAGGATAAAATACCCTGGCGGATCAAGAGCATTTCGTTTACACGATCGGAACGCCAGACACAATAATCGGAGGCCTGAAGCCAGTTAATTCCTACCACCGGATAATCGTGATACGAAGGATGGCGCAAGTATAAATTGATAAGCGGCTCGTTGTAGGCCAGTTTGTCGCGCCATACCAGGGTATCGGGTAGTGCCTTGCGATAAACCTCGGGATAGTCCTGACCAAAAATCCGGTTGAGCCAGAAAAGGTACTCAAGATAATCGAGATTAGTAACCTCGGTTTGATCCATGTAAAAAGATCGAACTGTAGCCCGGCGTGCCGGGGCACTGGTTTCATATAAGGGATCTTCATCGGTTTGACCCATGATAAAGGTTCCACCCTCGATAAACACCAATCCCGGACCCGTTTCCTGAGCATTGATATCGGAAACCTGGAAGCCACCGTTTTCAGGCTCGTTGTAAGCCCAGCCTGTGGTGGCCGAAGTCTGGTTTTTGTTTCCGATAAGCCCCTTGCAGGCACTAAAGGAAATAAACACGAGCAGAAGAATTAAAACGCTGAATAGCTGCTGATTTTTAAATGTCATCACTACGATTTTTGAAAAACAGGTACATTAACTAAAAGGACGGACATTTTATTGCTCTCGATCTTTTTCTTTTTTGATCGCAGGCAAATGTCCATGAAAGTGATATTTCGTGCGCCCCGCCGCTTTGTATGGCCAGGCTCGAAATAGAGTAATCAAAACTATAGCCCAGCCTCAGGCTTTTTTGCACCAAACCCAGCGAAACGATGATGGCATCGGGGTTGACAAAGGCATGACGAAACCACAATCCGGCGACGAAGGGAGCCAGCGTAAAATAACTACCGAGGTTTAGCTGGCGATACTGCCCCTGCTGCTGGTACATGATGTTGGGCGACACAATAAGACTTGGGCCGGATGAACGGCGATAGCCACGCGAACTTTCGCTGCCAAAATTGGCTCCGGCATGAAGGGTAAACTTTCGCTTTAGCAGATTCTCGTCCTCGGTGTTCAGGCTTATGTCCGGACTTGCTAGATGATGTACCGCTGCTCCGAGAAAATATTTTTCATCGTAACCCACCACAAAACCGGTGGCAAAATCGGGATACATCAAATTGCTTTTGTAATCTTCAAAATTAGGAGACGGGATACCGGGATTATTAATACCAAAATCCAGTTTGTCAAAATTCAGTCCGCGATTGCCCAAACCTGCCTGCAAAGCAAGGTTGGCTTCCATGCGGTCGCTAAGCTGAAAATTATAGGCATACATACCGCTCAACTGGAAATCGTACAAGGCCCCCTGGCCACTCGAATTGTAATCGACCTGTACACCCAGTCCTCCCGACACAAATTCGGAATACTGATCGTAAGATGCGCTGTACGAAACAAAGGCTCCGGGAAGCGAGGGCCATTGATTGCGATAATTGGCGATAATTCGTGGGCAATATTCAGCCCCTGCAAGTGCCGGATTAAGGTAAAGCGGATTGGCGTAAAATTGCGAGTAGGTATAATCCTGGGCTATCGCAATAAAGCTGAAAGCATTGAATAAGAGCAGGAAAACAAATATTTTGAGCTGTGTTTTAATCATATTCGTGCAAAACGCTACGCAACCTTTTGTTTGCTAATTAACTCTATATTTTTAGACTTATTTTAAGCCAATGTTTATAAGGCCAAAACAGGGCAAAACAAGATGAGAACCTTACTGCCGGTGATAATAGAGGCACAGCACGGCGCAATAGCTGCCATTTTGCAATATCAACAAATAAGAAACGTTCTCATTGACTTGTTTAAAATCAGGATGAAATCTGAAATATTATTAAAGCCTGGTTTTCTGGCAATTTTCAAAACAGAACCGTTATGAACAATGCTTAAATTTAAAATGTTCATCGTTAAATGCGGTACAAACTCGTTAATTATTATGAAGCATACTTTTCTGATACTTTTGACAAGCCTGCTGGCTCTCACTACTTTTTCAAACACCATGCCTGTTCTCACCCACCACCAACTGGTGTGGGACAATTTGCAGGAACATCAAAGCCCTGAACAGGCTCCAATGCGTCTGCATTTCGAAGGTGCCAATTACGAAAATGGAAATGGCAACGACCCCTGGTTTCGCAAAATTATTCCAATAAATTCGGATGCTTCTGCAGTTGAAGCAGTACTTCTGAATCCGGTTTATCAAACCCTGACCAATCAGGAATTGCTTTATCTTGATAATATTGCCGCCATTTCGCCTGCAATAAAAATTACATCCGCTGTTTCGCAGGGGCGAAATAAATCCTACGCCATCGTTAGCTTTTTGCCGCTAAGGCTGAACATGAGCACCGGAAAATACGAGAAACTGGTGGCCTTCGACCTGGAGCTTAGCCCAATTGCCACAACCAAATCCGGTGATGATTTGCCGGTGTATGCCGCTAACTCGGTGCTGGCCACGGGCAACTGGTATCGCATCAAACTTACTGAAACCGGCATTTACAAAATGACTTACGCCGAAATGGCTGCTACGGGCATGGCCGTGTCTGGCTTGAATTCGGCCAATCTGCGCCTTTACGGCAATGGCGGCGGTATGCTGCCCGAGAGTAACACCGTTTACCGCGAAGACGATTTGCAGGAAAATGCAATACAGATGGTCGATGGTGGCGATGGCGTGTTTGGCCCGGGCGACTATTTTTTGTTTTATGGCCAAAGTCCCGAGGCCTGGGACTACAACAGCAATACTGAAATTTTTGACCACCAAAAAAATATCTATTCCGATTACAGCTACTATTTCATCACCTCCGACCTTGGCCCGGGCAAGCGCATCGAAACCCTGGCCTCGACAAGCGAAGTAGCCAATGTTAATTCCACCCAATTTAACGATTACGCGCTGCACGAAACCGAAGATTACAATATCATAAAATCGGGTCGCCGTTGGTTGGGCGAAGTTTTTGATTTGCAAACGAAGTACAATTTTAACTTTAGCTTTCCTAATCTTAAAACATCTGTTGAGCAGCACCTTGCAGTAAGAACTGTGGGCAAATCGGAATATGCGAGCAATTTCAAACTTACGCTTAATGGTGTAAATGTAATGACCTTAAATATCAGCCCTACCTCACCCAACAGCCCCAACGGGCCTTATGCTCAATTCAAGACTGTGGAAGAACGGTTAAGCATCAACAGCAGCGAGGTGGCATTGAATTTAGAATACAACAAATCGAGTAACAATGATATCGGATGGCTCGACTACATCCAAATGAATGTGATACGCAATCTGGTTTTTTCGGGCAGCCAAATGGGATTTCGGGATGCTAAAACCATAGGCGAGGGAAACATTAGTCAATATACCCTGGCCAATGCCGGCTCGGGGATTACCATCTGGGAAGTGAGCATGCCTTACCATGCCCAAAAGGTGAATACCACCGCATCAGGAAATAATCTAAACTTTCGCTTACCCACCAACACGCTCCGGGAATTTATCGCCTTTGACGGGACAAGTTTCCTAAGTGCTGAATTTGATGCGCAGATTCCGAATCAAAACTTACATGCAGCAAAAAATATAGAGTATCTCATTGTGTCCCATCCCGATTTTCTGGATCAGGCCAATCGCCTGGCCAACTTCCATCGCGAGCATTCCAATTTGAATGTGCTGGTGGCCACACCCCAGCAGATCTACAACGAATTCTCATCGGGAGCGCAGGACATCACCGCCATCAAGGATGTGGTGCGTATGATGTATAATCGCGGGCAGCAGGGAGATGTAATGCCCAAATTCCTTTTGCTTTTTGGCGATGCTTCGTATGATTTTAAAGATCGCGTGCCAGACAACACCAACTTTGTTCCCACCTTCGAGTCGCCCAATTCGCTGCATCCGATCAACTCGTATGCTACTGACGATTACTTTGGCTTTTTGGATCCGAGCGAAGGCCTTTACAATTCCGACCTCCTCGATGTGGGCATCGGCCGTTTTGTGGTTGCCACCCCCGAAGAGGCTACCGCTGCCGTTGACAAGGTTATCCACTACGCCACATCGGAGCTATCGATGGGATACTGGCGCAACCTTATCACCTTTGTAGCCGATGACGAAGACAATAACTCGCACCTCAAGCAGGCCGATGAGTTAGCTGTTTTTGTAGATACCACTTATCCCGATTTTAATGTGAACAAAATTTACATCGATGCCTATTTTCAGGAAACCACCGCCGGCGGGCAGCGTTACCCCGAGGTGAACGAAGCCATCAATTCGAGTATGGAAAAAGGAACTTTTATTATGAACTATACCGGCCACGGTGGCGAAGTGGGCTGGGGGCACGAGCGTTTTCTGGAAATCCCCGACATCAACAAATGGGCGAATTACGACAAGCTTTCGGTATTTATAACCGCCACCTGCGAATTTGCCCGCTACGATGATCCTGGTCGTACCTCGGCCGGAGAGCTGGTGTTTCTAAACGAAAATGGCGGCGGCATCGCACTTTTTACCACCGCAAGGGCAACCTACGGCACATCTAACCTAAATCTAAATCGGGGCTTTTATAAATATGCCTTCGAAAAAGTGGATGGCGAACATTATACCATGGGCGATCTTATCCGGCTGGCCAAGCTCGAAAGTGGATCAGCCGAGAACGACAAAAAATTTGTTCTGCTTGGCGACCCTGCGCTAAAGATGGCCTATACCGAACACAAGGTGATTACCACTTCCATCGAACAGGAAGAAAACACATCATCCAACGATACTATCAGTGCCCTCTCCAGGGTTACCATCCAGGGTTTGGTAACGGATGAAATGGAAAACCATCTCACCAATTTTAACGGAAGAATACATGCTGCAGTTTACGACAAGGCTGCCGAGGTAACTACCCTGGGGCAGGACGATGGAAGCTCTCCCCGTAACTTTGTATTTCGCAAAAACTCAATCTATAACGGATATGCCGATGTAAACGGGGGCGCATTTTCGTTTACCTTTATTGTTCCCAAAGATATTGCTTATCAATATGGCAATGGAAAAATCAGCTATTATGCCAACAACGAAACCACCGATGCCAGCGGCCACGATTTTGATATTATCATTGGTGGCTACGATGATGTGGCCATAGGCGATAATGACGGCCCTGAGATACGTTTGTACATGAACGACACAACCTTTAAAAATGGCGACATCACCCACGAAAACCCGGTACTGCTGGCTAAGGTTTACGATGAAAGCGGAATAAACACAGTGGGCAACAGCATTGGCCACGACATCAGTGCTGTGCTCGACCAGAACACCAACAAGCCCTACCTGCTCAACGATTATTACGAATCCGACCTTAAGGGTTTTAACAGCGGCACCGTGAGTTACCCCTTCAGCAACCTGACACCTGGTGAGCATACGGTAACGGTTAGGATGTGGGATGTCTTTAATAATTCCGCCGAAGCTACGCTAACTTTTGTAGTGATCGATCGCGATCAGATTGCTATCAACAGTGCATACAATCGGCCTAATCCCTTTAGCAGCGAAACGTGGTTTGAGTTTAATCACAATCAGGCCAACGAAAAGCTGGATGTTGAAATCGAGATTTACGACCTTAGCGGCCGCAAGCTCGCCGTTTTGCAACAAAACAATCTGAGCAGCAGTTTTTATCCCGCTCCGCTTCGCTGGGATGGTACCTCGGCTGATGGGCGCAGACTCTCGGGCGGCATATACATTTATCGTGTGCAGATAAAAGATGCCAAGGGGCAAAGTGCCTCAATGGTAAAAAAACTCGTGATTAGCCGATAAACCCGCAATTTAGAATATTGACTTTATTTGTAAAAAAAAGCATCCTAATGCAAACTATAAAAACCACAATTTACTTCCCGCTGTTTTTGCTCTTTCTATTCGCCACGCAAGCGAGTGCACAAAGCACCCTTGTTAGTTTGCAATGGACGGATACACAAACACGCTACTTTGATAGCCAGGAAATACAAACCCTCGGCTTTGCCGATGCCGACAATGCCGATGGCTGGGGTCTGCTGCCTGTTTACAGTCAGGTTTTCCCTGAGCCAGCTCCCGGTTTACAATACGAATTTGAAATCACCAAACCGGAATATGCGTTTATTCAGCTTGATGATCCCACCAAAATTGTTGATTTGGATTTGGTAGGGGATGAGATCGCCTATTACACCGAAAAAATTACTATACGGGGTCGGTCGCAATTTGTTTTCAAATTGCTGCCCCTTCGCAAAAATGAAGCGACCGGGCGTTATCAAAAACTGCTAAGTTTTGAATTAAACAAAACGCTGATTCCGGCAGCGCAATCCGAGCGCGATGACGAGCCTGCAGAATATGCCGAAAACTCGGTGCTTTCTACCGGCGAATGGTACAAGATTAGTGTTGGCGAAAGCGGAATTTACAAAGTGAGTTGGGAGGATCTGGATGCTTTGGGCATGAACCTCTCGGGCGTACAATCCAAAAACCTCCGGCTCTTTGGCAATGGCGGCGGGATGCTGCCACAGCGCACCAGCGATTTCAGGCACGATGACCTAATCGAAAATTCCATCGAAGTTTACGATGGTGGAGATGGGAATTTCGATGCAGGCGATTATTTTCTTTTTTACGGCCAATCGCCCAACCCCTGGCGTTACAATGTTGCCCACAATGCCTTCGAACACAGCACCAATCTATACACCAAAAACAATTTCTACTTCCTTAGCGTAGGCTCGATTGAGGGCAAACGGGTAAGTATGATCGAAGAAATTACCAGCCCTGCACAGAAAATAATTGACACCTATCAGGATTATGCTGTCCACGAGCTTAACATCAACAGCCTTATCAAATCGGGAGCCGAGTGGTATGGCGAAGAGTTTTTTGATAATTTGGTACAGGAATTTAATTTTGACTTTCCTCATCGCGACCTTAGTCAGGATATTTATATCGATTGTGATGTGGCTGCACGCTCCACCACCACCACTTCGTTTTCGCTTTATGTTAACAGCGATTCGATTTTCAGCGACAACGTCAGTGCTATCTCTGAAAATTCGGTGGTAAAATATGCCAATCCATCCAATAAATCACGGTGGTTTAGCTCCAACGAAATGCCCGACCTCAACATCCACTTACAATACAACCGCCCTGTTAACGATGCCATAGGCTGGCTTAACTTCATCTCGATCAATGTTACCAGCCATCTGATATTTTATGGCTCAGAACTGGCTTTCCGCAATGTTCAATCTTACAAAAGCAAAAACATCAGTGAGTTCAGAATCAGCGAAACCACGCCTGCTGTGCGTGTATGGGATATTACCGACCCGCTTTCACCAGCCGAAGTGCCTGTGGTTTACGAAGATGGGATAACTAAGTTTGTTAACGAAGCAGATGCCCTGCACGAGTTTTTGGCCTTTGATGGCAGCGAATATCTGAAGCCGGGGCTGGTAGGCTATGTCCCCAATCAAAATCTCCACGCATATCACACCGCCAATTATATTATCGTTAGCCACCCCGACTTTATCGACCAGGCACAGCGACTTGCCGACCTGCACGAGACGATAGATGGCTTTAAAGTGATTGTAGTGGATATTTATGAAATTTATAACGAGTTTAGCTCAGGAGCACCGGATGTAAGTGCTGTTCGCGATTTCGTAAGGATGGTTTATCAACGTTCAGGCACACCGCCGGCTTTAAAGTATTTGCTGCTCATTGGCGATGGCTCTTACGATCCCTTCGACAGGGTTGGCGGCAATCTTTCTTTCCTACCTACTTTTCAAGCCAAAAATTCGATATGGCCCACTTCTTCTTATGTTACCGATGATTATTTTGGCTTGATGGATCCACAGGAGGGCAACGATGCCTCGGGAAATATTGATCTCGGTATCGGTCGTTTCGCGGTGAATACACACGAAGAGGCCAAACTAATGGTGGATAAGGTGGAGCTGTATATGAAGAATCAGGCTTCGGTTTTTGGCGACTGGCGCAACAGCCTCACCTTTGTGGCCGATGACGAAGACAATAACCTCCACATCCTGCAAGCCGACACAATTTTAGTAGCCGGAATCCAACGGAGAAATAAAACCCTGAACATCAGCAAAATTTATTTAGATTCCTACCGTCAGGAACGGACTACAGGAGGCTACGCTTATCCACAAGCAAAATATGACCTGAACAAAAAAATTAACGAGGGAACGCTCATTGTAAATTATACCGGCCACGGTGGCGAAACCGGCCTCTCGCACGAACATGTGGTTCAGGTATCAGACATCATTTCCTGGCACAACAGCCCCATGCTGCCGGTGTTTATCACGGCTACCTGCGAGTTTAGCCGTTTCGATAATCCGGTATTCAACTCGGCAGGCGAACAATTGGTGCTCAACCCCCAAGGCGGCGGTATAGCACTATTTACCACTACCAGAGTAGCCTTTGCCGGCTCCAATTTACTGCTCAACAAGCGTCTTTATGATACACTTTTCAGAGCCTGGCCCGAAGAGCATCCCCGTCTTGGCGATTTGATGATGTTCTCCAAAACACCCTCCAACACCAATCTGCGCAATTTTGTGCTGCTGGGCGATCCGGCACTTAAGCTTGCTCTGCCTCAACACAAGGTAATAACCGATTCGATAAACGGTGTTCCTGCCGATGAATTTACAGATACACTCATGGCCAACAGCCGCCTGCACATCAGCGGACACATCGAAAGCTTTGCCAACCAGGGCAGTGTGCTTACCGATTTTAACGGAACCATTCATCCGGTACTTTACGACAAGCCCAATATTATCACTACCCTGGGCAACGACGATGATAGTTACCCCTACGCCTTCAAGTCGCAAAACTCGGAACTCTGCCGGGGCGTATCCTCGGTAAAAGACGGCCGCTTTGCCTTTTCCTTTATGCTGCCGCTGGATATTTCGTTCCAGTACGGTGAGGGCAAACTAAGCTATTACGCTGCCGACAGCCTGAGCGATGCCAGCGGAGAATTTTCCAAACTCATGATTGGTGGCGTGGACGGTACAGCAAGTACCGATAAGACCGGGCCGGAGATACAAATCTTTCTCAACGAAAAAAATGTTGAATTGCCTGGCCAGACCAATCCCGACCCGATTTTGTACGCGCTACTATCCGATCCCTCGGGCATCAATGCCACCGGTGCCGGGATTGGACATGACATTGTACTTTCCATGACGGGCGAGGATAACAAGGAATATGTCCTCAACGATATGTTCGAGCCTGCCCTTGATGATTACACCTCCGGAAACATCACCTTCCCTATGGAGCAATTGCCCAACGGCGATTACACGCTTTCGCTAAAAGCCTGGGATATGTTTAATAATTCTACAACCAACACTATCACCTTTACCGTTTCCAACGACATCGCGGTGGATATTTTCCAGATATACAACTACCCCAATCCCTTCGGCGATCACACCTGGTTTACCTTCCGCCACAATCAGTTTAAAGGCGAACTGACGATGGAGATTGAGATTTACAACTTTTATGGTCAGCATGTGCGAACAATCGGCCCCGAAAAAGTGTTTACCGATGGCTATTCCATCGCCCCGGTATTGTGGCAAGGCGATTCGGAGGGTGGCAGCAAACTCGAGGATGGCGTTTATTTTTATACCGTTAAGGTAAGTAATCAAAAAGGACAATTTACCCAACGCAGGCAGAAATTGATTATCGCACAATAGTGGAAATTGTTGGGAAAAACCTTGATAAACAATATTAGAAATGAATGGCCGTTTACAATCACAATTTAACCCATGTAAATAATATCTTTATGATCAAAAAGTCTTTGGCGGTACTCACTGTCTGTCTTATTTTAGTGAATATGGCATATTCGCAAGATAAACCGAATTATTTAGGACAAACCAATACTATTACTACAGCGGTTCCTTTTCTTCTGATTGCCCCTGATGCCCGTTCGGGTGCGATGGGCGATGTAGGTGTAGCAAGCACACCCGATGCCAGTTCGATGCACTGGAATCCGGCCAAGTACGCATTTATCGAATCCAAGGCAGGTTTTTCGGCTTCTTATAGCCCTTGGCTTCGAGCTATCGTAAGCGATATTAACCTGGCCTACGTGGCAGGATTTTACAAAATCGATGACAGACAAACCATCGCCGGATCGCTTTTGTATTTTACCCTGGGCGACATTGTTTTTACAGATATTAATGGCGGCCTTATTGGCAATTATCGCCCCAACGAGTTTTCGCTCGATGGTACCTATTCACGTAAGTTCTCCGACACCTGGTCGGGTGCCGTTGCTGCCCGCTATATACACTCTAACCTTACACAGGGCGTTAACGTAGCCGGACAGGCCACCAAGCCCGGACAATCGGTAGCTGCCGACATAGCGGTTTACCACCAAAGCGAACTCGATTGGCGCAACTTTGAATATGCAGAGTTTGCCCTGGGTATTAATATCTCGAATATCGGTACTAAGATTTCTTATAGCGATGCCACCACCGACCGCGATTTTATCCCTACCAACCTGCGTATCGGACCGCGGCTTACCCTTGATCTGGACGACTACAACCGCCTCACATTTATGATTGATGTAAACAAGTTGCTGGTTCCCACACCTCCTGTTTATGATTCGACAGGAAACTTTGGCCCCGAAAATATTGTTGCCGGAAAAGATCCTAATGTAGGCACGGTTGAAGGCATGCTCCAATCCTGGTACGATGCCCCTGGCGGTTTCGAGGAAGAGATGCGCGAATTTTTCTTCGCAACAGGAGTTGAGTATTGGTACGACAAGGTGTTTGCCGTTCGTGGCGGCTTTTTTTATGAAAATAAATTCAAGGGAAACCGTAAGTATTTCACCCTCGGTGCCGGACTTAAATACAATGTCTTTGGTTTGGATTTCTCCTACCTGATTCCACTTGAACAACAAAATCCGCTCGAAAACACCCTGCGCTTTACCCTTACTTTCGACTTCGCAGAGTTTGAGTAAAAACAAACTTGATGTACTGAAATAGAACAATATTGCAGGTATAAAATACTTTATTATAAACCGGAATGGGCATTGCTTCGTTTCGGTTTTTATTTTTTAGGGCTTTGGTTTTGTCGTATTTTTGAATTTTTGAATAAACTCAGAACTCTTGACCTATTTTTTAAAATTAAATAGTTAAAGCATTGTTTTCGTAATTCTAAATGCCGCAAAATCCATCTTTAAGACTGTTTAGTGTTTCTTGGTATCTTGGTGCCTTTGTGGCTGTTCATTATTAATTTGCCACGAAGGCTCGAAGGCTCAAAGTATCACAAAGGGTTTTTAAATGCGAACCAGCAATTAGGATAAGTAAGGAGTTCTGAAAAAAAACCATTAACAAACAAAATTATGGACATACGCGTTGGGTTTGGCTACGATGTACATCGCCTCGAAAGTGGCCGCGACTTTATTTTGGGAGGCATCAAAATTCCGCATCACAAGGGTGCGCTGGGGCATTCGGATGCCGATGTGCTGATTCACGCAATTTGTGATGCCCTGCTGGGTGCCGCCAATTTGCAGGATATTGGAGCGCATTTTTCGGATACCGACCCGGCCTACAAAAACATCGACAGCAAAATATTGCTTGCCAAAGTCCTGGCTTTAATTTCTGATAAAGGCTTTGCCATCAACAATATCGATTCAACGGTTGCGCTGCAGTCGCCAAAGATTGCGCCTCACCTTGCGGAGATGAAAAAAGTGCTGGCACAAACTTTAAACATCGATACCGAGCGGATTTCGATAAAGGCAAGCACCACCGAAAAGCTGGGCTTCGAGGGGCGCGAAGAAGGCGTATCGGCTTATGCTGTGGTCTTGTTAGTTCGACAAGCTCACTAACCACGACAAGCTCACTGGCTACTGATTACTGCCTATCCCGAAAAGTAGAGAATTTTTAATTCTCTTAACTTTTCGAGGATGCACGAGCAAAGCTCGGCACTGTTGACTGCCTATGCCGACCTTCGGTCGAGCATGCTCGAAAAACTATGAAATCAAAGATTTCGGGTTTTTCGGCACTGCCGACTACTTTTCTGGCACGTTTATGGCTAAAAATTGCCCGCTAATTTTAAATTATTAAAACAATGAAAACACATTTTGAATTTAAAAGGACAAATGGCCTTAGGGCAATATTGATGTTTTTCCTGATAATGCCCGGACTTTTGTTAGCACAGGAAAACAGAGGAGAAAGCAAGACCGTAAAAAAAGAAAGAGAGACCGTAGAACAAGCGCAACGCTTTCGCCAGGCGCGACAATTGATTTTGGATACATCCTTTGTGGTGCCTGCCGAAACCGTACAATTTAGCAATGGCGGCATGATGACCCCGGTGCAAAGCACTATCAATTTCCTGAAAATGGATGGCGATGAAGCGGTAATTCAAATTGGCTCCGACTTTGCCCGCAGTGCCGGACTCAATAGTTTGGGAGGTATTACCCTGAAAGGGAAAATTCAAAATTTGAAGATTAAAGATAAAAAAGATAAAAACCGTCTCTACCTTCGCTTTACGCTGACCGGACTTATAGGAACAGCTCAGATTAGCGTCTCGCTTACTGGTTCCGAAACAGCGATGATCGATGTAGATGGCATGTTTTCGGGGCGCGCCTTTTCGATGCGTGGACCGGTGCAGGCCATCGAAGGAACCAATATTTTTGAAGGAACCGAGTTTTAATATTTCCGGATGAACAAAACAGCAAACCTTGCATTGACACGCTGCCAATGGGCTGCCACCAATCCCGACTATTTTCAATACCACGACCACGAATGGGGCGTGCCGGTTCACGATGACCGAATGCACTTCGAGCATCTGGTACTCGATGGCTTTCAGGCCGGCCTTAGCTGGCTAACTATCCTACGCAAGCGCGACAACTTCAGGCAAGCCTTCGATGATTTCGACCTTAAAAAAGTGGCTCGCTATGACGAGACGAAAATTGATGAACTACTCAATAATCCAGGAATTGTCCGAAACAAACTGAAAATCCATGCTGCGATAAACAACGCAAAAAACTTTATCCAAATCCAGGAAGAATTTGGCTCCTTCGACCAATACATCTGGGGCTTTATTGATGGGCGAACCGTTCAAAACCATTTCGACAGTTGGCAGGATGTACCTGCTACCACGCCATTCTCAGATCGGATAAGCAAGGATTTGAAAAAGCGTGGTTTTTCCTTTGTCGGTTCCACTATCATCTATGCCTACATGCAAGCTGCTGGTTTGGTAAACGATCACAGCCGTGATTGTTTTAGACACAGCCAGCTTTTTGTTAAAAATAAATAAAAGCACCTCACAGGTAATCGGTTGATTTCTGCTTGTGCTATTTCACATTATCTTTGAATCCTATTCGATTTTAAAATAATAAAGTATGAAAAAATATGCTGGATTGCTGGTGCTGATAGTATTTTTGGCTGGCACAAGTTTGGCTCAAAGCAAGGACTCAACGCGGGTAAATCCCTACATGGGTTCGGGGGGAGAACAAAAACCCAAAATCACCGACAAGGTATATTTTGGCGGAAATTTATTTTTTACGCTGGGCAGCTACACCTCGATTGGAATATGGCCTATGGTGGGCTACAAAGTTACGCCCCGTTTGTCGTTGGGCCTGCAGCCGGGCTACGAATATCTAAAATATGATAGCTATTACGGCGGCAACTACGAAACCAGCAACTACGGCTTTCGTGTATTTTCGCGCTATCGTGTTATTCCGCAAGCTTATGCGCACGTCGAATATGCCAACATCAATTATGGCCAACAATACCAAACTCCTGGCGGCGACATTGAGGAAGAGCGCAACTGGGTACCCTTTCTTTTTATTGGGGGCGGGATAAGCCAACCGTTGGGAGGCTCTGCCTTTGCCTATGTCCAGATTTTGTTCGATGTGCTTCAGGACGATAACTCGCCCTATGCCAACGGCGAACCCTTTTGGAGTGTGGGCATTGTTGCCGGATTTTAAAACCCAGACTTCCATAAACGTTGACAGGGTTTAAAACCTTGTCAGCGTTCAAACCTGGGAAAACGTTAATGGAATTTTTTTGCAGTTACTACGTCTGCACTTTGCCCAGCCTTTTCACAATTTTAACCGGAATTAGCACCGTAAAATGCGAGCCATAATCCACCCTGCTTTCCAGGCTGATTTCGCCACCGAGAATTTCCACATATTTCTGGCACAGAGTAAGTCCCAGTCCAGCCCCTTCAAATTTCCTACTTTGCCCTTCGCTCGCCTGCCTGAACTTATCAAAAATCCGCTGTACCTTATCCTCCTCAATGCCAATTCCTGTATCGATTACTTCCAGTTTTAAGCGGGCATCTTCCTTATTATTTATTACGGAGGCCTTAATATTTATCCCGCCTTCGTAAGTATATTTTATAGCATTGTCGATGAGGTTGTTTAGCAGATTGGTCAGCAATCGAAGGTCGCTGCTTACTAAGGTACTCTCGTCTTCGATCTCGGCTATCAGATCCAGGTTCTTGCTGCTTGCAGCGGCCATAAACAAAGCTGTTTGCTCAGCCATCCATTTAAAAAGTGAAATTTCCGTATATTCGATTTCCATTTTTTGGGATTCTATAATCGAAAGGTCGATAATCGAGTTGAGCGTATCCAAAAGCCTATTGCCGCTGTTGTGAATAATATTGGCCATGTCCTTATATTCGGGGTCGTCAAGCTCGGTGCGCAATACATCGGTAAAACCCAGAATGCCATTGAGGGGGGTGCGCAATTCATGGCTGATATTAGCCAGGAATACCGATTTTAACTTATCGCTTTCTTCGGCTTTCTCTTTGGCCACCAACAGTTCTTCACGGCTTTTTTTAATCTCCGTATTTTGCTTATCCAAAATTGTATAAGCGGCTTTTTTTTGTTTGACTTGTTTTTTAACGATAAATAATAAAATGAGCAAGGTGATTAATCCTGCAATGGTGATCATCATAACAAAACGTTGCCGCTGCACGATATTTTGCTTGTTTTCAAGGTCGAGCTGGGTCAGGCGGTCTTTGCTGTTAAGTAATTCTATTTCTTGCTCTTTTTGTTCTAGTTCGTAGCGGGCTTTAACCTCTGCAAGTTGTTGGTGAAGCGTTTGCTTGTAAAGCGAATCTTTGATCGCCATATATTTTTTCAGATATTCAAGTGCTAAGGTCTTCTTACTCTTGGCCTCGAATATTCGCGAGTAGGTTTCGTAAATAGCAATCAACAATTCTCCTGCGCCGGTTTGGCTGGCGATGGCAAAACTGCTATCGTTGTATTTGCGGCTTGTTTCCAACTCGCCGGTTTTCAGGAACAACTGACTTAGCGTGTTATAGGCAATGGCGAGGCCATTTTTGTCGGCAAGGGATTTTTGGAGAGCCAGCGATTTTTTTAACATGACGATAGCCAGTTCTGTTTCGCCAGCATTTAGATATAAGTCTCCCAGGTTATTCAAGGCTGTGGCAATGCCCGATTTATCACCATCTTCTTCGTACAAAGCCAATGACATTTCGTAGTATTCAACCGCTTTGTTCGTATTTTCGAGACCTGCGTAAATAATGCCGATGTTGTTGTACGCCGTAGCGATTCCACTTTTGTTATTCAACGATTTTTCTATCGGGAGGCTCTCATCAAAATATTTGCGTGCTTCATCATAATTTTCCCAATCGATATAGAGCAAACCCAGGTTATTGAGAATTTGCGCGATTCCCGCCATATTATCATCAGCACGATAAATTTGTAAAGCCTTTTTATAATGATGAATGGCTTTTTCGTGGTTGCCCCATTCGTAATACAAAACCCCCATCGAATTGTGCGTTTCACCGATGGCATTTCTCATGCTCACGCTTTCGTAAATAAAAAGGGCTTTCTCGAAAAACGATTTGGCCTCAAAGTTTTCGCCGTATTGTTGGTAAAGCCTGGCCAGGTTACTGTTCATTTCTGCTACCCAAACACTTTCAGCCAACGAATCGTAAACCTGAATGGCACTTAGATAATGGGTTTTTGCCTTATCGAAGTCGGTCATCATATCAAAGGTATAAGCCAGGTAGTAATTCGATAGCGCAACAATTTCAAGGCTCTCTGATTTTTTTCCAATTTGTAAGGCTTGGGTGTAATATTCGATGGCATGGGGGTAGTCATTTCCAAAAAAGCGTACATCTCCAAAATTAATCCAGGCTGCAGCTTCCTGATCTTGATTGTGGTATTGTTGAGCTAAGGCAAGAGCCTGTTCGGCATACGGAAGAGCCGCTTCAGGAAATTCACGCACCAGAGACTCAGCAATCGTATTCAAAATTTCAGCTTTCCCGGATTCCTCGCTTTGGTTTAGTTTTTCGAGCAGACTATCGGCAATGTTTTGGGAAACAGAAATGCCCATACTCCCTAAGAATAAGGTGAAAACAATAAAAAAACGTTGTATAAATCCAAATGTCATATCCCTCTTTTGCCGGGGGCAAATGTAATAAAATGGACATGACAAGCGGAAAAAAAAGCACTTTCTTTTACAATGTCAGTCAAAACACAAAGCCCCCGAATGTGTTTAATATTTTTGCTGAAATCTGATTTTTAATTTAGATAAAAATATGATCAATTTTGAAGATGCTTACCAGATCGTAATTTCCTCGGAACGTGAGGATGCCACTGAAAATGTTGCTCTGGGAGAGGCTTTGGGAAGGGTTTTGGCTGAGGATGTTTTTTCGGATATGGACATGCCGCCCTTCAACAAAACCGCCGTGGATGGCTATGCCTGTCGCAAGGCTGATTTGGGAGAGCCACTGGAGGTGATCGAAGTGATTGGTGCCGGGCAAAGTCCGCAACAAGTAATTACGCTCGGAAAATGCACCAAGGTAATGACTGGCGGAGTAGTTCCCGAAGGTGCCGATACGGTGATAATGGTAGAAGATACCGCGCCCGCAAGCCCCGGAAGCATTCGTTTTACAGCCAATAAAACCAACACCAACGTATGCTACTTGGGCGAAGACATCCACCAGGGCGATAAAGTACTTGAAAAAGGCACGATCATCAGGGCGCAGGAAATTGCCGTACTTGCTTCGGTGGGTGCCGTTCGTCCGCTTGTGGCCAAACGCCTCCTGGTAGGCGTGATTTCTACCGGCGATGAACTGGTGGAACCCGATCAACAACCCGCGACTGCCCAGATTAGAAACAGCAACGCCGCCCAACTGATGGCACAAATCACCGCAGCAAATGCGCTGCCCGAGTATTTTGGCATTGCCAAAGACACCGAGGCCTCTACCCGTGAAATGATTAGCCGGGCCATCCAAAAATGCGACATCGTTTTGCTTACTGGTGGCGTTTCCATGGGCGACTTCGATTATGTGCCCCAGGTGCTCATTGATCTCGGTTTCGATATCAAATTCAAAAGTATCGCCGTCCAGCCAGGCCGACCCACCGTTTTTGCAAGTCAAAAAGGGAAATATCTTTTCGGCCTGCCTGGCAACCCGGTTTCCTCCTTTGTTCAATTCGAGCTTTTGGTAAAACCCTTAATTTATAAACTGATGGAAACCAACCTGAAGCAGACTTCGTTTAGCCTGCCCATGGGAAAAACCTATACCCGCCGCAAAGCCAAACGTAAATCTTTCATGCCTGTATTTTTGAAAGAGGGCAAGGTCTTCCCGGTCGAATATCACGGCTCGGCGCATATTCATTCGTACATTTATGCCGATGGCATAGTGGCCATCGAAATTGGCGAAACCACACTTAACGAAGGAGACCTGGTGCATGTTCGACAACTTTAATCGCAAGATAAACTACCTGCGCATCTCCGTTACCGACCGCTGCAACCTGCGCTGCGTGTATTGTATGCCTGCCGAAGGGGTGCCCTTGCTGCGCCACCACGACATTTTGAGTTTCGATGAAATATACCAGTTTACCCAAACCGCCGTAGGCATGGGTGTGGATAAGGTGCGCATTACCGGTGGCGAACCGCTGGTGCGCAAAGGCATCGTTGAGCTGATAAAAATGCTGGCCTTTATCCCGGGCATCCGCGACCTGGCCATGACCACCAACGGGATATTGCTGAACAAATTCGCCCAGCCCCTGGCCGATGCAGGCCTCAACCGGGTAAACATTAGCCTGGATACCCTCGATGCTGATAAATATAAAAACATTACCCGCCTGGGCAGCCTCGATACTGCGCTCACCGGAATTGAAGCTGCCGACAAAGCAGGCCTCCATCCCATCAAAATTAATTGTGTGGTTAAATCTAACTCTGACGAACCAGATGCCCTGGCGGTAAAAGCTTTTGCCCTGGAGCATGGCTACCAGGTACGTTTTATTCCTGAGATGGATCTCGAAACCGGTTCCTTCGGCATTGTGGAAGGTGGCGATGGCGGCAACTGCAAAAAATGCAATCGCCTGCGCCTGACCTCTGATGGAAAAATTAAACCCTGCCTCTTTAGCGATCTGGCCTACGATGTGCGGGAACTGGGTGCGCAAAAAGCCATCGAAATGGCCGTGGGAAACAAACCCCGTTCAGGAACAGTAAATCATATCAATCACTTTAATAATATCGGAGGTTAAGATGAGCGAACTTAGTCATACCAACGCACAGGGCAAGGCCAATATGGTGGACGTGGCTCATAAGCCAGACCAGGTGCGCACGGCCACTGCCGAAGGCTTTATAATGCTTGCGAAAGAAACCCGCGAGCTGATAGCGGAAAACACCATGAAAAAAGGCGATGTGCTTACCATCGCCGAAATAGCCGGAATCCAGGGCGGCAAAAAAACCAGCGAACTGATTCCCCTCTGCCATCCCCTGCAAATTACCAAGCTGGATGTGAAGGCCGAGTTGACTTCTTCGGGCGTTAAAGTTACCGCCTTGGCTCGCTGCATTGGCAAAACGGGCATCGAGATGGAAACACTCACCGCTGTAAATGTGGCCTTGCTCACCGTTTACGACATGTGCAAGGCGGTGGATAAAAAAATGGAAATTACCTCGGTGCGCTTAATCGAAAAAACGAAGACCGAGATTTGATTGAGGGGGAATTGCTGCAGGCTTCAGCCGATGGGCAAAAGAATCATAAACTGAATATGGGCTTTAACCCTAACCTTTAGCCTCGGGATAAATGGAAATTTCCCATACAAGTAAGTTAACGTCCTTCACACCTGGCTCGGGAGCGAATCCTTATTCCCGGCCATAAATGACCGGGCAACAGATTTACGAACCCAAAGTTTTTAGAAGATGTTTGATTTAAGATTGAAGATTAACGATCGGAGATTTTAGATTGTGCTGAATATCACATACATCTTAAATCTCAAATCGTATATTTTTCTAACTGTTACTTTAAAGACAGGCATTACTTAGCCCCGTTTCCCCATCAGATACGTTCCCCGCACCAGCCGCTCATCGCCGAGGATCATCAGGGCAAAAAGCAGGTCTTCGATGCTGTCGCTTTCAGCAAGACGATAATTCAGCAAAGGATTGAGTTCAGGATCGAGCACCACAAAGTCTGCTTCCATGCCCGGGTCGAAATTTCCAATCTTATTTTCCAGACCGAGGCTTTGTGCTCCGCCCAAAGTAAGCAGGTAAAAACCCAGTAGCGCAGGCATGGGGTTGCCGTTAATCGCCGAAATTTTATAGGCATCCTGCAGGGTTTGCAGCATCGAAAAACTGGTGCCTGCACCCACATCGCTGGCCAGGGCAAAGCGGATATCATGGTTCAGCATCTTGCGGTAATCGAACAAGCCGCTGCCCAGAAAAAGGTTAGACGTGGGGCAATGCGCGATGCGCGTGCCCGTTTCGGCAATGCGTTCCAGCTCCTCATTTTCGAGATGGATGCCATGACCAAGGATGGTGCGCGGCGTTAACATCCCGTATTCGTCATATACATCAAGGTAATTGCGGTGATTGGGGTAGGAGTGATTGACCATCTCGATCTCCTTGCGGTTTTCGGAGATATGCGTTTGCAGGTACAGATCGGGATATTCGTGAAAAAGTGCGGCGGCCATTTCCAGGGCTTCGGGCGAGGAGGTGATGGCATAACGCGGCGTAACGGCAAAGCTAAGGCGGGACTTATTGTGGTATTTTTGGATAAGTCGTTTTGAAAGATCGTAGGCTGTGGCTGGCGATTGCAGCAGATATTCGGGGGCATTGCGATCCATCCAGGTGTTGCCGGCAATCAGGCGCATATTTTTATCCAGAGCCAGGTCAAACAAGGCTTCCGCCGAGTTGGCGTGTACCGAAGGATAAACCACGGCAGTGGTAGTTCCGCTTTTGAGCAACTGGTTCACAAAAAAAGCCGTATGCTCGCGTGCATAGTCCTGGTCGGCAAACTTTTGCTCGGCCGGAAAAATATAATTATCCAGCCATTCAAGCAGCTCCTTGCCATACGAGGCAATGGCCTTGCTTTGCACCGAATGCACATGCGCATCGATAAAACCCGGCAAAATGAGCGCATCGCCAAAGTCTTCGATTTCGAAGTGGCTGCCCAGGTTTTTGCTGAGTGCAGCAAAATCGCCGGCAGCTTCCACCAGACCATCGTTTACCACCAGCAGGCCATCCGCGAAATAATGATAATGCTGCGCAAAGCTGTGCTGATTTGCGCCATTTTTAAAATAAAAAACCTTTCCCCTGTATCCTTTTCTCATGCTAAAATTTTTTCAAAAATACGAATAAATCTTCTTGCGATCCAATATCAAAATCCAAATGGCCTTTCCCTTGAAAATCCATAGTCAGGAAAATAAATAAGGCCTGAAAGCACGAAAGTAAAAAGGAAATCCAAACAAAATAATCTCTACATTTGGCGGGTGTAAATAACAAAGTAAAAAAATGAAAACAAATAGAGAATTAGCCGCCCGGCTTGATAATGTTACCAACTTGATATATTCTATTAGAGGAAATCAGGTAATGGTTGATCGCGATTTAGCAGAAATGTATCAAGTGGAAACCAAAGTTTTAAATCAAGCTGTAAAACGGAATATTGTACGTTTTCCTGATTCTTTTCGGTTTCAATTAACAGAAAGTGAAGTAAAAGAACTGGTCGCAAAATCCGACCAATATGGACACTTAGGTTCAAAAAATACGATGCCCAATTCAAGGTCACAAAATGTGACCTTGAAAACTAAACATGGTCAAAACATCAAGTATTTACCCTACGCCTTTACTGAACAAGGTGTTGCAATGCTTTCGGCCGTTTTGCGCAGCGAAACAGCAGTAAAAGTCAGCATCCAAATTATTAATGCCTTTGTTGAAATGAGAAAACTCATTGCCGGGCATAGCGGACTTATACAAAGAATGGAAGGCATTGAGAAAAAACAAATCCAAACCGACCAAAAGTTTGAGCAGATTTTTGAAGCATTGGAGCGTAAAGATGTTATTCCACACCAGGGCGTATTCTTCGATGGGCAGGTGTTTGATGCTTACGAGCTGGCTTCTAAAATTATCCGTTCGGCTAAGCAAAATATACTATTGATCGATAACTTCATCAACGAAAACACCCTCACGCATTTATCCAAAAAGGGAAAAGGCGTACGCGTGCTTCTGCTTACCAAAACCATAAGCAAACAAATGAGCCTCGATGTGCAAAAAGCCAATGAACAGTATGGCCAGTTTGAGTTGAAACTTTTTACCCAAAGCCACGACCGTTTTTTGATTATTGATGGTGTAGAAATTTATCATCTCGGGGCTTCGCTTAAAGATTTGGGTAGGAAATGGTTTGCCTTTAGCAAAATGGAAAAAGAGAGTGTAAGTAGTATTATGAACGAAATTACGGAGATGCTATGAAAAACGAAATCATTTTATATCGCCCTAAAGAGATAGCCGAACATATTGAAGTAAGGATTGACGAAGAAACCGTTTGGCTAAATCGCCAGCAAATAGCTACCCTTTTTGGAAGGGATGTTAAAACGATAGGAAAGCACATCAACAATGTTTTTTCGGAGGGCGAATTAGTTAAAGAAGTGGTTGTCGCAAATTTTGCGACAACCACTCAACACGGTGCTATAAAAGGAAAAATACAAACTTTAAATGTCGAATATTACAACCTCGATGTAATTATTTCGGTGGGTTATCGGGTGAAATCAAAACAGGGCACCCAGTTTCGTATTTGGGCTAATAAAATTTTAAAAGACTATTTGCTAAAAGGCTATTCCATCAATAACCGCATGAACCGACTGGAAGACAATGTGGAAGTACTGAAAAGCAAAGTAGATGAAATTGGCTTGCAAATAAACACACATCTGATTCCTACACAGGGCGTATTCTTCGATGGGCAAGTGTTTGATGCTTACGAGCTGGCTTCTAAAATTATCCGTTCGGCTAAGCAAAATATACTATTGATCGATAACTTCATCAACGAAAACACCCTCACGCATTTATCCAAAAAGGGAAAAGGCGTACGCGTGCTTCTGCTTACCAAAACCATAAGCAAACAAATGAGCCTCGATGTGCAAAAGGCCAAATCATCATTTCATAGCAGCTTAGCGGCTATAGCCCGACAGCGCATATTTTGACCAATCTAAACAAAATAATTTCTACATTTGGCGGGTGGTAGAATACGAGCAAGGGAATGTGGGATTCTGTTTCTAAACTTAATAAAATAAAATTGTAAGATGAACACACAAGATATTAGATGGGAACAACGATTTGACAATTATAAAAAAGCCCTGCAACAATTAGTTGCGGCTTTAGAGCTTGCAGAAGAAAGAAATTTAAAAAAAAAATGCAGAAAATAGCCGAAAAAGAATGAGCGAACTTTACGGACTAAAAGACAAAACCACGCAAGCCATAAAAAGTGTATTTGCGCTATATCCTGCAATAGAGCAAGCCATACTCTACGGCTCGCGTGCCAAAGGGAATTACCGCATTGGTTCCGATATCGACCTAAGCCTTAAGGGCGAAGCATTAGAACTTTCTATGCTGTTTAATATTGAAACAGCATTAGACGACCTGCTCCTTCCCTATAAAATAGACCTCTCCATATTTCATAAAATAGAAACCCCAAAACTCCTTGACCATATCAATAGAATTGGTGTGGTGTTTTATGAAAAAGAAATAATGTGAAGGAAAGATTTGTCAAAGGTTGCGATTTCTTAGTAATGCTAAAACTTTTTTGCAATGACTGATGTGCACGATAAAGCGACCAGAAGCTACAATATGTCCATGATAAAGGGGAAGGATACAAAACCTGAAATTCTGGTCAGAAAGTTTTTGCATGGAAATGGATACCGGTTCAGGCTGAATTATTCAAAATTACCTGGCAAGCCTGACATTGTATTACCAAAATACAAGACAGTAATTTTTATAAACGGATGCTTTTGGCATGGGCACCATGACTGTAAATATTACGTGATTCCAAAAGTAAGAACAGAGTGGTGGCTGGGAAAAATTGAAGCAACAATAATAAGAGATAAAAGAATAATAAAAGAGCTTGAAATATTGGGATGGAATACCTGGACAATCTGGGAGTGCGAATTAAAATCTCGTAATCGAGCTAAAACGTTAGAAGATTTATTAGTATTTTTGAGCAAATTTTAGTTTATGAATTTTATAATTGAAAAAGTATCGCCGTTTTTGGTCGATGAAAATACAGTTACTTTTCTTAAGAAGGGAAAATCGAAACTTAACAAAAATTATTGTTATAGCTTTAAGCTTTTTGATGATGATGGAATTGAATATTTCAAAGGGTTATCAACAAAAAAATGGGGTTTTCAGCCACTTGATGAATTTGGATTGGCTTATGGGTGTTCTGAAATAAAATATTGGGATGAACACAAATATGCGACAACCTAATGAAAAGAAATCTTTGGTCAAAAGATGAATTAATACTTGCATTCAACTTGTATCTGAAACTTCCATTTGGTAAGATGCACAGGAGCAATTCTGATATTATTAAACTCGCAGAGTTGCTTGGCAGAACGCCTAGTTCTATCGCAATGAGATTGGTGAATTTTGCAAGTATAGACCCATACCATCAAGAAAGAGGAGTATCTGGTTTATCCGGAGGTTTAAAACAATGCCAACCAATTTGGGATGAATTCAATAATAATAGAGAGGAACTTATCTTCGAAAGTGAAAATATTTTGGCAGAATATGAGAATCAATCAATAGAAAATAAATATTCTGACATTTTAAAAGACATGAATTTAAAGGGTGAAGAAAAAGTCCGTGAAGTTAAAACACGTGTAAATCAAAGTGTTTTTAGGCAAATAATTTTAAATGTTTATTCTACAAAATGTGCAATATCAAGGATTGATATTCCCGAATTATTAAATGCAAGCCATATTATACCATGGTCAAAAAATGAAAAGGAACGTTTAAATCCCTCAAATGGAATATGTCTTTCAAAATTGTATGATGCTGCGTTTGACAAAGGACTTATTGGTATCAAAACAGATTTCACAATTATTCTTTCACCAAAATTAATGAATCATAAAAATGCTGATTATTTCGAAAAACACTTTGGTTGTCTTGAATCTTTTAAGATTAAACTTCCAGAACGTTTTCCGCCTAAGAAAGAATTCCTAGAATATCATCTGGATACTATTTTTCAATCCTAAAATGATCAATTATTTTTATTGTTTGAACCTAACCAGAAAGCACAAATCGACAATTGCAATTATCGACAGAGTGATTGAACCGCTCCAGATTTACTTTTTGAAATTGACGAAATAGAAAAACAAATCATTGAAAGTCCTGAAATAACCCCGGAGGTTACAATGGAATTAATTCAAAAAATTGTAGCCTGGGATAAAAAAAATAAAAGACTAAAAGACCATCACTTCAGGTTCATGTAGAATGTTGCAAATGAAAAGTATCCATTAAATGAAAGGGCAAAGCAATTCGCATTAATGAATTTAAAAACGATAAAAATATATGGTTTTAATGAATAATCCCAACACTTCACAGCCAAATACTTTTGCGTTTCGCGCCAGCCAGCCCCTGGCGGAAGAATAATTACAAGCCCAGGATTATCCACCAAAGCAAAATTAATCGAAATGAAAAGACGCATCATTGGCATCCACGAAAAGCTCCCGTTTTTGGATACGCTGCCGCTTAGTTTTCAGCACCTCACCGCCATGTTCGGAGCCACCATTTTGGTACCTGTCCTTTTGGGCATCGATCCTGCCATTGCGCTGCTGATGAATGGCATCGGCACCCTCATCTACGCCTGGATTACCAAAGGCGGCATCCCGGCTTACCTCGGTTCAAGTTTTGCATTTATCGCTCCGGCATTGCTTATTATCAACAGTTATGGCAGCTATAATCATGCGCAATCGGGCTTTATTGCTTTTGGAGTGTTCTTTATTCTGATGTCGTTTGTGGTAAAACGCTGGGGTATAAAATGGATTAATGTGGTGATGCCGCCCGTAGTGATGGGTGCTGTGGTGGCAGTAATTGGTCTGGAGCTTGCGCCCGTTGCAGCTCAGCAAGCCGGCTTAGCACCCTGGCCAAGCCAGGTAGGGCAAGTTGTCGAGCCTTTTGTAATGGATCATCAGGTTTTATTCGTTTCGATGACAACGCTGCTCATTGGCGTTGCCGGATCGGTGATGTTTCGGGGTTTCTTACAGGTAATCCCAATTCTGGTGGCGGTAATCGGGGGTTATCTGCTCGCCTTTATTATGGGGTTGGTTAACACAGCTCCCATACTCAATGCGCATTGGTTTGCCTTGCCACACTTCCAGGCACCGGTGCTCGACTTCAATGCAATGATCATTATTGCGCCGGCCTGCATTGTGGTTTTGGCCGAGCATATTGGCCACCTGGTGGTAACCGGAAAAATTACCGGAACCGACCTCATGGCAAAGCCCGGCCTTCATCGCTCATTGCTGGGCGATGGCATCAGCAATGTTATTTCCGGATTCACAGGCTCAACGCCCAACACTACCTACGGCGAAAATATTGGGGTAATGGCTATTACCCGTGTATATTCAGTGTGGGTAATAAAGGGTGCGGCATTGTTGGCCATTGCATTTTCATGTATCGGAAAAGTATCGGCAGCAATTTCGTCTATCCCGGTGCCGGTTATGGGTGGGATAACCATACTTTTGTATGGTGTTATCGCAGTGCAGGGTTTGCGCATGTTGGTGGAGCAACAAGTGGATTTTAGCAATAACCGAAATATGGTTATCGGTGCTACCACCTTTGTTGCCGGCCTTAGCAAAGCCACCATCAATATTGGCTCGGTGCAGCTTACCGGCATGGCTCTGGCAGCAATTGCGGGAGTGGTCTTATCGCTTTCGTTTTACCTTTTCGACAAAACAGGTTTGATAACTAAGGACTCTTAGTAATCGTTACTGGAAATAATCAACAAATCATTAGGATCTGGGAATGGGATGTATTCCTGCTTATCTTATCAAATCGCCTGTTCTACTGCTTTACAATTTTGCGTAGGATTTTGTGCCCATTGTATTGCAATTGCAAAAAGTAAACACCGGCACTTAGCCCTTCGATGGGGATGCTTTTGGTGAAATCGTTATCCTCGACACAGAACTGCGCTTCGTAAACCACCGCCTGTGAGGCATCGAACAAAAGCGCATCAATTTCATGGTTCTCCATCCCACGGATAGCAATGCTTATCCAATCGGTGGCAGGATTGGGATATACACTTACGATATTCGGGTCTTCGAGCCATTCCGCTGTGCCGGTGATGTCAACAATTCCAAACTCATAAATTGCAAAACGTCCAAACTCGGGTTCAAAATCATAGAGGATATTTCCATCGCTGTCTTTAACTCTAAAGTAGCCGGTTCCATAGTTAGGCGTGTACCAAAAATACAAGCCGTTGTCGCCGCTATCGTCGATGCGCAGTTGATAACAGCCCAGGGGCAAACTCACTTCGTTGGTGTAAATGGTGGCATTTTCAAGTCCTGACATTTCAAAAATCACATTGCCATCCAGATCGGTCAGCGCGTAGGAAGTTTGATAGCCCTGATTGTTGGTTTTGCATTCGATGGTCAGCGTTTCGGAATCATCGTAAATATCCACGGTAGTAAATTTACTTTTGTAATGATTGTTGTACTCGTATTCATCGGTCTGGCCGTTGGCATTGCTAATATTAACATTAAAGGTATTGCTGCTCCCCACCCAAAAATCGTAGCCGGGAATATCCAGCTCCACTTCTTCGCTCTCCAAAAACCCCAGCGAGCCACTCCAGGAATAAGTCAGCACCTGGCCTCCCTCAACAAAATATTCAAAGTCGAGGCTCGACAGGATACTTGACCCTGTATTTTGAATAACCACCACCGGATTGCTGCACGCGGGGTTGAATCGCGCGAAGGCGGCATTGTCGGCATTGGCTTGCACGATGCTGGTGATGGCAGCATCGAGCGCAAAATTTGGGGCACCATAACTTACCAGCTGATTATTTACCTGATAGTTGGCTTCGCCCGAGGCATAAGTAAGATCGTAGTCGATGGTGTGGCTTTGTCCGGGACTTACAAACTCGGTGATATCCCATTCGTACAAGTCACTGGGGTCGCCGGGACACCAGCCGGCGCGGTCGAAAATCCAGGTGCCGCCCTGGGGATAAATGGGCACGGTAGAACATTCGGTCCACACCTTCCATTCAAACTCGGGCGTGCCCTCATCGATATTCAGGCTGTGCCAGCGTTGGCTAAACTCGCCTTGTTGCCCGTGGCCGGTAACCACCGAGCGCACCTTGTACGAAAGTGCCTCCGGATTCATGGTCAGCGTACGTGGCTCGAAAGCGCGGTCGTTCATCAGGTTGGTGTAGTTGCTGCTCGAAGCCCGCCACAACTGGTTGATGTCGATAACATCGCGCGGTGGCGTTCCCACGATATACCAGAATTGAATATCCATATCTTCTTGTCGCTGGCCGCCCAGCTCCACCAAAAGCCGCTTCCATCCCTTAAGCACCGGGGCATAATCGGTAAGGTCGAATAGCCAGGTTTTTCCTTCCATACCCAAATCGAGATAAATACCGTAAGGTGTAACAAAGGACATGATTTCGTATTTGGCCGGATAACGCTTGTAGTAATTTAACTCGGTAATGACAGCAAAACCTGTGGGGGCAATAAGATTGCTATCGATAGCCAATCCCTCGGGGTTGTAGGTGAATTCGTAACCAGCTTCCCACAAATATTCCGACGAAACCGCATTTATGCTATCGTCAAGCATGGTTCCGTAGCGGGGGATAATTTCGTATTGCGTAACAGCCTTGGCCATTTTTTCTTTAGCCACATTCACCAAATTATCCGAAATCGTTAAATCGTAATCACCTTGCAAAAAGGTAAGGTTTGGCCGCAGGCTTGTCGATACAAAATTTCGCGACAGATCATCGCCACTTTCCTTTTCCCAAATCACATAATCGTGCATTTCGGCGGTTTCGCCAAAGAGAGAACTATCGGCGGGGGCAGTTCCGCTGCCTTCGTCAAACTTATAATAAGCCACCAGATGGTCATAGTTGGGATGACTTTCATCGAGACTCACATTCATCCAGGCGGCAATGGCAGCTTCGTCCAGCTCGACATTCCAAATCCTGAGTTCATCAATTTTACCATAATAAAAATTGGCAGTGTTTTGCGCCCCGCCCAGCACCAGATCCTCTATTTCGATAAGGCGGGTTTTTCCGCTTCCCGATTGCCACAACTGGCCGTTGAGGTAGATTTTCATTTCGCCGGTGCCAGCATTTTTGGTAAAGGCCCAGTGATTCCATTGCCCGGCAATTTCGGCAGGAGTAGCCACTTTATCAATCCGGTCGTAGCTACCCTCGTAGCCACAATCGAAATACACCCCCGAATTGCTCCAGGGCAGATGCACGTTAAGGCTGCGCTGATTGCTGCTATTGTTCCCATGAATAATGCTTGTGTTGGCTGGCAGGAAATCAGTACTACCATAGCACCACAGCGAAACGGTTATTTCGCTGGAAATGCTCGAAAGTGATGCTGCAGGTATTTGGGTATAGCCCTCATCGTTGATTATGTGGGTGCCGTCCACAGCTTGCAAGCCATAGCTTTCGCCGATATCGCCGCCTTGCACCATAATGGGGCTTGCAGAATCAGGATTGGTAAACGAAAACTCAACAAGGATATTCGAGGTTCCATCCCAGGCAAAGGAATTGTAGAATTGAATCCGGTTGTCGCCGGCAGAAAAATTGAAATCTGCGAAATAAACTTCGGTAAAACCCTCCAGCTCGGGAGCAGAATTATCAAGCGCGGTCGCGCTGGTTTGTTTTATTTTAAGCCGAAGAAAAGAAGCCGTGCCGGAGCTTTCCACTTTCATAATTATGCCGTCAAGATTGCCCGCCACTGCGCCGGCCTGGATTAGCTCGGCCTGGGTAAATAAATACTGCGACTTGCCCGAAATATGATCGGCGGGCAGCACTCCGTCCAGCCACAGCGTGCCCGTTCCTACCGGCGATTGGCTTTCGGAGATTATTTGGTTGAGGCTGACATTGTATTGCAGGTATTGATAATAATCGTGCATGGGCGACTGCACATAATAAAAGGTGTCGCCCGAAAAGTGCGATATGCGATGTGAAGCCTGATAATTGAGTATCGAATCCACCCGCGATGAGTCGGTGATAAAGGTATTGCATTTGTAATCCCACTCGCCGCAGCCCATGTTGGTATTGCCGGGCACCGACACCAGGCCATCCTTGCAGCGCATGTTGTAGGCCATGATAATTTTCTCGTAGCTCTGTCCGGCATCATCCGGGAAATAAATCATGGTATCCCGTCCGTTGGGACTATTTGTTTGAGAATAGTTGATGGTAGGAATTACAAGCGTATCGCCAATGTTTTGCGCAAGGGCAAAAAATGGAATAAGCAGGCCGATAAAAAGTAAGATGCGTTTCATAAGAAAGTGTTTTAATAGATAAAATAGTTTTGCAAAAAAATTACGATCATTCACATTTCCCATTGCTTAGAAAACCATGGCTTTCGTGTCGGTGTATTTTTCCTCGGTGTAGATTTTTGCGTTTCGGAAAAGGCTAAAGTTTAAGGAAATGTAAAAGACATTGGCGTTCAAAAATTCATAAGGTTTCACAACGGTTCCATCGCTAAGTTTTTCGGTGAAATCCTTGTTGTGGAAATTGGTGAGGTAGTATTTAAATTTGAGATTGGCTCCTCGCGGAAACTGGATCCCGGCAAGAAAAGTATGATAGATGGCCGGTACGCGGGAGCTAAACCATACATTGAACTTATCGGTTTTACGCTCATTTTCAAAAGTTTTTTCCTTGTAATTGAAGGGAAATTCGATTTCGTAGCCTCCGTAAACAAAAATCTTATCCAGCCGTCCAAGTTTAAATCCCACGGGAATACCAGCGGTATAATTTCTAAACTTTTTCTTTACGGTGTTGGTGGTACCCGGAGCGGTATAATTATCATAAATAAAACCCACATTACGAATGTTGATGCCGGTAAAGAATCCCAGATTATTATTTACATCATAGTTGCCCAGGTTTTGAAAGTTGAACACTGGCGACCACCGGAGGATATTCCCGCTCTCGGAGCCACCATCATCAATCGCGGCAAACGAAAAAATCATCTCACCCCCCGAGGTGGTATAAAATTTATCGGCTTGCGCAAAGGCACCGGCACTCATCAGCAAACCGGCTATCAAAAGTAAGCAGTACTTTGTTCTCATAATTTATCAATTTTAGTTCGTTTTTAAAACAGCTTGGGCAAAGGTATGTCCGATTGAAGCTGAAATCTTCGGGCGACCACAAAACTAACAAATCCATATTGAATACGCACAAGAAAATTTTCGTTGGTGGGCTTGTTCAAACTAACGAAGTTGGCTCCGGTAAAACCGACAAACCAACGCTTGTAATTGTAGCCACCGGCAATTTTGAAGGCGGCATTGGAAGCAATGTTTAGGTTGTAATGATTTTTATCCTCACTACGATAAGCACTAAAATTGTTGCTCAATCCGGCATCGAGCGAAAGCGACAAAAAAAACCTTTGGCGAATCACCAGGGTGTAGGCATAGCCAAAACGGGCACTGGTTGAGAGGCCGCTAAGTTGCTGAATGCTATCATCGGCAAAGGCTTCGGGATAGATCAAATTGCTCACCACCAGCGATGAATCGCCCCACACGCGATGATAGTTCAAACCAAGACCCAGGATTAGCGAACCCGCACTTCTGCGCTGACTTTCGGTTTGCGAAAACGAGGAGATGTACGAGAATTTTTTGGGATTAAAAACATGGGTATAATTGGCTCCCACGCTTCGTACTGCAATATCGGGGCGGATAAGATAGGTGTCGCCATCGGGCCAGTTGGCAATCATGCCCGCCGAATTGCTGAGGTAAAAACCCTTGTAATGCTGATAAAAAATATCGAAGACTCCTTTTCTAAACAGGAGATTGGTTTGAAAGTCGAAGGCTCTGCTTTGGCCCAGGTCAAGATCTTTTTCCGGGTTCGCAAGTTTAAAAGAAAAGCCAAAGCCTATCCATTTGTAATTGAAGGCCAGGCCTATCGAGCTGTTGCCGTTGGGTTCGTATTGCAGCTCGTAATCATCTTCATCGTCTTCGATGCCGAGCTTGAGGTATTTGTTTTTGGCAATTGCCTTGATGGTAAGAGCCTTAGGATAGCTTTGAATATAATTGGTATCGATGGGCGAATCGAAAATTCGGGTGATATTTTGCGCAGGCAAGGTGGTGGTAAAAAACACCAACGCAAGGATAAGCAGGAAGAATAATCCGATTTTTCGTTTCATAATCAATGCTAACAACGAAAAAATCAAATTTTTGTGCAATGTCGGCGTGAAAAAAAATCAGAAAAAGGAGAGCATTTAAAGCATCGATTTTAAATCGGTGTTGATGGATTTTACGCTTAGCATAATGCAAATGATCAAGGTACCAAAGGCAACCAGCCCCAGCAAGAGATAATCTTCGGAGAAGAGACAAAAATTAAAGAAGCCCTGGAAGAAAATGGCAGCCCCAAGTCCGGTGAGTGAATCGATAAAGGCTGGCTTCCTGAATTTCCCCATCCCAATAAAAAAGCCCAGAATAATACCGGTAAACAGATTGGCAAAAGGGATGCTGTAAAGCACCGTGGACAGTTGTCCGGTGTAATCCCATTCGTAAAAAAAGAAAATTCCGGCCAGCGAGGCATAGCCCATCGAGATCATCACGCTGTACAAAATCCCATCGAAGGGCTTGGTAATGGCTTCGTTGGTGATGATTTTATAACGAAGAAAGAGAAATTTGAAAAACTCGGCCAAAAACCCCACTACACCAAAGGCGAAGAATAAAATGCGCCGGATGCTGGTGGCGTGTTCCAACCAATTGTGGCGGATATAGTAAAACGCCACGATCATGGGTATCGCAGCCAACAAGCCAAAGAAAAAGGAAGCTAAAAACAAATTCCACGATTTTTTTTCCATACCTCCATAAGCAAGTATGAGCAGCACCAGGGCTATAACAGGTGCAATAAACAAGGGTATGAAATGGTTCACAATGTCTTAGCTTTAGATTTATAAAATATTTAATACAAAGAAATAGTATAATTTTGACGCAAAAATATTAAAATTTTGGAAGGCATCGTCATTAAATCTACCGGCAGTTGGTATTTGGTAAAAACCACGGATGGGCAAAGCCTGCAATGCAAAATCAAAGGGAAGTTCAGGCTTAAAGGGATAAAAACCACCAATCCGGTGGCCGTGGGCGACAAGGTAGAAATCGACATTCTTGCCGACAAAAGCATGGGCGTTATCCGAAGCATAGCTCCCCGCCACAATCATATCATCCGCAAATCCACCAACTTATCCAAGGTATCGCACATCATAGCCGCCAACATCGACCTGGCACTTTTGATTGTTACCCTCAAGCAGCCGCGCATCACCCCCGGTTTTATCGACCGCTTCCTGGTTAACGCCGAGGCCTACCACATTAACGCGGCCATCGTTTTCAACAAGACCGATATTCATAATCAGGAAGATCATAAAAGAGTAATCGAACTTTGCGAAATATACGAAAACGCAGGCTACCCAACTTTTAAAGTTTCGGCCTTAACCGGCGATCAGATTTCTACGGTACGCGAGGCCATCCGTGATAAGGTAAATCTTTTTTCGGGGCCTTCGGGTGTGGGCAAGTCGGCACTGGTAAACGCCATCGAGCCAGGCCTGAAACTTAAAACCGGGAATATCTCCAACTACAACGACAAGGGAAAACACACCACCACCTTCCCCGAAATGCACACGCTGAGCTTTGGTGGCTTTGTTATCGATACCCCGGGCATTAAGGAGTTTGGGCTGGTAGAGTTTCGCAAATATGAAATTGCCGAGCGTTTTCCCGAATTCAGAACCTTTATGCACGAATGCCGTTTTAACAATTGCACCCACATCCACGAGCCGGGCTGCGCCGTAAAAGAAGCCCTGGAAGCGGGGAAAATCCCGGTATCGCGTTACAATAGCTACTTGCGCATTATCAACGACGAAATTCTGGACAAGGAAAAGTGGGAATGGGAATAAGTAATATGTGCTTATGTATCGCGTTTAAAATGTTTTGCAAATTGATTAAACCACCAAAATTATGACAGCCATTGAAATCATCAGCGATGCGATAATCCCGTTAAGGCCTGGCGACAAGGTTTCTACCGCCCTCAAAATGATGGATGAAAACCGGGTAAGCCATTTGCCTGTGCTTGCAGATGGCAAATATTTGGGACTCATTTCGTATGATACGCTGATGGTATGTGAAGATGAAAACCAAACGATGGCCAATTTCAAACATGAGCTTCAGCATATTTCGGCACATGAGTCTGCTCATTTTTTTGATGCGCTACAGGGCATATCCTTGAACAAGATAAGCCTAATGCCAGTGCTCGATGATGCCAATCATTACCTGGGAGCCATTACCGGTGAGGATATCTTGCAGTCTGCCGCTGAGCTGCTCTCGCTCGAAAACCCGGGAGGGATTATTATTTTGGAACTTGCGCAAAACAACTTCTCGCTGGCCGAAATTGCCCGGCTGGTCGAATCGAACGATGCAAAAATTCTGAGTGCCGGGGTGCGTTCCCTTCCCGGCTCTCCCACCCTGCAAGTAACGCTTAAGCTCAACAAAATAAATTTAGAACCCATTATTCAAACCCTTCGGCGTTTCGATTACGAAATACATTCCTACTTTGGTAAAAACGAAAAAGACGAAGCCCTCTTGCAGGAGCGTTACGATGCCCTGATGATGTATTTAAAAATGTAATCGCTAATCTCATTATTTCTTGTATTTTTGATTTTTTTGCTATCCCAATTCCTTGATGAAACTAAGCCTGCTACTCATTTTTTTCTTACTCTGCGCATCTGCCTTCGGCCAACAGCAAGCCCGGGTCTTGTCCAATTCGCCCAACGATAGCATCCTTCTCCACGCCAACATCATCGACAACCGCTCCCATGTAATTATCGATACCATCATCCTGAGCGGAAACAAGATCACCAGAAGAAGCATTATCCTACGCGAACTTACTTTTGAATGCCAGGATATTATTGCCACCGACAACCTGGCTTCGCAATTATCGCGTTCGCGTGATAACCTGCTCAACACCTCGCTTTTCAACTTTGTAACCATGCAGGACTCGATTGTTTCCAACACGGATTATACCCACATCGCCCTGCACATTCATTTTATCGAGCGTTGGTACTTGTGGCCTATCCCCATTTTCGAGATCTCCGATCGCAACTTCAATGCCTGGTGGGAAGACAAAGACCTCAACCGCATTTCGTATGGTTTGCTGCTGGTTAGGGACAACATGCGCGGAAGGATGGAACGCCTGAATATGCTCCTGCGTTTTGGCTGGGACGAAACCTATCAGATAAGCTACAACATCCCCTACATCAACAAAAAACAAACCTTCGGAGCAGGACTGGGTATGGGGTTTTCGCAAAATCATGAGGTGGCTTACACTACCGTGGATAACCATCAGGAGAGCTACCGAAGCGAAGATGAATATGTTCACAGGCATTTCTATTCGTTTTTAAAATTGAACCACCGCCCCTCGCTCTATGAAAATCACAACTTGCAATTGGGCTACAATTATTACGTTTTTGGCGACACCCTGCTCAAGCTCAACCCCGATTATTCGTTTGATGGCGAAACTGTAAATGAGTATATGTCGTTGCAATACAGCTACAGCTCCGATCATCGCGACTCGAAAGTTTATCCGCTCAGGGGCGATTATCTATCGGGAACAATTTCAAAAAATGGTTTTAATGTTTTAAAAAACGGAGATATCTCGATGATGGAACTCATGGCTTCGTACCGAAAATACTGGACACTGGGCAAGCAATTCTATTTTAGTACCGACTGGAATGGAAAAATCTCCACCTCGCGCAATCAGCCCTACTTTTATCAAAGGGGCTTGGGCTACGGACGTGAGTTTGTGCGCGGCTACGAATTGTATGTTATCGATGGGCAAAGCCATATCATTGGCAAAAACACCCTGAAATACAACGTGGTGCCAACACGCGTAAAGAATCTGCCTTTTATCCCATCCGAAAAATTCAGCAAATTGCACTATGCCTTTTACCTTAACTGGTATGTGGACGTAGCCTATGTGGATGATTTTAAGCACGCCGAGGGCAACGGGCTGGCCAACCAAATGCTGTGGGGAACAGGCCTGGGTATAGATTTGGTTACCTATTACGACATGGTTTTTCGAGTCGATTTTTCGGTGAACAACCTGGGCGAATTTGGCGTATATTTTCATGTAGCCAACACCTTGTAACAGGATTTTGTATTTATTTGTAGATTAAAGATTTTCAATAATAAAATATTATGAGAATAGGGATATTCGGAAAATCGCTTTCGGTGGATGGTGCGATTTACCTGCAGCAGTTTTTCGATAAGCTGAAAAATGTAAATTGCTCGCTGATAATTTTCGAGCCTTATCTTGAGCAAATCAAAAACAAGGTAGCCATCCACTGCCTAACGAATACTTTCAATTCGCATGAGGAGCTTCGCGATAAGGCCGACCTGCTTTTTTCGATTGGTGGCGATGGCACCATGCTCGACACCATTGCTTATGTGCGCGATTCGGGGATACCCATTTTGGGCGTAAACCTGGGTCGTTTGGGTTTTTTATCCAGCATTTCGCGCGATGAAATTCTGCCCGCCATCGACCATGTCATTTCGGGAAACTACCAACTGGAACAGCGTACCCTGCTCAAGCTTACCAGTCCTGCCGGGCTTTTTGGCGAGCTTAATTATGCCCTCAACGAGCTTTCGATTACCAAAACCGACACCAACTCGCTGGCCGTTGTTGGCGTTTATGTTAACGACCGTTTCCTGAACACCTACTGGGCCGATGGGCTTATTGTGGCCACACCCACCGGATCTACTGCTTACTCGCTCAGTTGCTACGGCCCCATCATCACACCCGGCTCCGAAAACTTTGTCATCACTCCCATCGCCAGCCACAACCTTACCGTGCGCCCCATTGTTATCCCCGACAATCAGGAGATACGCCTAAAAGTGGGCGGGCGCAACGCCTTTTATCAACTGGGCCTGGATTCGCGCTACCAAACGATTAGCAATACCGTTGAACTTACCATTCAACGCGCCGATTTTAAAGTAAACCTGATACAGCTTCCACAAAAGGATTTCTTCAGCACCATCCGCGAAAAACTGCTTTGGGGCAAGGATCAAAGGAATTAGAGCTACTTAGTGGGGTTACATACTAAAAACTAACTGCATGAGTTTATGGTAGGAATTCTGAATGACTATTATGATAAATCGCAAATCAGGCTTTCTAATTATACTCATGCTTTTGCTTATCGCGTTAGCCTGTCAAAAAATACGGGAAGATAAACTGGGGCCACAAATAAAGCTGCTCGGTCGAAACCCGGACACCCTGCTTTTGGGATGCGCCTACGTGGATTCGGGTGCTGAAGTTTTTGATGACTACAGTGGGGCTTCTTATTCTGTTGAAGATCTGACCATTGACACCTTAGGCACTTATTATCTCGAATACCTTGCAATCGATTTGGATAGCAATCGCACTTATGCATACCGCACGATAGTGGTGGCATCCCCTGACCCCGAATTTTTTATCGACACCTATGCTGTTAGCGATACTTCAAGAATTCCTGTTACAAAAGAATATTACCAAGCCACTATCAGTAGGACAAGCGAAAATCCGAATGTTTTCAAAATAGCCAATTTCAATAATTTGGGAGAAGCCAGTGAGATGCTTATCCAACCTGATTCCACTGGAGCATTTGATGTTGATTACGAAAATGCAGACACCTCATATTCAGGCAGCGGTTATGTTAAGTGTGATTACTCAGGATTGTTTTTGGAATATGATGAAAGCGCAGATAATTTTTACATGGAGCACAAAGCGCACTACCAAAAAAAATAGACCTCTGATGCCAAAGCGTTTTCTTATAATTATAACCGGACTTTGCTTGTTTACCACCATAAAGCTTGATGCACAGGAAATGGACTTTGGGGGCATGGCGGGAGGCACCTACTACATGGGCGAACTGAATCCGGGGAAGCAGTTTTTTATGACCCGCCCGGCCTTTGGTGGATTATTACGTTATAATTTTGATAGCCGTTGGGCTGCGCGGCTCAATGTGCTCTTTGGACGTGTTGCCGGCGATGATGCGGTAAGCAAGGCCAACGAGTTGCGCAACCTCCGCTTTAGATCGGCCATTACCGAAATTTCGATAATTGGCGAATTCAACTTCCTGGATTATTTTACCGGCAGCCAGGTCAACTTTTTTTCGCCTTACCTGATGGGCGGCCTGGGATACTTTACCTTTAACCCTAAAGCTCCTTACGGAGGTGAGTATCTTGAGTTGTTTGATAAAAATACCGAAGGCGGCAAGAGCGACTATAAACTTTATGGTGCTGCCGCTATTTTTGGCTTTGGTATTAAATATAGTGTAAATAGCAAAATAGGCCTGGCTTTGGAATGGGGCATGCGCAAAACCTTTACCGATTATCTCGATGATATCAGCCAGCAATATTATATCGATTTTAATACAGTAACCACTATTACCGAAGAAGAGATATTAAGCGACCCCTCGGTGAAACCACACAGCCCTGATCAGTACCGTGGCAACCCCGATAATAACGACTGGTATTCCTTTGCCGGACTTACCATTAGCTATCGCTTTAGGCTGGGCGAGAAAACTACCTGCCAGGAGTTTGAGAAATAGAATAATTAATCCTACTTTTGCAGGCCGTTTTAGCTTGGTAAAATGGGTTTAAATACAAGTAGTACAAATATTTACAACAGAATTACGGATTTAATCAACAGGATGAGCTACAAAGAAAATATCGACAAATCGAAACTCCCGCGTCATATTGCCGTAATTATGGATGGCAACGGGCGATGGGCCAAGAAGCAAGGTAAGCTCAGAATCTTTGGCCATGAAAATGGTGTAATATCCGTACGCGAAACCGCCGAAGCCGCCGCCGAATTGGGCATCGAATACCTAACCCTCTACGCCTTTAGTACCGAAAACTGGAAAAGACCACGTCTGGAAGTAGAAGCGCTGATGGGGCTTTTGCTCAAAACCATCAATATCGAAATAAAAACCCTGAACAAGAATAATATCCGCCTGCAGGCTATCGGCAATTTAAATGCCCTGAACGGCAGCATACGCAAACGCTTGCTTACAGCCATCGAAGAAACAAAGAACAACACCCGGATGACCCTGATACTAGCACTTAGCTACAGTTCGCATCAGGAAATTGTGGAAGCCGTAAAGCAAATTTCAACACAATATAAAAACCAGGAAATAGAACTTGAGGATATCAACGAACAAATGATCTCGGATCACCTTTTTACCAAAGACTTCCCCGACCCGGAGCTACTCATCCGCACCAGCGGCGAATTCCGCATCAGCAATTTCTTGCTGTGGCAACTGGCCTATTCCGAAATTTATATCACACCCAAGCTATGGCCCGATTTTAGAAAAGAAGACCTCTACGAAGCCATCGTAAATTATCAGCACCGCGAACGCAGGTTTGGCAAAACAAGTGAACAAATTCTTGAGCAAGAGAAAGTAAAATTGTAAAATGAGGAGTCAGAAACGTAGAAACCATTCAATAAAGCCGTCAGTTTTACTTTCCGCCTTAAGCATTATCGTGCTTTTACTGGCACTAAGTCCCGCAAATGCGCAGGTTAATATTGGCGGCGAAAGCCTGAAAATTGATTATGCCCAGCCCAAAGAATATCAAATAGGCGGCGTTACCGTAACCGGCGTGCAATTTCTGGACAAGGGCGTGCTTATTATGATCTCCGACCTTAAGGTGGGCGACAAGATAAAAGTTCCAGGCGACAGCTTTCGCAATGCCATCAAAAAACTGTGGGATCAAGGCTTGTTCGAGTATGTAAACATATCGGCCACCAGCGTGGAGGGCGATCTCATCTTTCTGAATATTGCACTGCGTGAGCGCCCCCGGCTTTCCAAGTTTTCCTTCGTTGGCCTTAAAAAAGCAGAGGCCGACAATATTCGCGATGAAATTAAAATCGTACGCGGCGATGTGGTAACCGACAACCTTATTAAAACTGCCAAAAACCGAATTGTTACTTATTTTAAAGGCAAGGGTTATCTGGATGCTGCTGTAGAAGTCATCCAAACCCCTGACGGCGACAAGGCCAACAGCGTTACCCTAACCTTTGATGTGGATAAAAACGACCGCATCAAAATTTACGACATCAACATTGTGGGCAACAAAAGCCTTACCGATGATCGGGCTCTCAAAGCATTCAAAAACACCAAAGAAAAGGGAGCCTTCAAACCCCTCGATGATGTTGAATATCTGATATGGAATTCCATCAACGCGTCCCTGCATCTCAACTTCGATACCATCCCCCGCATTGCCAACAATTATGTGAACGAGAACATCAGGCTTCGCATCTTCAAATCATCAAAATACATCGAATCCGATTTTGATGAAGACAAGCAGGCACTCATCGATAAATACAACACCCTGGGATACCGCGATGCACGAATCGTTAGTGATTCGATATACCGCTACGATGAAAAAACCATCAACATCGATGTTAAATTAGAAGAAGGTCAGCGTTATTATTTTGGTAAGATCGATTGGATAGGCAATACAAAATACACCGATGAAGTGCTCAACAGCATCCTCAAGATACAGCGCGGAGATATTTATAACCAGGAAGCCCTCAACACCAACCTTAGCTTCAATCCGGCGGGCATGGATGTTAGCTCGCTATATCTTGATGACGGATATTTATTTTTCCAGGCTATGCCCATCGAGACCAAGGTAGAAAATGATACCATTGATCTTGAAATTAGAATTAGAGAAGGCAAGCAAGCACGCATCAACAAAGTGCTGGTAAAAGGGAATACCAAGACCAACGACCGGGTTATCATCCGCGAATTGCGTTCGCGCCCCGGCCAGTTGTTTAGCCGTACCGACATTATCCGTACCACTCGCGAGCTAGCTCAGTTGCGCTTTTTCAATCCCGAAACCATCGAACCCGACATCCAGCCCAATCCTGCCGATGGCACCGTTGACATCATTTACTCGGTTGAAGAAACCTCCGCCGACCAGATCGAACTCTCGGGCGGCTGGGGCTATGGCCGAATTATTGGTACTTTGGGCTTGTCGTTCAACAACTTTTCGCTGCGCAATGTTTTTAATAGCAAAGCCTGGCGTCCCATACCCTCGGGCGATGGGCAAAAACTTTCACTTCGTCTGCAATCTTATGGCAAGGGCTATATCAGCTACAGCGTTTCGTTTACCGAACCCTGGCTGGGCGGCAAAAAACCCAACGCCTTCAGCGTATCGTATTATCACTCGCTGTATTCTAACGGCTACTCAAAAAGCAATCCGCTGCGTTCGTCCTTTACCATCGATGGGATTACCTTTGGCCTCGGAAAACGTCTGCGCTGGCCCGATGATTTTTTTAGCCTCTACCAGAGTATCAACCTTCAGATTTACAACCTGAAAAACTACTCCAGCATTTTCCCGGTAGGCGATGGAAATGGACAATACAACAACTTCAACTACAACATTGTCCTCTCGCGCAACTCTATCGATGCGCCCATCTATCCCCGGTCAGGATCGGAGGTATCGCTCAGTTTGGAAGTTACGCCGCCCTATTCCGCTTTTAACGATAAGAATTACAGTACCCTGCCCGAGAACGAAAAATACAAGTGGATAGAATATCACAAGTGGAAGGTAAAAGCCAACTTTTACACCAAGCTCCTTGGCAACCTAGTGCTGAGCACCCGTACGCAATTTGGATTTTTGGGAAGCTACAATACCGATTTAGGGGTAACGCCCTTCGAGCGTTTTTACCTTGGTGGCGACGGCTTGTCGGGTTACAACAACCTGGATGGCCGTGAGCTGATCGGGATGCGGGGCTATGGCAACGAAACCCTCACTCCCGACTACTATCTCAATTCCAACCTCGGCGGCACCATTTACAGCAAATACACACTGGAGTTTCGCTATCCCTTGTCGCTCAATCCCAGTGCAACCATTTATGCCCTCACCTTTTTGGAGGCCGGAAATTCGTGGGCCAATTTTGCCAATTTCAACCCTTTCAAAGTTTATCGCTCGGCCGGCCTGGGCCTTAGGGTCTTCCTGCCGATGTTCGGGATTTTAGGACTGGATTGGGGCTATGGATTTGATGATGTACCCGGCATTCCCGGAGCTAACGGAGGCCAGTTCCATTTCTCGATCAATCAGTCCATCGACTAACTTTAGTAATATTAATCTGATACAAAACCTTTGGAATGTTATTTGTTAAAGAGGCAGCATTTTATAAAATTTAAAATACGGAGGAAACACCAATGAGAAAAAGTGCTTTAACAATCAGGATCGCTTTTTTGCTAAGCCTGGTATTTATCTTTGCTTCGCCCGGGCTGGTGCAGGCACAAAAAACCGGCTATGTTGACACCGAATACATCTTGCAAAACATCCCCGAATATCAGGATGCGCAAAACGAAATCGAAGAATTATCGAAAGCCTGGCAGGAAGAAATCGAAGCCAAGTATGCCGAAGTAGATCAAATGTACAAAGCCTATCAGGCCGATGCCGTGCTTCTGCCCGAAGACTTGCGCCAAAAGCGCGAGCAGGAAATAGTGGATTTCGAGCGCGAGATCAAAGACCTGCAGAAGCAAAGGTTTGGATCGGAAGGCGATCTTTTCAAGAAACGTCAGGAGCTGATCAAACCTATACAGGAAAAGATTTTTAATGCTATCGAAGAAATTGCCACCAAGAAAAACTACGGTTTTATTTTTGATAAAGCCGGCGGGCCGGTGCTCATGTATGTGGATGCCAAATACGACATCAGCGATGAGGTGCTCGACCAAATTGGCAGCATCATGGGCGTTAGGGGAAACTAAATAAACGAGGGTGTCCCACCTCAACTTAAACAGTTTATAAATAAGCAAATACAATAAATAATCGCGGTGTTTAAGCGAAATAGTATATTTTTGCGCACTCAAAAACGAACAAATCACTTAAAGTATTGATGATGAAAAAAATAAGTAAATTATTTCTGATTGGAGTTTTGATGGTTTTGGCCTTTAACACTTCAGCTCAAAAAGCACAAAAAATCGGACATATCGACTTTCCGGCTTTAATCCAGTTGATGCCCGGACAAGACTCGATAAACATGGCTTACGAAACCTACGCCAAAGGGCTCGACAACCAGCTTACTACAATGCAGGCCGAACTCGAAAACAAGCAGATGGAATACGAAGCCAACCAGGCCACGCTGTCCAACATTATTAAGCAAACCAAAGAAAAAGAATTACAGGACATCTACAACCGTTTGGTGGATTTTAACCAAAAGGCACAACAAGACCTGTCGAATTACGAAGCTGAATTGCTGAACCCGCTGATCGAAAAAGCACGCAAGGCTGTAAACGAAGTTGCCAAAGCCAATGGTTACACTTACGTTTTAAATACCGCACAAGGTATGGTTTTGTATTCTGACTCAGGCGATGACCTGATGCCCAAGGTAAAAACAAAACTCGGAATTCAATAAGATAAATTCCGCCACGGCATAAAAAAAGCGCACTCCAACATGGGGTGCGCTTTTTTTGTTAGGATTTATGGTCAGGCGTTGCCTGACCTTTTGATGTGCCAGCCTTTCAGGCTGGAGAAACAGACTTATTCTTTAGAACTATTTACAACAAGGTTGAAAGTGGCTTCAAGAATCACCCAAAATTTTAGGTTTAAAAAATTTTTCGCCTGGCCGAAAGTTCGGGGAATTGGCCGATGCGCTGACCTCAGGCTGAAAGCCTGAAACATCATAGCTAATAGCTATCCCGATAAACCCCCAGCAGGCCGAAGGTCTTCAACTGTGTAAATTGTAAACCCTGATGATGGCATTTATTTTATGAATGATGGGTTTTAGTTCTTCAGACTTCTACATACTGCACTTAGTCAGGGCATGACTGGAAGTCATACGCTGACGAAAGTTCTAATTGAATTGCACACGCTGCGCAAAACTGCGTATCATCTCCAGGGTTTTTTGGCGGGCTTCAACAAAGCCTACATGGCCAACACCTGCCAAAATCAGCACCTCGGCGTGGGGCGGCAAAATAGCCTGAGCCATAACTTTTTGAACCGGGATACGGGCATCTTCTTTGCCAACAATAAAAAGTACCGGCAGCCTGGTGTTCAGGAGAAATTCAATTTTCCCGCTGCGGTCGCGCATAGCTTCCAAAGCCGCAACAATGGCTTCGGCGGGCATGAGCGAAGCCTGCGCCTGCATCTTTTCGATTTTCTGCTGATATTTATCAATGTTATCAGGAGCAAAAAGATCGGGGATAAAATTAAGGATAAAGCCTCCTTTGTTTAGATTTACAATATTAATGGTGCGCCGGCGATTTTCTTTCGCTTCGGCAGTGTCGGAAGAGGCGTGGGAATGGAAGAGGCAAAAACCGGATAGCATTTCGGGATAGCGATCGGCAAAGGCAAGGCTGACGTATCCGCCCATCGAATGGCCAACCAAAGTGCAGCGTGAAACTTCCAGGCCATTCAAAACCGCTTTTACCCAGTCGGCCATTATTTCCATGCTAAGCTGGCCTTGGTAAACCGGCGATTGGCCATGGCCCGGCAGGTCGATACAAATCACACGAAAATCCGCTGCAAGCGCAGGGGCAAAATCATCCCACATCGCTGTCGATTCCATAAACCCGTGCAATAAAACCAATGCCGATCCCTTACCCTGGTCGGTGTAATGAATGGCCTGTCCTTGGAAATCAATTCTTTTTTTCATATTTTTTTGTTGTTATTTATTTGTGGTAGAAACGCGAGGCATCGCGTCTGTGCAATCCCATCCGCATACAATCTGTATAATCCCATCTGCATCGCGTCTGTAACCCTCCTGCCCTGAAGGTATTTCGTTGGATGAAGCGTGGAGACGCGATGCATCGCGTCTCTACCCCCAATCCCCACCCATCATCCACGCATCAGGGCTTCAATCTCATCCATTTCGCGTGGAATATAAACCGACAAATCTATCGGTTCTTGTTCCGTGATTAAAATATTGTTTTCGATACGAATCCCGATGTTTTCCCCGGAAACATATATGCCCGGCTCGCAGGTCAAAACCATGCCCGGCTCAAAAGGCCGGTATTTATCGCAGGCATCATGCACATCCAAACCCAGATGATGAGCCGTGCCGTGCATAAAATATTTTTTGTAGAGCGGCTTTTCATCATCCTGCGCTTTTACCGCATCGGCATCGAGCAGCCCAATTTTAATCAGATCCTTCTCCATCGCCTTCCCCACCCTATCGTTGAGTTTTTGCAGAGTATTGCCGGGAACCATTTCGCAGATGGCCAGCTTTTGCAGACGCAGCACTAGCGCGTACAACTCGCGCTGGCGTGGCGAAAATTTACCGTTTACCGGGATGGTGCGCGAAATATCAGCGGCATAATGATTATACTCGGCACCAAAATCCAGCAACAACAAATCACCATCCCCACACAACTTATTGTTTTTGCTGTAATGCAAAACGCAACTATTGGCACCCGCAGCCACGATGGTTGGGTAGGCATAGTTGCGGGCTTGGTTAAACGCAAATTCGTGTTCTATTTCGGCCTGAACCTGATATTCGCCCACGCCGGGTTTTACAAATTTCAATACGCGATCAAAAGCCTTTCCCGTAATATTTATGGCCTGCTGCATCAGGGCAATCTCCGCTTTGGATTTCACCATGCGCAAGCCAGCAAGGATGGAAGCCGAACGCAGGATATGATGCGCAGGATAAGCCGTTCGTAAATCATTAGCAAAACGCTGGTTGGCCAAAACCACCTCCGTTGACAAAGCCGGATTTTCATCGCTGTTCAGATAAACCTGCTCACACCATTGCATCATTTGCCTCAGGCGCAAATCGAAGTCTTCGAGCCAGAGCACATGTTCGATGCCCGAAATGGTTCTCCCTTCTGACCGGTTAATTTTATGCCCTTCCCACCGCGTAATCTTTGCATCAGCTTCGATAATGAATAACATTTCACGGAATTTTTCTTCCGGATGGTCAGGAGCGAGTATCAAAACGCTTTTTTCCTGGTCGATTCCCGAGAGGTAAAAAAAATCCGATTGCTGACGGAAAGGATAAAACTGATCGCCGTTTCGGGGCATCAAATCAGCCGAAAAAAACATCGCTATGCTTTGTGGTTTAAGCTTTTCAGCGAATCGCTTTCGATTACTAATGCACAGATTTCGATTCAAAAGATTGGTTTTCAATGGGAATAAATAATTTAAACTAAATACAAATTACTGATAGAAGCACATTTAGAATGATTTCAAATGAATTAAAACCTAAATTTGCTCTTTTCATTACAAAAGAAGATATTTTTAACCAAAGCATCAGAATCTTATCCAAAATTTTTGTAAATCTATAATTTATGAGCAATTCAACATTAAGGTACTCCTCAATCACCAAAAAAGTCATCATGGCTTTGGCGGGGCTGTTCCTGATTACGTTTTTGTTTGTTCATCTGGGCATCAACCTCACTTTGTTGATTCCGGGAGATGAGCGGGAACTATTCAACAGGGCAGCACATTTCATGGGCACATTCCCATTGATAAAGGTATTTGAAGTGGTTTTGTTTGGTGGCTTTATCATCCATATCATTTATGGATTGATACTCCAAATTCAAAACTGGATGGCACGGCCAAACCGCTACAAAATCGAAGGCTGGTCGCACACCTCCCCTTTTTCTAAGTTTATGATCCACACCGGAATCATTATTTTCATCTTCCTAATCATCCACATGATGGACTTTTATATCAAGGCCAAATTCCTGGGTCAGGTTGATCCGATGGTTTATGATGGTGAAACATTCCATGATTTGGGCAAGCTGGTCATTCTTCAATTCCAAGAAAACCTGGGCTATGTTATCGGCTATATTTTTGCCTTTCTCCTGCTGGGTTTCCATTTGCACCATGCCTTCCAGTCGGCCTTCCAGTCGCTGGGGCTCAACCACAGCAAATACACTCCCTTCCTGAAGGGACTGAGTACGGTAATCTCCATTATCCTTCCCCTGGGTTTCACCGTCATTCCTTTGGTAATTTATTTCAGTTCACGTTATACCGTATAATTTAATACAGACTATGGTAAAATTAGATGCAAAGATTCCTGCCGGCCCCTTGGCCGAAAAATGGACAAAATATAAGGCCGGCCAAAAGCTGGTGAACCCGGCCAACAAGCGCAAGCTCGAAATTATTGTGATAGGTACCGGCCTGGCCGGAGCCGCCGCCGCAGCGAGTTTTGGCGAGTTGGGATTTAAGGTAAAAGTATTCGGCATTCACGACAGTGCCCGGCGTGCGCACAGCATCGCTGCCCAAGGCGGGATAAACGCCACCAAGAACTACCGCAACGATGGCGATTCGGTATATCGGCTTTTTTACGATACCATCAAGGGCGGCGACTACCGCTCGCGCGAAGCTAACGTGTATCGCCTGGCCGAGGTGAGCGACGAAATTATCGACCAGTGTGTGGCGCAGGGCGTGCCTTTTGCCCGCGAATACAGCGGCTACTTAGACAACCGCTCCTTTGGCGGTGCCCTCGTATCGCGTACCTTTTATGCCCGCGGGCAAACCGGACAGCAGTTGCTGCTGGGAGCCTACGGTGCCCTGAGCAAAGAAATTCACAATGGTAGTTGCCAAATGCTTACCATGCAGGAAGTACTGGATATTGTAATTGTGGACGGACGCGCCCGTGGCGTAGTTTCGCGCCACAGCATCACCGGCGAAATACAACGTCATTCGGCCCATGCCGTGGTTTTGGCCACCGGCGGCTATGGAAACGTATTCTTCCTCTCAACCAACGCCATGAACTCCAACGGCAGTGCTGTTTGGCGGGCTTATAAGAGCGGAGCTGTTTTTGGAAATCCTTCGTTTACACAAATCCATCCTACCTGTATCCCGGTGCATGGCGACTATCAATCCAAGCTTACGCTGATGAGTGAAAGCCTGCGCAACGATGGCCGTATCTGGGTTCCGAAAAAGCTGGAGGATGCTAAGAAAATTCAAAAGGGCGAACTAAAGCCTACCGAGATTGCCGAAGAAGACCGCGATTATTACCTCGAACGCAGGTATCCTGCCTTTGGCAATCTGGTGCCTCGCGATGTGGCTTCGCGGGCGGCTAAGGAACGTTGCGATGCTGGTCATGGCGTGGGAAGCACAGGCCTTGCCGTTTACCTCGACTTTGCTGATGCCATACAACGCTTAGGCAAAAATGTGATTACGGCTCGCTACGGCAACCTATTCCAGATTTATGAGAAAATAGTAGATGATAATCCCTACGAAACACCCATGATGATTTATCCCGCCGTGCATTACACCATGGGCGGCTTGTGGGTTGATTACGAATTGCAAACCACCATCCCAGGCCTGTTTGCCGCCGGCGAAGCCAACTTCTCCGACCACGGAGCCAATCGCCTGGGTGCTTCTGCCCTGATGCAGGGATTGAGCGATGGCTATTTTGTGATTCCTTACACCATGCAAAGCTATCTGGCCGACCAGATTAATGTGCCCTTCTTTAAAACTGACCGGCCCGAGTTTGATGCCTCCGAAAAGAAAGTACGTGCCGAGCTTGAAAAGCTACTCAGCATCAAAGGCAGCCAAACGGTGGATACCTTCCACAAAAAACTGGGACACATCATGTGGGATCATGTGGGCATGACTCGTAATCGTGAAGGACTGCAAAAAGCCATTACCATGATACAGGACTTGAAGAAAGAGTTTTGGAATGATGTGAAGATCCCCGGCGGCATAGATGGTAAAAACATGGAACTGGAAAAAGCCTGGCGTGCAGCCGACTACCTGGAGCTAGGCGAGCTGATGGCGCGCGATGCACTGGATCGCGAGGAATCGTGTGGCGGACACTTCCGCGAAGAACACCAAACGCCCGAGGGCGAAGCAATGCGCCATGATGATAAATATACCCACGTTTCGGTGTGGGAATATCAGGGCGATGATAAGGAGCCTGCGCTAAACAAAGAGCCGCTCAACTACGAATTTATCGAAGTGAAAACAAGAAATTACAAAGAATAAAACCACCTTGACTATGGATTTTAATTTAAAAATATGGCGTCAGAAAGATGCCAAGTCCAAAGGGAGCTTCAAAACCTACACGGTTAACAATATATCCGAAGACGCATCCTTCCTCGAGATGCTCGACATCCTCAATGAGGAACTGGTGATAAAGGGCGAGATGCCTATCAATTTCGAGAACGACTGCCGCGAAGGAATTTGCGGCACGTGCAGCCTCTATGTTAACGGGCGGCCACATGGCCCCGACACGGGTATCACCATCTGCCAGGTACACATGCGGAAGTTTAAGGGTATGAAAACCATTGTTATCGAGCCTTGGCGTTCCCGCGCCTTCCCGGTGCTCACCGACCTGATTGTGGACCGTTCGTCGTTCGACCGGCTGATACAGGCCGGCGGTTACGTATCGGCACGCACGGGCGGCGTACCCGATGCCAACGCCATACTCATTCCCAAAAACAAGGCTGATGAGGCCATGGACGCTGCGGCTTGTATTGGTTGTGGTGCCTGCGTGGCTTCGTGCAAAAACGCCTCCGCCATGCTCTTTGTTTCGGCCAAGGTGGCTCAACTTGCGCTACTACCACAGGGACAAGTGGAAGCCAAACGCCGGGTACAGAAAATGGTAAGGCAAATGGACATCGAAGGCTTTGGCAACTGCACCAACACCGGAGCATGTGAGGCCGAATGCCCCAAGGAGATCACTTTGGTAAATATCGCAAGATTGAATCGTGAGTTTATCGGTGCCAAGCTGGGCGCGCAAATGATGGCTGTTTAAACGCAGTTATAATTTTAAGGACATAAAGGTCGCTAACGACCTTTATGTCCTTACTCTTTAAAACCTCCCAAAAACCCCAACTACCCCACCGGCAGCTCAAACGAAAATGCGCTGCCCTTGCCAGGCTGGCTTTCAACGCTTAATTTGCCCTTGTTTTTTTCCACAAATTCTTTTACCAGCAATAAACCCAGGCCGGTACCCCCTTCGTTGGCGGTACCCTTTTTGCGAATTTTTGAATCGGCCTGAAAGAGCGTCTTGATATCCTCGGGCGAAATGCCGGTTCCGGTATCCTGCACCGTGCATTTTACCACCGAATCAAAGCTTTGTGATAAGTAGCTTATCGATCCACCGACATCGGTAAACTTGATGGCGTTGGAGGTAAGGTTTCGGATAATGGTGCGTAGCATATTTTCATCGGCAAAAACGAGGGTGTTTTCAGGGACAAGATTATTGAGGCTTATTTCTTTTTCTCTTGCATTGCGCTCCTGCAATTGAATAATATGCTCGATAATGAGGTTCAGGTCGTTTAGTACAGGTTTATATTTAATGCCATCCGAACTGCTTCTGGCCCATTCCAGTAGGTTTTCCAACAAGGCAAAAAGCTCTTCGGATGAGTGATGGATAAAATGGATAAACTCCTTTTTTTCCTTTTCCGAAAAATCATCATACTCATCGTGCAACAAGCTCGAAAAGCCTATCAGCGAATTGAAGGGGCTTTTAAGATCGTGGGCAATAATGCTGTACATTTTATCCTTGGCCTTACTCATCGCAATCAGTTTTTGTTCATGCTTGCGTATTGTGCGGGTACGATCTTCCACATGCCGCTGAAGTTTTTTGGCTGTTTTAAGATTCAGACCTCCTGACCTGTGCTTGATTTCCAGATAGTTTAGGAGCCTTTGCTCG